>PLHQ01000216.1 GCA_003138975.1 Acidobacteriaceae bacterium | reverse complement strand
ACCAGACTGCTCCACCCCGCAGTTCGATCATAAACTATGGTTACGACATCGTCAAAGTTTCGCCATCTTTCAAAACTGGCTCAGAGCCTTTATGCCGCTTCCATACTGGTTCAGGCTCCTCATTGTGGGACTTTACCCCTTAGCCAGATTGCCGCATCTAAGAGTTGAATCTTGGCATCGAACAAAAGCCAGGATTTTCATGTACCAAGAAACTAAGATTGCTTTGCAGTTAAGGAGAACATCATCTATGGCCAAGAAAGATCCCAACGCAAAAGCACCCACCGGGGAGCGAGGGACAGTGAGCGCGCAGCCTCGCCTTCATCAGCGTGCCGCCGAAATTCAACACTATGGTACCGTCTCGCACATGTTGCCTCTCGACTTGGAGGAGCCGGTCCGCCTGGAAATGACCGAGCAACTTAACCTTCTGTTAGCCGATACCATGACCCTCCGGGACCTCTACAAGAAATCACATTGGCAAGTGGCGGGGCCAACTTTTTATCAGCTCCATCTCTTGTTTGACAAGCATTACGGAGAGCAATCGGAGATTGTGGATACGATCGCCGAGAGGATCCAACTTCTGGGGGGCGTCTCGATTGCCATGTCCGCCGACGTTGCGGAGACTACGCGCATTGAGCGTCCGCCGAAGGGCAGGGAAGAAGTCCCGGTGCAGATTTCCCGTCTATTGGACGCCCATCAGATCATCATCAGCCACTGCCGCGAGTTGGCACGCCGGGCTGACGAACTGGGCGATGATGGCACCAACGACTTGGCGGTCAGCGACGTGCTACGCGCCAATGAATTGCAAGTCTGGTTTCTCAGCGAGCACTTGGTGGACGAGCCACTCGTGCACGCGGAAGATTCGCGGCTGCGCAACGCTAGCTAGAAATTAGGCACAAATGAAACGAGCAAGCTGCCTTCGCGGAGCCTGCTCGTTTATTATCGTCGAGCGTTTGCTGTTCCGGTGGCTATGTCCGGCTGCCGGTTTGCAATTTGTCGTGGTCGTAGTATTCGTAAGCCGACATTGGTTTCTCGCCGCCCTTTTTCCACGTGCGCGAGTCCTCGGGTAATTTTCCCAGTACCTTCGCCATTTCGCGGATGTGCATTGCGACGGTGCCGCAGCACGCGCCAATAAAGTTGATGCCGATGTCGCGGGCCTGCAGCGCATAGTCTCCCATTTCCTTCCGCGTGAGCTGCAACGGATCCAACGCGTAAGGAAACTCTGGCAAGCTCGTGAAGTCTGGCTTTTCACGGGGAGTGCGGTATGCGACCGGCTGACACGCCAAATAACCCGATACCGCTTCCCGCATCTCTTCCATCGGCCCTAGGATATGTTCTGGCGGCCGCAGGCAGTTCATGCCAACAATGTCCGCGCCCGCGTCGAACAGCGCTTTCGCCGCGTCTGCTGCGCTCTTGCCCTCGGCGGTTTCATCCTTGTTCTCGAAACAGATTGTGATCATCGTGGGCAAGCCCGTTTTCTTCCCGCGCTCGACCGCAATCAGCGCTTCCCCAAGCCAGGAAAAGGTTTCGCCGATGATAAAGTCCACGCCTTCCTCAACCTGCACAGCCAGTTGTTCGTCGAATGTTTTCCGTACGCGATCGGCCGCCGATGCGTTTCCCGGTTCGTACATCCACGTCAGACTCAGGTTGCCCGCAACCAGGCAGCGATCGCCCGCAACCTCGCGCGCAATGCGTACGGCCGCACGATTCAAATCCTCCAACCGGTTCTCCAGTCCCACGGTTGCCAGCTTGTCGCGGCTTGCATAGAAAGTTAGCGCTTGCAGCACTTCAGATCCTGCTTCGCGAAATTCCACGTGCAATTCGCGCAACGCGTCCGGATGCGCAAGCACCACCTCCGGGGTGAACGGACCCGCGCGCACCCAACCGCGCTTCTCCAGTTCCAGCAGATATCCGCCATCTCCTAACACCGGCCCTTCTTTCAGCCTTTCCAGAATGCCTTTCTTTTTCATGCTCGCTCCTAAATTGTTCGATTGTCGTAATATCCGATTTCCGCCGCGACCGGACGCTCGCGGTTTAAGTCATCCTTCACGCTGCCACTTCCTTGAATCGTCCCTTCTTCCAATCGCGCAGCGCCTGCATCGCCGCATTCCGGCCGGGCGCACCCGTAACCCCGCCACCGGGATGCGCTCCCGCTCCGCAGAGATAAAGCCCACGAATTGGAGTACGATACTGCGCCCAGCCCGGCACCGGACGCATGAAGAAGAGTTGTTCCAGCCGCAAATCGCCGTGGAAAATATTGCCCTCGGTCAGTCCGTAGGTCCGCTCCAGATCCAATGGCGTAAGCACCTGCCGAGCCACAATCGCGCTCGGCACGTTGGGCGCATACTCGGCAATCTTTTTCACTGCACGATCACCCAGCAGTTCGCGCTTGTCATCCCAGTTGCCCTCGTGCAGCTTGTAAGGGACGTATTGCACAAAGCAGGTCAGAATGTGTTTGCCCGGTGGCGCGAGCGAACTGTCCGCATTCGATGAGACTACGCAGTCCACCCACAGCCCTTCGGGAATCTCGCCAAATTTTGCAATGTCATAGCATCGCTCTGCAAACTCCAGCGACGGTACCAGCGTGTAAAACGTGCGCTCCAGAGGCGATGCATGCGGCGATGTTCCCGTAAACCGCGGCTCTTCCGCGAGCACCAGGTTTACCTTCGCGCACGGTCCGTCCATGCGGATGCCGCGCACCGCAAAGAGAAAATCTTCAGGCAGCTCGCACGGCGCAATCATCTTCAAGAATGTTCGCTTGGGATCGGCGTTCGAAAGAATCATCCGGCCGCGCAACTCAGTGCCATCCTCCAACACAACGCTGTAGGCTCGACCGTTGTGCACCTCAATGTGTGCCACTGCGGTGGAAGTTCGAATCTCCACGCCCAGCTTTCTTCCAGCCGCCGCCAACGCCTGCGCGATCGATCCCATGCCGCCCATCACGTGCCCGTAGAAGCCCTGCAGTTCGTGCTCGCCGCCGCTGAGCAAATGAAACAGCAATCCGATCGCCGTTCCCGGCTGGTACGGTCCACCATGTTTACCATACACATTGTTCGCCAGGAACATCGTCTTCATCTTCTCGGATTCGTAGTTGTGATCGAGAAACTCGCCCAGACTTCCAGTGAGAAACGAAATCAGTTGCGCAATCTCTGCGCTGGAAATTCCGCGAAACCGTTTGCCCACGCGAAACAGATCGCTCCATCCGCCTACCGTCGACGTATCTATCTCCGGCGGCGGCTCCATGAAAAATGGCTGGAGGTATCGCGCCAGCTTCTTCAGTTGATCGTCGACTTCGACAAAACGCGCGGCATCTTTTGCGGAGATCTTGCTGAATTCCGCTTTTGCCCGCTCCCGATCCACCCACCAAGGAACCACGTGTCCATCAGGGAACGGAACCTGAATCGCGGGGTCGCAGGGGACCATGCGCAATCCGTGATCAGCGAGACACAACTCTGCGATCACTTCGGGCCGCAGCATGCTGGCAATATAAGACGTAGTTGAAACCCGACAGCCGGGCGCGATCTCTTCGGTCACACAACATCCGCCGACAATTTCGCGTTGCTCCAGCACCAGCGTGGAAAGCCCGCCGCGTGCCAGATACGCAGCCGCCGTCAACCCGTTGTGGCCGCCGCCGACAACGATTGCGTCATAGACGGAGCTGGAACCTGGTTCTACCAAATCTGACCCGAAGTCATGCTGCGTATCCCCGGACGCCATACGTTACTGCATCAGGCAACAAAAATGAAGTTGAAAGTTATGAGACTCTCCGTTATGCTTCCGTGACTTGGAGTCATTCATGGCTGGAATCGCTAGCAATGCCGTTGAGCTACCACGCTACATAAGCCGCCACGCACACCGACCTCGATCCGAGGCCAAGCGCTCTCGCATCGTCGACATCGCCATGCAGTACTTTGCGGAGCACGGCTATCACGCGGCGCGCGTCGGCGACATGGCGGCGACATTGGGCATTGCCAAGGGCTCGATTTTCCAGCACTTTGGTAGCAAGGACGGCCTCTTCTTCGAGGTCTACAAGCGTGCCGTGCGTTCGTTCCCGAAATATCTGGACGCGCTCGCCGATGTGCGTGCCGCTGGCTTCTTCGATGTTCTGTACTATTGGCTGGTCCGCACCGAACATTTGCTGCACGAAGACTGGATTCCCTATCGCATCTCTCTGCTCGGCAATTACGGCACCGATCTGGTGTTGAAGCGTGAGATCAACCGCTTTCTGATTGCGGAAGATCCCTACGGAACAGTCGCCTTCGTGCGTTTTGGCCTGGAACGAGGTGAGTTGCGCAAGGACATGGATGTTGAAATGATTGTTTCCATCCTGGATTGGACCATGGAGCGATTCCAGGATGCCCTGCTTACTGCCGAACTTGATCCCGGCCTGTTCCGCAGGCAGGGTGAGATGCCGGAGAAGAAAGAAGCTCGCATTCGGCAGTTTCTCGCCGTCTTGCGGCGTGCCGTTGGCGTTGCTTCTGCAACTCCGGCCCCTGGCCGTAGTGAACCACGGAGAATCGCCGTCGCGAACCTTATCGCCAAACCGAATGTGCCATAGCTCGGCTGGCAGAACACAAATCAGTATTCAGATTCCACAGTGAGAAAAATCGAGACCATGCAATCGTCAATCGAGCAGATACTCTCCAGTTACGACGACCACGCTCCGCTGTCGCAGGCTTCTACCATCCCCGCAGCCTGGTATGTCGATCCTCGCATTGCGGAACTTGAGCGTCTGAATGTGTTCAGCAAAACGTGGCAACTCGTTGCGCGCACCGATCACGTGAAAGGTCCGGGCCAGTTCATCGCCACCACCGTCGCCGGCGAGCCCATCGTTGTGGTCCGTGGTAACGACGGCATCCTGCGCGCCTTCTACAACGTTTGCCGTCATCACGCCGCTGCGGTGGTAACTCAACCTTGCGGCCACGTCGCGCTTTTGCATTGTCCATATCACGGCTGGAACTATGGCCTCGATGGCTCGCTGAAAGGCATGCCGGAGTTCGAGGGTGTGCAGAATTTTGATCGTGCGCAGAACGGCCTCGTCCCCATTCGAGTCGAGACCTGGGAATGCTTCGTCTTCATCAACCTCGACGCTCACGCAGCGCCCTTAGCCGACTTTCTCGGCGGCCTCGCCAAGCGCGTCGCCCCTCTCGGCATCAGCAAACTCCACTACTTCGACCGCCGGACCTACAACATTCATTGCAACTGGAAAGTCTTCGTTGACAATTATCTCGACGGCGGTTATCACGTCCCGCATCTGCATAAAGGACTGAACTCTGTCCTCGATTACAAGCAGTACACCATCGAGAACGAAGACCGTTATTGCCTGCAATCCAGTCCGATGGTTGCCTCCGACGAGGATGCCGCTACCGGAGCCGCACGCAAGGGCGACCGCGCCTGGTATTTCTGGCAGCATCCCAACCTGATGATCAACTGCTACGAAGGGTACATGGACACGAATCGCGTGATCCCCGTCGATGTTGACCACTGCAGCGTGATCTTCGATTTTTATTTCGCCGACATCGGCGACGCGAGCCGCGAATACAACGCGCAGTCGGTGAACGTCGGCAATCGGGTACAGGAAGAAGATCTCGGCATCTGTGAGGACGTGCAGCTTGGCCTGAAGTCGCGCGCCTACCGCGCCGGACGTCTCTCCGTTCGCCGCGAGGCCGGAGAACAATTATTTCACTGCCTCCTCGCCGCCGATCTCAGGCGCGGCTTGGAGTCTTCGTCAGCAGCGGCCGATTAGAAGTGTTGATTTGATATGAAGAGATCAGACTCTCTAGAGACGTAGCTCGCTACGTCTTTCCCCTCATTGATGATCCCTGGCAATCGTCTCCCGCCAGGACTTCGACTTGATCATCTGCCCGTCTTTCAGCAACTCTCGCGTGTATTTGTAATAAAAATTCTTCTGATCGGTTGTCACCAGCAAGTGCCCTCGCCAGGCCAGCGTGCGGCCCATCAGTGCGAAAATGGTCTCCGCCTCGCCCCGCACAGAGCTGGTCTCTGGATGCGCGTCATCGGCTTCGTACGTCAGATTCTCGTAATCCGTTTCCGTCCCCCAAGGATACTTGCCTCCTTCTTTTCCCTTCCAGTGCACGGTCGTCTTATGGCGAGCCTCATCGCGCTCGACTGTCCACTCACCTGGCCAGGGGAAGCCTTCGCTCTTAACGTCAGTGCGCTCCTCGGAAGGTTCGGGCGCTGAAAACGCAGGCGGAGCAACGCCGTGCTCAGGCACAACCGGCAACACGATCCGCGACCCATCGTTTCCACCAAGTTCCAACGAGGTCGTCATGGAATAAGGCGTAGGCAACATCATCGGCCACAATGCGTTTGAGATCGCTACGCGAATGCGGTGGCCTTTGGAAAACACCCACGATGTTAAATGCATCTCAATATCGAGGGCATAGACTTTACCTGGATCGAGATCGCGGGGTTCGCTCATCGAGTCTCGTTGCGCGCCGTTTATCCCCGCTCCAGTGATTTGCGTGACCGTTCCGTCCGGCGCCACATCCGAGAGCCGCGCAAACCAGTCAGCCAGCGATGCCGTCGCCGAGGCCCGCAACAAAGCGTACGGACGCCCCAAGATAGCCATATCGTCTGGCAACGGCGCTGAGTCGTACACCAGACTGAACGCATCCACCGGCCGTACATCGCTCAACAACTCTCCCCACCAAAATCCCGCTTCGACGCCAACCGACGGCACATACTTGAGCTGATGCGTATCTGCGTGCGCCGTTGTCTCCGCCAGTGCGTGATTGGGTTGCAGAAATAAAGTTGATGCCTGCTCCTCCTTCGGCGGCCAAACATCTTCTCGTCGCCACTCGCCAGGCACAATTTCAAGATTCGGATCCGGCGGGTGCCAGTGCTGCATATAAACGACCAGCCGCGGATCTTGTTCCACACCCGTGTCGCGGCCCTTGAGCCAATGATCAAACCAGAGCACTGCCTGGTTGCGCCACTCAATCTGCGGACCCGGCACGGCATCGTTCGGAAACGTATGGTTCCACGGCCCAACGATCGCCTTCACCGGCCCGCTCGATTGCATCAACGTGTCGGTCACGTTATCGCGATAACCATCCAGCAATCCGCCGATCAGAAAACTTGGAATTGTAATTTCCTTCAGCGGCCGCACCCGCTCTCGCCAAAACGGTCCGTCATGCTGATGCTTCAGATAAAGTAGCGACCATGGCGGAGTCTCGAATCGTGGCCCTAGAACTTTTTCGTCGAGCGTGTAATCCGGCGCGCCCGTCCATCCCTCCGCCATATCCATGTTCAACTCGAACTCATCAATGTGCGCGATCCCATCCAGGTAGTGCACATCGTCGTGAAACAGTTCCGCGGTCGCGTCCACCGCCAGAATCGCCTTCAAGGCCGGCGCATGACGCATCGCCATCTGCAGCGCAGTGAATCCGCCCCACGAGATGCCGAACATTCCCACGTTCCCATTCGACCAGCTTTGGTGAGCCAGCCACGCGATCACCTGCTCTCCATCCACTTGCTCCTGTTCGGAATATTCCCGCTCCGGCGGTGTGCCCTCACTCGCTCCGAATCCTCGAATATCCACCCGCACGCTCACGTATCCCCGCCGCGCAAAGTAAGCATGCTTGGGATAGTCGCCCGCGGCCGTGCCATCATCTTTACGATATGGCAAATATTCCAGCAGGGCAGGGAACTTTTCGCCTGGCGTCGCTCCGTCCGGCATGTAAAGCGTTGCCGCCAGTCGCACTCCGTCTTTCATCGGGATCCACGCCTGCTCCATGCGGACTCCATACGCAGGTGGAGACGGAGGTTCACTGGCAACCGCATCCGTAAGAATGACGAGAAAAGTAAGTGACCTGACGAGAAGACCCCAGGCTATCCAACCGCGGGCTTTTCTGATCAACGCAATCTCCTGAACGCTTAGGTGGAATACGAAATCATTCCGGCGTCGAGTCTTGCTCCCGCCGCATCGCACGCAGATCAATTCCCAATTGCTCCGCCTTCTTATAAAGATGACTGCGCTCCAGACCCAGCGCCTTCGCCGCCAGACTCACGTTCGAACGGCTCCGCTTCAACTCCGCCAGAATGACGTCGCGCTCGAAGGCATCAACACGCTCGGCCAGCGGTCCCGACGCAAATGTGGAAGAAACCGCAACACCACCACTCCCGGTTTTCGGCAGAGCTATCTCCACGGTCGCAAGATCTACCTGACCGTCGGTCGCAAGCAGCATCAGCCGCTCCACCATGTTGCGCAACTCCCGCACGTTTCCCGGCCAGCCGTGCGACTGCAACGCCGCCATCGCGTCTGCCGAAAACGGAACCGCCTTCCACCCATTCAGCGCACTCACTTGCGCCGCGAAATGTCCCACCAGCGCCGGAATGTCCTCCCGCCGCTCCCGCAATGGTGGCAGCACCAGCGGAAAGACATAAATCCGGTGAAATAAGTCTTGGCGGAATTTGTCCTCGCGCACTCTGGCTTCCAGATCGCGATGGGTCGCCACCACTACCCGCACGTCCACGCTCACTGGCTTGTCGCCACCTATGCGCTCCACTTCTCCTTCTTCCAGCACTCGTAGCAACTTGGCCTGCATGGCCAGCGGCATATCGCCAATCTCGTCCAGAAAGATCGTGCCCTGATCCGCCTGCTCGAACTTTCCAATGTGCCGTCCCGCCGCCCCGGTGAATGATCCTTTCTCGTGTCCGAAAAGCTCCGACTCAATCAGCTCCGCCGGAACCGCCGCGCAATTCAACGTCACAAACGCTCCGCCGGCCCGCGCGCTGCGTTCATGAATCGTCCGCGCCACCAGCTCTTTTCCCGTGCCCGTTTCTCCCAGAATGCAAACCCGTGTTTCACTCGCCGCCACGCGTTCCACTTGCGCCATCACGCGCTGCATGGCCGCGCCTTGCCACACAATTTCGTGCTTTCCCAGCCGCTGCTTGAGCTGCCGGTTTTCGCTTTCCAGCCGTTGCAGCTTCAGCGCGTTCTCTACCGTCAGCAAAAGTTTTTCCGTTGAGATCGGTTTCTCCAGAAAATCCAGCGCGCCCAGTCGCGTGGCCCGCACCGCCATTTCAATATCTGCCTGCCCTGACATCATCACGACCGGCACGGTCACGCCCTGGGCTTTCAATTCTTCCAGCAGCGCCAGTCCGCCCCTTCCGGGCATCACAACATCCGAAAGGATCACGTCGAACTTTTGTGCCTTGGCCAGTTCCAGCGCCTTGGCCGCGTTGTCGCATACCGTGGCCTCGTGCCCGGCCAGCCGAAACGCCCGCGACAACGATGCCAGCGTGTTCGCTTCATCGTCCACAATCAGCAGATGTGCTTTCGTTGGCAACCGTCCTCCATCGTTGAATCATTCCATTCGAAGGTTCGCGCCGGAACTCAGCCCCGCGGCAACTCGATCACAAATGTTGTACCTCGTCCCGGCTGGCTCTCCACGCGGATTCTTCCTCCGTGATCGCTCACCACCGACTGCACGATAGCCAGCCCCAGTCCAGTGCCATGTTGCTTGCTCGTATAGTAAGGAGTAAAGATGCGCTCACATTCCTCCGTTGTGAGCCCCGAACCGGTATCCGCAACCTCGATCAACACTTTGCCATCTTCCCCACGCGTGCGCAGCGTCAATGTTCCGCCTTGCGGCATCGCATCCATGGCGTTCAGCACAAGATTTGTAATTGCCCGGTGTAACAATTCCGCATCCGCCGCCACAGGTTCCAAGCGTGGGTGCAGTTGCAGTTCACAACTGATCTTCGCACGCCCCGGTGCCTCCAGCTGCGCCTGAAAGAGTTGTGCCACGCCTCGAATCACATCATTCACCTGCATCGGGTGCAACTGCGGCTGCGGCATCTTGGAGAATTCGCTGAACCTCCCGATGATTCCCTTCAGATTCGATATCTCCGCCAACAGTGTTCTCGAACTCTCCCGGAAAACTTCTTCGAACTGCTCCGGATTCTGTTGCCGCGCCCGCACGAGATTCTCCACCGTAAGCTGAAGTGGAAACAGCGGATTCTTCAACTCGTGCGCTAGCCGTCGCGCCAGTTCGCGCCACGCCGCCACACGTTCGGCTTGCACCAGCCGCTCTTTTTGCCCTAGCAACTCGGCGGTCATTCGATTGAAGGAGTCGGCCAGCTGCGCAAGTTCATCCCGCCCGGATACAGCTACTCGCGCATTCCAATTGCCCGCCGCGACTTCCTGCGCGGCCTGCGCCAGTTGCTCCACCGGCCGGGTCACCCGCGCCGCGGCCCAACTGCTTAGAAGAATGGCCAGTACAATTCCTCCGCCTCCTACCAGCAACGCCGCCGAGCGGATATGCCGCTTTAACTCAACATAGGTGCGCCGCGAGTTGCCGATCAGCAGGATCGCCAGCAGCGGATGATCCTTGCCGGCATCCGTGCCCAGCAGCGGAATCGCATGGAACACTTCATCATCGGCCTGGTTCCCCGACCATGGCACCACCGCCGTCATTTCCTGCCCGTACTGCCGCACAGCGTCAATCAGCGGCTGCAACTTTTCTGATGAACGCATCTTCTCCGCGGAAGACGTAGATGGATCGATCAGCAAATCAGCAGAGAAATGGTCGCCGCGATTCTGATACAACAAAGCTCTCATTCCCGCGGGTAAGTCCAGCCCAGAGAGAAAGTTCTTGTCCAGGCGTCGCCCGCCGATCACATATACCGGCCGCTCTCCCACCCGTGTTGCACGCACCGCAAACAATCCCAGCACGGTTCCTTCCTGCAGCGGCTCCTGCTTCAGGAACGGTCCCTGCTCAATCGCTGTTGAAAAACTGCCGAACGCTTCCTCCGGATATCCAAACTTGGCCGGCCACTGCGCCGAAGAAACGATCGTTCCACCGCCTTCCACGAATTCGAGAAAATCGAGTTGGCTATTCTCCGCTGTCGATTTCGCCAACTCGAAATAGGGTCCCGAATCCGCCGGCGCGCGGCTCAAGGCGAAAGTCATGCGGCTTACCGCTTCCGATCCAGCAATAGCCTCCACCCTGCGTTGGACCTCGTCGCCCTGCCGGTTGAACTCATGCCGGAACTGAGTCACCAGTGCCGCGGTTCTTTCATCGTCGCTCCGTGCAAAGGCCCGCCGCGTCACCTCTGACACCAACCATGCCACCGCCGCCACTGAGAGGAACACGGTCAGTGCGAAGACGGCCAGCAGTTTGCGGCGAAACATCATGGTCTATCTTTTCCCATCCAGACTTCATCCAGCCGCCAGCTTCCATCCGCTGCCGGCCTCCAATCGTTCAGCACCGGGCACGACGCATATTCCTCCGGAAGATCAAACAGTGGAATTATTCGCTGCCCTGCCAGCAGCGCCAGTTCGGCAGCATAAAGATCCTCCCCCGATTCTCCTCTCGGCTTTGGCATCGCCAACCCCAAGGTCTCCGCTAGGTTCGCCAAAGCGATCCAGGGATCGGCCGAAGCCAAAGGAATCCTTACCAACCGCAGATCCGCTGTCGCCGCGGTCGTCGGCTGCAACACCAGGCCCGCATCCTTGGCGTTGAGCGCCACACGCTCCACCAGTACCCGCGCCACTGAATCGTTGGCATCATATCCCACCGTCCAGTTCGGCGCTGTGCTAACCTGTTCGCGCTCATGGCGGGCTCGTTTCAGATCCGCATCGGTCGAAAACGTGAATCCGTAACCGCTCATCCAGTTCGGCAGGAGACTCGCTGTTGGTTGTCCTGCGCCTTGCAGCAACACGCTCTTCATCGAACCTCGGTCTACGCTAAGCGCCAGCGCAGACCGCAACGACTTTTCGTTCGCCGTCTTCGGATCGCCACTGAAAGCCAGTGCCACCAGTTCCATCGGTTGCGAACTGCTCACCCAGCCGCCCTCCATGGCTACTCGATGCCCCTGTTGCGGCGCTACCTCCACCAGATTCGCTCTCCCCAATTCGAGTTCGTTTAATTGCTCATGGAAGTTCCTGCCCATTTCCACTTCGATCGCATCCACGAATGCTCGGCCCCGCCAATGGTTTTCTTCCGCGCCCAACGTCAGCTTCTTCCCAGCCTGCCAATCCTCAATGTGGAACGGACCGGTCCCGCTTAACTTGCCCCCGCCGTTCTTCTTCGCAATGCTGTTGCGAGTGAGCGCAAGTTCCGCCGGCAAGTCCGGATCGCTGTGATCGAGCTCCACCACTACAGCTTCACCTTCGGCAAAGACCTTCCATGACGGATTCGCCGTTCGCAGAGAAGACGCCGCAATTTCTGCGGTCAGCGCGGTTCCGTCGTGAAAGCGCACACCGTGGCGCATACGGAATTGCCATCGCTGGTTTCCGGGCCCAAACTGCCAATCGACCGCAAGCGATGGATGGAGTCTCCCTCGATCATCCAGGGTGACCAGCGTCTCGAAAATGAGAGCCAGCACATTGCGCCGCGCCAATGAATCCGCCTGCGTTGCATCGCACGGATCGAGTGAGGCTGGCGCTTCCCGCATCGCGATGCGCAACGTCCCACCATACTGCGGACGAGTCTCCGCTGCGCCTGCCTTTATGAGCAGCGCCATCAGCAATAGGCTACTGGCTACAAGCCGCCGCCAGCCGAAACGCTTCATAAGCTCCCGTCTCCCGGTTTCTGACGACGGCGACCGCACTGTCGCCCTTCGCCTCCGTCCACAGCGCCGTGATCTCGCCGGGAAAATCTAGCGCCGCACTCACCGGCACCGGAGCGCGGTCCGCGATCTCATAAGCCCGCACGGAATCTGCACCGCTGTTGCCAGCATTCTCCCCCGCACCCGTCGCCAGCGCCTGCCAGCCCGATCCGCACGCCGTCTTCACGCTCGCGACATCGCTGCCCCAGCCGAGCTTCGCCGCCTGATCGGTTACTCCATCCACCAGATGGATCTGTCCGTCGGTCCCAGCGAACAACCACAGCAGGTATTTCTCACGCGGTAGTGCAGCCGCCGAATAAAATTTCCCAACGGTCGAGAGTTTCCCAACGCCCGGCGCCAAAGCTCCGGTAAAGAAATTTCGCGTCGCCGAATAAAACGCACCCAACGGCTGCACAGACGGGCCTCCTCCAAACGATGGAAAACTCGCAGCAGCTGTTGCTACCAATGGCCACGGATCATCACTCTCGCGGCAGTTCAGCGTGAGCGGCAAGCTCGCCGTGCTCCTACAGAACACGCCAGGAAGATAAACGTCCAGCAAGTGATCCTTGGCCGCGGCCTCCATTACGCGCCCGCGCAAATCCCGCGGCCAGGGACGCGCATGCGTGATTCCGAGCCTCTGATCGAGCTCCCACTTTCCGTTCTTCAGCCGATAGATCGAAACCTTCTCGCCGTCGAGCACCGCTATCTGCCTGGGCGCGCTGTCTTCCTCCAGAATTAGCACATCCAAAATGCGGTCCTCCTGCGCCCATAGTGGAATCTTGCGAAGGCTGACCGGCATGGACTCGTGCGCGAATCCGGCGTTGTCTCCGCGCGGCACCGATACCATTACCACTGCCGATGCGCCCGCTCCCTGGTGAATCTCCGCCACCCACACGCAGGACTGAGCATTCTCCGAAAGCGACACGGCTGCCGACGCCGCTGCCTGCTCCGGCTTGGCCGGACGCACCCCCAGCGCTTCCAAATCAACGCGCAGCTCGCCGCTGATCGCATCCACATTCTTTGTCCATAGAGACGAACGGTTCTCCACTGTGACCGCGACCGCTCCCGGCCCGGTGACCGCCACAATCTTTTGTGCCAGTTGCTGGGCGGGACCGCTCCACTCAGTCGCGGCCGCGATCCCAACAGGAACGGAACAGAAGAAGAAAAGAACCAGACTTAGCTTCAACGATTGGAATGCATTTTGAATAGCATGGCGCATCGTGTACCTATTACCGTCAAGGTGGCACGTGGAAGTGGCCGGTGGGCCAGTGGCCAGAAATGCTGACCCCTGATCATCGGCCACTGCCCACTATCTTTGCTGTTCCGGCTGCCCGCTCTGGTTCGCCACGTTCATGCTGCGTAGCACGTCGTTAGCAAAAAAGAACTTCCCATCCGCTGGCACCATCATGATCTGCAGTTTGTCGGAAAGCCGCTCCGCCACAATTTTATTGATCAACAACGGATTGTCCTTCAAAATCGCCGCCTCACTCTTCAGTCGGTCGGCATCCGCTACCGCCGTTACGCGGATACGATCCGCCTCGGCATCCGCCAGCAACTTCCGCCGCTCGCCTTCGGCTTTGCTGTCGATTACTTTAGCCTGGGCCTCGGCTTCCGCATTCTGAATGGTCGCTTCCTTGCGAGCTTGCGCCTCCAGTCGGCTCTGCTGGATTTGCTTCTCTTTCAGCGGAAGCGTGTACTGCATCGCGTCCGCCTCGCCTTTGGCTTGCAGCACATGGACTTGCGCCTCGCCTTCCGCTTGCTTGATCTGCTGCACTTTCGTGGCCTCGGCCTCCAGTTCAGCAATCCGCACTTCCTTGGTCTTCAATTCCGTCTCCACGCCCATGCGGTCGTTCTCCTGCTCCTTCAAGAGCAGCGCCTCCAGACCTTTCGCATATTCNNGCCGCGAGCTTCTGCGTGATCATTCCCTCCGCCCGCTGACGAACTTCCTCGCGCTTCGCCGAAAAAACGTCCCGCACCGTGTAGTTCGGTACAATCTCCCGCCACACACTGGCCACCGTCGGCGGTACGATTTCCTTTTCCACGGGGCGCGGCAAGTTCCCCTGGATATAATCCAGCCTCTTCGCATCAAGCCGGTACCGCACGGTGATCGCCAGTCCCAGCGTCAGACCTTCTTTCGCCTGCACATCCAGAAGTTGCGCCTTCGTAGAAACATTCGTCGCCGCACTTTTTCCATCCTCCGAAACTCCAGTAGTAAAAATCTGGTCGCGCGTATCGAACAACGCAACATCTTCCGACAGCGGCAGCACCATGTGTGCGCCGGGATATAGCGTCCCCGGCACCGTCCCGCTCATCTCGCTCACTCGTACGCCCGCCATTCCACTCGGCACCACCACAATGCTGAAGGCCACCAACAGCGGTCCCCACGCCAACATAGCCAGCGCCAGCGACGTCCGCCATCGCACGGTCACCGGAGCCGCAGTCACTGCTCCTCCCGGTGTTTCCAACGCCCGCCGGCACAACATTTCGCGATACAAATCATAGGTGAGAATGCATACGGCCGCGAGCATCATCCCAAGGCCGCCCATAATCAGCAAATACTTCAACGCCAGCATCGTCGTTCTCCTTTGCGCCTTAGCGCTTTTGTCCCGTCTTAACCGGCACCGCCTGTCGGACATATTGCCGAACAAAGAACAGACGGAACACCTGCCCGAAAATTAGCTCCTCCGCCAGCAGTGCCACCGCCACCGAAAAGATCAGGCCACCCACCACTGCCATGAATGTGATTGCCATTTGCATAACGACTCCTAAAGGAAAGTTCGACTCCAAACTCCGTAACCATGATCTCTTCGCGAGCACCGCGACGTTCCTCCGTGTCTCCACGCTAGCGCTTTTGAATTCCTCCGCTACTGCCCAACGTTTGACGCGTTCACCTGCGCCCTAGCCACCTCTCCGTCTCCACCAAACACCGAGGCAATCTCCTCGTCCCGCCCGCCGCGAATCTCCACGATGTCGCCCACGCGCAGCATTGCGTACAGCCGCTCCACATCCCGATTCCTCAGCCGGATGCATCCATGTGACGTCGCATGCCCGACCGACCTCGGGGCATTCGTTCCATGAATCCCGTATCCCTTCACATTCAGCCCCATCCAGCGCGTGCCTACCGGATTGCCTCTGCCCGCCGGCATCACCAGGCCTTCGTGGTAGTAAGTCGGATTGGCCACGCGGCTCACGATTACAAACTCGCCCGTCGGACTCGGACTCACCGCCGCACCCACCGCAACCGGGAAGTAAGCCAGCACATTCCCGTTCTCCAACACCGCCAGCCTGCGGTCCGCAATGCTCACCAGCACCACGCGCGGTACTCGCTCCTCAGTAGAACTCTGGGCGACACAGGGAAGCGCCAATGCAAGAATGAGAAACGCCGCCATCCATTCCCTCGTCCCCTTGCTAGTCGCCGCGCAGCTTGTCGTTTCCATCGCCCGGCTCCTTCTGCATATCTACAAGGCAGGACAGGAACCAAACCTCACGTTCTTGAAAACACAAGAGTTGCCGCAGGTCTATTCAGGCAGGAAAGGTGGCTTGGACACGACAGTGTGTCAGGATCGACACGTTGACGACTGGACGCAACGTGCTTTCTCGATGAGACTTTTGGGACGAAAGCAAAACAGGAGACAAGGCAGGAAGTGAGACAAGAGATAGGGGAGGGTTGGGGGGGGGCACCTCACTCATCTCTTTTCTTTATTTAAGGCGCCCGGCCCCTGCCGTCTGGGGTAACGGCTCTGTGGGGTTCTGTGGGTTAGGGCCGGGCGATCTCAACTAGAAGGCCTAGTTCAATGGCAGCATTCTGCCATTGTGATTTTTTCATGTCCGTGACCGCGGTCACGCCTTTGCGTGATCCAAATCAATATGCGCCCATTTCGGTAAGTGCAGGTGCGATCCGACGTCGCGCACAGCACCCTGTGATGACCATCACAGCCTTATCCGGTGGCCCACCCCTACACTGAGAATCGAGCAAGCAAAACCTAGTTTGATTTCGGAGACTTTCATCATGGCCTATGTAATTACCGATTCCTGCATCAAGGATTCCCTCTGCGTCGATGTCTGTCCCACCGACTGCATCCACCCCAAGCAGGATGAGCCCGGTTTCGAAGAAGCGAAACAGCTTTTTGTCGACCCAGCGGAGTGCATCGACTGCGGTGCGTGCATTCCAGCCTGCACTTCAGATTCGATTGTCGCCGTCGACGACGTCCCTGAGGACAAGAAGCAATTCATCGAAACCAACGCCGCCCACTTCAAGAACTGAGCTCCTTCTTTCCTCCTGCGGGCTCGGATCCGGCGCCGGGCCTGGGATCGATATCGCGAAATCGATTCCACGCCTTGCGCCGGATTTCATTTCACCGCGCAGACGCCGAGACACCGAGATACGGAGAAGATCTCTAAATTGTTCTTTCCTTCCGTCTTCTCTGTGACTCTGTGCCTCTGTGGTGAAACGGCTTTCCCCTCTTATTTGACTTCTCCTTCTCCCCGTCGCTATCGTTGCCCGCATGAATGTCGTCAAAGCCACGCGCAATTTCGAAGAATGGCTGGCCCAGCGTACTCATCTCGATAAGAAAGACCTCCGCCTGAAACACGCCCGCATGAAGGCGGAACTGTTCCCGTTCTTTCGCGCCACTTACTACCGCTGGGCGCAACTCTGGCCGGAGATCTGCCCTGATCTCGCGAAAGCACCGCACGTTCTCGCCGTCGGCGATCTTCACGTCGAAAACTTCGGCACCTGGCGTGACATTGAGGGCCGCCTCATCTGGGGAGTCAACGACTTCGACGAAGCCTGGCCCATGGCCTATACCATCGATTTAGTGCGTCTCACAGTCAGCGCCCATCTCGCCGCCGAGGCTGGAAGTCTACCGCTCAAACGCGAGGACATCTGCGGCACCATGCTCGAAGGTTATCGCGAAAGCATCCAGGAACAAGGTTGTCCTTTCGTTCTGGGCGAGAAGCATCAGTGGCTGCGGCTCATCGCCGAAGGCGAGTTGCGTGATCCTGTCCGCTTTTGGCAAAAGGTGGACGCGCTCCTGACTCTCAAGACCGAGGCCCCCATCAGCGCCGTCGATGCCATCGAACATCTCATGCCTGCACCTGGCATCTCGTATCGTCTCGCGCACCGCGTCGCCGGACTCGGCAGTCTCGGTCACGCCCGCTACGTCGCCATCGCCGATTGGCATGGCGGACGCATCGCCCGCGAAGCCAAAGCGCTCGTCCCGTCTTCCAATTGTTGGGCAGAAAGCATCGAGGCTCAGAAGCAAAAAGGCCCTGCCGAAATTCTCTACCAGACCATTATCAACCGTGCTGTCCGCTGTCCCGACCCCTTCGTTCAATTGCGCGGCCGCTGGATCGTTCGCCGCCTCGGCCCTCATTGCTCTCGCATCGAACTAGCTTCCTTGCGCGGCTCCGATACTGAACTCCGCCTGCTCCACGCCATGGGATGGGAAACTGCCAATATCCATCTCGGCACTCCATCCGCTCGCAATACGATCCTCCGTCATCTCGAGAAACAAAAAGGGAAGTGGCTGCACCACGCCGCTGAAGCCATGCTTCAAGCCGTGCGGTCCGACTGGGAGGTCTGGAAGAAAAAGGGCTACATCTGATTCCAACCACGCGGCCGTATTCAGCGGTCGACTGCTGCGAACTTGGGCACTAACGCGGTCCAGACGTTTCGCCGATCTAACCGCTTAAGGACCTATTTGCGCATGTCTGAACTGATTAGTCTGGCGGTGGAATCGGAGTCCCTGAAGGGTCGGACATGCGGACGCATTTGCGACGAGCACGCCCGGGAAGCGAAACTTATCCAGTCCTCGCGACTGCCTACAAAGGGGCTTTGCAAGAGTCCATCGAGATCGCGTTCCGTTCTATACCCTTCTCCGACGTTGGGGCGACTTTGCCGACTTCTTCCGCTTGCCGGACGGTCTCATCGGCATCTACCTCGGTGACGTGGTCGGGAAGGGCTTGCCGGCGGCCATGTACAGCGCGCTCGTCATGGGAACACTACGCGGCATTCACAAGACTGGGACGGACACTGCGGACGTTCTCGCCTGATTGAACGAACGCCTGGTGCAGCGACCCATCCGCGGGCGCTTTTGCTCGACCTTGGATGCTCTTTTCAGCCCCGCCACGCGAGAACTCTTTTTCTCCAATGCCGGGATGCCCTTGCCCCTGCTGGCCTCCTCAACCACTAGCCAGCTGGGCGAGGGTGGGTTCGCTTCGGGAATGTTCCCGGGAGCCGCATACGAACGGCATGTCGTGCAACTCGGCCACGGAGACTGCGTCCTGTTCGCGAGTGATGGTCTGCACGAATTGCGCAATGGGGAGGGAGTCGAATTGTGCGCCGCCCAAATGAAGGAGGTATGGGCGCAATGCCGCCACAAATCGGCAACCGAATCGTTGGATTTTCGTCGTCGATTGCCTGCTGGCCTTCTCCGAAGGCGCAGCCCCGCACGATGATGTTACTGCAGTAGTGCTGAAAGTGATGCGCTAGCTGGGAAGCCTGGACGAAAAGGGTTACAGGCAATCAACGCGCCGCTTTACTCTCATCTATCGGAACCAGTGGTAGCCCAGGCTCACCTGGATCCCGTTGAACTCCGGATTATCCACCCCCAGATTCGCGTTGGAGATATGCGACCATCGGACGCCAATGTCGACCGAATGCCGCGGGGTTCGGAATACTTGAATTCCGCCGCCGCCCCGCGCCGTAAAGTTGAAGTCCGAGGTATTACCCGCTGGGAGATTGGAGTTGGTGCGAAGGCCGCCACCAGCTAATTCGATGTAAGGCGCGACGCGTGCCGCATGCACGCTGGAGTTCCACCGCAAAATGACAGGCTCAAAACCTCCGCCGTATAGAGCCTGGGGCCGAAACTGCCGAAACACTGGAATCAATTCAAATCCGTATTCGAAGCGCCCGCGTCTCCAACCGCGGCCGATCTCACGCGTAAGAATTTTCCCCGCAAAAACTCCTGCCGTCAAAATCTGCGCTTCCGAAAAGTTGTTGAGGATCTCTTCACCGGTTTCCCCAGCCACCCATAAGCTGACATCCCAATCCCGATGCACCTCCGGCAGCGCGGCTTGTGAATATGCGGGCCGGACGAAAAGAAATAAAGATACAAACAATATCGATGTCGAAGGCACACATCCGAAGCAACGCATGCGCTCTTATCCCCCAGTGCAGTGAAACGATCGAAGACGCCCGTATTAGACATCGATTGCACCAAATTGTGCCAGATTTTCACACAATATATGATTCCATTTCCGTGCCGCACACTTACCACAATCGAACCCATCCCGTAAGCACGAAGAAATATAGTGCGGGCCTGATCGCGAAGGCGTGGCCCAACAGGGGTCGCGGATGATAGCCACTGTGCTATCATCTCGTCGCAGGTGGGCTGCTCGCTATGGGCTGTCTCTGGTTTGCCTTACTTGTTGTGTCCCTTGGGTTCGATTGCGCGGCTCAGGACGTCCACCTTCGCCAGGAAGCCGAAACCCTACTGGAACGCGCCGACTCTTTAAGCACTCCGCATCAATTTCACAGTTACGAGCAGACCATTACCTTTCGATCGTTCTCGCCGGCTGGTACTCAGCAGGGCCGCTTCACAAGTGTTGTGCAGGGGCCACGCTCCTACCGGGACGAGTACGAATTCGAAGACTATCGCCTGCTCGTAGTTGTCAACGGGACTATGGTCGCGGATGTGGGCGACCGTGCTCGTGCGCCGGTCCAGGTTCGCCGCATGACGCGGCTCAATCACCCTTACACCGCTCGTTTCGATGAATCCGACATCGTCCGCTCCATTCAGAATAACGAGTTGAATGGACGACCCGCGCAGTGTATCGAATTTGACACCGTCAAGGGAGAAAAGTCTTCGGCTAACGAAATCTGCATCGACAACCAGTTCGGCATTCTTTCACGTGTCCGCGCGAATGACGAAACCGTTACGAACTCTGATTTCTTTCCCTACCGCGGCACTTACCTTCCAGCGCGCATCGTCTACGAGCAGAACGATTTACGCATGGAACTTGAGCAGACGAAGACGGAAACCGACGGGCCCTTCGATGCCGATCTTCTCACGCCGCCTCCGGATGCGAGGATTATCGGCCGCGTCTGCACCGTCTATCGGCGCCCCTTCGGTAAATTTATGCCCCAACCCAACCCCGGTCAGGGAGGTGCGAACGTCGAAGTAATGGTCCACGGCACAGTTCGCACCGATGGCACGATTCGTGATGCGAGCATCGACGTTTCAGAACGCGAGGACTTGAATCCGGAGGCGCTTCAACTCTTTAGTACTTGGCGCTTCACCCCCGCAACCTGCGACGGTACCCCGCTCGAAATCCCAGCCGAAATCACGCTGCATTTTCAGAAGCGCTAGCTGGCGTAGGACCCTAGCCAATGGCAGAACAAAACTTGCAGCCTTTCCATGGAGAAAGATGCATAATGTGTCTTCGCAGGAGGTTCGGAGCCCGATAGATCGAAATATTTCTGACACTATTGCCGTCCGTGGAGACAGGAAAATGCGCCATTTCCGAGCTGTGTTGCAGGTTTCCGTAGTATTCGTTGCGGCCGTCTGTCGGTCGCAAACCGGGGGGAGACCCTCGGAGAAGATCGTTTTCGTGCGTCCTGACCCCATGATCACGACCTCATCTTCTATGGCGATGCTATCGGCCGACACCCACGGCTCGGCTTCTGGCAACGGCGATCAGCCCAAGGGCGCAGTCGCTATCAATTCGGTCGAGAATCCCGGTATGCAGTTCCACTCCGCCTCCGACGCCAAAATGAATCTGCTCGCGTTCATGAATCCCGACGGTTCAGGAATTACGGATCTGCATGTGAACGGGTTTGATCCTTCGGTTTCACCAGACGGAACGAAGATTGCCTTCTGCTCGTTGCGCGACGACCAGTACTCACAGATTTACGTTGTGAATGCCGACGGCACTGGACAACAGCGCCTGACCAAGATCACCAGCGGCGATGCCTGTGGGCCTGTCTGGTCTCACGATGGCAAGAAAATCGCTTTCTATGCCTTCTCGCTGCCCAACCCCAGCCGTAATCCTGCAATTTGGGTCATGGATCCCGACGGTTCAAACGTGAAGCGACTCACGGAACACGCGGTCTCTCCGACATGGTCTCCAGATGATCGTCAGATTGCGTTCGCCTCGGACCGCGCTGGCAAGTTCCAGATCTTCGCCATGAATTACGACGGCTCCAACGTGCGCCGTCTCACCGAAGATAAAGGCGAGGATTCTTCGCCACCTTGGGCCCCCGATGGCGCATCCATCCTGTTCGTTTCCGACCGGGAAGGCGAGCATCCAGCATTGTTCCTGATGGCCGCCGACGGCTCCCAACAACACCGCCTCGTATTCTCCAAACGGCAGGATTTTTGCTTCCCGGCCTGGTCGCTGGATGGCAGACTGATTGCCTTTTCGGTTTTAAATCGAGTGGCCACTCAATTCATCACTGTCGGCGAAGAGCGTCCGCGCTGCGAAATGTGGACCGGAGAATACCAGTTGTTCACCTTTGATAGCGATGGCAAACTTCACCAGCTGACCGATACAAAATACATGGCGATGAAGCCTACGTTTGGACGACTCGTAACAGCACACTAAAGGTGGATGTGCCACCTGGCCAACGAGGCAAAAGAAAATTCTTGCTGATTTATTCCCCTCTCTAGCCCTGTGTCCTCTGCGGTTAAAGATTCTAGGACTCCGTCAAAATCTTCTTCTCACAGATCCTCTTTAACCCTGATTGCGTTACACTATTTCGCCGCCCATGCCGCCCACTTCCCACGGTCCCAACCATCTCCTCGCCGAACTCGAAGCTGCCAAGAATCGCTTCGACTCCGGCCACGCCGCCCACATCGCCAGCCTCCTGGCCCAACTCTCCAAGCTCCAACTCACCGATCCTCCTCACCTCATCCGCTTACACGAATGCCTGCTCTTCCTCCGCGCGTTTCCGCACGCGCCGTCTCTCGTTCCGCGCGTCGAGCGTCTTCTCAACACGTTTCACGAACGCATCGAGAAACTTCGCTCTACGAACGCCGACCTGTCCCTGTTCGACGATTTCTATACCTCCGGCATCGCCGGTACCATCATGCAGGACACTCTTCCCTTCGACGTCGCCCACTGGCTCGTGCGCCGCATCCCCCGCAATGTCGACATCGCCTGGAAGGACTATTGGGACGACTACCAAGCCGAGAGGGCCCGCGGCAACACCTGGCCGCGTTTCATTCCGCTCCTCGAAGAAGATGCCGACGTCGAAGCCAACATCCCGTGGACGCGCTGGCTCCACGCCGCCCGCGGCCGCCAGAATCCGCTCCCCTGGCTCCTCAACCGCTTCGCGCAACTCCCACTTCCCGCCCGCCATCGCGCCGAACTCTACGACTCACTTCGTCTCCCCGTTAGCTGGAGACTCGAAAACCTCAAACTCTCCCGCACCAGTAACTGGGCGCGTCCTCGCCGCTTCTACTTCCACGACCGCCCACTCATCCAGCGCAACGAAGTTTCTCTCTCTGACGAACTCACCCTGCCCGCACCCAAGTTCGAAAAACTTTCCGGGACCGCCGGAGAATCCGTCATGCACGCCATCCGCGAAATCATGGTCGTTCGCTACCGCGAGCTCTATGGCACCACGCTCGGCGACCCGCGCTGCGTCGTTCGCGCCGACCTCGGCCGCGGCGTCGTAATGCATTTTTGGGGACTGGCTCCCGCCCGCCGTCTCCCACTCCGCGCTTATCTCGCCGGCTACACGCTGAAAAACGGCGTACCCATCAACTACATCGAAGCCATCGGACTCTGCGAATGGATCGAGGTTGGCTTCAACACTTTCTATACCTATCGTCAGGGGGAAACCGCCTGGATCTACGCCCAAGCCCTGCGCTGCCTGCGCGCTCTCACCGCCGCAAAATGCATTTCGATTTATCCGTATCAGATCGGCCAGAACAACGACGAAGCCATCGACTCTGGCGCCTTCTGGTTCTACCGAAAACTGGGCTTCCGTCCCGGCCGCGCGGATCTTCAGAAGTTGTGTGAAAGCGAAGAAGAAAAAATCGCTGCCAACCCACAATACCGCACTCCGCCCCGCACCTTGAAACATCTCGCCGAGGCCCACGTGTTCTATGAATTGGGTCGAGCAGAACCCACCGGCCTCTGGGACACTTTTTCCACCCGCAATGTCGGCCTACTCATCAACCGCCGCATGGCGCGCGAGTTCGACGGCGACAGCCAGAAGATCCGCCAGGCCTCTATCGGCGTCATAACCCGTGCCCTAAGAATCAATCCCGCCCGCTGGACTCAAATCCAGCGCCAGTCCCTCGAAAACTGGGCCCTAATCCTGGCGCTAGTGCCCGATCTGCCCCGCTGGTCGCCCAACGAAAAGCAGCAACTCATCAAGATCATCCGCGCCAAATCCGCCGCCAACGAGATGGCCTATCTCCGCAAAACTCAGCACCACCCCCGCCTGCGATCTGAACTACTCCGCCTCGGCTCATGAACGTGTGGGGCACTCCTGTCCGCCGCCTTTGACTTGTCATTCCGCCCCCTACACAACTCGTGCGTGGACAGCCGCCTCGGCTGTCCACGCAGGGCGAAGCCCTCCGGAATCTGCAGAAACTCGGATATACTTTCCTCGTTAGGCCCCATCGATGTTAGTAGAAGCACTGCAGGCTCGCCTGAAAGTTCTTGAGGACGAGATTCTGCGTCTGACCAAACAAGCCTCACAAGCGCCGGAAAAGATCCAGCAAGATAACTGCTGGCGCATGGCGCAGGACCTACAGCGCGAGGCGCGAGAGCTGCGCGTACAAATCAGGAAATGTCAGGATCCTCAGCCGCAGATCACAACGCAACTCTAAATCCGAAATGCCAAAGTCTTCTGTGTCGCCTACCCATGCCCCACCCCATCCTGCTTTACGACGGCGTCTGCGGGCTCTGCAACCGCTTCATCCAATTCATTCTTTACCGCGATCGCCGTGCCACCTTCCGTTTCGCATCGCTGCAAAGTGATGTCGCCGCGAAAATCCTTTCCCGCCACGGCCTCAGCCCCAACAATCTGGATATGCTTTACGTTGTAGTTAATCTCGACGCCCGAGCGCCAAATGAGCTTCTACTCTCCCGCTCCGACGCAGTCTTCTTCACCCTGAAACAACTCGGCGCCTTCTGGCGCTCCACCGCTTTTCTGCTGCAGCTCCTGCCCAAATTCGTCCACGACTTCGGCTACAGCGCCGTCGCGCGCTACCGTTACCGCATCTTCGGCCGCTCCGAAACCTGCGTCCTGCCCAGCGCTCAGGATCGGAACCGCTTCCTCGACCTCTAGCTCTACAAATCCCGAGGCCCACCCTCCATTTCGGTTCCCTCCGGCGTCTCGTTCAACAATTCGTGCAAGTCAAGCCGGCGCGTGTACATCTCCAATCGTCCGTCCGGAGTCCGCGGCCACTTTTCCTTGGGCTTATCGCAGTAGAGTTCTACTCCATTCTCATCGGGATCACTCAGGTAAATCGATTCGCTCACGCCATGGTCTGCCGCGCCCTGCAACGGAATCTTCGCCGCCCAGCACTCTTCGCAGTGCCGTTGCCAACTCCGCACGCGTGGGATAAAGAATGGCCGTATGGTAGAGTCCCGTCGTACCCATCGGCGGAGGCACCCCTCCCAGACTCTCCCACGTATTGAGCGCAATATGATGGTGGTATCCGTCCCCCGACAAAAACACTGCCCCATCGCTGTACCGCTGCATCACTTCCAATCCCCGCACTCCCGCATAAAAGCGCAGCGCCCGCGCAAGTCAGCAACTTTCAAATGCACATGCCCAATCCGCACCCTCGGATCAACCACGTAAGGCGCAGTCGGTAAGTCCTTCTTGGCCACAGCCATGCCCAAGCCCTCTGAAGTGGATGATTATAGCCCGCTCTCGTTCGTCATCCCGCAGTCACCTAATCTTGAGCCTGCAGCAGCCGGGCCTCGCCCTCGCATCACACCGAACCGTGATGCCCGTCATTGGATAGGGCAGCCAAATTGACTACCTTTGCTGTGAGTTCAAATTCCTTCTCTTGATGGAAGGGAGGCATCCTATGCCAGCCATCCTAGAAGTCGCTCCGCAAGTGGAGTCCGAATCCCGGAAGGAAACCGTGACGACCCGTGAACCGAAGCCGGCAGCTCCGAAGCCGCAACCCCGCACTCTGCTACAACGGATCTTTGAGGGTCACGAGGACTATCTCGGCTACACTCCTGATTGATCTGCCCGCGCGTTTCCTGATTTGCCTGCAGGGCGATCCTCCGCGTCTCCTCGCCCTAAAACCTTTCCAACGTTTGTGGATATCTGCTTGAAATAATCCTGTCGGCTAGTGTCTGTGCGGCGGCAGAAGGGGCGTTCCGAAACGACAAATTTCGTGGAGTTGTGTGGGTACCCCCCTCCCCCCATACCTCTGAAAATCCTGCTGGTCGCGGGGTTTGCAAAATCTAGATGTCAAAGAACTTATCGGTCAAAATCCAGAGCGCAAAGGAGTTACGGGTGCTGGCGCGAGCGGCGCCTTTGCCGCCTCAGCCTTGACCATGTTGGGATAATTCGGAGTGGGGCACAAGGTCAGATGTCACAGTGGGCTTTGGATTTCTTGCCAAAACTTTTGCCAACCAGCGAAAACCGCCGCGCGCGGAACAGCCTCAGGTAAGATAGCGCCGACCTCGGGCTTGGAAAGGATTAGCTCATGAGCCTCTCGCGCATCGCTCTCGCAGCTTTTGGCGGCTTCCTGGCATATTTCGTCCTTGGGGGTCTCGCCTTCGGACTGTTTCCCTCGTTGAAGAAGGAGTTCCTCAAATACCCCGCCGTATATCGATCCCAGCAAGGACAGATGAACCACATGCCGGGAGGAACGGCTGCCATGTTTGTGTCGATCGTGGCGCTGGCGGTGATTTACGCCATGCTCTACCAGGGTGGCTCCAGCCTCGGCGAAGGGGCGCGCCTCGGCGTCATCTTCGGCGCGCTCGTCGGGGTTTTCGCAGTTGGTTCTCTTGTGGTGCATAACTACGTCAACCTGAATATCGGATTGACGCTGACGTTGCAACAAGCCGTCGCCTACTTCATCGAGTGGACTGTCACTGGCCTCATCTATCGGCCGCTGGCGCCACATTGAACAATGATTAGCCAGCTCCTCGCCCTCTAGCTCGGATGTCATTCCGAACCGGGCTGAAAGCCCGGTGAGGAACGTGCTTTCCCCGACACCATCATCACCGCCGCCTCACCCCAACCGGCCGACAGATCTTCCCAAGTCGGATTGTCTGCGCGAATCAACGCCACTTTCTTCCCCCGCCACCATTTCTTGATCTCCGTCTCTCGCGCGATCGCATCGCCGAGGTTCTGAAAGCAGCGATAGTAAACCAGCCGATGCACGCGATACTTTCGCGTAAACGCTCCGCCTTCGCCGGCTTTGTGTCGCAAGACTCGCGCCATGAGAAAACCCGTCACCCCGACGTAGAGCACGCGGCTTTTGCTCGCCATGATGTATACGTAGTAGCTCCGCTCACGGGCCATTGCCGCTCCGTGGGACAGCAGGTTCGGCTCCGCTCTCACGGCTGAAGCCGTTCGGAATGACAAGAGTTTAGGGATTGGCTGGAGTTTGTGCAGCGGCAGATGTCACGAAGCACTGTGCAAAAACCCAAATCGACAAGCTTTCGCGCCATTGAAAAGAAAGCAGGTTCCTCGCCCGCCTTCGGCGCGGTTCGGAATGACAAGAGCTTAGGATGGCCTCAAACAGTTGCGAACGGAGCCAAAGTTAAACGGATGTCATTCCGAATCGGGCTGAAAGCCCGGTGAGGAAACTGCTGTTCTCTGGGCTGAGCATGAATAGTAGCCTCAGTGTCGGCAGCATCGTGCCCACCCCTTCGGCTCCGCTCAGGGCTCGCAAAGGATGCGAGGATGGGGCACCCGCTGCAGTGGTGGCGCAAAGGGTTGGGGCCACCCGCCCCCATCGAAAACCGCGACGCACGAGCGGTCTCACGTTTAATGTAGTTCCGACAATCCGTACAAAGAAACTTTAATGCTGCTAAAACATGGAATCCTAGTTGACAATCTCGCACCTTAGGCATTATAAGCTAGAACTTGGAGGTATAGTGGCCTATGGCGGACACAGAAATGGATTTGGCAGGCGTACGCGCCTATTATAAGGTCGATCCGGTTGCAAAACTGGTTTTTGATCACCTAGGTACGTTCGTGACGAATATGAGCACGACGAAGGTGGACCAGCTCTCCTGGCGGCTGAGTTCCGAGCAGGATGCGCCGGACCGATGGCAGATCATTAGATTTTTTCGAAAGCTCGAGCAGCTCGGCTGTGGCTGGCTGATCGAGGGCAGGAGGGGCAAGAAGACCCGATTCTCGTGGTCGGCGGGACTAGTTGATGTCTCCCACGCGGCGATGGGCCAAGACGTCAAGATTGGTCCCGCGCCGGGGCTTCAGGATAGTGAAGCCGAGGACGACGTCGGCAATCCGCGCCAAGTTAGCCTAGCGGAGCATCCGTACTTGTTAAGGAAGGACCTGCAGGTGCGGCTCCGGTTGCCAGAGGATCTTACGCGGATCGAGGCCGGTCGGCTTGCGGCCTTCATTCAGACTCTGCCGCTCGGGGTAGGGGAGACGGCTCCTACGGCGAAATCTTCAGCAGGTGGGGCGGGGGCAGAAATTGACGGGCGCGCTTAAGCAGGCTACGGACGAGTTCGTCCATAACCCGGTCGAAGTGCTGGCGTGACTGATACGTCGGGAAAAAGCAACAGGGTCTTGGCCGCCGAGATATCGAAGCCGCCCACTCAGGCTATGAGCCTAAGCCTCAGCAATAACTACGACGCGCGCCGGGAACAGGTGTTGGGCCCCCCACGAGTGTGCTCAGCTAAGAGCCGTTTTCTTCACGCAAGCGATGGTCACGAAGCGTGGCAAGCCCTGGAGCGGAACACTCATCTTCCTTGATCAATATGGAAACAGGCATAGGGTCAAAAACTGCGTCTTTAAATCGATGGGGGGGGGCGGCCACCCGCAACCGAAGAAGGACCCCGAGGAATTTCCCTACCAGATCGTCGACCGCGTCGAGAAGGAGGTCGTGTCCGTCCTAAAATCCGAACTCAGCCGTTATGCAGTCTGCGGACGTACGTGCGGTGGCTTGGGGAGCGTTCACATAGCGTACGGCGGGACTTTGCTCATCGGCGTCGGGGGCGATTCTTAGGCGCAGAACTCCCCTCTAAACCAAGTGATCGTATCGGATCCGGAGGAAGCGACCCTGAGGTCGGACAACTTGGACGCTCTCATCGGCCTCTACCGGTCACTGCAATCGGACGATCAGAGAAAAACATTCGAGCAGGCACTGTTGGACCGACTCGCGCCAGACCGTGGATACCTAGCCGTGTCGTACTTCATCGTTGCCGTATTTTGGAAAATAGGCATGTTCGCGGAGGCGCTCACTAAAGCGAAGCGGGATCTGCCCCGGAACGAATGGCGCGTCTATGGTCTCAGCAATGTGTTGATGCTGCTCAACGGCCTGCTGAGGTACCGGTACCCGGATTTCAGCGACCACATGCTTGACCAGACTGAGCAGCTGACACATGGCCTCAGCGAGACGGTGTTCTTAATACCGGCAAAGATGCTGCCATCCGGGCAAGAAGGCTGAAGGTTGCCGCCGAGGGAAGGCCAAAGCCTTGACCCGTTTAGACCCTCGACACTCCTGTGGCAAGCTCACCAGTCGACGCAGTGATTCCTTAAGGCAGGGTT
>PLHQ01000209.1 GCA_003138975.1 Acidobacteriaceae bacterium | reverse complement strand
GTTATAAATAAGGTTGCAAAGTGTGCCGATGTGAGTACCAGCGCGGCCGGCTCGCCACAGTAACTGAGAGACGCGCAGCGGTCTGTGTTTGGGGTGGTCTTCTTCTTTGATGCGATACCAGCCGCGTTTCTGGCGCACATGTTCCCGCAGCAGCAGACCGTTTTGGGGATCGAGGATGCGAACGTAGAGTTCGTCCCACTGCACTCGGACCAAGCGTCCGATCCAGCCCGGGGGTAGGCCGTAGTAGGCGGCCTCGACTTCGACACAACCGTCGAGATGTACGACCCGTTGACCGTGCTGGTAGTAGCGGAACGGTTCTAGCGGCAGTGGGAGCAAGATAGGTTTCTCTTCGGCAAACATGGTGGCGACTTGCCGTTTGGTGGTGCCGTGGATGCGCGTATCGGCGCAGCTGGTTTCCCAACGGTCCAGATAGGCTTGCGCTTCTTCCAGGCTCTCGAAGCGTTTTCCCTTGAGGGGTGTGTTCTTGGCGTGTCCGACGCCGCGCTCAACTTTTCCTTTTCGATCTGGATCTTGGATCCGGCACGGTAGTGCGACACAGCCATAGTGCGTCAGCACGTCGCGATAGAGGGGATTCAGAGCGGGATCGTAGATGTCGGGGACAAGTACGCCTTCCTTCAGATTATCGAGCACCACGATGCGGGTACTGCCGCCGAGTCGACGGAAGGCTTTCTCGTGCAGCTCAGCCCAGATGCGAGAGCTGGAGCGGAAGGAGAGCAAGCGTACCGCCTTGCGACTGCATCCGAGCGTCAGCACGAACAATCGTGTGCGTCGGTATTTGCCGGTCTGCGGATCGCGGACCATCGGTCCGGTGCCGTAATCGACTTGGGACTCTTCTCCGGGTGCGGTAAAGATCACGGCTCGCGGCTGTGGGGGTTGGTTTCCGCGAAGCTTGCGCACGAAGCGTTTGACGGTCTGATAGCCGCCGTTGAACCCGCTCTCGGACACCAGGTCCTGCCAAATCCCGATGGCATTGCGACCCTGGCTCAGACCCAGTTCGATCGCCTCGCGAAACGTTCGCACAAACTGGTGGACGGAACGGGATTGCGAGGTTTGCGTTCTGAGGCGCTCAACTCCACGCCAAACCCGGTGGTCACCGCATTCTCGTTGGCCGGTTTTGCGGTTCTTGCTTTTGCCTTTCCCTTCGTGGAAAGGTTTTCGGGGTTGGGGTTGACCGTGTTGGCCGGTTTTGCCGCGTCCGACCCGGTGGTCACCCCATTTTCGTTGGCCGGTTTTGCCGGCGGTCGCCGTCCCCAGGCACCTGGCGGGCGCACCCCAATCCCCGCCGCTTTCAGATAGGCTCCGGCGGTCTCCCGACGCACCCCGGTCTCTTGCTCGATGCGCCGCAAGGGCCATCCGAGTCGTCCCAGGGCTATGACTTGTTGTTTTTTCGCTTCGCTCAAGACGGTGCTCATACCAACGAAGGCTACTGCCTTGCGTTGGAATCAACGTCCCCGAGCCTCACTCTCGTTGGCCGGTTTTCAGGTGACCTTCATTGGCCGGTTTTGGGTGACCCCTGAGGCCAGAAGGCGTTTNNCTATTTTTTGTGTACTTTAGGCCGAATCCCGCGAGCATCTGCCGGCGATCCGTTCAAGGTGATGCAAGCGATCAAGCAGGGCTTCGCGCGGCGGCTGCTGCACAAGCAGCGCTCGGCCAGCGATCCGCGGCAGGGCAGCTTGTGGGACACGGCTTTGGATAGCGGGCATATCTGGCAGGCGCGCTTCTATGACTTTGTGGTGTTCACGGAGAAAAAGCGGGTGGAGAAGCTGCGCTACATGCATCGCAATCCGGTAAAACGGGGACTGGGGCTGGAACCTCAACACTGGGACTGGAGCAGCTACCGGCATTATGCTGACGGCGAGCGCGGAGCCGTGCTGGTGAATGAAGAGCGGAAGGCGGGGCTGAAAGTGAGGAAGATAGCGTAATGCCAGTCGGCGGGGTCGAGGTCCGTGGTGCCCAGCTTTGCAAAACCAGCAAAGCTGGGGCAGCCTCTTGATGTAGGCGTAACCAGAAAAAACCAAGGGTAGGCCAGCCCGCCCTTTTCCTTTGAACGAATCCGAAAAAGATGGCGAACCGGACGCTCGACGTGTATCCTCTCGTACGCCGGGCAAACGGAAGCGAAGTCCCAGCTCACCCTTCCATGTCCACTGTCAACGCAGAGCACGTCGGGCCTGCCGTGGGCCCGGAGAAAAAAATCAGCACGCTGACCTTGACCGGTCGCAACGGGATTGTGCATCGCTATTTCTATTTTGCGATGTCGCTGCTGGTCGCGGCCATTGTGGTCGACGGCTTCAAGCGTACGGTCAACGACAATCTGTTCCATCCCGCGGTGCCGCGGCCCTTCATTCTCTGGATTCACGGCTCGGCTTTCGCCGGGTGGGTGATCTTCTTCATTTGTCAGTCGACGCTGGTCCGTATACACAAAGTCAGTTGGCACCGCTTCCTCGGCTGGTTTGGCGCCGGGCTCGCCACGGTGATGGTTCCGCTGGGCACTGCCACCGCCATCATCATGGCCCGCTTTGACACGGTTCAACTCCATCAGAGCGGCGCGGATGCTTTTCTGAGCATCCCGTTCTTCGACATGATCGCCTTCGGCGTGCCCATTGCGCTTGCCATTTATTGGCGCACGAAACCAGAGCTGCACCGCCGGCTGATCTTCATCGCAACCTGCGCGCTCATGGACGCGCCCATCGGCCGCTTTGACTACTTGTTCAACCACAATCTCTTCTATCCTTGCCTGGACCTGCTGATGGTTCTAGGCGTTGCGCGCGACCTGCTGGTAGACCGGCGCGTCCACAAGGTATATCTCTATGCGCTGCCGTTGTTGATCGTGGGCCAAAGCCTCGCGGTATACATGTGGCGGCACAATCCTTCCTGGTGGCAGGGGATCACGCACGCGATTCTGGGATAGCCACAAAAGTCTTGTCATTGCGACGCGCGAGAGAGAAGCGAGGCAGGAGAGCTTGCCCTGAGCGAAGCCGAAGGAGCGGGGATTCTTACTTCCGGTCCCTCAGCTATAACTGCCGACGCCGAAATCACTCCGTCAGGTTATAAATCAGACCGTATGGATCTTTGATGTAACATCGCGGGAACTTAGGCTCATCTTTCACGATCTGGCAACCCTTTTTCTTGAGACGCGTTTTGGCTTCCTGAACGCTTTCTACCGTAACTTCGAAAACCGGTCCAAGAGCAGGCCCTCGCTCAATGAAAAAGTTGATGTTCTTTCCGTGGAGGCTGACCATATTTGATTCCTCATCCGTGACCTCAAAGCCAAGTTCCTTGACGTAGAACTTGGCGGCCTCCATCGGGTCCGCTGCCTGAATCAAAATATCCGTACCAAATGTGTTTGCCATGAGTTCCTCCGAGTCCGCTGGACGAATCAACCCTTCGCATCAAGGCTGCGTTGGCCGCGCGGAAACCGCAGCTCCGCTGTCCATGTTTTGGCGGTCCAAATGTAAGGGAAGGGCGGTGGGTTTGCAACGGGGCGTCTTGTCGGTGCACACTCGGGACCCGCCAAATTGTCATCCCGACGGATATCGCGGAGATTTCAAAAGCGATCCCGACAAGAACGGCCGGGTGCCCCATCTTTGGCATTCTTTGCCAAAGGCGGAATTCCACAACTCGCAACCTTTTGGTTTCTTGACCCCCCGTTCCCAATGATTTCCACACCACTCCTGTTCACCCAACCTTGACTAGCTTTTCGCAATATCAAATACCTAATGTATAGCTGACAAATGCAGTCCCACAGGTGCGTGTGGCGACCTAGGGATCCTTCAGCGACGATAAGGCAGTCGCTTCAGGATGACAATGCAATTTGGGGATTTGGAAAGGGAGTGGACGAATGAATGGTGATGTCGGGAGCGCGGAGGTTGGGGACTGGCCTTTTCTTTCTTGGCGTGGAGGGGGATCACGTCTGTTTCGGGCGCGCTAGGGCTGCCACGGTGGCTTTGGTCGCGGTCAGATAGTCAGCCGGGAAGAGCAGGATTTGCATCCCGCGAATGCCAGCTGAAATGGAGATGACGTCGAACAACTCGATGGTTTCATCCGCGTACACGGGATAGTCTTTCTTGCCGGCGAGAGCGGTGACGCCTCCGCGGATATATCCCGTGAGTGCTTGCAGTTCCTTCACGGGAACCAGTTGGATCTTGCGGTTTCCCGAGGCCGAAGCCAGGGCTTTCAGATCCAGCTCGGCATCGCCGGGTACGACGGCGAAACAAGCGGCGCTGCGGTCGCCGCGCGCCACCAGAGTTTTGAACACCTGCGCCGGTGGGAGTCCGATCTTGGCGGCCACGCTCTCCGCCGCCAGGTCGCTCTCGTCGACGTCGTATTCGCGCAGCTCGTAGCGGATCCCCAGCTGATCGAGCAGGCGAACGGCGTTGGTTTTGTGCGCCATCGGAGAATTGTAATGTGGTGCGGGCCGGCGGGACTGGCGGTGCGGTTATCCCGCGTTCTCCGTCCCTGCTTTTTCTGCCGCGGCCAGGAAAGCCTTCAGTTCTTCGACGTCTTCGGGGAGCATCTTGGTGAAATGGATGCCGTTGCCGACTTGAGGGTCGCTGGCGACGACAGTAGCCAGCACCAGGAGCGTGCTGTTTGCCTGAAGCTTGAGTTCGAGGACGGTGCCAATGGGAAAAGGAGAGAAGGTCTCAATGTAGCAGCCGTGCAGGCTGAGGTCGGATGTGGCGGTGCGAAATGGTATGTCGTTGCCCTCGAGATAGATCTCGACGGGCACCTTCACTTTGACGCGGGGATCACGGCGTCGCTCCGGGGGTGGAGGCATCGAGCAAGTCTCCGGTGGATGATAACCCAGTTTGGACGGGCTGAAGTATAGCAGGTGAGCGAGTGCGGCTTCCAGGTTGGGGAATCCGCGGTAGCACTTTTTTCTGTTGGCGGGCTATCTCATCATTCTTATGGGAATTCATTTGCTCGAAGTTATGGAAAAGAATCACGAGCTGGCTGGGGAACGGCGGAGATGTTGGCGGCAGATGGTGCATGCCCCGGCGTTTGCCAGCTTCGATGGCGTGACGGGCGGCATGATTTTAGACCTGAGTGAAGAGGGCTTGTCGATGCAGACGGAAAGCAATCGCGATGGGCAGTTGCCGGACCGGGAGCGGCGCGTCCGGGTGAAGCTAGATCTTTCCGAACCAGAGGCGCACTTCGAGACTACGGGATACATCGCGTGGGCCGATGCGCTGGGGCGTGCGGGGGTGCGCTTCTCGGATTTGCCGGAGGATGGGCGGCGGCGATTGAACGATTGGTTGACGCTGAATGCGGGTGCGCCCAGCCACATCGCACCGAAGGTTGCATTGGGCAGGATGGCTTGGCCTGCGGGAGCGAAGTCTGCTGGAGGAGCGGATCGCGATCCCATGACCGTTAGTTTGGAAGCGGAGGCATGGACAGCGGCGGGAAATGCGGATGGAGGTGCGGCGTCGGCGACGGTGCAATATGAATTCAGTTCGCTGGGCACGGATTTGACGGCGGCGTTGCGGCTGATTGGAGAGCGTGCGCGGTCGCTGACGCGGGGCACGAGCGCGGCGATTGCGCTCGTCCATAAGGGCGCGGTGATGTGCCGGGCCAGCGTTGGGGAAAAAGCGCCGGCGCTGGGGACGCGGTTGGATGTGAACTCGGGACTTTCGGGAGAGTGCTTTCGCGCGGGAAAAACTTTACGGTGCGATGATACGGAGAACGATCCGAGAGTGGATTTGGAGAGTTGCCGGAGGCTGGGCGTGCGATCGATTCTGGCGGCACCGGTTCGTTATGAGCGCGACACGGTGGGGTTGCTGATGGTCCTCGCGACGGAGCCGTTTAATTTTGATGAAGGTGATGTGGCCGTGGTGGAGAGCCTGGCGCATACGGTGATTGTGAGTATGAGGCTGGCGGAGTCGGGTAAGAGCGGCTAGCGTTGCTCCGCGAAATCAAAATCAAAGGCACATGAAAGGCCACGTTCTGAAATGAGCGTGGCCTTTCGTGTGTGATTAGGCTGCTGCTTGTTGTTGATAGGCGGGGACGAATGACTGAGCGACGAAAGTTTCGAAGGGCGTTGGAGTGGTGTTGCCGGGGCCGCGAGGTTCGAGAGCGCGCATGTGTCCGGAATTGAGCGCGCCCGCCATCTCGAGGATGAGGCCAACGAAATTGTCGGACATCCCCATCTGAACCATGGCGGCTCGGAGTTGATCGTCCGGCGCCTGGATGTAGGGGAGGTTGGGCTTGCCGATGGCGGTGCCGATGATGGTGGTGACTTCGGTGTAGTTAAGATCGCGCTGGCCGTGCAGCTCTTGGGTTTGCTTGCCGCGGAAGGCGAGGCGCAAGAGAGCGTCGGCTGCGGCAGCTCCGATGTCGTGGGTGTCGATCATGGGAAGTTTGAGATCCGGACGAACGGGTCCGATGGCCGAGCCCATCATGCGAATAGCGCCGGCTTGCGCCAGAGTGTTTTCCATGAAGTATCCGGCGCGCAGGTGAAGAACGTTGGCAGCGTCGATCTGGTTGAGCTTTTGCTCGAGATTGTGAAGGCCGACTACCGGACCGGTTCCGGAGGATTTGTCGGCGCCAAAACTGCTGAGCGAAACAATATTCTTGACTCCGGCTTTTTGAATGGCGGCGGCGATGGCGTCGCTGGCGCGATCCTGAAAAGCGCGGAAGTCGTTACTGGTGGGGTTGGGCGGAAGCATGACGTAGGCGGAATCTGCCTGGTGGAAGGCTTTGGTGAGGGCGGACGCGTCGGTGACATCGGCGATGAAAATCTCCGCGCCGTTAGCTGCGAGAGGCTGCAGGTGAGTTGCGTTTCTGCCGACGGCGCGAACTTTCTGGCCGCGAGCAAGAAGAGTCTTTGCTACTACGTGTCCAGTGTTGCCGTTTGCTCCAAGAATAACGTGCATAGGGACCTCCATGTCTAAGGTTGGATGCGGCAGGTTGGGTTTGGACTCGACACGGAAGGGCAGGCCGAGACGAGCGTCCAGCCCGCGCTGGCGCCGGTCATGCTTTCTTTTCACCGCAGGGTTATGACCGGCGCCGTTTTGCGATTACTGGGCTGGGGTTTCCGCGGGCGTGGGTTGCGCATTCATTTTGACTTCGGCGTTGACTTCAGGAGCGGTGACCAGATTGATCTTCACGGTGGCCAGGATTTTCTCGAGGCGGTGAAAGACTTCGTCACGGTCGACGTTTTTGGTGGTGGATTCCGTTGTGCGTGTAGGGTCGGGTCCGGTGGTTGCGACTTTCAGGGCGAATTCGTAGCAGGCGCCGTTCTGGAAGACGTGGTAGTACTTCGACGCTTGTTCGCGAGGGCCGGTCGTGGTTTGCCCACCAAGGTTGGTTTCGCTGGACTGGAGTTCCATGTCACCGATCATCAATTTAGAAATCGGCGAAGTCGCCAGCTGCGCCGTGGCTTGGACCGTGGGATCGGCCGGGGCTGCGGGGTTGGGCTGCGGGACGGAGAACTCGCCGCACTGATCCGCAGTAAGAGTTTTGTTCACGCTGACGTTGAAGAAGGCCGAGGCCAGGTCCGAGTTGGGATAGGTGGACTCGGGAATGGCAACGGCTGCGAGCGCGACTCCCCCGGGCTGCACGAAGTCCATGGGAATGGGACCGGAGGAAACGAGTTCGGTAGCGGCGTCGCCGGTCTTGAGCGCGTCCTTGCGCGGATATTGGAAAGAGACTCCGGAAGTTTTATCCACGTACGTTAGGGTTGCCGGAGCTTTGTGGACGACTCTCTTGCGCACAGGCTTGGCGGCGGCCTGCTGCATGGGCATTTCCGGCGTGGGCGTGGAACTGGTTGTGACGGGCGGCGTGGGTTGAGTGATTGGAGATTCGTTGGTGGAGCTTATGGGTTTTGGTTTATCGCTGGAGCATCCGACGGCTACTGAACAAACGATCAGGAGAGCGGCGAAGGTCAGCGTGCTGGTGTTGTCGAAGTTCTTCTTACCCCAACTAACGGAATTCAGAGTGGATGGGGTAGAGCGAAACAAGTTGATACGGGTCATGATTGGTCACCTCCTGCTGCTGAGCAGCGCTTAAGGAGAGTGCATGGAGGGGGCCAGTGGGCGGGGCGTTGATTTTGCGGGGGTTAGGTGGCGGCCAGGTATGGATGATCGTGGTGAGATGGACACTGTGTGGGGCGCGGAACACGTAGTAAGGTAAAGCTCGGGGACTATGGTTCGGTGACTGGCATCAGGTGATGGGAAAGAGTCATTTCTAGCATCCGCCGATGTGGAAGTGGTGTGTGCTTGTGGTGCTGCTGGCCAGCTCCGCCTTTCTCACATTTCGGAAACCTGCTGCTCGCCCGGTAAAGGTTGAGCTTCTACCTTTCACGGATTCGCCTCCGGCGTGGGACGGTTCCTACCCGTATCTCGTGATTTCTCCGACTGACCTGGGACCGGAAGGCGTTAAGTTCAAGAGCTCCATTCTGCGGATCGAACCGACGGTTCATCACGACTCCCCGGTGAACGAATTTGAAGTCGATCTGCATTCGGGATGTTTGTGCTTCGCCAGACTGACTTGTTCGTTCCTGATGCTATGCCCTTGTCTCTGACGCGAACGTATCGTGTTTGGGATTTCTACGCTCGGGCATTCGGCGCAGGAACGAATCATCCCTACGACGTGTGCCCGACCGGTACAAGATTTCCCTACACCTATATGGACCTGAACTTGGAAGATGGACGCGAAATCCATTTTCGCCGGATCTCCAAAGGAACTGGTTACGCTGATGCGGTCTTTCGGCACGATGGAACTTCCTCTGAGTTTTACGGGGCACAGATTGCCTGGAATGGCGATGGCTGGACTCTGCATTTCCGCGATGGCCGGCGGTTCCTTTTTCCTGAAGCCTACAACGCGAAGAGTTACGCGCAGGGCGTCGCTCTCGAGATGCAGGATGCCGCCGGCTATGGCATACAGTTGAGACGCGATAAACAGCGAGACTTGCAGCAGCTGATTTCTCCCGCTGGGCACAAGATTGACTTCAAATACGATCAAGCACATCGAATCGTCGAGGCCAAGGACGACGCGGGCAATGTTCGGAAATATTCATACGGGTTCAACGGGCACTTGGAGACTGTGGCGGATGGGTTGCATGTGTTATATCGCTTCGAGTATGCGCCGCTTCTCCGTGCGCCGGGCTACGATCCGTATCTCATGACCACCATTACCGACGGAAACTGGAGAGTACTTCTCCGGAACGTTTACCAGGATGGAAGCAGGGTTTCAGAGCAAACGTTGGCGGATGGCGCAGTCTATCGGTATGACTATGTATTCGATCAGAGGCACGAGGTCATCGAAACCATCGTGAGCCTTCCTACTAGTGAGAAAAAGAAATTCTTTTTTGAACATGGCATGCCGACAATGGATGAATAGGGCTGTGGACTACTGCGTTGAGGCGGACGCTACGAGGACGCGGCTTTGTCCAAGAGAGTTTCGCTCGATCAATCTTCGATATGCTGAAGGGGTGAATACGGGGTTAACAACGCTTTACCGGCCTGTGGCACAAATGGAATTCGAGTTGGTACGCGCGAGCGGATTCCGTGAGTTTCCACCCCGGTTGCCGGAGCAGCCTTTCTTTTATCCGGTGCTCAACGAGGAATACGCAGCCCAGATTGCGCGCGACTGGAATACGAAAGACGAGCGCTCTGGTTTCGCGGGATACGTGCTGCGGTTCAGAGTGCAGACGAAGTTTCTACAAGGATATGAGGCTCGTGTGGTTGGAGCGTCCACGCACAGAGAATATTGGATTCCTGCGAGTGAACTGGATCAGCTGAATGCGAACATTGTGGGGAGTATCGAGGTGGTTTCGGAGTTCCGTGGGATGGAATGATGCGCGAATGTATCTCGGGCTGAAGCCCGGTTCCAGCTAGATAAGTCGTGATCGCAGCGCTGAAAGCGCAGCGCCACCCAAACCCGGAGCCTTTCAGTAGTGTGGCAAAAGAGCCGGGCTTCGGCCGGCAGGATAGCCGCGGGCGGCTGTCCCCACCCGGCAATTGTTAGTTAATTCTTTCCGTTCGATTATGCGGCTGCGATTCGACGGATCAGATCTTCTTGTTGGGACTTGCTTTCGGTGCCGATGGTGAAGGCGTCGAGAATGCCGAGCGACAGGGCGTATCTGATGGCTTCATCCTGCCGCTTGGCGAGATCGCCCTGGCCGAGAATTTTCATACCGACCACGGCTTTGCCGGCGGATTTCATTTCGCGAAGGACGCTCACGACGGTTTGAGGGTCTGCGTCCATGTGGGAGCCGATGGGATTGATGCGGGCGAAATCGACTTCGACCCAGGGTGATTTCGCGGCGGCGCGCAGAGCTTCGATGCTATGGCAGGAACAGCCGTGAGCGCGGATGATTCCCTTCTGCTTGGCTTCGGAGAAGACGTCCATCACGCCTTTGTAGCGCTCGGTCCAATCAGGTTCGGTGACGCAGTGCATGAGGCAGATGTCGAGATAGTCGGTGCCGAGCTCGCGGCGGAAGCGGTCAAGATCGGCGCGGGCAGTGGCGGGATCGCGGGCCCAGGTCTTCGTGAGCACGGTGACTTTGTCGCGAGGGATATGTTTGAGCGCCTCGGCTACGTGAGGATGGCTTCCATAGGCGTCGGCGGCGTCGAAGAAACGCAGACCTTGATCGTAGCCATTGAGCAGGAGATCAGAGAGTCCTTTGACACCGAGAGCGGTCTGATTCGAATGATGACCGGAGCCGACGGTGCCGGTGCCCATGGCGAGGCGGCTGGTCTTGATGCCAGTGCTGCCAAGTGTGACCGTGTCGGAGGCGGAGAACTTCGCGGGAAGCGGCTGGGTCGCGAGAGCGGCAAGGAGATTCTTAGAGGTGAGCCAAGCGGCTCCGAGGCCGGTGGCGGAGCGAGTGAGGAATTCGCGGCGATGCATAGAGTGCTCCTATTGGAGGGAGCGCTTTGGTATGAGCTTACACCAAAAGCGTATCGCGGAGATCGGCCGCGGAGGGAGCTGAGAAAGGTCGGGAGTCATTCGAATTGTTTGCGGAAGGCGGCGAGTTGTTGCTGCATCTCCGCCACTTCCCTTCTTAATTCCAGGACTTCGTTTTCGAGATGGGCAAAGCGGGGGTCGGTGGAGGAGCGGACTTGGTCCGACGCGGGCGAGGACGCCCGCGCCACATCGACTGCAGGAGGCACGTCGCCGGAGAAGAGTTGCATATAACGCGATTCTTTCCTGCCGGGCTGGCGCGGAAGGATGGCGACCAGCGAAGGTTGGCGCTGGCTGAGGCGGTCGAGGGTGGAGATTACGTCGTCGAGAGCTTCGAAGCGGTACATGCGTTCGGTACGACCGCGGAGTTCGCCGGGAGTTTGCGGGCCGCGGAGTAGAAGCACGCAGAGGATGGCAGTCTCGCGGCGGTCGAAGTTGAAAACTTCCTGCAGGCGGTGCTCGTATTTGGTAACTCGGCTGTCGGCGCCACTGGCGGGGCCGGCGAGACGTTTTTCCTGCAGCGTGGCGAGTGCGTGAGCGACGGAATCTTCATCGAGAGTTATCACCGGATCGCGATTATTTTTCTGATTGCAGGCATTCACCAGAGCGTTCAGTGACAGGGGATAGTAATCGGGAGTGGCGATGTCTTTTTCGATCAGCGAGCCGAGAACACGAACTTCGATGTTAGTCAGGGGATCCACGAGGTGGATTGTACTGCAGCGGCGTGATGGGATGGACAAGGTATTCTAATGGCGGTGCGAGGTGAGAGCGATTGGTTTGGGGTGACATGGGGAATCTACCGCTGGCGGCGGGGCTGATGGCGCACGCTGTCACGTGGCTGCTGAAATTTTTGAAGCCGATTGCGATCGTTGGGCTCGTGGTTTATCTGCAGATCAAGTTTCCGCAGATATGGGCATCGCTGGGGCCGGCGCGGATCGAGCAGTTCGGGAAGAAGATCGCCGGCAGAAAAGGGCTGTGTATTTTTCTTGTGGGACTTTCGTTGTTTGTAATTCGGGGAGCGGGCGCACTTCTTCTTGGCGTGCCATTGCCGCGTTACCACGATGAATTCAGTTACCTGCTGGCGGCTGATACGTTCGCGCATGGAAGGTTGACGAATCCTCCGCACCCGATGTGGGTGCATTTCGAAACGTTCCATGTGATCTGGCATCCGACGTATATGTCGATGTATCCGCCGGGACAGGGGCTGATCCTGGCGCTGGGCGAGGTGTTGGGGAATCCGTGGATCGGGCAATTGCTGGCATCGGCGCTGATGTGCGCGGCGGTCTGCTGGATGCTGCAAGGCTGGATACCGTCGCGATGGGCGCTGCTGGGTGGAGTGCTGGTGGTGACGCGGCTGGGTTTGCTGAGTTACTTCACGAACGGATACTGGAGCGCATGCCTGCCGGCGGTGGGAGGAGCGCTGGTTCTGGGGGCGCTGCCTAGAATCCAACACGGTGCGCGAAGACGCGATGCGGCGATTATGGCGGTTGGATTGTCTGTTCTCGCCAACACTCGTCCGTACGAAGGATTTTTGTTGGGCTTGGGAGTGGCGATTGCTCTGTTGGCTTGGATGTCGGGGAAAAGCGGGCCACCGGTCCGGGTTTCGCTGGCGAGGATTGTGCTGCCGCTGGTGCTGACGCTTGTTCCTCTTGCCGCGTGGACCGGCTATTACTATTACCGGGTAACGGGAAGTCCTTTCCGCATGGCGTATGACGTGAACCGAGAAACGTACGCCATGGGACGCTATTTTATCTCGCAAAAACCGTGGCCGCAGAAAACTTACCACCACGCCAAGATGCAGGCGCAGTATGAGCGAGAGTTGCGGGAGGCAACGGAGAATCAGACGCTGCGCGGGTTTATGCGGCGCGGCGGTGTAAAACTTTATTATTTCTGGCTGGATTTTCTGGTTTCACCCTTGCCGTTCGTGCTGTTAGCGCTGCCGTGCGCGGCGCGCGACCGGCGCATGCGGGTGCCGTGGATGATTGCCGGCATCTTTGTCATTGGCCTGGCCATCGAGGTGTGGTTCCTGCCGCACTACTTTGCTCCCGCGACGGCTTTGCTCTTTCTATTTCTGATGCAGTGCATGCGGCATTTGAGATGGTTTCAGTGGCGCGAGCGTCCTGTGGGACTAGCGTTTGTGCGCGCGGTTTGCGTGGTGTATGTAGCAACGGTGTTGTTGCGTATCGCATTGGCGGTGACGCATGTGCATCCGGAAAAGGATTGGCAGCATGGAGACGTGGGGCGCGCGGCTATTGTGAAGGAGCTGGATGCGTTGCCGGGGAGGGATGTGGTGCTGGTGAAGTATGCTCCGGACTTTGATCTTGACCGCGAGTGGGTATACAACGAGGGGGATATTGATGGATCGAAGATTGTGTGGGCGCGGGATATGGGGCCGGAGAAAAATCAGGAGCTGCTGGATTATTATCGCGGGCGGAAATTCTGGATAGTCGAAGCGGATGGGCCGGCGCGGCTGGAGCCATATGGAGAGCGACGGTAGGCGAGGGAGCTGGATACACGGAGTTCAACTTCGTTTGGCAACAGATCATGAGGCAAAATTCCCAAAGGAAGTCCAGAGTGGTTGCCGTAGCGGCAGTTGGCGGACAAGAGTGTCCGCCCCACACGGCCTGGCCCGAATCGTCTAGAACAGCGCGGTGGGGCGTCGCTTCCAGGGGTTGCTCTTTTCTTGGGAAACTTTCTCTACGTCGTTGACGTAGGCTCCGACCTGGGTGACCAGGTGATGCAGGTCGTTGCCGAGGCTGAAGAAGGTGAATCCTTTGTCGAGAAATTCGCCGACGCGCGGAGTACCGAACAAGAACAGGCCGAGGATTATGTTGTTCTTGCGGGCGTGTTCGATCAGTTTCTTGGTGGCGGCATCGAGTTCGGGCGAAGTATACATGTGGGGGAACTCGTACTTATTGTAGAGGCCCATGGACATGCAGAGATCGTTTTGACCGAGGAAGAGAATGTCAACGCCGGGAACGGCGGCGATCTCGGCGATGTTTTCGATGCAGGAGGCGGTTTCGACTTGCAGGGCGACGATACCTTCTTTATTGAAATTTCCGGCGTAGCCAAGGAGTCCGGCCTTGTTCATGCTGCGCTGGGGAAAATAAACGGAGCGCGTGCCGACGGTTGGATACTTGGTGCAGCTGATGGCGTGGCGGGCCTCTTCGGCGGTATTGATATAGGGAATGAGGACGCCGTCGGCGCCGAGATCGAGAGCCTGCTGGATGCCGGGACGGTCGTCGTATCCGCCGACGCGGACGATCGACTTGGCGCCGCCGCTGGCGATTCCGCAGAGCATCGACGAAAGTTTTTCGTGGTCCATGGGGCCGTGCTGGGTATCGACGAGCAGCCAGTCGTAGCCGCTGTGCGCGAGTTGCTCGGCGACCGTGGGACTGTGCGAGTTGAGGAACAAGCCGACCTTTGGCGTGCCTTGATGCAACTGCTTTTTGAATTCGGAACCGCTCAGAGCCGGTTCGGGCATGCGAAGTCTCTCCGGAAGAGCAAAGTTGAATTGTGTAGTGTAACCCAAAGGAGCGACGAAGACGGTGGATGCGTAAGTGAATTTATTGTAAAGGTATGACCCGAGGACATGGGCTTGGTGAATTGATATAGTCTTGCGAGGAACATTCGTGGTCACGCGTGGGTGTGGGAAGGAGCAGCTATGCGGATCTTACTGAATTGGGTTTTGAGTGCGCTGGCAGTGTGGATTGTGTCGCAGGTGGTACACGGAATTTCGGTGAGCGGGATCAAGGGGGCGTTGATCGCGGCGCTCGTCATCGGATTCATCAATGCGACCATCGGCGCGTTGCTGAAAATTTTGACGTTTCCTCTAACGCTGCTCACGCTGGGATTGTTCTGGTTTGTGATCAATGCGCTGATGCTGGAGCTGGCGTCTGCGCTGCTTTCGCCGAGTTTTCAGGTGCGTGGATTCTTCGCGGCGTTTGTAGGCGCGATCGTTCTCAGCTTGGTCAATCTGTTGCTGAAGGGGATCGTGATGCCGTCCAGGGACGGTCGCTAATTCGTCACGATTCTTCGTTAGTTCTTGGTTGGCCTGACTTCTTGGGCTTGATCGCCTTCCAATCTTCTTCCGTGAGGGAGCGGCCAAGATTGCTGAATTCTCCGGCGCCCTGCAGGAATTCTCCACCGTCCATGCGGACGACTTCTCCGTTGATGTAGCCCGAGCCGTCGCTTACCAGAAACGCGGCCAGATTTGCCAACTCTTCCGTGTTGCCGAAGCGGTGCAGGGGGTTGCGGTCGAGTGCGAGCGCTTCGAGTTCGGGGCGTGGCAGTAGACGAGAGAATGCGCCTTGCGTGGGAATGGGGCCGGGGGCGATGGCGTTCATGCGAATTCCGCGATTGCCCCATTCGACGGCGAGACTGCGGGTGAGAGCTTCGACTCCGGCTTTCGAGACGGCGGAGGGAACGACGTAAGCCGAACCGACCGGGGCGTAAGTTGCCGAGATGCTGAGAACGGTGCCTTTGCGGTTGGCTTTGAGCCAGCGGCGTCCGCAAGCCATGGTGGCGTGCAGAGTGCCGAGCAGCACGATGCCGATCACGGATTCGAAAGCGCGCGGAGAAAGTTCTTCGGTACGGGCGATGAAATTTCCGGCAGCGTTGTTAACGAGAATGTCGAGTGGACTGGACTTCCAGATGGAATCGATCATGGCTTCGACGGCGTCGAGATTGCGGACGTCGCACGGGAGAGCATGGATGGGGCCTTTGGTGGCGGCGGAAAGTTCGGCAGCGGTTTGCTGCAGCACGTCCTCACGACGGCCGCAGATGTAGACCGTGGCGCCGAGTTCGAGGAAGCGGTGAGCCATGGCTTTGCCGAGTCCGGTGCCGCCGCCGGTGATGAGGATGCGTTTTTCCTGTAGAAGATCCTTTCGGAACATGGGTGCTCTCCAAATCAAATATTGCACGCCAAACGGAAACCGTAATCAGCATACTGAAACTCGGGAGGGATGCTGGAGCGGGCGGAGCAGCGTGCGATTTTCACGTGATGGCGCCATGATCCACCGCGAGAGGCTTTGCGCTGGCCTGGCTCGGGTCCCCGTGGATTGTGGTCGAAAGAGATGGCGTAGTAGTTGGGATCGTACCAGTCGCTGCACCACTCGTGGACGTTGTCGCAGATGTTGTAAAGGCCGAAGGCGTTGGGAGCGTAGCGGGCGACGGGCTCGGGTCCGGTTTGCCAGCGCGTGGCGTAGTCGGGGAGAGATTGCGGCGGATCGTTGCCCCACGGGAAATCTTGTTGTTCGAGATCGCCGCGAGCGGCGCGCTCCCATTCCGCTTCGCTGGGAAGACGGTACGCGAGGCCGGTTTGCGAGGACAGCCACTGACTGTAATCGTTAGCGTCGAACCAGGAAACTCCGGTGACGGGCTGCTGAGGATCGCTAAAATTCTTGTCGGTCCAGAAGGGCGGAGGTTGCGATCCTGTGGAGCGCAGGAAGTGAGCGTATTCGGCATTGGTAACTTGAGTGGCGGCGAGTTGGAAGGCATCAACCCACACGCGGTGAACGGGGCGTTCGCAATCCTGGCCGGAAGCGGATCCCATGAGGAACCAGGCTCCGGAGATCGAAACCAGACGAGGCTCTATGCAGGTTGCTGGGTCGGGCTGGGAATAAGCCGCTGCCATTGTTCTAGCTGTGATGTTGCCCTGTGTTTCGGGTCGAGATAGAGTTTAGCAGCGCTGATGGAGGGCTGTAATGGCGAAACAAAAGCTGCGGTTCAAGGCAAAGATCGATGGCAGAGAAGCGGGCGTGGTAGCGGCGATTACTCCGCCGGTGGACGTGCCGGAGTTTTTTGGGACACGTGCCAGAGTGCCCGTGCGGGGCACGATCAATGGCTTTCCATTTCGTTCGTCGCTGATGCCTTGTGGCGATCGCCACATGATGCCGGTGAACAAGACCTTGTGCCAGGGCGTGGGCGTAAAGCCTGGAGACGCTGTCGAGGTGGTGATGGAGCGGGACGAAGAGGCGCGCACGGTGGAGGCGCCACCGCTGTTGAAGAAAGCGCTAGCGAAGAACAAAGCGGCGAAAGCGAACTGGGAAAGGCTCGCGTTCACCCACCAAAAAGAGATGGCGGTTTCGATCAAAGGGGCGAAGCAGGAAGAGACTCGGGCGCGACGGTTGGCTAAAGTGGTGAAAGTTCTTGAGACTGGGATCAAGTGGGCGGGGTGAGGATCCGCTACTTCAGGGCTAAAACCCGGCTCCAATTAGACCAGTCGTATTCGCAGCGCTGAAGCGCTGCGCCACCCAAGAGCAAAGAACTCCCAAGTGCAGACCGCTCCCGGAAACAAGCGACTAATGACCGCCCAACGTGCGCACGATTGCGGCGATGTCATTTTCCTGGAAGAGGCGGATGGCGGCGATGCCGGCTGCTCCGGCGCGCAGGCAGGATTCGGCGTTCTGCAGAGTTATCCCTCCGAGTGCGAGAACCGGGATTTTGGCGCGGCAGGCTTGGCGGAGAGCGTCGAGGCCGGTGGGAGTAGCTCCGGGTGCGTCCTTTTTTTCGAACAGGGGAGCGAAGACGGCGAGAGTGGCGCCATCTGCGGCGGCTTGGGCTACTTCTTCTAGAGTGTGACAGGAGACGGAGATGACGGGATGTCGTGGTGAGATTTCGCGGGCGAGTCGCCCGCGACCACACGGGCCGTTCCATACCTTGCGGACTTCTGCGGCCGAAACGTCGTGAGCGGGGAGGTGAACCCCGGCGGCAGCTGTGGCGAGGGCAACGTCGGTGCGCGCGTTGATGAGGAGGGCAGTTCTCAGTTTCGCGCTATCGCGGATGATGCGGATTGCTTCGCGGGCTAGTGATTCAAGGTCGCGGCTGGACAGATCTTTTTCGCGGAGCTGGATGTAATTGACGCCGACGCTTGCGGCTTCCGCAATCTTGTCGAGGAGACGGTGGCGGCGAGTGTGCTCATCGCCGGGGAAGGCCGTGCGGTCCGTGATGTAGTAGAGGAGGTAGCGTTCAGCCATCGGCTTTCAGCTCCCAGTTTAGAGCAAAAAGGTGACCGCGCCAGGCGTGTGGTAGTCTCCCAAATTCTCAACCTCGGACGCAGGGTTTCACGCAGGAAAGCTGGGAATTCTCCGCGTCCTCTTCGTTTCCTTATGGCCTGGTTTTGGCGATTTCGGGCAGGACTTCCTGCTCTTTCTCTTTCTTGGGCGGGCCGCCGAGATGGTATTCAGTCAGGCCGTCGCGGAGGAAAGTGAAAGCGTCTTCTGGCGTATCAACGAACTTGAATAAATTGAGGTCATTCGGAGAAATAGTGCCCGCGTCGACGAAGGCCTGAAAGTTCATGATGCGGTGCCAGTATTCGCTGCCGTAGATGACGACGAGAATTTTCTTGGCGAGTTTATCGGTCTGAGCGAGTGTCAGGATTTCGAAGAGTTCGTCGATGGTGCCGAAGCCGCCGGGGAAGATCACCAGCGCCTTGGCCAGGTAGGCGAACCAGAACTTGCGCATGAAGAAATAGTGGAACTCGAAGTTGAGCGAGGGCGTGATGTAGGAATTGGGATTCTGTTCGAGGGGCAGGTTGATGTTGAGGCCGATACTTTTGCCTCCGGCCTCCTGGGCGCCGCGGTTGGCGGCTTCCATGATTCCGGGACCACCGCCGGTGGTCACGACAAAGCGGCGGCGGCGGGCGGGAATCTGAATGGACCATTCGGTAAGAAGAAACGCCAGGCGGCGGGCGTCTTCGTAGTAACGGGCCATGTCAACGGCGGCACGGGCACGCTTCAGATTATCTTCGTACTGCGCTACGGCGGCATTGGCGTCGTTCTTTTCCACGGCCGACAGATTCTTCTTGGCGGCGTCGCCTCTCTGGAAGCGGGCCGAGCCGAAGAAGACGACCGTGTCCTGAATTTGTTCGCGGCGAAAACGCGATAACGGTTCCTGATATTCCGCGAGAATGCGAAGAATGCGCCCGTCGGGACTGTTGATGAAGGGTTGATTCTCGTAGGCCAGAGGTGCGGGTTTGAGCTTATCGACCATGTAGGAGACTCACGTTCTGAAATCCAGCGTTCTTACGTTTCTCAATTCGACGGAGCATTCGCGAAAGCTGCCCACGTACTTTGGACTATTGACGATCGTGATAGTGGAGGGCTTCCCAGAAGCCGATCCAGATGTCGAGCAAACCCAGGCCGCTGCACAGGCCACGAAAAAAGCCGGTTGAGATCAAGATACGAAGCCAGGGATACGAAAGTAGAAGATAGTTATCGGTCCACTCGGGGGTCCAGGGCAAAATCAGGAGCAGAACTCCGGCGACGGCGCTAACCAGCACGAAAAGGAACACGGAGGTGCGATGCAGCCAGAGTTGCAACCCCGTATGGGTGGGAGGGGCAACGACCTCTTTCGAATCGAGGAGCCGGGTGATGGTTTCGTTCGGCACGGGCGCATGGTGGGCAGGCACGGGACCACTTTCGACGGGCAGCTTGGGATCGGTGGTCACTGGGCGCTCCGCCGCGGCAGGGGTGGAATCGCGCGGAAGAATTCACCGAGCGTATTTCTTGAAAACCGGCTTAGTGAACACCGAAAGAAAGAGTAAGGGACAAAACCCATCGGGTTATTCTACGACTTCAGGGGCTTGATGCGCTCGGCGACGTCGCGATAATCGATGTTGCGGCCGTAAACCTCCATGAAGTGCTTGAGGGCGGAGGGTTTGTCGCCGGCGGTCTCGTGGGCAGCCGCGAGTTCGTAGTGGAGAGCGGTGCGCGTTTCTTCGTCGATGCCCGGGGCGATGAGAGCTTTTTGATACCAGCGAATCGCGGCTTCGGGGACGCCCTTGTCGAGGAAGCACTGAGCCAGCCAAGTGTAAGTCTGCATGACTTGCGGGAAAGGATGTCCGCGATCGACGGCCTGGCAGGTCTTCTGCAACTCGCCAATGGCTTCATCGAGCAGGCCCATTTCGCGGAACGCGATGCCGAGGTTGTAATGAGTCTCAGGATCCTCTTCAGTGGTGCTAGAACCGGCCTCGAGATCTTGTTTTAGCTCGCCAAACATCTCGGCTAGATCGACGCCAGCGTCCTCACCGAAGGGGGAAGACTTGGCGGCGGTTGGTGCGCCGGGAATGATTGGAGAAATGTGTGGAGTGGGAGCCGCGGCCGCGGATTGCTGCGGCACCGAGGCTGACGCTTGCGATGAAATTGCAGGAGAACCAGAGGACGCCGCGGCGGCTGCGGCACTGGCGGCCACAGGGACGCTGACCGGTGGAAGGGGCGCAGGTGTTGGCGCGGGCCACTGCTGCGCAGGAGCTGCCGCAACGGGCGGCTTGGTTTCTAGTTCGGGCTGAGGCTGCGATGCGGGCTCGGGTTCGGGGACTGGAGCGCCCTTGAGGAAGTCGTCTCCCAGGGAAGCTTCGAGATCCGCTACGAACTCACCGATGACCTCGGGTTGGGGCACGCCGAAGGTAGTGGGTGTGGCGTTGCCCACAGGCTCAAGTTCAGGCTGGACACGGCGCTCCGCTGTGGCGGAGTCCACTGAAGCGTGTTCGAATGATGGTTCGGCTTCGTGCGAGACCGTCGCTGGAAGGAAACTCTCGCCCAGGGAAGACTCTAGATCGGAAACGAACTCCTGGAGAACGCCACGCGCCGGCGCGACAGAGGGCTCGGTCACGGGAGGCTCGGCTGCGGCAGGTTCGGCGTGGGGCGCAGGCGGAGCTTCCACCTGCGCAACCGGAGCAGGTGGTTCAGGAGAAATTTCTTCGACCACGACCGGGGCTTCGGGAGCAGCGTCTGGAATTTCATCGACGGTGATTTCGGCGGCGGATTCGTCGACATTGAATTCAGAGACGGCGTCGACGGTGGACACTTCGTCCACAGCGGCGGTGTGCTGCGAGGCAGTCTCGAGTTCAGCCCGGAGCGTGATTAGAGTGGCTTCGTCATTGGTGAGAGCCTGAAGCTTTTCAAAGGCTGCCGATGCCTGCTCGGGCATACCGTGCTCGAGGTAGAAGCGGATTTCTTCGATGGTTTCGGCTATCTTTTCTGGATTCTGGTTTGGTGCTTCGGCTTTGCCGATGGAAATTTCATGGTCGGCAGCGGAATCCGTGATTTCGATTTCCGTGGCTTCCGCAGCGGGTTCGTCGGCTTCAATCGTGAGGGCATCATCCCACTCGGAGGAAAGATCGATCTCCGCAGGAGTGGACTCAGGTGCTGCGGAGTGCGCGACCGCGCTAACTGGTTGGTTGACCTGATCAGTGTCTTGGTCGTTGTCTTGACCCGCGACGACGGAGAATTCAATTTCTTCCGCGGAATGGGCCGAGGCTGCGGCCGCGACGGAAATTTCCTCCGGAGTTGGTTCTGCCGGAGCAGGCGCCAACTCGACAACGGATTCGGTAGAAGCGGAAGTTGCAGAACGCTCTTCGTAACGATCGGCGAGTTCGCCGTAGCGAGTGGCTTCTTCGGGATAGCCGGCTTCGGAATATACGTTCTGCAAAGTGCGGCAGCAGACACCGGCTTCAGCGAAACGCGCGGCACGAGTGTGCAGGGCGGCGAGGCGCTGGTTCAGTCGAAGATCGTTGGGCGCCTGCGGCAGAGCGGCCATCAGCGGGCCCAGAGCCTTGGCGGGCATGTTGTAAGAGATGAAAAGTTCCGCGTCGGTAAGAGCAGAACGAACTGCGAGGGCAATGGCGTCTGAATAGTGTTGGTGGACGGAGGGAGAAGTGGCCTCCAGTTCGTCGACGATGACGGCGGCTTCTTCCGCGGAAATCAGTTTTTCGGCGGAAGGTCCACCGAGCTGGCTGACCACCTGCTGGTAATTGTTCATGTGCAGGGGATTGCCAGGCTCCATGGTGGCGAGCTTTTGATAAAGATCACGAGCGCGCGGCAGATCGCCGGACTGGACCGAGGCGTGAGCCAACAACTCGATGACTTCGGTGAGATGTGTGGACTCTCCGGCTTTCTGGAATAGTTCGAGAAGCTTTTCGAGCGAAGCGGGATTATCGCGCACATGCCCGATGACAGAGTGCAGGTTTTTTAGAACTTTATCGGAATCTTCGGCTAGCAGCCGGTCGGCATGTTGGTCATAAACCTGGAGCGCGTTCTCGTATTGGCCGGCCTGCATGAGAGCATCGGCAAAAACGGAGATCGACGCCAGGTCATTGTGGACAGTGAGCAGCTTGCTGGCGAGAGTGCCGGCATCCGAGAGGCGTCCATTCTTGAGATAGGCCTTAAGCAGATCGCGGAGGCCATCAGGATTGGAATCGAGATCCGAAACTTTCTGGAGAGATTCGATGGCGGCTTCGGCATCGCCAGCCTCGAGCAGATTACGGCCCTGCATGAGCAGCGCGTAGCTGTTGCCGGGGTCGAGCGTGAGCATGCGCCGCAAAACTTCCTCGGCGCCGCTCAGAGAGCCTTTGGCACGCAGGGTTTCGGCGGCGGCGGAAAAAATCTGCCAGGCGTCATTCTTCTTGCCGAGGCGGACGTAGACTTCCGCCAGGCGGACGCGCATGTTGGTGTTTTCCGGATCCATTTCCAGAATCTTCTGGAAGATACGGACGGCGTTGTCGAGCTCGCCGGATTTCAGAAATTCTTCGGCTACTTGCAGGTATTGGGCGCGGGCATCATTGAAGAGTCCCTGCTGGGTATAGAGCTCGGCCAGCTTCAGCACGCTCTCAAGCGAAGGCTTGAGCTTGCTGATCTTCTTGTACATGGCGATGGCCTTGACCGTGAAACCTTGCGTGGCATAGGCATCGCCTACGGTCTTAAAGCATTCTGTGGCCTTGTCGGCCTCGCCGAGACGGGAGTAGAGGTCGCCGATGGTGTTGGTGACCGTGAGGTCCTTGGGATCGGCCTTAATGACCTTTTCGTACTCAGCGATGGCGTTTTGCATCTTGCCCTGCTGAACATACTTCTCCGCAGTGCTGAGCACCTTCTGTTTGTTGAACCCGAAACCGAACGCCATAAGGTTACGAACTCCAGCCCCTGGTCTGAACCAAAGAAGCCTGAACCGAAAAAGTCTGCACCGAGAAACCGATGACGCCTCCTGGGAGTGTTGCCCGGGGGAACGTCACGTGGCCAAACTCCTTTATTAGAGATGGCCGGTTGGAACAAGTGCAATTGTACGGCTGGACGGGGGGAATCGCATGGTTACCAAGGGTTACCAAAAGGGAGTGTACGAACGAGTTACCAAGGGAATCAGTTGGAAGACCCTCAGGTTACGGCCAAAATTGACTATATTGAACAGGTTTGGGCCTCTAGTACAAATGCGCTATGGGGCGGTGATGCGCAACTGGTGTAACCTTCGCGCTGCAAAGCTGCAGGAAACCTTGGTCGAGGGGCGAAGACGTTTATGACTTGGATTAAAACCATACCGTTGTCGGGAGCTGATGAAAAGCTGCGCCATGCGATGGAGGCGCAGCGGTCGTTGTATCCCAAGGAGTATGGCGATCCAGTGCACCCGGATGAGTCGGGAGGGTCGTCGATTGTGGGGTCGCACACACTGATCCCGCAGGCGCTCTACCACGCGTTCAGCACGTTTGGGGCGCTGATGTCGCCGGAGTTGCCGTTGAGCCGGCGGCAGCACGAAATGATTACCACGATGGTCTCGGTGACCAACCGGTGCAAGTATTGAATCGAGTCGCATGCAGAGTTTCTGCGTAGGGTGACGTTGGACGGGGAGCTGGTGGAGGCGCTGGAAAAGGACTACACGACCGCGCCCATCACGCCGCAGGAGCGGGTGATGTTGGATTATGTGGTCAAGTTGACCAAGGACGCGACCAAGGTTTGGAAGGACGATATCGAGGGGCTGCGCGCCGTGGGATTTGACGATCGCGGGATATTGCAGATCACGCTGATCGCTTCGTGGTTTAACTACATCAATCGGGTGGCGGATGCGTTGGGGGTGGGGAGGGAGTGAAGGTTCTAGAAGTTGGTGCTCGCTGATAATATCGCCCAGATGAATTGCTTCTTTCCTTGTCTGACGGTAGCGAGCAGGGATAAGTACTTCGGCGGTGCGTTTCTTCTTTTGCTAGTCGTAGTGTTTTATCAGCTTCCCACCGGGAACTACTTGGGCAAGACAAAATCGATCCTTCCTGCCGAGTGGGAGTCAAAACGCGTCGCAATCGCGAAAAGGCATAACCAACTCGTGGGGACGATGTTGCTCGTCTTATTCGCTACCTTGTACATGCTTTTCCGAGTTCTTGTGCGTGTTCCCTCACCATCACACCCTCACGTGGCCGCATTCGTAGCTCTGTTCGCTGTTGGCTTAGCCGAGATTTACGTGCTCCATCGAATCTTTCAGCACGATAGGGTCATGTGCGAAGAACAGGGATTCATGTGTCCCCATTGTCATAAGCCTCTTCATGAGCCGAGAGGCTTCATAAATGTGAGCGGCCGATGTCCGAAGTGCCGCGCAAGCATCCTCTCTTAAGAATCTACCCGGTGCATGTGCGCTTGTCCCCTTCTGCTACTAAACTTGCCAAGAGGCAAGGCTTCAGTTGTATTTCTCTGCCACCTCCACTCTTCACTCCATGGCTGAATCTTTAGCACAGTTTTTCTTAACGAACTTTCAGGCGCACTGCGATGAGCGTGCCTACGGGCAGCATCGTGGGTACCGCATGGAATGGTTCACGTACGGGCAGGTTATGGAGATGGCGTTTCGGTTTTGTCGGGAGTTGGAAGCGCGTGGGATTGGCAAGGGCGACCGGATGATGCTGTGGGGCGAGAACTGCGCGGAGTGGGTTGCGGCATTCTTTGGATGCGCGCTGTGCGGCGTTGTTGTGGTCCCGATGGATAATGGCGCCTCCGCCGATTTTGCTGCGCGAGTTTCACGACAGGTTGAGGCTAGGCTTTGGGTGTGTTCCCGGAGCCGTTCGGCTGAACTCTTGGACGGCGCTGCCGCGACAATCCCCGTGTTGGTTCTTGAAGATCTGTCGAAGGAGCTCGGGCAGCATTCCGCAAAGCCAACCGCGAACATAACCACCCGCGAAGATGTGCTGCAAATTGTGTTTACCTCCGGGACAACGGCTGAACCCAAGGGTGTGGTCATCACCCATGGCAACGTGCTGGCCAACATTGATCCGCTAGAGCAAGAGATGCAGCGCTATTTGAAGTATGAGCGCTGGGTACATCCTGTGCGGTTTCTGAATCTGTTGCCGCTAAGCCATGTCTTCGGGCAATTTCTCGGGATGTTCTTGCCGCAGCTGCTGGGCGGGACAGTGATTTTTCAGGAAGAGCTGAAGCCATCGGAGATCGTGCGCACAATCCGGCGGGAGCGAGTTTCGGTGCTGGTGAGTGTGCCGAGAGTTTTGCAGTCGCTCAAGCAGAAGATCGAACGCGATCTGGAGGATGACGGGGAAATCGAACATTTTCGGCGGCGGTTCCGCGCGTCGGAAGGAAAGCACTTTCTGCACCGATGGTGGATTTTTCGCGCGATTCACCGGCAGTTCGGATGGAAGTTCTGGGCGTTTATTTCCGGGGGCGCGGCGCTGGATGCTGAGACGGAAGAATTCTGGGGACGGCTGGGTTATGCCGCGATCCAGGGATATGGGCTGACGGAAACGACCTCGCTGATTAGTGTGAACCATCCGTTCAAGTTGGGGAAAGGATCGATCGGGAAAGTATTGCCGGGGCGAGAAGTGAAGCTGGCGGAAGATGGGGAGATCTTGATCCGCGGGGGCGGAGTGGCGGCGGGGTATTGGGGAGCGGGTCACGCGGAAGGAGTCGCCGACGAAAAAGGTTGGTATCGCACCGGAGACGTGGGCGCACTGGATGAAGCCGGGAACCTTTATTTCAAAGGGCGCAAGAAAGAAGTGATCGTGACGCCGGGTGGGCTCAATATCTATCCCGAAGATTTGGAGGCGGCGTTGCGGCGCCAGCCGGAAGTGAAAGATTGCGTGGTGGTGGGGATTGAGCGTGGGGGAAATGCAGAGCCGTGCGCAGTGCTGATCCTGCGCGCCGATGCCCGCGCGGAAGAAGTGGTGGAACGTGCGAATCAGTCTCTGGGGGAATTCCAGCGTATGCGGACGTGGGTGCAGTGGCCGCAAGAAGATTTTCCGCGCACCAGCACGCAGAAGCCCCGGCGGAACATGATTGCGGAATTCGCGGCCACACAAATTCTGCATGCCGGGGCCCATGACGCCGCGAGTGACAGTCCCGTGACGGAGTTGATTGGCCGCATTGCGGGGCGCAGCGTCACCGGGCTCAATGCTGAATCGGCGCTCGATTCCGATCTTGGACTCAGTTCGCTGGACCGCGTGGAATTGATTGGCGCGCTGGAGGATCGATATCAAGTGGACCTGAGCGAGACTCGTTTTAGCGCGGCGCGTACGGTGGGCGACGTGGAAAGGATGTTGCAGGGTGAGGTGCGGCAGCGCGTGGAGTATCACTATCCGGGTTGGGTATTGCGGTGGCCGATGCCGTGGGTGCGATGGCTAGCGCATTATTTGCTAATGAGGCCGGCCATGCTGCTGCTGGGCTGGCCACGGATCGAAGGACGGGAACATTTGCGAGGCTGGAACGGGCCGCTGTTGGTGGTCTGCAATCATATTGCTGACGTGGATGTGGGGTTCGTGCAGACGGCATTACCGGCACGGCTGCGGAACCGAATCGCGACTGCGGCTGGGGGCGAGGCGATGGAAGCATTGCACACGCCCGCTCCCAGCAGAGGATTCGTCGGAAGAATCCACGATCGCATGCAATGGGTGCTGGGAGTTTCTCTGCTGAACTTGTTTCCTCTGCCGCGCGAAGCCGGCTTCCGGCAGAGCTTTGCTTATGCGGGTCAGGCCGTGGATCGCGGATACAGCGTGCTGGTGTTTCCCGAGGGACGACATACGGTTGATGGCAAGATGAATTCGTTTCGTGCGGGGATTGGGCTTCTGGCGAATAATTTGGATATTCCTGTACTGCCGATGAGAATTGTGGGATTGTTTGAAGTGAAGCAAAGTGGCAGAAAGTTTGCTCGACCGTGGAAGATTGGAGTCCGCATCGGCCAGCCGCTGCGATTTGCAGCCGGAAGGGATCCCGCGCAAATCACACGGGAGCTACAGGGTGCGGTAGAAGCTTTGTAGAGCGCGACGCGTGATCGCGCTTTATTCTTCATCCATATTGCTTTCTTCATGGTGCGGGTCCGATTCGATTTTCACCTCCGGCAAGCCAGCCCCGCTGAGAGCGCGATTGAGAGCAGGGAGGTCGGAAGCCTGCAGCGCATCCCAGCGTTTCATCACATGCGCTGCGTCGCGTTCGTTTGCCGCGACGGCGTCAGACTGCGCGGCTGTTGGTTCCGCGTCCACCTGCCACACCTGGGCATATAACACAGCGATTTGTCCATTTACCCGCGTAAGAGTGAGTTCGTTGGAAGGCGGCGCAAGCAAGCCGGCCGGCGCTCCCAGAACAGCCACGAGTTTGTTTTGCAATGCCTGAACAGAATCGCGCACCGGTCCACTGGCTTGCTGGCTCAGCTTTTGCAGCGGCTCGCGAATCGATCCCGCTTGCAGTACAGCCTGTGACGTCCGGCCCAGCAGCGACGCCAGGTGCACTTCAATCTGGAACTTCTTCTCAAGGCCGGCAGCAGAGGCTTTTACGCGGGGATCCATCTTGACGACGAAGGGCGCGGTGAAGCTTTTGCCATCTGCAGTTAGCCGCACGGTATAAGAACCCGGTAAAGCCGTGGGACCAAGCGGCAGGCGAGGTGTGTCCCCAGGAATTGCGGCGATGGGATATTCATGGCGCGTGGAATTGGGTGCGGGATAGTGCAGATCCCAAACCCAGCGGTGCATGCCAGCCTCGGAGGGCAGCGAACGGAATGGACGCAGCCAATATAGGGGGATGAGTTGTTTCTCCAATTCCTCTTCTGTTGCGTCGGGTTTATCGGTGCTGGAAAATTTGCGAACGAGCTGGCCGCGCGCGTCGAGAATTTCAAGAGTGACAGGAGAAGTGGCGCTGTACGCCAGATAGTAATCAATCACTACGCCATCGGGCGGATTGGCGCCAGCGGGTTCGTCGGGAGGAAGCGGCGTGTCCGTGTTGGTATCGCGCTGGATGCGGAAGGTGGGTGCCGGGGTGAAGAGATGAACCGCGGTTGTGCTGGCTAAATTTGCCACTTCGCGCAGCGGGGCGATGTCATCCAGAATCCAGAACGAGCGGCCGTGCGTCGCGACCATCAGGTCGTTGTCATGGATCCAGAGATCGCGCATGGAGGTGTGCGGCAGATTCAATTGCAGGGATTGCCAGTGATCGCCATCGTCGAACGAGACCCACACCGAATTCTCCGTGCCCGCAAACAGTAAGCCTTTGCGCACAGGATCTTCGCGGACCGTGTCCACCGGGCCGAAGTCGGGAAGGCCGGCTGTGATCAGGCTCCAGGTCCTGCCGCCATCGTGAGTGCGATATATATAGGGGCGGTTGTCATTGATGCGGAAGCGGCTGACGGATGCGTAGGCAGTGTCGTCGTCGAAGTGCGAGGCACTGATCTGCGTAACCTTGCTCCAGGGCGTCAGGTCTTTGGGAGTGATATCGTTCCACCTCTTGCCGCCGTCGCGGGTTTGCCAGATCAGGCCGTCGTCGGTGCCGGCCCACAGCGTATTGATGTTCTTGAATGAAGGCGCGAGAGCGTAGATGACGCCGCGCTGTTTCTCGGCGCCTTTGGGGAAGAGACTGCCGACGCTGGCTGGAACTCCGGGATTGTCGCGAGTGAGATCGGAACTGATGGTCTGCCAGGAGTTTCCGCCGTCAGTAGTCTTGAAGAGTACGTTGCCGGCGAAATAAAGGACGTGCGGGTCGAGAGGCGAGAACATCGTGGGCTCAGTGCGGTCGGTTCGGTATTTCGGGTTGCGCAGCGGGACCGGCGTGACGTTCTGTACCTGGCCGGTGGACCAGTGGAACTTTGAGACTTCACTTCTGCCGCCGCCATAGATAATGTCAGGGTCAAGCGGATCCGGCGCGACGTAACCGTATTCGATGACGCCAACGGGATGCCAGTCGCGGAACGTGATGGCACCATCGTTACCACGGCTGGAGATGCAGACGGAACCGCTCTCCTGCTGGCCGCCGCAGACACGATAGGGAAAAGTGGGAGCTACCGAGACGTGATAAATCTGCGCGGTTGGCTGGTTGTACCAGGAACTCCAGGAGGCTCCGCCGTTGACGGTGACGAGTGCGCCCTGATCGCTGACAAGAAGAATAATGTTTGGGTCGTTGGGATTGATCCAGAGATTCTGATAGTCGTCGCCGCCGGGCGCTCCGCGGAAGCCAGACCAGGTTTTGCCGCCATCCGTCGACCGCATGGTTACGGTGCTGGCGCTATAGACGACGTCTGCATTCTTGGAATCTACTCGGGGGATGGGCAGGTCGCCCCCGCCGATGCGGGCGGACGGGCGGGGATCCTCCGTGATGTGAGTCCAGTTTTCTCCGGCGTTGTCGGAACGGTAGACGCCGAGGGCACCGGAGGCGGTGCCCAGCGTGGCATAAAGGCGTCGCGGATCAGTGGGGGCGATGGCGACATAGATTTGCGATAGATCCTTCGGTAGGCCGTTGCTCAACGGATGCCATGTGTTCCCGCCATCGGTAGACTTGAATAAGCCGCCTGCCGTTCCGTTGACTTCGTTGTTGTCCTCCCATGGGCCCTCGCGCACCTCCCACATCGAAGCGTAGATGACGTCGGGATTGGAGGCATCGATCTCTACATCGGAGGCGCCAGTGTTCTCGTCTTTGTAGATTATTTTTTGCCAGGTCTGGCCGCCGTCGGTGGAACGGAAAAGGCCCCGCTCGTCATTTGGGCCGTAAGGATGGCCGAGCACGGCGGCGAAGACTCGATTGGGATCACGCGGGTCGATCGCAAGTGCGGGGATTTGCTGGCCGTCGCGCAGGCCGAGATGCGTCCAGGTTTTTCCGGCGTCCGTTGATTTGTAAATTCCGTTGCCGACCGAAAGGTCGGGGCGATGCAAGCCTTCGCCGCTCGCGACATAAATAATGTTGGGACTGGAAGGAGCGACGGCGATTGCGCCAATTGACTGAGTAGACTCGTGGTCGAAGATGGGAGTCCAGGTGCGTCCATGGTCGTCTGACTTCCATACTCCGCCGTTGACCTGGCCCATATAGAAGACATTGGGTTGGCTCGGAACTCCGGTGGCAGCACGCGTGCGGCCTCCACGGAACGGGCCGATCATGCGCCAATGCAGCTCCTGATAAGTGTTCTCGGGAATCTGCTGCGCGCTGCTTGATGCAACTGGCAGGAAAATCGAAATGCAAACGAGCAGACGAAGGACTGCTTGCGGTACGGTCACTTGGGCCCCCTCAGACACCAAAAACCAAACCTGACAGATTAAACTAAATCCTGCAGTGACGGGGGAAAGGCAGCCGGTTTATTTCGGATAAGAGGAATTATTTTCGAATGCCCTAGCCAATCTCGGCCAGGCTTTGCCTCAAGTCACCAGCTTTCGGGGCTGGCGTTCCTCCAGACTGACTGGCGACCCAGGCGCCGACGCGGTTCGCGGTTTCGTTGATTTGCCCGAGCGACGTGGCGCGAAGATATCCGTGGACCAAAGCCGCGGTGAACGCGTCCCCAGCGCCGACGGTATCTGCGACCTTGACTTTGAATCCGGGATGCTCGGTGGATTCATCGGCGGATACCAGCAGGCTGCCATTTGTGCCGCGAGTAATGCAAACCAGCTTCAGATCATAAGAAGACAGCAAGCGTCGCGCCGAATCTTGCTCGCCGCGATCTTCCAATTTAAACAGTCGCATGATCTTTGGGAGTTCTTCATGGTTCAGCTTGACGACGGTTGCGAGCTTCATCGATTCCGCAAGCACTTGCGTGGTGTAAAAGTTTTGTCGAAGGTTGACGTCGAAAACTCGCACCGTGCCTGGACGTGTGCCCAGCAGAAATCTACGAATGGTGTCGCCACTGCGGTCTGATCGCTGCGCCAAAGATCCAAAGCATACGGCGTCGGTTCGTTGTGCCAGCTTCTGCCAGTGCAGCGTGAATTCGAAAAAATCCCACGCGACAGACTCGGCGATTTCAAAGCGCGGCTGACCGGAAGGGTCCACCTCGACCTTCACGGTTCCGGTAGGATGATCTGCATCCTTCTGAATGAATTCGGTCGAGAGTCCGAGCTCTCCGAGGCGACGAATCGCTTCCGCACCTAGAGCATCCTCGCCGAGACGACTAGCGGGAATTCCGTCATCCCCGAGCAAAGATGTAATGTAAGCGAAGTTAGCTGGAGCTCCTCCCAATTGTTTTCCGGCGGGGAATAGGTCCCAAAGCAATTCGCCTAGGCCTACGATAGTTTTTTTCTTGCTCAACATGGAAGTTTCGCCGACGCGGCTGAAAGTTGCAGGAACGAACAACCTGGCTGAGAATCGGGACGCAAGCATTGGAGTCTCGGCATAGTACAGGTCTCGGAGCAAAATCAGTCAATGTCAAAAAGGCAAAATCAGCATGATCAATTCAATTCAAATCAAGAGCTGGGTAAAGCTACTCACGCTGCTTCTGGCGCTGGCTTCACAGGATAGCGCAAGTTGGCCTTTTGGGGCGTGGCACCGTGTCTCCGATAGCCCCGTGATTTCACCACGGGGGGACGGGTGGGAGTCGGCAGGCACCTTCAATCCTTCGGTAGTTCTTCGCGACGGCAAAATCATTATGCTTTACCGGGCCCAGGACAAGGGCGGCACTTCGCGCCTTGGCTACGCCGAGAGTGCGGATGGGGTTCACTTTACTCGGCGGAGCGAGCCTGTATTTTCGCCAGAGAAAGATTATGAAAAAGATGGTGGCGTGGAAGACCCGCGACTAGTTCAGTTCGGCGACACCTATTATCTGACCTATACCGGCTACAACAAGAAGGACGCGCAGCTTTGCTTGGCTAGTTCGAAGGATCTTATTCACTGGGAGCGAAGCGGCGTGATTCTTCCTGCCTATAAAGGGAGCTGGAACGTCCGCTGGACGAAGTCTGGAGCGATTGTGCCAGAAAAGATTGGCGGCAAGTATTGGATGTATTTTCTCGGGACGGCTAAGGACAACAACGACCAGGTCGGACTGGCCTCTTCCACCGATCTGCTGCACTGGACGGAAGCGACCGACGCCCCGGTGTTACCGGTGCGCGCGGGAAAGTTTGACTCTCGCGTAGCCGAGCCGGGGCCTGCACCGATCGTTACTCCGAAGGGAATTGTTCTCATCTACAACGGCGCCGACGACAAGCTGGTTTATCGCACGGGCGTAGCGATGTTCGACAGGAACGACCCGCGCGTACTGATCTCGCGGACGGATAGTCCCATCTTTGCTCCTGAGAAGCCATGGGAGAAGGTGGGACAGGTCCCGAATGTGGTGTTCGTGGAAGGCATGGTACGGCAAGGGGAACGGTACTTGTTTTACTACGGTGGCGCGGATACCAATGTCGGTGTGGCAGAGGCGCCGGTTATCCCATAACAAACCTTCGATCTTTGGTTTTCAAGTGCTAGTTTCGAAGGGCCCGACCCCTAACTCAGGTCTTCCAACCTTTTGTCCGCGAGACGGCTTCGTTCCATCGCTGTCGCAGTTCGTTCACTTGGGAGCGTGGCATGCGCGGTTCAAATTTGCGTTCCTCCTGCGGCAAGTTTGAAATCGCTTGCATCTCTTTCCAGAAACCAGCGGCCAGACCGGCCAGAAATGCGGCGCCCAACGCAGTTGTCTCCGTCATTGCGGGACGCGCCACGGGCACGCCGAGAACATCAGCCTGAAATTGCATGAGACTGTCATTGGCGGACGCACCGCCATCCACGCGCAGCTCCAGCAGCGGAGTGCTGGTGTCGGTTTGTACCGCGTCCATGAGATCGGCGACCTGGTACACGATACTTTCCAAGGCAGCTCTCGCGATGTGCCCTGCATTGCTGCCGCGAGTGAGACCAATGATTGCGCCCCGTGCATAGGGATCCCAGTGCGGAGCGCCGAGGCCCACGAAGGCTGGCACGAAATAGACTCCGCCATTGTCGGCGACGGAACCTGCTAGAGCTTCCACTTCCGATGACTTGCGAATGATTCCGAGGCCGTCGCGCAGCCACTGGACCACTGCTCCGCCCACAAACACGCTGCCTTCGAGCGCGTAGTTCGTGCTGTCCCCGATTTGCCAAGCTACGGTTGTGAGCAGGCGATTGGTCGACGCAACTGCGCGGTTGCCCGTGCTCTGCAACAGGAAGCACCCCGTGCCGTAAGTATTTTTGGTGAGACCCGGAGTGGTGCATCTTTGGCCAAAGAGCGCGGCCTGCTGGTCGCCAGCGATTCCAGCGATGCGTATGCCGTTGAGACCGGGAACGGAGCTGACTTCTGCATAAACTTCGCTGGAGGGCCGGACCGAGGGCAACATTGAATCAGGGATTCCGAAGAGATCGAGTAGTTCGCCGTCCCACGTTCCAGAATGCAGATTGAAAAACATGGTGCGGGAGGCGTTGCTGGCGTCGGTGACGTGTATTCGGCCGCCAGTCAGTTTCCAAAGCAGCCAGGTATCCACGGTGCCAAATGCCAAGCGGCCGGCTGCGGCAAGTTTTCTTGCACCGGGCACATGTTCCAGGATCCAGGAAATCTTGCTGCCTGAGAAGTAAGCGTCGATCAGCAGGCCAGTCCGCTGCTGTATTAAGTTTTCGTGACCCTGCGCCTTTAGCTGCTCACAAAACGCAGCGGTGCGGCGATCCTGCCAGACAATGGCATTGCTGATGGCCTTGCCGGTCGTGCGATCCCAGACGATCGTTGTTTCTCGCTGGTTGGTAATGCCGATAGCGGCGACGTCGCTGGGCTGCACGTGTGCCTGGGCCAAAGCTTCCAAAGCGACTGCAATTTGCGATGCCGCGATCTCTTCGGGATCGTGCTCGACCCATCCGGGCTCGGGAAAGATCTGTGTGAACTCGCGCTGGGCCACGGATCGGACGGCGCCGTCGTGGTCAAACAAGAGCGCTCGGGAACTTGTTGTGCCCTGATCGAGAGAGAGAATGTAAGGCAAGAGACCTCCTGTTCTCTGCGGGCATTAGCTAGGACGAGAACGCGCGCAGAAATCGTCGAATGCCGAAATCGTAGACTGCGGCGCCGACAAGTCCTCCCAGCAGCGGCGCAGCCACTGGAACCCACCACACTCGACGGCCGTCGGTGAGGCCATTGTCTTTGAATCCGGCCACGGCGGTGAAAAGACGCGGGCCAAAATCGCGAGCCGGATTAATCGCATATCCGTGCATGCCGCCGAAGCTCATGCCAATCGCTACAACCACCAGTCCGATCATCGCGGGCGCAAGGTTGGCTCCAGGAGGAACGTTGAGTTCGTCCGTGATGGCCAACACTAGCAGCAGCAGCAGAGCGGTGCCGATCACTTGATCCAGAAAGCCTGCTTGCGGCCAAGCCGGAAACGCGGGGAAGGTTGTGAAAATCCCGGCCGTTTTTTCCAGTTGAGGGTCGAATTGCCGGAAGGCCGGAAGATAATTTCGGTACACCAAGGCGGCCGCAAGAAATGCTCCTGCCGTCTGCGCAATCGAATAAGGCAAAACCTTGAGCCAGGGAAAGCCGCGGAACACCGCTAGAGTGAGAGTGACCGCCGGGTTGAGATGGCCGCCGGAAACTTTTCCCGCCACGTAGATTCCCATGGTGACCGCCAATCCCCAGCCGAGGGTGATGTTGGTGTAGCCTCCGTGCGCGGTTGCGTTTGACGGAAACAGAACCACCATGGCAACCACACCGGTGCCGAAGAGGATCAAGACGAAGGTTCCGAGGAATTCAGCAATCAGCTCAGCAACCAGTGTGGGTTTCTTGTTCATCCAGCGTGCTCCTAGGCTGGCTCGCAGCAGACATCCAAGCCGCGAGTAGTCTAGCAAGGATTTGAGGCCATCCTCGGCTTTTCGCGAACGCGGAGCCTTTGAGTCCACACCCATAATCCGTCTCTGCGGGTTACCAGAAGAATTAAGACAGGGAAGATTTGCTCTTGACAGGCGCGGCGAGCCCTGTAAGATAAGAGAATATTTATTCATATGTATGAATAAATATTCAAAATGAATAAAGTCCTGCGTCAGAGAGCCGTTCTGGAAGCATTAAGGCAGGGGCCCGTTGCCAACCAGGAAGATCTGCAGCGGGCATTGCGAAAGCGGGGATTCAAGGTGGGGCAGGCGACGTTGTCGCGGGATATCCGGGACCTGAACTTGAGCAAGACGGCCGCTGGATACACTTTGCCTCAAGGGGACGGCTCAGCGGGTCTGGCTCTACCCCCGGTGCAGCGACTAGTTCGCGAGTTCGTGCTGGATGTGCGGGCAGCGCAGAACCTGCTGGTGGTGAAGACCATCATTGGCAGCGCGCAGCCCGTGGCGGCGGCTTTAGACGAGCAGGAATGGGAGGAATTGGTGGGAACCATCGCAGGGGACGACACAATCCTGATTGTTTGTCCCGACAAGGACGGCGCGAAGAAAGTTGCGGTCCGGATCGAGGAGATGCTCGGCTGATGCCGGCGAAGCTCAAAACCGCAGTGCTTGGAGCCAGCGGCTATTCAGGGCTGGAGCTGACGCGGATTCTCGAGCGCCATCCGCGGCTGGAGAAGCCTGTCTTGTTGCGCCGCGAGGGCGGCACTGATGGTCCGACAGATTTGGCAGAGGTGTTTCCGGAGTTGTCCGGCAATGGTGGCTATCCGCTGCGATCGTTGTCGTGGCCGGAACTGAAACGTCAGGGCGTGCAGTTACTTTTCCTGGCGACGCCGCACGAAGCGTCGAGATCTCTTGTGCCGGAGGCAATCGCACAAGGATTGCGCGTGATTGATCTGAGCGGGGCGTGGCGGCTGAAGCAGGCGCAGCATCGTGCCATCTACTCGTTCCAGGATGCGGATGCAGTCACTGCTGCGGAATTGACAGCGAAGGCGGTGTACGGGCTGCCGGAGTTGAACAGTGATCGGATCGCCTCAGCCCAGCTCGTCGCGAATCCTGGTTGCTACGCGACCTCGGTGATTCTGGCTTTGGCGCCGCTGCTCAAGGCGAAGCTCATCGACCGGAGCCACGGAATTATTTCTGACTCGAAGTCGGGAGTGTCCGGAGCAGGCAAGTCGCCCACGTCGCGCACTCATTTCATTTCGGTGGCAGACAATCTTTCCGCGTACGCGGTGTTCCATCATCGGCATCTGGGAGAGATGGTGGAGCAGTTGGAACTGGATGATGGGGATTTGACTTTCACGCCGCATTTACTGCCAATTCCGCGCGGGATTTTGTCGACCCTCTACGTACGCCTGAACCGGGCGACAAAGGAGGCAGAAGTGGAATCCTGTCTGCGTGATTTCTATGCGGGCAAACATTGGGTGCGCGTATTCGCGACTCCGAAATTGCCGCAGTTGCAGTTTTCGCTGCACACGAACTACTGCGATCTCGGTTTTTGTCTGGCAGAGGATGGCCAGCGGCTGGTACTGGTTTCCTGCGTGGACAATTTGCTGAAAGGGGCTGCCGGACAAGCCGTGCAGAATATGAATCTGATGTACGAGTGGGAAGAGCGGGAGGGTTTGCAGTGACGATTGTGGTGAAGATTGGTGGCGCAGCGATCGAAGATGCTCCGATGCTGCGTAAGTGTGCCCAAGCCATTGCGGAGTTGGCGCAGGATGGCCACCGCGTAGCCGTGATTCATGGAGGCGGCGGCGCTCTGACTCGCATGCTGGAGCGACTGGGGAAGAAAAGCGAGTTTGTGGACGGGCTGAGGATCAGCGATGCGGAGACTCGAGATACGGCGCTCATGGTATTGGGTGGGATCATCAACAAAAAGTTGGTGGCGGCGATTCAGGCGGCGGGCATGCCGGCGATCGGATTCTGCGGCGGTGACGGCATGACGTTTCGCGCACGAAGGAAGTTTGTTCATGGGCGCGACTTGGGATTTGTCGGAGAGATTTGTTTCGCGGAGCCGTGCTGGATTGAAGCGCTGTGGCGGCAGGGAGGAATTCCGGTTATGGCTTCGCTAGCGCTGGGAGCCGACGGCGAGTACTACAACGTGAACGCCGATGAAATGGCGGCATCTTGTGCCGCGGCTTGCCACGCCGACACCCTTATCTTTCTCACCGATGTGCCCGGGGTAAGAGATGCTGCAGGCAGCGTGATGCCGTGGCTGAGCACGAAACAGGCGGCAGAACTGGCAGCGAGTTCGATCATCAGCGGCGGCATGTTACCCAAGCTGCAAGCCTGCGGGCTGGCACTGAAACAGGGGGTGGGACGAGTGAGAATTTTGCCCGCGAACGAGGTGGAAGTTTTGCCCCAGTTTTATCTGACCAAGCTTTCATGTGGCACGGAGGTGACGCATTCATGAGCCCGTCAGTCGCTGCTCGCTATAAATTGCAACCGGCGGATACCCAGGTGCAGAAGAAGGAGTCAAAGTTGAATAGTCATGTGCAAGCAAGAACGGCGGTCGCTGCCGCGAACGCGCCGCAGGCTTTCTGGTGTCCGGATCTAGTGTCGACGTGCGATCTCGGAACGGCAGGGGTAGACGCAGTTTTGAATCTCGCCGGAATGATGAAGGCGTGTCCCGCTGATTTTCGACAGGCGCTCTCCGGCAAACAGATGGTGATGTTCTTCGAGAAGGCCTCATTGCGAACCCGGTTGACCTTCGAGGCAGGAATGACGGGCCTGGGCGGTTCGGCAATGTTCGTCGACCAGACTCAGGAACGCCTCGGCGCGCGCGAAACGTTGAGCGACGTTGCGCACAACCTGGAGCGGTGGGTGGATGTGATTGTGCTGCGCACTTTTTCGCAGGAGACCATCGAAGGCATGGCCCAGCACGCCCGTGTCCCGGTGATTAACGCGCTCAGCGATTTGGAGCATCCGTGCCAGGCGCTGGCTGACTATTTCACGCTGCTGGAGCGCTTCGGAGATGTCAAGAATCGCTGTCTGGCGTACATCGGCGACGGAAACAATGTGGCGCACTCGTTGCTGCTGACCTGTGCGTGCCTCGGATCGTCGATACGAATCGCGACTCCGCCGGGCTACGCGCCGAATCCGCAGATTGTGGCTGCCGCTCGCGAAATCGCCGGAGAGACCGGCGCCGGGATTCAATTGCTGGCCGATCCGCACGATGCCGTTGCCGGAGCCGATGCGATTTATACCGACGCTTGGGTCAGCATGGGGCAGGAGCGGGAGACTGCCGAGCGAGCGCGGATCTTTCCGCCATATCAAGTGAATGCGGAACTCATGGAGGAAGCCGCGCCTCATGCGGTTTTCATGCATTGCCTCCCCGCCCATCGTGGGTTGGAAGTGACGGATGCGGTCATGGATTCCGAGCAGTCTCTGATTTTCGAACAGGCGGAAAACCGCCTGCATGTGCAAAAAGCCATTCTTTATTTACTGCTGGGTGGCGGCGATCGTCTACCAGCGAGGAGCGCTCATGCCTGAAAAAATTGTTCTTGCATACTCGGGAGGACTCGATACCTCCATCATTATTCCGTGGCTCAAGGAGAATTACTCTTACAGCGTCATCGCGATGGTCGGCGATGTGGGCCAGGGCGACGACATCGAAGCCGTGGTCGACAAAGCCTACGCCACCGGCGCAAGCAAGGTAGTCGTGGAGGATCTCCGCGAGGAATTTCTGACCGGATACGTTTTTCCTGCGCTGCGCGCAGGTGCGGTGTACGAGCACAAGTATCTGCTGGGCACATCCTTGGCGCGCCCCCTGATAGCAAAGCGTCAAGTCGAAGTCGCTCTGCGCGAAGGAGCGACGGCCGTGGCGCACGGCTGCACTGGGAAGGGCAACGATCAGGTTCGCTTTGAGTTGACTTACCAGGCGCTCGCGCCGGAGCTGAAAGTAGTTGCGCCGTGGCGGGAATGGGCGCTGAAATCCCGCGAGGATTGTCTGGATTACGCCGAGCAGCACGGCATCCCTGTGGAGGCGAGCCGGGAGAAAATTCATAGCCGGGACCGCAACCTTTGGCACCTCAGTCACGAAGGTGGAGAGCTGGAAGATGCGGCGAATGCGCCGCTGGCGACCACGTGGAAGATGACGCGTTCGCCACAAGAGGCGCCGGACAAGGACGAGCAAGTGAACATTAGCTTCGAGAAAGGGACTCCCATCGCCGTCGACGGAATGAAGCTTGATCCTGTGTCGCTGGTCGAGTTGCTGAACGAAATCGGCTCGCGCAATGCTGTGGGACGCGTGGACCTGGTGGAGAACCGCTTCGTGGGAATCAAGTCGCGCGGATGTTACGAAACGCCCGGCGGAACATTGCTGATCACGGCGCATCGCGAACTGGAAGCGCTGTGCCTGGAGCGTGAGGTCGCGCACTTCAAGCAGCACGTGGGTCTGAAGTACGCGGAACTGGTCTACTTCGGTTTGTGGTTCACACCGCTGCGCGAGGCGCTCGACGCATTTGTCGCCAGCACGCAGACAGAAATGACAGGCGGCGTGACGCTCTCTTTGTACAAGGGAAACGTTTCGGTGGTGAACCGTCAGTCCGAGCACTCCCTCTACCGCACCGATCTTTCCTCATTCACCATGGGCGACAGTTACGACCAGAAAGATGCGGCGGGCTTCATTCGCATCCTCGGACTACCGTCGCGCACCCGCGCCCGCGCACGTCAGGAGGTTGCGCGATGAAGATGTGGTCGGGTCGGTTCCGGCAGGCGCTGGATCCGCAATTCGAACGTTGGCAGCGCTCGTTCGACTTCGACCGCCGGCTGCTCAGCTACGAACTGGCGGCCAGCGGAACGCACGCCCGCGCTTTGAAAAACGCGGGGGTTCTATCTGCAGATGAACTCATCAGCATTCTTGAGGGGTTGCAGCAGATTGGCGAAATGGCCTCCGCTGCCAAGGGATTTGTCGACGACGAAGCTGAGGACGTGCATCACTTCGTGGAAAAGCAGTTGGCCGCGCGGATCGGAGAAGCCGGATACAAACTGCACAGCGGCCGTAGCCGCAACGAACAGATTGCCACCGACCTGCGTCTCTACGTGCGCGCGGCGATCGATGAGCTGCGAAAGGAACTGGCCGAGGTCTGTGGGGCTTTCACCGACCGCGCCGATCAGGCTGGCAGCACCGCCATACCTGCCTATACGCATTTGCAGCACGCTGAGCCGGTGCTAGTGGCGCATTGGCTGTTGGCTTATGTCGAGATGTTCTTGCGGGATGCTGACCGGCTTGCCGATTGCCGCAAGCGGCTGAACGTTTGTCCGCTGGGATCAGGCGCGGTCGCGGGTGCGACTCTGCCTCTCGATCGCTCTTTCATGGCAGAGGAACTCGACTTCGCTGGTGCTACGTTGAACAGCATCGACGCCACCAGCGACCGCGATTTCATTCTCGAATTCGTCAATGCGCTTTCGCTATTGAGTCTGCACCTGAGCCGGTGGGCGGAGGAGATGATCATCTTCTCTTCGCAGGAATTTGGCTTTGTGCAGTTGCCTGAGGTTTATTCCACTGGCAGCAGCGCCATGCCTCAGAAGAAGAATCCCGATCTTCTGGAACTGGTGCGGGGCAAGACCGGCCGCGTCATTGGTAGCGCAACGGCACTGATGGTGACGTTGAAAGGCTTGCCTCTGGCTTACAACAAGGACTTGCAGGAAACGCAAGAGTCCCTGTTCGACGCCACGGACACGGCGCTCGGGTTGTTGCCGCTGGTCGCCGGGTGGATGAAAGCGGTGGAGTTCGACCATCCACGGATGAACGAGGCGGCGCAGTCGGGATTTCTGAATGCCTGGGCGGCCGCAACTTACCTGGTCAATCGCGGCGTCCCTTCGCGGCTCGCGCACGAGCAGATTGGCAAGGCAGTGAAGCTCTGCCTGGAAAAGAATTGTAAGCTTCAGGACTTAACGCTGGATGAGTTGCATGCTCTGAATCCCGCATTCGATGAGAGCTTTCATGACTGCCTGAAGCCGGCCGCGGTGTTGGCGATTCACGATGTTATTGGTGGCACCGCGCCCGCCAGAGTGCGGCAGGGGATTGGGGTGGCGAGAAAGAAAATCGAGTCCCTACGCGAGGAGGTCCATGCGCACGCGTAAAGCCATTTTGCCGGATGCGGAGCACATCCACGAACTGATTTGCGCCTATTCCGGGGACGGCACTCTGCTGCCCCGCACGCTGGCGGAGATTTGCGAGAACGTTAGAGACTTTGTCGTTCTGGAAAATGAAGGCCGCATCATCGGGTGCGGCGCGCTGCATCTTTACGGCACGCACCTGGCCGAGATTCGTTCGATCACGGTTGGGCCTCAGGTACAAGGCCAGGGCGGGGGCAGTCGACTGATGAAGGCTTTGATGGCCGAAGCAAAACGCCACCGTGTGGATTGCATCTGCCTGTTCACGCGGTCTCCAGAATTTTTTGCGCGCCAGGGATTCCAGATCGCGCAACGAGAGGACCTTCCCGACAAAATTTACAAAGATTGCCACGTCTGTCCCAGATTTCATCGCTGCGACGAAGTCGCGATGGTGCGCGGCAAACTTCCAACGTTCGCAATTCTGCCCGAACCCGCAAACTGGCTGGTAAAGCTCCAGGACCTATCCGGCAACGCGGTGTGATTCGCAGGGAAGATCGATCAGAATTTCGGCTCAGAGAAATGCTTTGTCGCGGCTTCCAGTGCTATCATGCCGAGCGGAAGCCATAACTATGTCAATCGCAACACCGAGCCGTTCTACCGCAATTTCTCCTGACACGCCATCGTCCTATACGGGACCGCTGGCAGTCGTGACCACGTTGTTTTTCATGTGGGGCTTTCTGACTTGTCTCAATGACATTTTGGTCCCTCACCTGAAGCCGATTTTCGACCTGAATTACAAAGAGATCATGCTCATTCAGTTTGCCTTCTTTGGAGCATATTTTCTTTTCTCCATACCTTCGGCTGAGATTATTGACTGGATTGGCTATCAGCGCTCGATGGTCGTGGGTTTGGTTACCATGGGTCTGGGTGCCTTCCTGTTTGTGCCCGCCGCCAGCGTCCCGTCGTTCCCGTTGTTCCTGGTCGCACTAATTGTGCTTGCTGCCGGCATCACCTGCCTTCAGGTGGCGGCTAACCCCTATGTGACCGTCCTGGGTAAACCCGAGACGGCGTCGAGCCGCCTGAACCTCACACAGGCGTTCAACTCCCTGGGAACCTTCCTCGCTCCTTTCTTCGGCGGTTTTCTGATTCTGAGTACAGCGCCAAAGACCATGGAAGAGATACGGGCGCTGGCGCCCGAAGCCCTGCAGGCCTATCGCTTGCACGAAGCGGCCACCGTCAAGACGCCCTATGTGGGTTTGGGTATCGCGCTGGTCGTTCTGGCAGTGGCCATAGGTAGTTTCAAGTTGCCGAAAATTCCCCACGCTCAGCACCAGATCGGCGAAAAAGTGAACGACTCTATCTGGAGGCACCCTAACTTAATTTTTGGCGCGATCGGTATCTTTCTATACGTCGGCGCAGAGGTTGCGATCGGGAGTTTTCTGGTGAATTATTTTGGCCAACCAGAAATTGGAGGATTGGCGGAGAAAGTCGCGGCCAGTTTTGTCGCCTTTTATTGGGGTGGGGCGATGATCGGTCGTTTCATTGGGTCAGCCCTCTTGGGCGGGGCGAAGGCGGCTTACATGGGTCTGGTTGCAGCCGTTGCAGCTACGTTGGTTGTGATCTCATATTTGATCAGTGGGCATCTCGTTGAAGGCGGCCAAAGCGGATTCCTAGCTTTCATTTGGAAGATTGTGTGGGTCTTGGTTACGGCGAGGCCCCTGTTCGCGCTGGTTGCGGTCGTCGCCGCTATCGCCACAATCGCTGCCGTTCTTCGTGGCGGACGCGTGACCGTAGGAACGGGTCTCCTGCTCGGAGCCTTTGCAGTTTCCACCAGTATCCTTGTCGCGATCTCAATGTTAAGCACCGGCCAAGTTGCCATGTGGAGCATCATCCTGGTTGGCTTCTTCAACTCCATCATGTTCCCGAGCATTTTCACCCTGGGTGTAGCGGAACTTGGCCCGCTCACGGGGGACGGGTCCGGAATCATGATTATGGCGATAGTTGGAGGAGCAATTATTCCGCTGGCGCAAGGAGCGATAGCCGACCGGATCGGGATTCACCACGCCTTCTTTCTTCCTGTGATCTGTTATCTCTATATTCTGTTTTTCGCGCTGAGTGGTTCGAAGCCCAATAGCCAACGCCACGCCCGAAGCTAGCTGGACTAGTCCGGGAGCAAGTTTGGAATAGATGCCGGCTCGAGTTGAGCCGAGATCCGAAAAAGCGAAGCCCAAACGTTAAACAAATACCGAGATCAACTCCGGGGTGCAGCGGGAATTCTGCATCGATTTGACGGCATCTTCCGCCGTGAATCTTCCCATAGCCAATGCGAGTTTCTTGTTGGTTGTGGTCTGGATGGGGCTACGGTCGATTCGCAGTACGTATTCGGCGGCACGCGCGCCGCCGCGATTTACTTTTACGAGAAACTTTGTGTTTTTCATGGGCTCCCTTTTTGGTTCAAGCGCAAAACAGGCAACGGGACAAGGCCAAAATATCCCGAGGTTAAGATCGAGATAGCGTCGTTCCCCCTCAGAAACTCGCTGAGTGCGATAAAGATAAGATAGGACCGGTCTTACTTCCGAATAGCTGAAAGAATTAAGAGGAGATAAGGGCTCAACTTCGATGCTAGGCTTGTGCAGGCTATTTGTCAACTAGTTAAGACTCAAGGTTAAGACTCAAGGCTGCACCGCCTGAATCGCTTGCGGATGGACTTGCTGGTCTTTGATTTCGCTGGCGTCCCACCCACCGCCAAGAGCCTTCACCAGATAGACAGAGCTGACCATCTGCTGGCCGAGTAACTGCGTCTCCAGCCGCTCGCTGCTCAGCAGAGTAGTCTGGGCAGTGATGACGTCGAGGTAACTAGTGACTCCGCCGATGTAGCGATTGTTGGCGATTGCAAGAGCCCGGCGCGCATCCTCGACTGCCGCACCTTGAGTGGAGAGAGCTTGCGAAAGCGTGCTCAGGTTGCTGATGCCGTCCTCAACTTGCTGGAACGCAGTCAGCACGGACTGGCGGTAGTTTGCTACAGACTGGTCATACGCGGCGCGGGCAGCTGCCAGATTGGCGCGGTTGCGTCCTCCCTCGAAAATGGGCTGCAAAGCGTCCACACCGAGCGACCAGAACAGACTGGGCGCGTTCAAAAGCGGGGCGAGCTCAATGCTCTGCCATCCTCCAGAACCGCTAAGGGTAATGTTGGGATAGAAGGCTGCCCGCGCGATGCCCACCTGCGCATTCTGGTAAGCCATTTGACGCTCGGCAGTAGAAATATCGGGCCGGCGCTGCAAGACATCCGAAGGCACACCGAGCGGGACTGGCGGGGGTGTAGCCTGCAACGGCGCAACCGGCACGGTGAGAGCAGAGGCCGACTGTCCCAGCAATACCGCAATGGCGTGTTCATATTGAGCTCGCGTCTGTTGCACCAGTGCCAGCTGCGATAGCGTTGAATCGAGCAGAGCGGCTTGCTGCGCCACTTCGAGTCCGCTGGCAATGCCGCCATTGTGACGGCTGTTCACAAGATCCAGGCCCTTGCGTTGATAGCCCACGGACTCCTGCACTACCTGAAACTCGGCGTCCAATTCCCGCAAAGAAAAGTAGTCCGCGGCAAGTTCGGCGGTCAGCACCAACTGTACGTTTTGAAGATCCGCCGCCGTGGACTGAAGGGAAGCGTTGGCCGCTTCCACGTTACGCCGCACGCGTCCAAAGAGATCGGCTTCATAACTGAGAGAGAACGGAACCGTATAGACACTCTGCGTGTAAGGAGGGACGGGTTGCGGCACGCCGTTCACGATGGTCGGCAGCTCACCATTCAGCGGACGATTGCCGGAACCCCGCTCCCGCACCGCGGAGGGATCCGCTGATAGCTGTGGGAAGAAATCGGCAGTGGCTACGCGCGCCAGCGAGCGAGCCTGATCTAACCGGTCGCGCGCGGCGAACAGAGACTGGTTGGCTTGCAGCAACTGCTGTTCGTAGGCATCGAGCGCGCTATCGTTGAAGATCTTCCACCACTCGCCTTTTGGGATCGCGTCCTTGGGCGCGGCCTGCTGCCACGGTGGTTGTGTCTTCCACGCATCCGGCGCTGGGGCTGGAGCCGCAGGACGGCGGTAACGCGGACCGACGGTGCATCCCGCCGCTAACGCCAATAGAACAAGAACGGCCGCGAATACGGCTCGCTTCACGATGCCCCGCCTTTCTGTTGGCCTTGCGTCGTTTGACCAGGCTGCTGCTGGGCCGGTGGGGGTTGCGCCACGTTTACCTGCTGTCCCTCTTCCAGCGAGTCCGCTGGGTTCACGACGATTTGGTCCGTCGGGGAGACGCCGCCGAGAATCTCCAAGGTGGTGCCGTAGTCGCGTCCGATGTTGATGGGGCGCAACCGCACCCTGCCGTCGGGACCGACGACCGCGACGCGCGGACCCTCGGCGCGGAATAACATTGTGTTCACCGGAATCGTAACTTTGTTCACGCCAGAGCCGACGGCGAAGTGCACTTCGCCGAATGAGCCGGGCAGCAAGCGACCATCCTTGTTCGGTACATCCACTTCGGTGAGCAACGTGCGTGTGGTGGGGTCAATCGCCTCTGCTGTTCGCGCTACTATCGCGACGAACTTTTGACCGGGGAATTCTTGCAAAGTGACAGCAGTTTTGGCGCCGACTTTTATATAGGGTGCGTAAGCCTGCGGAACGCTGGTGTAAACCCGCAGTGGATCGACGCGTGCAAGGTCAAATAACTCTCGCCCGGCGGCGCCCGCGCCAGCGTTGATGAGCGCACCCGGATCCACGTTGCGGCGGGTGAGCACGCCGGAGAACGGCGCGTAGACCTCTTTGAATCCTTCAAGCTGTTCGAGGCGGCGCACGTTGGCGTCGGCGGCGGCCAGGTTTGCCTGAGCCTGCTTGTAACCGCTCGTTTGCTGGTCGGCTTCTTGCGCGGAAACGGAGTCGGTCTGGCGCAGGTTCTCCCAGCGGTCGGCGCTGATCTTCGCCAGCTCCATTTGTGCGACAATCTGCTGGCGCGTGGCGCGGGTCTGGTTCAACTCCTGATCGACCTCTGGAGTGTCGATCTTCGCCAGCAACTCGCCTTTCGTTACGCGGCTGCCAATGTCTCTGTACCAGCGCACCAGGTAGCCGCTGGTGCGGGCGTAAATTGGAGACTCTTCATAGGCCAGTAACGAACCTGGCAGGATCAAGTCTTCGTCGGGTTTTTCCGACATGGGATTTACCACGGCGACGGTTGGCACCGTCTCGCGCTCCGTCTCCTTGGCCAGAGCTCGCTCGTGACTTACCCGGGATAACATTGTGAGCCCACCGGCCGCCAGCAGCACCAGCAGCAATATTCCTATAAGTGTCAAAGCCTTGCGCGGCGGTGCGGGCGGAAGGTCTGGCGGTCTTTGAATCCCCGGCGGCTGGTGCCGTGAATGCTGCCGGATCGCTTCGATCTCCTCGTCACGCTGAGCCTGAACGCCTATAGCATGATGCTCTTCGCCGCCTTGGTCGTGCTGTGACGGTTGAGCACTGGGGTCCGGTGAGGGCCGCCGTTCATCCGCCGTTGAATTGGACTTGCTTTCTGCACTCATGCTCACTCCGATTCTCACGAAAACTCTAAACCTGTTCCGCTTGCGCCCGCTTCGCTTCACGGCGACCATGGAAAATGGCGAATACGCTTGGCACAAAAAATAAGGTGGCAACCGTGGCAAACAGCAGCCCGCCGATCACGGCTCGGCCCAGCGGCGCGTTCTGCTCGCCACCTTCTCCAAATCCCAAGGCCATGGGCACCATACCGATGATCATGGCCAGTGCTGTCATCAGCACTGGACGCATACGGGTATATCCTGCAGCCACGGCAGCTTTTGCCGCGGGAATCCCTTCGTCCATCTGTTCTCGCGCAAAACTTACCATCAGGATGGAATTAGCGGTGGCCACACCCATGCACATGACCGCGCCCGTGAGTGAGGGCACGCTCAACGTAGTACGCGTCAGCAACAGGAACCAGCAGATTCCCGCCAGCGCTCCCGGCAACGCTGTGATGATGATGAAAGGATCGAGCCAGGACTGAAAATTGATGACGATTAGCAAATAAACCAGAAGAATCGCGCCAACTAATCCTACTCCCAGGCCGAAAAATGATGAGCGCATGGTGGCTACCTGACCGCGCACCACAATGCTTGTGCCGCGCGGCAGATGGCCCTCGAAGGTCTTGAGAACTTTGTCCGTATCCGCAGCCACGGCACCCAGATCGCGGTCCTGTGTGCTGGCGTAAACATCGATTACAGGCGCCACGTTCCAATGGTTCACCGTAGCGGCCCGCGCCACCGGAGACAGCTGCACCAGATTTCCCATGAGTTGCGGGCCCTGCTGCGAAGTGACCGGAATGTCCATCAGGTCCCGCAGATTAGTCATTCGATATTGCGGCGACTGCACCGCGATCTGATACGTAACCTCGTTCTTTGGGTTGAGCCAGAAATTCGGCGCGGTCTGGAAGCTGCCACTCAGCGAAACCAGCGCGCTTTGCGCTACGTCGTGCGCCGTGAGCCCAACTTGCGTGACTCGCGTGCGCTCAATGTCCATATGCAGCGTGGGCAGGGAAAGCAACTGCTGCACATGTACATCGGCAGTGCCGGGAATGTGCCGCATTTTATTGGCGATTTGTTGCGCAATCAGATAACTGCTTCCTATATCCGTGCCGATGACCTGCACATCAATGGGCGCGGGCAGGCCAAAATTTAGAATCTGCGTGACGATGTCGGCGGGTTGGAAAAAGAACTCCACCCCAGGGAAGCGCTGCGGCAACACTTCCCGCAATTGCCTGGTAAGCCCGGCGGTGGGAGGATGATGCTCCGGGTCGAGTGCAATGAGAATTTCCGCATCGCTGCTGCCGATGGTTCCGTTCGAACTATAGGATTGGTTGATGCCCGAGTTGGGCAGACCGATGTTATCGAGCACCGTTTGCAGTTGGCCCTTGGGAATCTCCTGGCGCAGCACGGCTTCAATTTCGTCGCAGAGGCGGGCGGTTTCCTCCACACGCAAACCGGGACGAGCCCTCACATGCAGGCGTAACAGCCCGGCATCCACTTGCGGGAAGAAGTCTTCTCCCAGAAAGAAAAACAGCCCGAGCGACAGCAGGCAAAAAGCTAGAAAGCAAATCACGAACATGCCGCGATGTTCAAGGGTGGTTTCCAGCAAGCTCTCATAGCCGCGCCGGAAGTCTTCGAACTTGCGTTCGAAGCCGCGCTGAAACCTGCCCAGAAACGACTTCGGAGCGTCGGCGCGATGCTCATGGCCGCGCATGATGTACATCACCAACGTTGGAATGAGGGTTCTCGATAGAAGATAACTGGCCAGCATAGCGAAGCTAACCGCCTCTGCCAGCGGCACGAATAGGAATTTTGCGACGCCCGTCAAAAAGAACATGGGCACAAAGACGATGCAGATGCTGAGCGTGGAGACAAAGGCCGGCACGGCAATTTGTTGCGCTCCGTCCAGGATGGCCTGCTTCATTTCCTTGCCCATGGCCAGGTTGCGCTCAATGTTTTCGATTTCCACCGTGGCGTCATCTACCAGGATGCCAACGGCCAGCGCCAGCCCTCCCAACGTCATGATGTTGATGGTCTGTCCGATCGCTCCGAGAAGGATGATTGAGACAAAGATGGAGAGCGGAATGGAAATGGAAATAACGATCGTTGGACGCCAATCGCCGAGAAAAATGAGGATCATCACAGCGGTAAGTGCGGCTGCGATCAAGCCCTCCCGCAGCACACCCTCAATCGATGCGCGCACAAATAGAGACTGGTCAAACAGAGAAGTGATCTTCAGCGCGGGCGGCAACGACTGTGCCGCCTGTACAACAATGTTCTTGACTCCTTGAACAATTTGCAGCGTCGAGGCGTTGCCATTTTTGTAGATCGACATCAGAGCGCCGCGGTTCCCGTCCTGGCGCACGATGTTAGTTTGCGGTGCGAAACCGTCGCGGATGTGGGCAACGTCGCGCATGTAAAGCGTGGAGCCGTTGGTCGTTTTAACCGGAAGATCGTTCAATTCCGCGATAGTCTGCGGCGTTCCGTTCATTTCTACGTTGTATTCCAGCGAGCCCATCTTGATGGTGCCGGTGGGAAGAATAATGTTCTGTGCGTTGACGGCGTTAACGATGTCATTGGGCTGGAGGCCGTAGGCCTGGAGCTTCGGCAAGTCCAGGTCCACCTGAATCTGGCGGATCTTGCCGCCGTAAGGGTATGGGGTGGCGGCTCCCTGCACGGTGGCCAGATAAGTACGCAGAAAGTTCTGGCCAAGGTCGAACAATTGTTGTTCCGGGAGAGTTTTGCTGCTCAGCCCGAGTTGAATGATAGGAGTGGTAGAAGCGCTGTAAGAGATGATCAGTGGCGGCGTAGTGCCTGGCGGCAGGCCGCGCACCGTAGTCTGGCAAATCGCGGTGATTTGAGCGATCGCGCCCTGCACGTTGGTGCCAGGACGAAAAAACACTTTGATGATGCCGAGTCCATAAACCGACTGAGACTCCATGTGCTCGATATCATTGACCGTGGTGGTAATGCCACGCTCGGAGTTGGCCACGATGCGGTCGGCCATGTCTTGCGGCGACATGCCCGTGTAGAACCAAACCACCGAAACCACCGGAATATCGATATCCGGGAAGATGTCCGTGGGTGTCCGCAAAATCGTGATCGGCGTCAGAATGATAATGACGAGCGCCATCACGATAAAGGTATAGGGACGTCTTAGAGCTAACGCAACAATCCACATCGGTTAGGCACCAGAGTTCAAATGTAAGTTTCGAATATAAGGAAGAAGGGTTCCTGCATGGATGCGAAACGAACCCATCGATTTTTCTTTAGATTCGATACTGCCCGTATTGGATTCTAAAGCTCCGATAAGATTATATGATAGGGTAAGATCATGCGCCAGAAGTCTCATGATCGAAAGTGCGGTGACCCGGCGAGCAAAAAGCGCTCTCCGGGGCGTCCGCGGAGTGANNGTGGGCAAGGCAACGGTTTATCGCTGGTGGCCGGACAAGGCCGCTCTCATCGCAGACGCGTTTGCCTGCAGTACTAAACGCAAACTCCACTTCCCCGATACCGGCTCCGTCCGCACCGACATGAGCCAACAAATGCGTCAGCTCATAAAAATTTTTCGCAGCCGCCGTGGACGCATTGTTTCCGCCATTCTTGCCGCCGGCCAGAGCGACAGAGAAGTCATCGCAGCTTTCCGCGAACGCTTCATGATGCCACGCCGCCAGGAAGCCTACGCCACACTCCGGCGCGGGATCCTGCGCGGTCAACTGCGTAAGAATGTAGACATGGATCTGCTTCTCGATTCGCTCTACGGCCCAATCTACATGCGATTTCTCATCCGTCACGATAGTTTGACTCCCGAATTCGTCGAAGGTCTTTGCGAATTGACATTAGGCGGATCTCTTTCCCATCCAAAGTCGCCGCGCCTCCGGGGTCGTTCCGCCTAGTCGCGGCCGACGCCTTTTTCAGGTCTACCTGGCAGATCGGCGCTGTACAAACGCCGCCGTTTGTATGAAAATTTGTTTCTGCCGTAGGTTCCAACTTCTCCTGCGAGGGCACTCCCTGTACTTCAGGCCTCACACGCTCAACGAAGCGGTGAACGTGCTTGCCAACTCCGGCGGGCAAATCCTGGCGGGCGGTACCGACTTTTTCCCTTCCCTTGCGGAGCAGCCAGTTACCGGGACTGTGGTCGACATTTCGGCACTGCGCGAGCTCAAAGGAGTCATTCACGAACCGAACTACATACGGATCGGCGGCCTAACCACCTGGACAGAAATTGTCAAAACGCAACTGCCACGATGCTTCGACGGATTGAAGGCTGCGGCGCGCGAGATTGGCGGGATTCAGATTCAAAATCGCGGAACCGTCGCCGGGAACCTTTGTAACGCATCTCCAGCCGCGGATAGCGTTCCGCCACTGCTCGCACTCGATGCGGAAGTGGAGCTTGTCTCGCGTGCGGGTATGCGGCGTGTGCCTTTGGCGGATTTTATTGTGGGTAATCGCAAAACCCAGCGCCAGCCTGGCGAAATCCTCTCTCAGATATTTGTGCCGCGCACCGTCGAGAACGCTGCGTCAACCTTCCTCAAGCTGGGAGCCCGCCGCTATCTGGTGATCTCCATCGTGATGGTTGCAGTTGTACTCGAGAAGGATTCAATGGGCCACGTGCGCGATGCCCGCGTCAGCGTCGGTTCTTGCTCGGTTGCGGCCCGAAGGATCGCGGAGTTGGAGCGCGCACTCATTGGTGCTCCCGTGGCAGTCGGTTTGGGCTCGTTCGCCACAGCGGATCACCTCAAGAGCTTGTCCCCGATCGACGACGTTCGCGCGACAGCGGCTTACCGGCGCGGCGCCGCTTTGCGGTTGGTGCAGCGCGCGCTCGATGTTTGCGCAGGGAGCTCATGAATGGCGACCATCGCTCCCTACTCAGGAACGAAGTGCCGGCTTAAGCTAATCGTGAATGACCGGGAAGTGTCGGTGGCCGCACCTCGGGTTCAAAGGCTCTCCCGGGTCCTGCGGGAACAGCTGGGGCTGACCGGAACAAAAGTTGGCTGCGATGCCGGCGATTGCGGCGCATGTACTGTTTTGCTGGATGGAGAACCGGTGTGCTCCTGTCTAGTCGCGGTGGGGCAAGTCGAAAATCATTCGATCATTACTGTGGAAGGGCTGAAATCGCGGCCGCCTCTGTTCGACCGTCTGCAAGAATCATTTCTTCGTCACGGGGCCGCCCAGTGCGGGGCGTGCACCCCGGGCATGCTAGTCTCGGCCACGGCGCTGCTCGAGAAAAGTAACTCACCATCCGAGGCCGACGTCATGGATGCGCTGGGCGGCGTGCTGTGTCGCTGCACCGGATACCGGAAAATTATCAACGCCGTCCTTGATGCGCGGTCGCGAACTGAAAAGAGCAAATGCCCCGCAGCGGGAACCTCCGTCGGTCAACGTTTGATCCGAATTGATGGGAAACGCAAAGTTGAAGGTACGGAAATCTACGGCGCCGACGAGGTTCCGGTAGATGCCCTAACGCTGCTTGCCATCCGGTGCCCCTATGATCGGGCGAAGTTTCGCTTCGGAGATCTGCAAGCATTCGTGGAATCTCATCCTGGCGTGGAGGCGGTTCTCACCTCCAAAGACGTTCCGGGGGAAGATTGCTACGGTGTGATTCCGCGCTTCGCCGACCAACCCGTGTTTGCCCGTGAAGAAAACGGTGCGCGCTATCGCGGAGAAGCAATCGCAGCAATCGTTGGCCAAGCGGAGGCGATTGAAAGTCTCGACCCGGCAACCTTCCCCGTAGCCTGGGAAGAGTTGCCTGCGCTGCGGACTATCGATGAAGCTCTGGCGCCGGATGCTCCGCTGATTCATCCCCATCGCACCTGCAATGTTCTCACCAGCGGCCGCGTGGTGCGCGGGAATGTGGAGAAAGGGCTGGCAGCGGCGGATGTGGTCGTAGAAGGCGAGTTCGAAACCGGTTTCGTCGAGCACGTTTGTATCGAACCGGAAGCGGGGTTCGCGAGGCGCGTCGGCGATGAGATCGAGATTCAGGCCTGCACGCAGTCACCTTACATGGATCGAGCGGACATCGCGAAACTTCTTGGAATTTCCGCTGAAGCAGTGCGCATTATACCGACGGCGGTCGGTGGGGGCTTCGGTACCAAGCTCGACTTGTCGGTGCAGCCATTTCTTGCGCTAGCCGCATGGCGCTTGCCACGGCCCGTGCGCATGGTGTATTCGCGAATCGAGTCGATCATGTGCACCACGAAGCGCCATCCCGCGCACATGCGCTGCCGTGCCGGAGCCGGCAAAGACGGAAAACTTCTCGCCCTCGATTTCGCCGCTGACTTCAACACCGGTGCCTATTCATCGTGGGGGCCCACGGTTGCGGCGCGAGTTCCCGTGCATGCTTCCGGACCATATTCGGTTCCAAATTATCGGGCGCTTACGCGCGCCATCCATACCAATATTGTTCCCGCGGGCGCATTTCGTGGTTTTGGTGTGCCGCAGATGGCAATCGCACAGGAGCAACTTTACGATGATCTTGCCATTCGCCTCGGCATCGATCCGCTGGAGTTTCGCATCCTGAACGCGCTCGACGATGAGACTCCGACCGTCACGGGGCAGATCATGGGAGAAGGGGTCGGCATTCGCGCCTGCTTCGAAGCCTTACGTCCGCGTTGGAAAGAAGCGCGCGCCGAGGCCAAGGAGTTCAATGCAAATAGCGCCGGACCAGTCCGCCGTGGCGTTGGTGTCGCGGGCATGTGGTATGGGTGTGGGAACACATCGCTGCCCAACCCTTCCACCGTGCGCATAGGTCTGAAGCGCGATGGCAGAATTGTGCTGCATCAGGGAGCAGTCGACATCGGCCAGGGATCGAACACTATCGTGACGCAAATTTGTGCCGACGCCCTGTGTGCGCCGATCGATTGCTTCGATTTGATTTCCGGCGATACGTCGATCACGCCCGATTGCGGCAAGACCTCCGCATCTCGACAGACATTTGTTACCGGCAAAGCCGCGCACATGGCGGGAAGAGAATTGCGGCGCGCTATCCTGCGACTGGCTGGTTTGCGCGGGGATTGTAACGATAAGGATAGAGATGAAGATGCCGTTATCGATTTTGGCAGCAACATCCTGGAGATCCGGCAAGGCGGAACGCAACGTAGAATTTCTTTGCGAGACCGGCCACTCGATAAGCATGGCTATGTGCTGACCGCGGAGCAGACCTTCGATCCACCGACCAGTAAGCTCGACGAAGACGGCCAGGGCATTCCCTATGCCTTGTACGGGTTCGGCGCTCACATGGCTGAAATTGCTGTAGATATTGAATTAGGGACGGTGCGCGTTCTGAAGATCGTTGCAGCGCACGACGTTGGCCGCGCCATCAATCCGACCTTGATTGAGGGACAAATTGAAGGCGGAGTCGCTCAGGGGCTTGGCATGGCGCTGATGGAAGAATTTTTCCCGGGTAAAGGCGAGAACCTGCATGACTATCTGATTCCTTCGGCGGGGGACATTCCCCCCGTCGAATCGATTCTGATTGAAGATCCTTCGTCAATCGGGCCATTCGGGGCAAAAGGCATCGGAGAGCAGGCTGTGATCCCGACTGCTCCGGCGATACTAAATGCGATTCACCACGCCACCGGCGTCGGCATGCGGCGCATTCCCGCCACTCCGGATCGCATTCGCGAGGCCATCCTTGCCAATGCTTCCACCAACCCCACAGGAGCCGCTCGTGGCTGACGATGAGGCCATCCGCTGCGATGCCTGCCCCGTGCTCTGTTACATCAAGCCCGGACGCACCGGTGCATGCGATCGCTACGCGAATGACAGCGGAAAGTTGATACGAATTGATCCGCATGTGGTTCTTGAGCGCGTCTTGTCGCGCGGCGATTCCGTCGTTCCTTTTCTCGATCGTGACCGGGAGTGGGACGGCAACATCGTGAGTGGCCCGAACACGTTTGTCACCGCGATTGGCGCCGGCACCACCTATCCTGACTACAAGCCAGCTCCATTCATCATCTCTTCTGCGGTCGAGGGTGTGGATATGGTCACGGTCGTGACCGAAGGCATTTTCAGCTATTGCGGGGTCAAGTTGAAGATCGACACTGATCGATACTTGGGTCCGGAGACGAATTTGGTGCGGGCACAAGGAGAGGCTGTGGGACATGTCACGACCAGCGAATATGGTTCGCAGATGCTTTCGCTGGGTGGGGTTCGTCATCTTACAGGCGGTAGCCGCAGGGAAGGCACGGTGACCTGCGAAACTCTGCTGAACCTCTGCGACCGGAAGCCGGTGGAACTCACGATCGATGAAGGCGCCACTGTGGTTGTCCAGGCAGGCAAGCCACCCGTGGTCGATGGCATACCGGAAGAGCGGATGCGCGTGGGCTGCGGCTCGGCCACGATCGGCATGTTCGCTAAACAGTGGCACGGCAAGGTCGATGAAGTGGTCGTAGTCGATGACCATATCACTGGCGTTCTCTCGGAGCACCAGGCGGGGAAATTGTTAGGCATCCCGGAGACCGGAATCGAGATGAAGGGGCGCCGATCTACTCCGGGCCGCTACTTCCGCGTCGCCGAACCCGGGACGGCATGGGGAGGTACGAACATCGAAGATCCTCTATCGATTCTGCGGGAGTTCGATCCGAAGATTGCCTGGCCTAAACTCCGGCTGCTCATGGTGAGCACCACGGGCGAACACTACGCGTATTTCGAACTGGACGAAGCCCTGCGACCGGTAGAGAAAGAATTGCCTGCTGCGCTGACGGAATCGGTCGCACGGATCAAAGAGAATTGCGAGCCCGCGCTCTCTACAGTTCTGTTCATGGGAGGAGCGGGGGGATCGCTAAGAGCCGGTGTAACGGAGAATCCAGTAAGGCTTACGCATTCGGTGAGGGATGCGCTGACCCGCGTCACTTGCGGCGGCGCGCCCGTTTACGTGTGGCCTGGGGGCGGCATCACCTTCATGGTTGACGTGACGCGCATGCCCGATCACGCTTTCGGCTACGTGCCCACGCCGGCGCTGGTCGCTCCCATAGAATTCACGCTAAAACTGGAGAACTATGCTGCCCTTGGCGGCTACATGGATCACGTTCGTCCGCTGAACTCGATCCTGCAGGGCGAAGCCCGACGCCATCTCTCAGCTAACCCGGGAAATCCCTGGCCGCTCAACAGCACGAAATCGCCGGGGCCTGATCAATGAGAGAGCGAGCCCAGATAAAATTCCTGCCCGATGGCTGCCGGCTGCATCTCCACGATGGACCAATCGATTTGATCATCGAGGCATTTGGAGTTGCTGGTGAGGTTAACGCCGCTTATCGAGCGGCCGCAAAGCGCTTCGTCACGGTTCTCGATGAACTCTGCGGTGAGCTTCCATTGCTGCGGCAGCGTGCGCGAGCGGGATGTCCGCCGCCAGTGGGTGTTATCGCAACACGCATGGTGGTGGCGGTTTTGCCGTACAGCGAGCGAAGCTTCATCACGCCGATGGCTGCAGTAGCGGGCGCAGTGGCTGAAGAAATTCTGGGCAGCATGACTTCTGCGGCAACCCTTTCGCGGGCCTACGTCAACAACGGCGGGGACATCGCGTTGCATCTTGTGCCGGGGGAAAGTTTCGCCGTGGGCATGGTCGAGCGGCCGGATCGTCCATCGCTTTTCGGCAAAGTTGAGCTGCGCTCGACCGAGCCGGTGCGGGGCATCGCGACCAGCGGTTGGCGCGGCCGCAGTTTTTCGCTCGGCATTGCCGACGCGGTCACGGTTCTTGCCGACCGTGCGGCCATGGCGGATGCGGCGGCAACCATCATCGCGAATGCTGTCGATCTGCCGGGTCATCCCAGGGTTACTCGCGTGCCCGCGTGTGATCTCGCGCCCGACAACGATCTTGGCGGTCGGCTTGTGACCCGGGGAGTTGGCGAACTTTCTCAAGACGAAATCGCCGCCGCGCTGAATGCCGGCGTTGCAGTCGCCGATTTGCTTCTCTCTGCGGGACTGATCCGTTCTGCGGCGTTGCATCTGTGTGGCGAAACTCGCATTGTGAGCATAAGCGCAGGATCAGAACAGGTCACTGCCAGTCCGGAACAATCCCGCAGGAGTCTCGTTCATGCCTGAGGTTCAGGTTCGAAAAAAATTCACGGCGGTCGAGGAAATCTTCCATGAAGGCGGTCCGGTCGCATCTGTGCCGTTGCGGCGAGCTGCCGCATTGGCCGTTATCCACAATCCCTTTGCGGGTAGGTACGTGGAAGAGATTGCGGGCTTCATGGATGACCTGAAGCCACTGGGCCTGGAGATGGCGCGTTCGCTGGTCGCGGCATTGGGCGGAGATCCCAAAGTTGTCGAAGGCTACGGCAAGGGCGCCATTGTCGGCGCGGCCGGTGAACTCGAGCATGGCGCTTTGTGGCACGTGCCTGGTGGTTATGCCATGCGCGAGATTCTTGGCGCCGCGAAGGCGATTGTGGCTGCGACGAAGAAAGTTGGAGGCCCTGGGACTCGGCTCGATGTTCCGATCACGCATATCAATGCGTCGTACGTGCGAAGTCATTTCGATGCCATGGAAGTCGGCCTGGCCGACGCTCCGCGAGCCGATGAGGTTTTGCTGGCGCTGGTGATGACCACCGGCCCGCGCGTTCATGCCCGCGTCGGCGGCCTGAAAGCCTCTGAGATCAAAGGAGAGGATGGACTGCGATGAAAGCCAGTATCCGCAAGATCGCAACCTTTGTTGAGGAGACGCGGAATGAGATGGGCCGGGCCATCGATCCGCCCACTCGACGTGCCGCTGCAGTCGCCGTCATTGAAAATCCTTACGCCGGAAAGTACGTCGAGGACTTATCTGAACTGATGACGATCGGTGAGGAACTGGGCGAACTGCTCACGCTGCGCGCGGTCGCCGCTTTGGGCATTGCCGCGACCAGCGTCGAGAGCTATGGCAAGGCCGCTGCAGTCGGCGAAAACGGCGAGATCGAGCACGCCGCGGCGATTCTGCATCCCAAACTTGGCGCGCCGGTAAGAAGAGTGCTGGGTAAAGGCGCCGCGCTCATTCCATCTTCCAAGAAGCGCGGTGGGATGGGCATCGCTCTCGATATACCGCTGGGGCACAAAGATGCCGCTTTCGTGCGCAGCCACTTCGATGGCATGGAGGTGCGAATCAACGACGCTCCCCGAGCCAACGAAATCGTCGTCGCGGTCGCGATTACAGATAGCGGTCGGCCGCTCGCGCGGGTGGGAGGACTGACGAAGGATCAGATTAAGGGTGAGGACGGACTGCGGTAGATCAGGACTTTGGAACAGGTTGCAAGGATGCAAAGCTGGTTTCTTGTGCACCGCCGATATTTCTGCGGCCACGTTTCTTCTCCGCCGTGCGCAACATCGGGGCTATAAAATGAGGAAGGTTTTTATGTTACGTCCCCTTCTTCCTCGTTCTGCCGCTGCCGGCCATCGGTTGACAGCATGTTGTTCAGCCAAGGCTGGATCGCCGGCCTGAGCTTGGAGCCGACTATGTTCGCTGCAATGTTGCTCCTTTTGTTCGCGGCCATCGCGATAGCGAGTTCGGTTTTCTGGATCGTCATGATCGTCGAGTGTGCGACCAGGGAGTCCAATCACGGTAATGACAAGCTGATCTGGATCCTGATCATCATTTTCACGCACTGGATCGGCGCTCTTGCCTATTACTTTGTGCGGCGTCCCCAGCGGATCGCAGAACTTGGAGCGTAATTGGCTGCCAGATCGTCGGCGTGCGAGCCGCCTGACGCAATCAGGCGTTCAAGGATTTTATTTTTCAATGAACGCGCAGTCCGAGGTCACTGTTTTATGATCTCCGGCACCATCGTCGCGGGCGGCGTGTTGCGACTCCGTTGCGCGCTCACCACGCCGTCAATGATCACCATCCCAATCCCCGGCAAGTCTCCGCGCTGAATGCTTTCCAGCACAGTTTTTCCCGGCGAATGTTGGGCTTTGTCGATCATCACGAAGGTTGCGGCGCGGCCGGGCTCGATCAGTCCACAATCAAGGTTGCGGATTCTTGCGGTGTTGCCCGTGGCGAAGCAGGCGGCAACCTCGGCCGGCACATCCGCGAGAGACGACAGCATCGAGATCAGGCGCAGAATGCCGAGCGGCTGCACTCCGGAACCGGCGGGCGAATCCGTGCCCAGGATTACTCGATCGAATTTTTTCAGTTCTCTCGCCATGCGCAAAGTGAGCAGGGCTGCTTTTTCATTGCCGTTGTGAACAATTTCGAGAGCTCGCGGCGATTGCTCACACAGCGCAACGATCTGATCATCCGGCAGCGCGGTGTGGCCGCCGTTGATGTGGCCGATAACGTCGGCGTCGGCGGCGAGCACGATGTCTTTATCGATCAAACTGGAGCCGGGAATCGAAGGGCCGCCGGTGTGAATCGTGCTTTGAATGCCATGCTTTCGTGCCCACGCGACCATCTGGCGGGCGGTCGCTCCGTCTTTCACGCTGCCCAGGCCAACCTCGCCCAGCATGGTGACACCGGCGGCGGCAAGGTCTTTGAAATCCTCTTCGACCATTCCATGCTCGATCACCGGGGCGCCCGCATGAATTCTCACGCCGCCGGGGCGAAAGGCTGAAAAGGCGCGCTGGGCAAAGATTGCCATGGCTTTCAGGCCGACTACATCTTTCGGGCGGCCGGGCGTGTGCACTTCGCCGGCGGAGATCATGGTGGTAACTCCGCCGTGCAGGTAGCTGTCGATCCAGCCGATCTGGTTCTGACGCGGCGTCCAGTCGCCGGCAACGGGATGCACGTGGCTGTCGATCAATCCCGGCGCGAGGGTCGTGCCCTTGGCATCGATGACGAGGGTCGCGCCCTCCGCATTGATGTCCTTCTGTTTGCCGACGGCAGCGATTTTCCCATCGACGGCGAGCACGGTGTCAGCATCGAGGATCGGATTGTTCAGATCGCCGCTGAGCAGAAGACCGATGTTGCGGATCAGAAGGCGTGACATCGAGCGCACCTCTTTTGGAGTTTGCCGGACTCCGGTTATTTGCAAAGAATGTTATAAGCTCGTTCTTACGACAGTCGATCAGGCGAAACGGCAATGTTATCTCGCAAAGTTGTTTTCTGGGAAGTCGACACGCAGGCGGACTTCATGCTGCCTGGCGGCAAACTCTACGTGCCCGGCGCGGAACGACTGCTTCCGAATATTCGCAGGCTCACGGACGCAGCGCGCCAGGGCCGAGTCTTTCTGGTCTCGCATGGTTGCTACCACACGGAGGACGATCCTGAATTCCAGACATTTCCACCGCACTGCATCAAGGGCACGAAAGGTTCTGCCTTCGTTCCAGAAGCATTGACAGACAAGGTTGTCACCGTGCCGAACGAGGCTACCACAGTGCTGCCGCGAGATCTTTCGCCATACCAGCAGATTCTCCTGGAAAAACAGACGCTCGACATCTTTGAAAGCCGGCACGCGGACCAGCTCGTAGAACGATTCGGGGATGAAGTGGAATTCGTGGTTTTTGGCGTGGTCACGGAATACTGCGTTGGTTTCGCGGCCAAGGGACTGCTTGATCGCGGCCGCCGCGTCTCTGTGGTTCAGGATGCGATCGAGACTTTGAAGGCGGAAGATGGTCAACGAACCGTGGCCGAACTGCAGGCGCTTGGGGCAAGATTTTTCACCACTGGCGAGGCCCTCGCCCTGCTTGATCATTAATCATTCGAAGTAGCCCTGTTGGGATTGGTTCGTGGTTTATAATCCGGCCCACGAATGAACCTGACCTCTGGCACAAAACTTGGGCCCTACGAGATCGTTAGTCTGCTGGGCGCGGGAGGCATGGGCGAGGTGTATCGCGCCCGAGACTCCCGTTTGAAGCGGGATGTGGCGGTCAAGGTTTTGCCGCAAGGACTTTCTCTGGACGCTGACCGGCTGCGGCGTTTCGAACAAGAGGCGCTGGCTACAGCAGCCCTGAATCATCCCAACATTCTGGCGGTATTCGATATCGGAACGCACGAGGGCTCGCCTTATGTTGTATCCGAACTGTTGGAGGGTGAGACGCTGCGGGAGCGGTTGCGCGGCGGGGCGATCGCCGTGCGTAAGACTTTGGACTATGCCCTGCAGATCGCCCATGGGCTGGCCGCGGCTCACGAAAAAGGAATCATCCATCGCGACCTGAAGCCAGAGAATTTATTTCTCACAAAAGATGGACGCGTCAAGATTCTGGATTTCGGTCTGGCCAAACTGACTCAGACGGAACCCGGCGTCCACAGTTCGCTGCCAACCATGACGCACGCCACGGAAGCCGGCCTGGTGATGGGCACGGCGGGTTATATGTCGCCCGAGCAGGTGCGCGGCATTGCCGTGGATGCGCGTTCTGACATTTTCAGCTTTGGGGCAATTCTCTACGAAATGATTTCCGGCAAGCGCGCCTTTCATCGGGAGACTGCCGCGGATACGATGAGCGCCATCCTGAAGGAAGATCCGGCAGATTTAAGCGAAACCAATCGCAACGTTTCTCCGGCGCTGGAACGCATTGTGCAGCATTGTCTGGAGAAAAATCCCGAGCAGCGTTTCCATTCCGCAAGCGACATTGCGTTTGATCTGGAACATCTGACTGGCGTTTCGGGCACCAGCACCAGGGTGACGGCGGTGGCGAGCGCGCCGCCTCGGAGCAGGCTGTTGCTCCCGATCACCCTAGCGGCGGCAATCGCTCTGGTGATGCTGGCTATCGGTTGGTGGCTAGGCCGAGGCAACGGTGGCGCGCCTCAGGCCGAGTATAAGCAGATCACGTTTCGCACCGGTTCCATCGGCAATGCCCGCTTCACGCCCGACGGCAGCATCGTTTACAACGCATCGTGGGATGGCGGTGAAGACCAACTCTATCTGGCTCGCACGGACGATCCGGGGGCGCGTGAACTGGGGTTGAAGGATGCGGAGATGCTTTCGATCTCCAAGAGCGGAGAACTGGCGGTGCGGCTCAAGACAGCTTATTTCGGTGGCTACGCGCGAACCGGCACGCTGGCGCGGGTTCCGCTGAGTGGGGGAACGCCGCGAGAAGTGCTGGACAATGTGCAGGACGCAGACTGGGCCGCAGACGGCGAAAAGATGGCGGTGGTGCGGTACACGCCGGAAAACAACCACTGGCGTTTGGAGTACCCCATTGGGAAGGTGCTGTTCGACAGCATCAACTGGATAAGCCATCCGAAGATTTCTCCGGACGGCAAGTGGGTAGCGTTTGCCGACCATGAAAACCCAGGAGGCGACGACGAGGGCTCGGTGGCGGTGATTAGTTCGGATGGCAACGGGAAAGAGAAGAAACTTTCTTCCGGCTGGGAGACACTGGAGGGGATTCTCTGGTCTCCGACGGGGGATGACATCTGGTTTACCTCCAGCGGTAGCGGCAGCGCCGCGAATCCGCGCGCCGTAACCCTCTCGGGCAAGCTGCGGACCATCACGAACGTGCCCGGAGGCATGTGGCTGGAAGACCTGCGGAATGGAACGGCACTGATGGTGACGCATCAGGAACGGATTGGAATACGCGGGTTGGGGCCGGGCGAAAAAGTGGAGCGCGAACTGGGTTGGTTCGGGTGGTCCATCGTGCGCGATATCAGCCGGGATGGCCGGAAGATCCTGTTCGAAGAGGAAGGCAATGGCGGAGGACCGAATTACACTGTTTTCCTGCGCGATACGGATGGGTCGCCTCCGGCGCGGATTGGCGAGGGACTGGCCCGAGCCATCTCGCCCGATACAAAATGGGCGATCACAAAACCGGCGAAGGGCGGACCGCTGAGCCTGGTGCCGACGGGAGCGGGTGAGGCCAGAACGCTCACGCACGATGCCGTAAGCTACAGCGGGGTTCGCTGGTTGCCGGACGGAAAGCGGCTGCTGGCCGCGGGGATTGAAGCCGGACACGGCGCGCGTGACTACCTGATTGACCTAAGCAATGGCGATTCCAAGCCCATCACTCCAGAAGGAACGGCGGGAGCGAACCTCTCGCCCGACGGTCGCAGCACGGCGGTGGTGGGGTCCGATGGAAAATGGGGAGTTTGGCCACTGGAGGGGAGCGGCATTCGCCTGATCCCGGGGTTGGATTCGAGCTATTACGTGACTGGGTGGTCGCCGGATGGGGGATCGGTATACGCGGTCTCGAGTCGAGCGAACGAGAAGATTGCGAAGGTCTATAAGGTGGATACAGCCACTGGAAAGATGGAGTTGTGGAAAACCTTCGGGACAGAAGTGGCAGCCGGAGTAACGGGAGTTGGAGCGCCTCATTTTTCAAGCGACGGAACTGCGTACGCATACGACTACGATCGGGTACTGTCGGAGGCGTACGTGGTGACTGGATTGAAGTAGGGTGGGATTACACAGATCAGCCTGACAGACTTTCAATCGACCGCACTGCGTCTGGCGAGAGTGCCAAGGCAGAGCTGGCCAAATCCAACTTCATGTGCTCAGCGCTGGAAGTGCCGGTAAGTGGCAGCATTCCTGCCGCACGTGCGAATGCGAAAATAACCTGGGCCGGGGTGATGTCCTCGCGCGTCGCGAGGCCGGTGACGACAGGATGGCGCAGCACATCCATATTCGCTGTGAGCAGCGAAAATCCCTGATAGATGATCTTGCGCTCGCGACAGAATAATCGCACATCGCGGTCCCAGCCCAAGCGGGCGTAGCAGCGGTTTTGCACGAAGGCTGGATTTTCGGAATGGATGGCCGCCATTTGCTCAAGATGCTTTAGAGAAACATTGCTTACTCCCAGCAGACGAGTGCGGCCAGCGTCGCGCTCCTTCATCATTGCTTCCCAGACCTCAGCGTCGGCATCGGTCCAGCTGTAACCGGAAGAGGGGCCGTGCAGCACATAGCTTTCGACGTGGTCGGTGCCGAGATGTTCGAGCGAACTCGCCATCGACTGTGCGACCTGAACGGAGAGGCTGGCAGCGGGATCGTAGGGGAGGCGGTGGTCCTGGCCGGGCCGGTACGTGAATTTTGTTTGTAGAAAAAGATCAGCGCGCGTGACTACGCCGGAGACATAGGCGGCAGCCAATCCCTGGCCGACTCCCTCTTCGAAATAATGGCGCCGCTGGTTGGCCGTATCGATGCCGCGAAAACCCGAGCGCAGCGCCAGTTCGACGAGGGCCGGAGTACGTTCTTCCTTCCAGGCGGTGCCGTAAAGAAAATCGGGGATGGATAGGGCGTCCAACGTAGGCATGCCGCTATTCTGACATGAGCTTGAAAAGGAAAACCGGGGACGGTTGCCCGTCCCCGGCCTGGTCTGTTTGTGCTGCGTGCGAAGGTTATTGCTGTTGCGCCTGTGTCTGTTCGTCCAGCTCCACGCCGTCCCCGGCGTGAACGTCTTCCATGGCGAACACGATCATGCCGGTCGCGGTGGTTGGCGTAGTTCCGATGACCACGATCTCGCCTACGGCGCGTCGCGGGAGGTCGCGGACGTGAATCACCGGGCCGTTCGACTTGGTGAACATTTGAGGATCGAACGACGGCTGTTTCATCTGCGTGTCTTCACTGATTGCAGCCTTGAAGGAAAGCGAATCCACGGGATCCTTCAGGTCGGCTTCGTAGCTGCGAACGGCGCGGAAATAGTCACCCACCTTCACGCCCTGGTTCGCTCCCAGGTTCATGTAGACCTTCTGTCCCGTACCCAGCTCTGAATCAAAATCTCTGCCCATCACGATGCGGCCGGAAACCTTGCTGCCCGTGGGCAGGAAGCGGTCGAAACGCAGTGGCGGATGAAATGCCACCATGGTTTTTTCGGCGAAAGGAATGGCGGTGTCTCCCGGATTGATAGGGTCACACGCGTATTCGATGTGGGCGATCGCAGCCTTGCTTCGGGTATCGATGATGCGCACCCGGCCCACTTCCTCGTAGGGCTGTCCCGTGGACTTCAGCAACTTGCGCTGTCCGGGAAACATTTCGTACTCATCAATATCGCGTAGCGCGCGGATAATCTCATACTCCGCACCCAACGTGTATCCGCTGCCTTCCAAGTAGATGATGTCGCCTCTAACGAACTTGGTGTCGGTGGGAGTTTCCAGCCCACCGGCGACGAAGTTGGCATCGGGCAGGGTCTGGCGGTTGATGAAACCAGCGCAGTAAACATCTGCGTAAGTGGGCATTTGCACTCGCTGCACGGGGAAATTGGTCGTACTCGCGATCGTTCCCGGCGGCGTGGTGGTGTTCGCTGGGTTCGTGTCGGCCGTAGATTGAGCCCAGGTGGCGGTTGCGGCCAACAACAATAAAAGTCCTATTTTCTTCATGTTACCTCCAAGAAGAGGCACCCTCGGCGCCCTTCCAGTCAAATGCCGTGGAAGCATTGCTCCAGATGGAAGGTAACAACGGGGTAAGAGGGGGTCAAGGTTACGAGGGTGTCAGTCGGGATATGAAAACAGTTTTTTCGAGCGAATTGTGAATCCACTGTTGCATCTATAATTCGACCCCTGTAAGATTCGCGCCGAACCTAATTGATTCAATCCGAAGCTGTTGATTCAAGATGATTTCGGCTCCTAAAAGCTATCCGCCCCGCCTGCTGCCCTTACGGCTGCCCCGGGTTTGCGTCGCCGTAGCCGCTTCCGACCCCGCCGAGCTGGTGGAGAAGGCTGAGGGTTTGATTCGCGATAACTCCTTTCTGGAGTTCAGGTTAGACCATCTTTCGAAGCCCGGGTTGGCGCTCCCCAAGATCAAGCATTTTGTGGAAACGCACCACGGGATTACGGTGATTGCCACCTGCCGCCGCGTGGCCAGCGGAGGCAAGTTCCGGGGGTCCATCGCTTCGCAACTCGACATCCTGGCCAAGGCTTCTGCCTTCGGATGCCAGCTGGTCGATGTGGAACTTCAGACTGCACTGAAGTGCAAGCCCGATCAGCTGCAAAAACTGCGAGCCCGCGCCGCTTTAATTCTCTCCTTTCACGACTTCCGGGCCACCAAGAGGCTCGACGAGACTTTGCAAAAGATGCGCCAGTTTCCCGCCGACTTCTACAAAGTAGTCAGCACTGCTACCACGCTCGCCGACAATGTTTCCATGATCCAATTCCTGGGTCGCGAAAGCGACAACCATTCCATCGTCGGCGTCTGCATGGGCGAACAGGGAATCATCAGCCGCGTGCTGGGAGTCCGTGCCGGCAGCGTATTCACCTTCGCCGCCGTGAGTCCGGGGGAAGAAACCGCTCCCGGACAAGTCACCGCGCAAGAGCTGCGCAGCGTCTACCGCATCGAACAGGTGGACGCCGCCACTCGCGTCTATGGCGTTGCCGGAGACCCGGTTATCCACTCGCTTTCGCCCGCCATCATGAATGCGGCCTTTCGCCGCGAGAACGTCAATGCGGTCTACCTGGCGTTGCACGCCAAAACACTCAAAGATTTGCTTACCTGTGTGCGCGAGATTCCTATCCACGGTCTCAGCATCACCATGCCATACAAGGAAGCGATTCTTCCCTTCCTCGATAATACCGATTCGCACACTACAAAGATCGGCGCCTGCAATACAGTCGTGCGCGCGCAGGATGGCAAACTCTACGGCTTCAACACGGACACTTCGGGAGTGGTGCGTCCGCTGGAACGCCGACTCAGTACTTTGCAGGATGCAAAAATCCTCGTGCTGGGCGCGGGAGGTGCGGCCCGCGCCGCGGTCTTCGGACTGAAGGAACGTGGAGCGGAAGTCTTCATCCTCAATCGCAGCGCCGTCCCGGCTCAGAAGCTTGCCCGCCGTGCCCACGCGCGTTCGGTGAAACGTGCCGACCTCAAGAAGTATGCCTTCGACGTGATCATCAATGCCACGCCGGTCGGCATGGGCAACACTCGCGAGACTCCGCTGCAGGAAAAAGAGATCAACGCGCGCTACGTCTTCGACATGATTTACGATCCTGGCGAAACCCGGCTGCTGCAACTGGCCAAGCAGCGAGGCGCGCAGACCATCCCCGGCATTGAAATGTTTGTATACCAGGCCGCTCGCCAGTTCGAAATCTGGACCGGGAAACCCGCACCTCAGGACGACATGCTCCAAGTTGTAACCTTAGCTCTGCAGGAACGTGCCACTCGCGCCGCTGCCGCTGCCGTAGCGAAGAAGAAATAGTGCCAGCTCGGCGCCGCAGCAAAACGTTTTGCCTTCCACTAACACCGAGTCATTCTGTCAAACACCACAAAGCCGGGCTGGTTGGCCCGGCTTTCTCTTTGCGTGGAGCTGGTCCGGCTAATCTTGTTTTGATCAGCCGATCCAGAGTGTCAAAATCTTGAGAGACTTGCCGCTCGCCCCGCGACTTCTTGTCCACTTCTCCTGTGGAGTTTTACCCCGTGAGCGAAGGCTCTAATTCTTGCGACCTCTCAGTCCACCCGCGGGTTCACCGGGCCCGGGGGGGGCAACTGTTACATCACCAGCGCCAGGTTCTCCAGTTCGTGCTGCAAGACGGGCAGAGCGCACCCGGCCATCTCTACACGGCCAGCCGCATCCAGGGCCGCTTTGGGCGAAACCCCATAGCCCCGGCCCATCAGGAAAACCTGCAGCAGTTCGGCGGCCTCGTAGGAGTCGATCATGCCCCCCTGAAGCAGATCGCTGCGCAAGGCTGCCAATTCGGTCGCCGTGAATCTGTCTTTATCGTTATTGACCCGTTCGTCCATCGCGTTTTCAAACATGGCCGTCATCACCTCCGACTCCGACCTACCTACCACTTTTGCCTATTAGACTCATCGGCAGCCATTCAAGTTGCATGCAATTCTGGTGCCGCGGCTGCCCTCTAGTTTCATATACGTGTGGCAAGCCGGCTTAGATCCATAAACCCCTCTGTCTATCGGAAGTTGCGGGCAGGCTAACAAGAGCTTCCCCGCTTCCGTAAGGTCTGTTTGGTACTCGCGGCGGCTAAAAACTGACACGGAGTGTCATTTCTGTCGGGAATCCGACGGTCTCCGCCCCTTGCCGCCGCCTGGGGCAGTCAAGAAGTCGAAGATACACACGGGGAGGTTTCAGGGATGTGAAACCGGGATGAAAGTTTAAACGTGCGCAGACGAACCAGCGTGTGCTACGGTTCGGCTCGCCGCCCACCGCGTTTTCCGTTGTCAGCGAATCGGAGTTAGGCTTTCTCGATCGTTGCCTCGTCCACCAGCATGATGGGAATGTCATCTTTTACCGCATACACACGGTGGCACTGCTTGCACTTTAAGCTCTCTGGATTTTGACGATACTCAAGCGCTTGCTTGCAAGCCGGACAGACCAGAATTTCCAGCAACTCCTTTGCAATCATGACCAGCATTGTACGCTACGATGCAAAACCAATTCCCTACAGGGTTATTGAGGCTCACTTCCTCGGCGCACTGAGCGGCCTCGGCGGTGTAAGATTTTCTAGCCAAGGCCTAGAAGCCGAAGACCGGAGCCCGAATGCCCGCCCGAATCCTCGACGGTACCAGTATCGCGAACGAAATCCGCAGTGAAGTGGCGGCAGAAGTGAAGAAAATGGCCGCTGCCGGAGTTCGTCCCGGCCTGGCGGTTGTCCTCGTCGGCCACAACCCGGCGTCGGAGATCTACGTTCGCGGCAAGGTGAAAGCTTGCGAAGATGTTGGCGTCTACAGTGAAGAGCACACTCCGCCTGAAACCGCGACGACCGCCGAGCTGCTGGCTCTGGTCGATAACCTGAACCGCCGCGACGAAATCGACGGCATCCTGGTGCAACTGCCGCTACCTCTGCAAGTGGACTCGAAGCAAGTGCTCATGGCCGTCGATCCCATGAAAGATGTTGACGGCTTCCATCCCGTCAACGTAGGCTTCCTTTCGACTCAGCGCCCCGGGCTCGTCCCATGCACGCCAGCCGGAGTAATCGAGATTCTGAAGCGAAGCCAGATTCCCGTCGCCGGGCAGGAAGCGGTGGTCGTGGGGCGCAGCGACATCGTCGGCAAACCCGCCGCCATGCTGCTGATGAATGCCAACGCCACGGTTACCGTGTGTCACTCGAAGACGCATGATCTGCCGGGAGTCTGCCGCCGCGCCAACATTCTGGTGGCCGCAATCGGCCGGGCTGGGATGGTAACACGCGATTTCGTGAAACCGGGCGCCACCGTGATTGACGTCGGCATGAACAAGGTGACGGATCCCGCGGAGTTTCAGCGCCTGTTTGCGGGCAATTCGAAGCGCGAGCAGACTTTTCGGATGAAAGGATCGACCCTGGTCGGCGATGTGCATCCCGAAGTGGCCGAAGTCGCGGGAGCGCTGACTCCTGTCCCCGGCGGCGTCGGTCCGCTAACCATCGCCATGCTGATGTATAACACCGTGAAAGCCGCGAAAATGCGTCGGGGCAACCGCGTGCCGGAACTATCACGCGTCTGATTCTCAATGAGAATTCATTACACAGTCACAGAGTCACCGAGAAGCCGTTTCTTTCCCTTGGTTCGTTTTTCTCTGTGTCTCTGTGTCTCTGTGGCGAACGTTCTTCGTTTGGAGGCAGATTGCTGAAAGTCGGCCTAACCGGGGGCATGGTGTCGGGCAAATCAGTTGTGGGCGAGATGTTCGTCGCGCTCGGCGCGCATCTCGTCCAGGCAGACCGGATTGCGCACGAGTTGATGCGGCCCGGCCGACCGGTCTACAACGAAGTGGTGCGCCACTTCGGCGGGGCAATTCTCAATCCCGACCTCAGCGTCAACCGCGCCAAACTTGCGGAAGCTGCCTTCGGTTCGAGCACTTCATCGGCAGTCGCGCCAGAGCCTTCTGCAGCCTCATTTCAAATCCCATCCCGGGTTGAGGAGTTGAACCGCATCGTACATCCGGCGGTGATTCGCAGCCAGGAGGAGTGGATGGAAGAAATGGGAAGCCAGGATGCGAATGCTGTCGCCATTGTGGAGGCCGCCCTCATTCTCGAGGCGGGCGCCGCGAAACGCTTCGACCGCCTTCTAGTCGTGACCTGCCGCGATGAGCAACGCGTCGCCCGCTTCGCCGCCCGCCAGAAGTTGGCGCTCGACGCCGCCCGCAAAGAAGTCGCGCGCCGCATGGCCGCGCAACTGCCCGAAGCGGAAAAGGTCAAAGCCGCTGACTACGTAATCGACAACTCCGGCTCCCTCGACCAGACGCGAGAACAGGTGCGGCAGGTATGGCAACACCTCAGCGCTGAAGCGACGACCAAGCGCTAGAGCTGTATGAACTCAAGATTCGGGCGTCTTCTGGCACCGCAGGAGAAATCGCAAGCACCGGGCCCTCGATTCGAGCAATCAAGGAGGCACCATTCAACCCATCATGTGACATCTGACCTTGCCTCCCACATCGAATCAGCTCATTATTGCCCGAGCAAAGGCAGTACAACTCACCAGTGAGCGAGAATCAAGATCCGGCCCGCAACTCCTTGTGTTTGACGGATTTTGAGGTCTAAGTTCTTTGACATCCGGATTTTGCGGGGAATTTCTTGCTAACCTGATGATTCCAGTAGACCGGGGGGGATACCCTTAAAGTGCCACAGAAAAACAAAACTCAACTCGGTTGCAGTCTTCTACTCGCTCCGTGGGCTGAATTATTTCAGGCAGAAATCCACAGGCAAGAAGAGATCCCGCCACCGCGTGCCTCACGGCGGAACATTGTTTAGAATCGAACGTAGAATCAAATGGGGTCTTCTTCAGCGTTTGTTCTCAGGTTGGTTCGCAGCCCTGAAGGTTTGAAGCTATGAAACTCATACGACCTGCAATATTTGCGCTGCTGATCGCTGGCGCGTTCTTCTACTTCACGACTTGGCGTTCGAACTCGCGCTCGAGCTTCCTGCATCCCTCGAATTGGTTGAATCATCCCGCGCAAGTGGAGATTACGGAAGCTGCCGGCAATGAAGGGCTCGACAGCGAAGAGCAGAATAATATTCTCGTCTATCGCAAGAACATTCCGTCAGTGGTGAACGTCACCTCGCGCGCCATGACCTTCGATTTCTTCTACGGTCTTGTGCCGCAGGAAGGTCAGGGATCAGGCTTTGTCATCGACAAGGATGGTCACATACTCACCAACTATCACGTCGTTGCCGACGCGCGTCAGGTGGAAGTCACGCTGCACAATCGCAAGAAGTATAAGGCGACGGTTGTGGGCACTGATCCGGCTCATGACTTGGCGGTGATTCAGATCAAGGCGCCCGACCTGGTTCCCGCAGTGCTCGGCGACTCACGCAACTTGCAGGTAGGGCAGAAGGTTTACGCTATCGGCAATCCGTTTGGACTGGCTGGAACAATGACGCGCGGCATTGTCAGTTCGATCCGTCCGGTGCGTGAGCCCAATGGCGCCACCATCGATGAAGCGATTCAGACCGACGCCGCCATCAACCCTGGTAACTCCGGCGGTCCGCTGATGAACTGGCACGGCGAAGTGATTGGCATCAACACGATGATTCTTTCCAGCGTCGGCCAGAATGCGGGCATCGGCTTCGCCATTCCTATCAATACCGCGAAGGCTGTGCTCAACGACCTGATGACGCTGGGTCGCGTGCGCCGTCCCGCTTTGGGTGTGCGCACGATTCCCATCAGCGCCGAACTCGCCGATGAAATGGGCTTGCCCGTGGATTACGGTTTGCTGATCGTACAGGTTATCCCCGGCGGCTCGGCGGACCAAGCCGGCCTCCGCGGTGGCACTGAGCGTGCATATCTGGGGAATATCCCAATCATGCTCGGCGGCGACCTGATCGTGGCCATCGACGGCGAAAAAGTTGAGGACGAGGACACCCTGGCACAGATGATGAACAATCACCGCGCCGGCGATACCGTGAAAGTAACGATCTACCGCAACAAGAAAAAAATAGATGTGAACGTTGCTCTGGGAGAAGCCAGAGAACAGGTGTGAAGAGAGGTTAGTCTGGTTCGCCATGCCGCAGCGAAAATAGAATTGCACAGAGGCTGCTCAACCCGGTATGCTCCTCTCCTGCCTATGACTGCCGTTCGCTAAGTCCGCAAACTTGCAACTGTGAGCGAAAGCACGGGGAGTGTGTGCGTTCCGTTCTTGACGCTCATTGTGGTTTTCAATCCAGAAAGGATTCTTGACATGCAATTCGTGGATAAGGCATGGGCGCGCCGTTTTGAGGCTGCGGAAGAAATGCCGCAGGTCCTGTATGCGCGGGCATTTCAGAAGATACGGCCCGAGATAGGAGCCGCAGAGGAAGAAATCTGTGGCGGGCATATGATATTCGCGGGGCTGGGATCGCCCATCGGACGGGCGACGGGCTTGGGCTTTGATCGGGCCTTTACGGCAGAGGATTTGGATAGAGTCGAGCAATTTTACCGTTCGCACAAAGCTCCATCGCAGGTGGATCTTTGTCCGCTGCACGACCCGGCTGTGTTTGAGATGTTCAAGGAGCGTGGCTACGGCATTGCGGAATTGAACAATGTGCTCTACCGGCGACTCGATCCGAAAGGGGAGTTGCCGGTTGCTCCTGCGGGCTGCGAGATTCGGCGCGGGCGCCCGGAAGAGGCGCGAGAATTAGGCGCCATCGTGGAGCGCGCGTTTTTTCCCGATGGCGCACCGGAGGCGTTCAGGGATCTGCTGATGCCGCTCTACCAGATGGAAGGGGCTCTGACGTTCGCGGCGAGTGTCGAAGGCAAAATGGTGGCTTGCGGAGCAGGGCTCGTCATTGCGGAGCATCGGGGATTCGCCTTGTGCGGGGCCGGAACGGCAGCCGAATTTCGCGGACGTGGGCTGCAGACAGCGCTGCTACGCGTGCGCCTGGCGGCGGCGGCCGAAGCCGGATGCGAGTACGCCGTTGTGGTAACGCAGGGCGGCACGACCTCGCAGCGCAACTGCGAGCGGCTGGGATTTCGGGTGGCTTACAGCAAAGTGACGGTGATCAAGAAGTTGGGATAGGTTTAGGCCCGATTTCACCACGGAGGCGCCCAGGAAACCGAATACAGCAGAGAATGACTGCTACGCTAGCCGCGCGCTTTTCTCCGTGCCTTCGCCGTGAAATTCATTTCACGCGGCCTCGGCGAGGAAGTCCTCGATTTCGCTCACCTCTTTATCGTTAAGGCGAAGGTCGCCGGCGCGCATTACGCCTTCGGCTTGCCTCGCATTGCGAGCTCCGACGATGGCTCCGGTGACTGCCGGGTTGTGCAGGGTCCAGGCGATGGCGACTTCTCCGACAGAACGGTTGTTACGTTTAGCGATCTCGCGCAGGCGATCGACTAGATCGAGATTGCGAGAGAGATTCGGTTCGGTGAAGTCGGGATGGCTTTTGCGCCAGTCATCTTGAGGCAGTCTGGCGGCGCGATCGCGGGTCATGGCGCCGGTCAGGATGCCGGAAGCCATCGGGGAATAAACAATGACTCCGACGCCTTCGCGCAGGCAGTAGGGAAGAATCTCGTCTTCGACTTCGCGATGGATCAGAGAGTACGGCGGCTGCAGCGAAGTTACGGGCGCGATGGCCTTGGCGCGTTTCAGTTGTTTGACATTGAAATTGGAAACACCGATCCAGCGCACTTTACCTTCGCGTTTGAGGTCGGCGAGAGTGGACCAGCCTTCTTCGAGCGCAGGGGAGTCGGGGTCGGGAGGCCAGTGGATCTGGTAGAGGTCAATCACATCGACAGAAAGACGGCGGAGGCTGTCTTCGATTTCGCCGCGGATCGAATCGGCGCTGAGAACTTTTTTCACCTGACCTTGGGAATCCCAGCGCAGGCTGCACTTGGTAAAGATGTAGGGTTTGGCCCCCTGCCAGCTCTTCAGCGCGCGGGCAACAACCTCCTCGGAGTGTCCCAGGCCGTAAACGGCGGCGGTGTCGATCCAGTTCACACCGAGTTCGAGTGCCCGGTGAATGGCGGCGATGGAGTCGTTGTCGTCCTGCGATCCCCAGGCGAATTGCCAGCCGGAACCGCCGACGGCCCAGGCTCCATAGCCGACGGGAGTGATGTGCAGATCAGAGTTGCCAAGTTTGCGGGTTTGCATTTCAAATCTCCTATGAAGCCACTTAGATTGTATAGAAGGGAAATCCGTTGCAAGAATCAATGCCATGAAAGTGGATGCGATTCGCGAATTCTGTCTGGCATTTCCTGGGGCTGCGGAGAATTTGCAATGGGGCGACGATCTCTGTTTCAAAGTCGGCGGGAAGATCTTTGCCATCGTCAGCCTGGACAATCCGCGGCTTTGTTTCAAATGCACGCCGGAGATTTTTGCCGAACTGATCGAGCGCGAAGATGTTCATCCGGCGCCCTATGTGGGGCGCTACAAGTGGGTCATGCTAGACCGGCTGGATGCGGTGCGCTGGGATGAACTGCGGGAATTAATCCGGCAGTCGTATGAAATGGTGGCCGCGAAGGCGCCTAAGGCAAAACCTCTTTCGTCCGCCAGTAAGAATAAGAAAAGGTCTGCCGGGCCGAAGACTCGCAAGAGAAAGGCCTGATCGAGCGCTTCGCCTCGGCGAGCGGGACACCGGCCACACCTGGGTGATTTGACTCTGCTTGCCGCCGTCGGCTAGCCTCAAGAGTCCGCCCATTCCTGGACATCTGCGATCTGATGCGATTCCGGCACAAATCATTGATTTTGCTGCTGATGGCGGCTGCCGCGGCCTGCGGAGGGCGGCTGGCTTTCGGGTCGACGCAGCCGGTGCACGCACAGCACGGAATCGTGGTCAGCGTTCATGAGTTGGCCTCGCGTGCCGGGGTCGAGATCATGCAGGCCGGTGGCAATGCGGTGGATGCCGCGGTAGCTACGGGATTCGCGCTCGCAGTGGTGCATCCGGCGGCGGGAAATATCGGCGGCGGTGGATTCATGCTGGTTCGCATGGCCGACGGCAAGACGCATTTTCTCGATTATCGGGAAAAGGCTCCGGCGGCGGCGAAAGCCGACATGTATCTGGACGCACACGGCAACGTGATCGAAAACGCTAGCACGATTGGATACAAGGCGATTGGAGTGCCGGGATCAGTCGCGGGCATGGTTTATGCCGAGCAAGAATTTGGGAAGCTGACGTTGAAACAGGTGATGGCGCCGGCGATTCGGCTGGCCCGCGAGGGTTATCCGCTGAGCTGGGGCGAGGCGCGCGATCTGCATGACAAATATTTAACCCAGTTCGCGGAATCGCGGCGAATCTTTCAGCGCGATGGCAACTATTACCAGCCGGGAGAGATTTTCCGCCAGCCGGATTTGGCGCGAACGCTGGAGAGGATAGCCACGAAACCGGATGATTTTTATCACGGGCGGTTGGCGGGGGAGCTGGCGGCTGTGATGCAGAAAGGCGGCAGCCTGATCACCGCGGACGACTTGGCTCATTACGAGGTGAAGGAACGCGAGCCGATTCGTGGGACTTATCGCGGGTACGAGGTGATCAGCGCGCCTCCGCCGTCTTCCGGCGGAACTGTCCTGATAGAGTCGCTGAATATTCTCGAAGGATACGATCTGGGCAAGCTGGAGAGCCGGTCGGCGCAATCGATTCACTTTACGACGGAGGCGTTCCGGCGGGCGTTCTTTGATCGTGCGGAATTCCTGGGGGATCCGGACTTCGCGAAGATTCCGGTGGCACAACTCATCGACAAGAAGTATGGTGCGGCGTGGCGAGATTCAATTGACGATGCCCACGCCACTGCCAGCAAGGATTTAAAGCGGCCATCGATTTTCAGCGAATTGGAACAGTACGCGGCGGCGCATCCGCAAGCGCTGGGAATTCATGAGTCGCCGCACACCACCCACTATTCGGTGGTGGATGCCGCTGGGAATGCGGTCGCGGTGACGACCACGATCAATGACTGGTTCGGTTCGCGGGTGACGGCGGATGGGTTGGGATTCTTGATGAACGACGAAATGGATGACTTCTCTTCGAAGCCCGGAGTGCCGAATTCCGATGGATTGAGACAGGGCGCAGCGAATGCCATTGGGCCGGGGAAACGTCCACTGTCATCGATGACGCCGACCATCGTCGTGCATGACGGGAAAACATTTCTGGTTTTGGGTTCGCCCGGAAGTTCAAAGATTATTACCACAGTGGCGAATGTGCTGATGGGCGTTGTGGATTACGGAATGAATATTCAGGAGGCGGTGGACGCTCCGCGTTTCCATAACCAGTGGGTGCCCGACGTGTTAAACGTCGAGCAATGGTTTTCGCCGGATACGGTGAGCGTGTTGCAGAAGATGGGATATAACGTGGAGTTCGGTTTGTACGACGGTGGGGACGTTTCTCCCTATTGGAGCGACGCAGAGTGCATTGCCATCGACCCCAAGACGGGCGAGCGGCTGGGCGCCAGCGACTACAGGCATAATGGGAAGGCAGTGGGCTACTAGACAATTGCTGATTGTTGATTTCAGATTGTTGATCGAAAATCGACAATCAGCTTTAACAATTGGGCTCCAATCAGCAATTCTTGATAAGGATCGGGCATGGTGAAGGCGGTATCAACTTATTTGTATGTGAAGGAGCGGCTTCATCCGGGAATTTTGGATGGCCTTGCTCGCAACGGAGTGCAGGCGATTGAGATTTTCGCGGCACGGCAGCACCTCGACTATGCCAACCGCAAGGCTCACGTGAGAGAGATTGCCGAGTGGTTTCGGGGGAGTGGGGTGCCGTTGAATTCCGTGCACTCGCCGCTGTACGCGGACTACGAATGGGGACGGACTGGAGCTCCGCCGATTAATCTGGCATCCACGGATCGAGCTGGTCTGGTGGAGGCGATGGATGAAGTGAAACGGGCACTGGAGATTGCGGAGCAGATTCCATTTCGTTTTCTGGTACAGCACCTGGGAGTGCCCAACGAGAGTTTCAGCGAGAAGAAGTTCGAGTCGGCGATGACCTCGATCGAGCACCTGCGGGCATTTGCCAAGCCGCTGGGCGTGCGCATTCTGCTGGAAAACATTCCGAATGAGCTTTCCACGCCGGATCGACTGGTGGAGATGATCCGCGCCGCGCACTTTGACGATGTGGGAATCTGCTTCGATTTCGGGCACGCGCACATGATGGGTTCGGTGAGCGAGGCTTTCGAGATCCTGCGGAAGCAGGTCTGCTCCACGCACGTTCACGATAATGCCAAAGTCCAAGATTCTCACTTGTGGCCGGGGCTGGGGACCATCGACTGGAAGGAAGCGATGGAATTGTTGCGATCCGCGCCGCAAACGCCACCATTAATGCTGGAACTCGGAGAAAGCGAAAAAGTGAATCCGCTGGATAAGCTGAGGGAGACGTTCGAGAAGCTTGAAACGGCTTAAGCGCTTTCACCGCCGGGGACGCAAGAACGCCGAGGTAAAGATGGCCAAATCATTTGTTTTCTCGACGGTTTCAGCGTGCTCATCGGTAAGCGGGTCTCTACACTATGTCTTCACCTGTAACTACGATTGCTGAGATCGGGAAGCACGAGGGACAGCCGGTCACCCTGCGGGGCTGGCTCTATAACTTGCGCGAGAGCGGAAAACTGTTGTTTCCGCAGTTTCGCGACGGTTCGGGCGTGATTCAGGGCGTGGTGCCAAAGAACGCGGTCACGCCGGAAGTATTCGAGGCGGTCAAGACGTTGACGCAGGAGTCAAGTGTGATCGTCGAGGGCAAGGTACGTGCGGACAAGCGCGCGCCGGGCGGTTACGAGCTTGATGTGATGAACGTGCGGGTGGTGCAGCGCGTGCCGGAGTCTGATCCTTATCCCATTACTCCGAAGGAGCACGGCACCGAGTTCCTGATGGAGCACCGGCACTTGTGGGTGCGGTCGCAGCGGCAGGCGTCGATTCTGCGGGTGCGGGCGGAAATCGTTAAAGCAGTGCGCGATTTTTTCGACGAGAGCGGCTTCACGCTCACCGATCCGCCGATCCTTACTCCGGCGGCTTGCGAAGGCACAAGCACGCTCTTTCCCGTCGATTATTTCGACGAGCAAGCATACCTCACACAGTCCGGGCAGCTTTACATCGAAGCCACGGCGATGGCGCTGGGCAAGGTGTATTCGTTCGGTCCAACGTTTCGCGCCGAGAAATCGAAGACGCGGCGTCACCTAACCGAGTTCTGGATGGTCGAGCCGGAAATTGCTTATGGCGAACTCGACGATCTGATGGATTTGGCTGAGGGATTGATCAGTTTCGTGGTGAAGCGTTGCTTGGAGCGCCGCCGCATGGATCTGCAGGCAATCGGCCGCGACCTTTCCAAGCTCGAAAAGATTGTGCCGCCTTTCCCGCGGATCAGTTATGACGATGCCGTGAAGAATCTGCAGGAAGGCCACGCCAAGGGCGCGCTGGAAGCGAAGTTCGAGTGGGGCGGCGATCTGGGCTCGCCGGATGAGACCTATCTTTCCGCGCAATTTGACAAGCCTGTGATGGTGCATCGGTATCCGGCGAAGGTGAAAGCGTTCTACATGGAGCCGGATCCGCAGCGCCCCGAGCTGGCTCTGTGTGTGGATGTGCTGGCGCCGGAAGGCTATGGGGAAATCATCGGCGGGTCGCAACGTATGGCATCGCACGAATTGCTAGTGCAGCGGATCCACGAACACGGATTGCCGGAGGAAGCGTTCAAGTGGTATCTGGACCTGCGCAAGTATGGCAGCGTGCCGCACGGCGGATTCGGCATGGGCATTGAGCGGGCCGTGGCCTGGATCTGCGGCCTGGAGCATGTGCGGGAGACGATTCCGTTCCCGCGAATGCTGCACCGGCTGTACCCGTGATAAAGACATTGAATCAATCACTCACTCACTCACTCACTGATTCGATTCCTGGACTATGACGACAACAATCAGCACCACCAACATTGTTCCGAAGAAGATTCGTGTGATTGGTGTGCCACTGGATCTGGGACAGTCTCGGCGTGGAGTCGATATGGGGCCTTCGGCGGTGCGCGTGGCGGGGCTTGAGGCGCGGCTGGAAGCTTTGGGGCACGAAGTGGAGGACGGCGGCAACATTGCCGTGGCCATACCTGAACAGAAGAAAGAGGGCGACGCGCACGCCAAGTATTTAAAGGAAATCACCGCGACGTGCACCAAGCACGCGGAGTTGGTGGTAAAGACGTTGGAAGCGGGGAAGATTCCACTGGCGCTCGGCGGGGACCACTCAATGGCGGCAGGTACGGTATCTGGAGTCGCGGAATTCTACCGCCGCCAGAACCAGCGCATCGGCCTGATCTGGATTGACGCGCACACCGACATTAATACGCCCGAGAGCTCGCCGAGCGGCAATGTGCACGGGATGCCGCTGGCCGCACTCATGGGGTTGGGTCCGGCCGAGCTTTCGAATATCTTTGATTTTTCTCCCAAGGTGAAGCCGGAGAACTGTGTGCTGGTGGGAGTGCGCGACATTGACGCGATTGAAAAAGAAAATGTGCGCCGCGCAGGCATCGGCGTTTTCACCATGCGCGACATTGACGAGCGCGGCATGCGTACTGTGATGGAAGAGGCGCTGCGCATGGCCGGGCGTGGAACCGCCGGCTATCATATTTCGCTTGATATGGATTGGATCGATCCGGAGGATGCGCCGGGCGTGGGCACTCCGGTGCGGGGCGGCGCTACTTATCGTGAAGCGCACCTGGCCATGGAAATCATTGCCGATCATGGACGCATGCTGAGCTTCGAGATCGTCGAAGTGAATCCGGTAATCGACGAACACAACCAGACGGCGGACTTGGCGGTGGAGTTGGCGCTGTCGGCGTTCGGAAAAAAGATATTGTAAAAGACTATGAAAAAGCTTCGTGTCGGAATTCTTTTCGGCGGTCGTAGCGGTGAGCATGAAGTTTCGCTGCTTTCGGCTGCATCGGTTTTGCAAGCTATCGATAAAGATAAATATGAGGTCGTGCCTATCGGCATTACCAAGGACGGCCACTGGCTGACTGCCGAGCACGCTGAGAATCTGCTGCAGGGCAAGCTGGTGATCGAGCCACGTCATCTGCGTGCTGGCGATCCCGAAACAACCCAAGCCGCGGCTGTGCTTGCCCGCGGCGAAGCGGTGGTGGTGCCGCCGGAGCCAGTGCATCGGCACAGCGGCCTTGTGCCCTTTCAGACGGATGCCGCGCTCACGCGGCGCGCCAGTGATCGCGCTATCAACGTGGATGTGATTTTTCCTGTGCTGCATGGCACATTCGGCGAGGACGGAACCATTCAGGGGTTGCTCGAACTGGCTGACATCGCTTATGTGGGCGCGGGTGTGCTGGGCTCGGCCGCGGGTATGGACAAGGACATTATGAAGTCCTTGTTTATTGCCGCGGGAATCCCCATCGTGAAGCACGTCACGATTCTTCGCGGTGCCTGGGAGAAAGATCCGAAGAAGGTTCAGAAATTTGTGGAGAGCAAGTTGAGATATCCAGTTTTTGTGAAGCCCGCGAATCTGGGATCGTCGGTCGGAATCAGCAAGGCGCACGACCGCAAGGAACTTGGGCCTGCCATTGAGGAAGCGGCGAAATTCGACCGCAAGATTGTTATCGAGCAAGGCGTGGGTGGAAAGAAAAATAAGGCGCGCGAGATCGAATGCTCGGTGCTCGGCAACGACGAACCAGCAGCGTCGCTGCCGGGTGAAATTGTCCCGGTGAAAGAGTTCTACGACTACAACGCCAAGTATCTCGACGAAGGGTCCGAGCTGATCATTCCGGCGAAGCTCACCAAGGCGGAAACGAAGAAAGTTCAGGAACTGGCCGTGCGATCTTTCAAAGCCGTGGATTGCTCCGGCCTGGCGCGCGTGGATTTTCTGATGGATCCGCAGACGCGCAAGATTTTTCTGAACGAGATCAACACCATGCCAGGCTTCACGGCCATCAGCATGTATCCCAAGCTGTGGGCGGCTTCAGGGATCGACTATGCGGATCTAATTGACCGGCTGATCCAGTTCGGACTGGAGCGGCACGCAGATAAAAAGAGGAATCAGTACAGCCGGTAGCGTTGCCGATTGCCGGAATTTAGCCGGCGTTTTACTGAATAATAAACCCTCGCCACGGCTGGGAATCGTTCGGACTCCTACGGCGTCCTCACCAGAGGCAGCTCGATAAAACTGGCTTGGGCGGGCGTGTGATACACGCGCTGTGCAGCTTTGCGGTAGTCGTCCGGCTTTGCCCAGAAGATGTTGGGAACGAAAGTTTGCGGATTGCGGTCGTACAGCGGGAACCAGCTGGATTGAATCTGCACCATGATGCGGTGGCCGGGCAGGAAGACGTGGTTTGCCGTGGGAAGGTTGAAGCGATAGAGCAGCGGCTGGCCCGGGGCGATGGGCCTAGCGGTCTCCAGGCTTTCGCGATAACGGCCGCGGAAGATGTCGGCGGAAATCATTAACTGATAGCCGCCCATAGCGGCGTCGCCGGCCACTTCGTCGGGATATACGTCGATCAACTTGACCACCCAATCAGAGTCCGTGCCGTTGGTCGAGGCTACGAGATTGGAAACCGGCTGTCCGCTGATCTTCATGGGTGCGGTAAGCACGTCGGAGGTGAACACCGCGACATCTGGACGGCCAGAAGCTTCGCGCTGGTCGTCGACCAGCCACTCCGCCCAAGTGAAGCGATCGCCGTATCCAATGGGTTGAATGGGACGCCGGCGGAAAGGTACGGGTTTGGCGGGGTCGGAAATATATTCGTCGAACGCCGCGTCGCCCGGCTTGGGAGCGGCCAAACTAAGCTTCAGACCGGCGTTGAGATAGAGTGGCGTTGGTTGAACGGTGCAGCCACTTGCGCAGCCAGCTGGCCACGAGGGCAGTCGACGCCACGTGTTCGTTCCGGTTTCAAAAGCGGTAACGGGCGCGATGTCGGCCTTAGGCGCGCCGTCTTTGAGATATTGATCCAGGAAGGGCCGCAGAATTTCCTGCCGGAAATAGAGCCCGGTATCGCTATTAAACTTTAGTGCTCCAAGCGAGCTGCCATCGCCAATTTCCTGGCCGTGATGCCAGGGGCCGAGCACCAGAAATAGCTTATCGTTGTTGGCGTCTTTTGCTTTGAGCGCTTTGTAGGCCGCGGGTGCCCCGTAGATATCTTCCTGATCCCACAGGCTGTCGACCAGCATGGTGGGCACTTTCAGAGGCTGAGCGGCGAGAATGCGGTCCATCGCTTGTTCTTGCCACCAGGAATCGTAACTCGGATGATCAAGAAGTTTGCGCCAGAAGCCGACTTGATCTAGTCCGTGGCGACGACCGAGTTCACCGGCTGAGCCGGCCTCCATGAAAACGTCGTAGTCGTCAAAGTGGTTCGTCCACCATTTTTCTTCCGACGCACGCGTGGCCTCCTGCTGGTAGATGTAATTCATATTCTGTTCGCGGAAAGCGCCGTTGTGAAACCAGTCGTCGCCCATCCAGCCATCGACCATGGGATTCATGGGCACCGCGACTTTCAAGGCCGGATGCGGGTTGACCAATGCCATCAGGGTGGTGAAACCGTCGTAGGAAATGCCGAGGATGCCAACTTTGCCATTGCTTTCTGGGACATTCTTGACCAGCCAGTCGATAGTGTCATACGTGTCGGTGGAGTGATCGACCGGCGTAGGGTTTAGCGGCCCGTGCAGCGGGCGGGTCATCACATAGTCGCCCTCAGAGCCATACTTTCCGCGAACATCCTGCACCACGCGGATATAGCCACCTTCGACGATCGCGTCGGTCGCATTGTCATAGCCACTCAGGATCGGACCGAGGTGCGAGCTATCGGCATGACTGGTTTGTGCAGTCGCGCTGTAAGGGGTTCGCGTCAATAGGATCGGCGCGTTCTTTGCGCCTTTGGGCAGAACGATGACGGTGTGCAGTTTTACTCCGTCGCGCATCGGGATCATCACATCGCGCTTGATGTGGTCAAAGCTCGACGTGACAGGCGTGAACGTAGCCGGTGTCTCGCTGGGCAAACCGAGGGTCTGAGCGGAACATAATTCAAGAAATAGGAGGAGGCTGCTCACAAGCGACAGAACGACGACGCTGCGCAAACAAAAAATTGCTTGTTTCGAACCCAGTGTTAAACGCCCAAAATGCTTTCCCATCTTGCCCATGTACACCTCGCGAACAGAGTGTACTGATGGAGAGCGTTCGGAACAACTGGCCCAAGCCGCGATACGCTGGCCTCTTGACGATCCACATTCGGATGTGTAGCATCATAAGGACAAGTTTGCCTTTCGGGGCAAACCGGAATTTCATGCAGAGTGGCTGAGGGACGAGCCCTATGACGCCACGGCAACCGGATCGGGATCATATATCCCGACCGCCAGGTGCCAACTCCCGCCCGGAAACGGGGAACATGAGATTCGGATGCGAAGCTTATTTGTATTTGCATTCCGATAACCTCTTTTCCTATTTCCTGGAAAAGAGGCCTTTTCTCTTTTGGGCACTTTTTCCCGGCTCGTCCCCAGCTATTCGCTGCTGCCAAAGAAAGCGAGTAGCCAAATGGCTCAATACGAACTGCGCTGCCGGGAATGCGGCCGAAGCTGGGGAAACCAGCCCCGCTCGATCTGTGACGAGTGCTTCTCTCCTCTGGAAATTACCTACGACTATGATGCGATCAGGGACGCAGTAGCCCAAGGAACGTTCAGCCGTGAGCGAATTTCGCAACGGCCGCCGAACATGTGGCGCTATTCCGAATTGCTGCCTTTGCCGGCGGGCTTTGAGCCCCGACTGCCAGTCGGATTTACGCCGCTCTGTCAGGCGCCGCGTCTGGCTGCGCGCCTAGCTGGCAATAAGAGTGATGCGAAAACTGCCGCGCAGAATCTCTACATCAAGAATGACGCCGTATGTCTGCCGACTCTGAGCTTCAAGGATCGCGTGGTTGCCGTGGCGCTGGCACAGGCGCAGGCTTTCGGCTTTGATACGGTCGCTTGTTCTTCAACCGGAAACTTGGCTAACGCGGTGGCGGCGCACGCAGCGCGCCTCGGTCTCACGGCTTGGATATTTATTCCGTCCGATCTCGAGCCAGCGAAGATTCTCGGCACGCAAGTTTTCGGCGCGAATGTAGTCCGCATCGCGGGAAACTACGACCAGGTGAACCGCCTGTGCTCGCAGATTGCCGAACAGCAGCGCTGGGGTTTCGTCAATGTCAACTTGCGGCCCTACTACGCCGAGGGCTCGAAGACCGTCGGCTTCGAAATCGCGGAGCAACTGGGCTGGCGGCTGCCTGACAACGTAGTAATTCCCATGGCTGGCGGGTCTTTGATCACGAAGGTCAAGAAGGCGTTCGACGAACTGATCAAGCTGGGGTTAGTCGAAGAGAAGCCAGTGAAGTTTTTTGGAGCGCAGGCTACCGGGTGCTCACCGATTTCTACGGCGGTGAAGACCGGCAGCGCTGAGATCGACCCGCAAAAACCGACCACCATCGCGCGTTCGCTCGCCATTGGCAATCCCGCCGACGGGCACTATGCCATCAAGACCATCAAGCACAGCGGCGGATGGAGCGAGGACGTGAGTGATCCCGAAGTGATCGATTCGATACGTCTGCTGGCGGAAACTGAAGGCATTTTTACCGAAACCGCCGGCGGCGTGACCGTGGGTAGTGCAGGCAAGCTCTATCGCCAGGACCGCATCCTGCCCGAGGAAACGACCGTGTTGTGCATTACCGGCAACGGCTTGAAGACGACGGATGTGCTCGCTGGCGTATATGAGATCGAGAGACCGATTGCACCCAAGCTGGCCGAATTCGAAAAGTATCTGCACGAAACGCTGGACACTGTCGAGGTCGGGAAAGAAGCGGCGGCCACTGTGGGCGCATAGAGGAGGCATACGATGGCAATCACAGTACAAATTCCGACCGCGTTGCGGCGGCACACCGCGGGCGTAAGCTCACTCGCGTGTTCGGCCACGAACCTGGGAGAACTGTTCTCCGCCCTCGATGAGAAGTTTCCGGACCTGAAGCCCCATCTGCGCGACGAGGCTGGACAGGTGCGCCGCTTTCTCAATATTTATGTGAACGAGGAAGACATCCGCTTTCTGGGTGGGCCGGGTTATGCCTTCCAGGATGGGGATGAAGTCCTGCTCGTGCCTTCGATCGCGGGCGGGGCGCGGTAACCGCAACCTCCAATCTTCCGGATTCACTTTGACTTGCAATCCCTGCCCCAATCCTCGTATACTTAATCTAACTAACTAGTTAATTAAGCCATGGCCCAACTCTTCCGCCATCGTCGTCACCCTCGCATGGGTTCTCGCGGGCAGCCGGAGGAGAGCCGCGCCGCCATTCTGCAGGCTGCGGCACAAGAGTTTGCCGAGCACGGGATTGCCGGAGCGCGCACTGACGCCATTGCGCGCGAGGCGCGGGTCAACAAGGCGCTGCTGTATTACTACTTTAAGGACAAGGAAACGCTCTACGGCGCAGTGCTCGACAACGCGTTTTCCGGGATGAAGGCAAAGGTCTTTCACGTGCTCGACAGCGACCTGCCGCCGCGCGAAAAGATCATGGCTTACGCAGGCGCATATTTCGACTTCATTGCTTCAAACCAGATTTATCCCAAACTGATGCAGCGCGAGATGATGCGGGCGCGCGAGGGCAACTCGGTGCATATCGACAGACTGGTCAAGACTTACTTTCAACCGATCTACCGGCGGGTGGGGGAACTGTTGCGCAAAGGAATCGCGGAAGGCGAATTCCGCAAGGTGGACCCGGCGCATTTCGTTCCTTCGATGATCTCCATGATCGTTTTCTATTTCAGCAGCGCGCCGGTGATGCACCGGATCGTCCACTTCAACCCGCTAGCACCCCAGCGTATCGCCGAACGGCGAGCCGCAGTTCTCGATTTTATTTCTGCGGCGCTGTTTCTGCCCGGTGCCAGCGGCGCACCAGGAGTACACAAATGAGTGCTCGCAACCGCTTTTTCATTCTTCTCGGGATCATCTTCGTGATCGCGGTTATCTACTATGCCTTCTCCGCTGACCATTCCAAAGACTTGGTGCTCATCGGCACGGTCGATTCGAATCAGGTAATTGTCAGCGCACAGGTGGAAGGCCGCATCCAGCGGTTGCTGGTGGATGAAGGCACTCCGGTGAAGGCCGGAGACCTGATCGCCGTGCTCGATCCCTCCGAGTTGCAGACGCAGGAAGCCGCGGCTGCGGCAAACATCGCAAGCTTGCAGCACAAAGTAGCGGAGATGCAGCACACCGAACTATCCACCTCTGGCTCAACTTCTAGCGACGTCGCCAATGCTCGGGCCAAGCTCTCTTCAGCCAAGGCGCAACTTCTACAGGCAAAGGCTGCGCTCGATCGCACGGAAAGCGACAGCCGGCGCATGATCGAATTGGCCAAGGCTGGTGTCCAGTCAGATCAGGATCGCGTTCAGGCTGAGACCAACTTGCAGGCCGCGCAGGCGACCGCGCAGGCGCAACAGGAATTAGTGAAGGCGGCGGAAGCGGACCTGAACTCGGCTATTGCGCGCACGCAGCAAGCCAATGCAGCGAAAAGTACTGTTCAATCGACTGAGGCTGATCTCAAGAATGCCGTCGCTCAGAAAAATCAAGCTGCCGTGCGGTTGGGCTACACCAATGTCTATGCGCCTGTTACCGGCACAGTTTCGGTGCGTGCGGCGCGGCAGGGAGAAGTGGTCAACATCGGTGCGCCCATTGTGACCATTGTCGATCTGACAGACACGTGGGTAAGAGCCGCTATCCCGGAAACCTATGCGGACCACATCGGTTACGGAGATGTGATGCGCGTGCGTCTGCCCGGAGGAACGATCACCAGTGGCAAGGTTTTCTTCAAAGGAGTGGAAGGCGATTTTGCTACACAGCGCGATGTGAGCCGCCGCAAGCGGGACATCAAGACCATCGTGTTGAAGGTTCGGCTCGACAATCCGAAAGGCGCATTCGTACCGGGGATGACGGCCGAAGTGCTGGTTTCGCCAGCGCAGATGAAGGGCGAGAGCAATTCGCAAAGCGCGGCGGCAGCGGGGCAGCCATGACGGTCGATGCAAACGCTAAAACGAGCGGCTCCTCTACGGCTGCGGATGATACTCCCTATGCAATCGAAGTGCAGCACATTGTCAAGAAGTACGGCGACTTCATTGCCGTGGACGATGTCTCATTCAATGTGAAAGAAGGCGAAATCTTCGGCTTGCTCGGCCCGAATGGCGCGGGAAAGTCGACCCTGATCCGCATGATGACGACTCTGATTCCAATCACTTCGGGGACGGCATGGGTTGCGGGGCACGATGTCGCAAAAGAACCAAACGCGGCGCGACGGATGATTGGCGTGATCCCGCAGGCGCTGACCAGCGATCTCGATCTCACGGTGGAAGAGAATTTGAACATCTACGCCAAGCTCTACGACGTGCCGGCGAAAGAAAGAAAGCGCTCAATCGACGAGTTGCTCGGCCTGGTGGATTTAACCAAGTGGCGCGATGCGCAGACCAAGACGCTCTCTGGCGGTATGCGGCGACGATTGGAGATCGCTCGCGGGCTGGTGCATCATCCAAAAATCTTTTTCCTCGATGAGCCCACCACCGGGTTGGATCCGGTTTCACGCGTGGCCGTTTGGGAGATGCTGGGCAACATCAAGAGCCATCGGCAACTAACGATCCTTATTACTACGCACTACATGGATGAAGCCGACCGGCTCTGCGATCGGATCGCAATCGTTGACCACGGCAAACTGGTCGCGCTGGACTCGCCCATGGCTTTGAAGGCCAGCGTTCCCGGATCAAACGTGATCGAAGCGCAGTTTGAGGATCCTCCAGAGGATTGGGAGCAGCGCCTGCATACGCTCGACGAGGTCACGTCCGTGCAGCACGAGGGAGCGGGCATGTATCGAGTGCTCACTGGCAATGGTTCGCGCACCACGACTGAACTGGTGGAAATGGCGGTTGAAGCCGGGGTTGAGGTGAAGTCGCTCTCGGTGCAGAACACGACCTTGGACGACGTATTCGTGCATTACACCGGCAGGCAGTTGCGCGACGAACTGCAGAAAGCATATGCCTTCGTGATGCCGCAGAGCCCGGGGTTGCGGCCATGAACTGCCCGGGGTTGAACCTATGAACCGGATGATGGCGATCGTCGAGCGTGAAATGCGGAAGTTCTTTCGTTCGCCGGCGCTCATGATGGCGTCAATGATCATGCCCCTGGTGCAGTTGATCATTTTGGGCAACGCGTTTGGGGGCAAAATTCGCGATGCCAAACTTGCCATTGTCGATCAGGACGGAGGGACGCAGGCGTTGCGCATTCGCGAAGCCTTCGACTCCGTGCGTGCCAACATTCGCACCTTCGTGCCGGTTTACTACGACAACGAAAAACATGCGATGGAGGACGTGCGCAACGGCAAGCTCGATGGGGCAGTGATCATCCCGCCCCAGTTCTCGCGGCGCGTTTACGAGGAAAACCATCCGCAGATCGCGCTAGTCGTGGATAACAGCGACAACTTCATGAGCTCCGCGCTAGAGTCGGAACTGACCGACCTGGTCAATTCGCTGAACCAACCCACGGTTGAGCCGCGCATCCTGCAACAGACTGCGCTTGAGATTGTCGAACTCTACCCATACATCGAATACATGAAGTATCTGCTGCCGGGCTCACTCACTTTGGCGATGTTTGTCTCCGTGATGATCGGCGGCGGCATGTTGTATATCGACGATAAGGCCCGCGGAGTTCATGAAGGCTACCTGGTCACGCCGATCACCAAGCTCGAACTCGTGTTGGGCCTCAACCTGGCGGGGGCGATCAAGGCGGTGATGACGGGCGTGATCATTTGCGTGATCGGGGCGCTGATTTCGGGTGTGAGTACGATCTTTAATCCGGTCACGATGGTGGGGCTGCTGGTGATGATCGTGCTGACGTCGCTCGCCTTCAACACTATGATGTTTCTGCTCATGGTGCGCATCGACGACCCACTGGTGCCGCGGGCGATGTTTGGCATTCTCAATACGCTGCTGTTTTTTCCTAGCGGCGCCATCTATCCCATCCAGGCGTTTCCGCCGTGGTTGCGGGCGGTCGCCAAAGTTGACCCATTCACCTACGCCGTGGATGGTTTCAAATGTTTGCTGCTAAAAGAAACCACCTTAGCGGCGGTGGGGGGAGACATGCTGTTCCTTTCGATCTTTGCGGCCATCACCCTTGGAATCGCTATCCCGCTGTTCAAGCGGACGCTGTGAGAACTGGCAATACGCTCGGATTTGTCAATTTCCTAATTCCTCCTATATTCCAGCAACTTTTGACTTACCGGCGGCGTCCGTTATTCTAGGAAGCCATGACTCTACTGGACGCCAAAGAGTACCATCCCGAAAAAGAGCGGAAGAAAAGAATCCGGATTATTTCGGCAATCGTTCTGGTTCTGATCCTGGCCTTCGTGGGCTGGTGGAACCGCTTCTGGCCGGAAAAACATGTCGCCGATAGATTTTTTTCTGCGCTGGAAAAACAGGACTTTGAAACGGCCTACGGCATCTACTATGCCGATCCCGGCTGGAAGCAGCATCCGCAGAATCACTCGCAGTATCCATTCAATGAATTCATGCAAGACTGGGGACAAGGCGGCCAATGGGGCATCGTCAAGAATTATCAGATTTATGGCGAGAGCAATTGTCCCGGTGGCGGGAGTGGAGTAGTCATCGACCTGATCGTGAATGACCGAGCGCAACACGCCCAGGTTTACGTGGACAAAACGGATAAGACGATCAGCTCGCCGCCCTGTGATTTGGAGTTTCGCTAGAAAGTATCTGCAGACAGTGAACAGAATATTGTTGGGACCGGCAATTAGCTGAAGCTATTCCGTGACGTTGGGATTGTTATTTGCTGCCTGCGCGTCTGGGAGTCTTTCATTTAAAACGCTTCGACTGCCCGGTGTCGTGCCGGTTGCCCTTCTTATCAGCACGGCAATTTCAATCGCGATCACACCGGTCGCGGCATGGTGGGTAAGACAGGTGCAAGAAACTTGCGCATTTATGGTCCGATTCTTTGGCTAGCCTTGGCTGCCTCTATTGTTCTGGTAATACCCAAACCCGGTGCTTCGGGACCGCCTGGTCTGCATTGTTTAAGTATTGTTGGTCTGGTCCCTCTTTGGATTGGTCCCTGCAGCCCAGTAGTGTCTGGCGGCCGCACCTCCGGACTGCTAGCTTCCGAACTGCTGCAGCGCTTTTGTGAGCGACGCGTCGTCGGCGACATTCAGACAGGTCTTCGATCGGTCAATCTGCCGCATTAACCCGCATAGAACTTTCCCCGGGCCGATCTCCACGAAGGTCTGAACGCCTTTCTCAATCAGGAGGCGCATACTCTGTTCCCATTTTACTGAGCCCGTCACCTGCGCGACCAGGGTTTCGCGCGCGCGGATTTCATCGCTGACCAAAGATGCTTCGACGTTGCAAACGACGGGGTACACGGGCTTCTGTGTCTTCAGCGCGTTCAGGTCCGCCTCCAGACGGTCCTGTGCGGGCTTCATCAGCGAGCAATGGAAAGGCGCGCTGACAGGCAGCAACTTCGCGCGCTTCGCGCCACGCTCGTCGGCAAGCTTTGTTCCACGTTCCACGGCCGCAGTGTTACCGGAGATCACAATCTGCTCAGGCGAATTGATGTTGGCTGGCGAGCAGACTTCTCCCTGCGCCGCTTCCTGGCAAACCGCGGAAACCTTTTCCAATTCCAAGCCCAGGATTGCCGCCATCGCTCCGACACCGACCGGCACCGCTTCCTGCATATACTTGCCGCGTTTGCGCACAGTGCGTATGGCGTCTGCAAAGGTCATCGTGCCCGAAGCCACATGGGCCGAATATTCTCCCAAGCTGTGTCCTGCCACAAAGCTGGGCTTGGGTACCCGCCCCTCAAGAACTCGGAGCGCTGCGACCGATACCGTGAGTATCGCCGGTTGGGTGATCTCGGTGAGGCGCAATTGCTCTTCCGGACCCTCGAAGCAAACTTGCGACAATTTGTAGCCCAGCGCATTGTCGGCTTCTTCAAATGTCTTCCGCGCGATGGGAAACTTTTCGAAAAGCTCTTTGCCCATGCCCACGGCCTGCGAGCCTTGGCCGGGGAAAATGAATGCGATCCGTTGTGCTGCGCTCTTGGGTAGGTCTCTGGATTCGGTCATCGTCTCGATCTTGCCGGGAACTATTGAGCCGGGGCGGCTTCCACTTCCGCCGGTGCGGGACGAAGCGCAGCCAGTCCCTGCTCGATCGACTCGTTGACGCGCCGCTCGGCAAACTCGGCAGCTACTCTCACCGCATTCTTGATGGCGTTGGCGTTGGACGATCCGTGCGTGATAATGCAGACTCCCTTCAGTCCGAGCAGAGGCGCGCCACCGTATTCCGTGTGGTCGATGCGTTTCTTAAAATCGGAAAATGCGCTGCGCGAAAGCATATAACCGACCTGCCGCGTGATCGTCGATTTCAGTGATTCCTTGAGAACCGTGCGCACCAGGTTCGCGACACCCTCGGAAATCTTAAGCGCGACGTTGCCCACGAACCCGTCCGCCACGATCACGTCGACGTGGCCATTGAACAGGTCGCGACCCTCCACATTGCCCACAAAGTTCAAGGGCAGGCGCTTCAATAACTGGAACGACTCGCGCGTCAGCTCGTTTCCTTTGGTTTCTTCTTCGCCAATGGAAAGTAATCCTACGCGCGGCCGCTTTGCGCCACCGAAGCTCGACCGGCCCACTTTGAGGTCGCCAAACATGGAGCGGAAATAAATCTCGCCCATCACCGCGAACTGTTCAAGATTATGCGGCTTGCAATCCACATTCGCGCCGACGTCCAGCAAAATCGCAGCCGTTCCCGGAGCCGTAGGAAAAACCGCAGCCAACGCCGGACGGTCTACCCCTTGTAGCGCGCCCAAGACCATCTTGGCGGAGGCCATTGCGGCGCCGGTGTTACCGGCGGTAACAAAACCGGCAGCTCGTCCCTCGCGAACCAGCCGCAGACCGACGTGCATGGAGGAGTCGCGTTTGGCGCGCACTGCCTGCACCGCTTTATCTTCCATGGTGATGACTTCGCTGGCGTGGACGATCTCAATAGGCAGGCGGAATGCTGCCGGGTGACGGTCCAGCTCTGCATTGATCGTGGCTTCCGGACCGACGAGCAGTACACGCACGCCGTAATTGCGCGCAGCGTGAATTGCGCCTTCGATCTCAGGCTTGGGCGCCCGGTCCGAACCCATCGCATCCAGCGCGATCACGCTAGGCATGGTAGCAGGGAGTTAGCTGGCTTCTTCGACTTGCAGTACGTCGCGGCCTTTGTAGTAGCCACACTTTGTGCAAGCGCGGTGCGGCATCTTCTTTTCGTGGCAGTTCGGACACTCGGAAAGCGAGTGGCTCTTCAAGGCGTCATGCGCCCGCCGGGTGGAGGTGCGCTTCTGGGAGTGTCTTCGTTTTGGATTCGGCATGGTCTAGATTCCTCTTGCTGAGGCCATCCGGCCTCGCTCGCGTCGATATCTCGATCGTGAATTCTTAGTGCGCCAGTTTGCTGCGAATTTCCTTGAGCGCGGCCCACCGAGGTTCTTCCTGGGTCACTGCGCACGAACATTTTTCCTGGTTCAGGTTCTTGCCGCAGTGCGGACACAGACCCTTGCAATCTTCGCCGCACGTGACCTTCAACGGAACGGCCAGCAGGATCTGCTCGCGGACCACATCGTCCAGCAGAATCCCCTTGCCTTCATAATAGCTGATCTCGGCCTCGGCGTCGGTCACCGACATCTCGTCCCGCCCTGCGTCGGCCCCTTGAGGACGATAGAGTAAGTCGAACTCGCGCTTCACATCCTGAGTCAGCGGTTCCAGACAGCGCGCACAGTTCGATTCCAGGCTAGTCGTTAACCGGCCCCGAATGCGTATATCTTTTATTATCTTGTGCTTGCCGTGATGCTCTTCGACCAGATCCGCCCGGCCGCTGCTCTCCACTGGAGAAATCTGGCGGTAATCCGCTCCCAGGTCGATAACGCCCGGCTCGAACTTCTCCGCAAATTCAACCGGATGAAGTTCCAAGTCTTTGATTTCGAAGAACATCGGCAACCTCCGCGACGCGTTCAGTGGCCGCGCCTAAAGCCCGCGGAAGCACGTCAAAAAAGACGAAGTACCGCAAGGATCAACGGTCAAGGATAAAGGGTGGGGGAAAGGAGTGTCAAGCGGGCAGCATCGCTCTTCCTCTTCCCTATTAATATGCTATAGAATACATAGGGAAAGCCTATGGCAACACTTTACGTCGAAAACGTTCCGCATGGTCTTTACAAGGCTCTCCGCAAACGCGCCCGGGAGAACCGCAAGTCGATTGCGGCGGAAGTGATCTCCTTACTGGAGCGCCACATACCTACAGCGGAAGAGTTACAACGACGCAGGAAATTTTACGAACGAATGTCGGAACTCCGTGCCCGACATTCCGAGAGTTCCGGCTCCTTTCCAACCGCTGACGACATGATCCGCGAGGATCGCGATCGTTGACCAACCTCGTCCTCGACGCCAGCGTGGCGGTAAAGTGGGTGATTCCGTCGGCAGGCGAAACTCTCACAGCCGAATCCTTTCAACTTTTGAAACGTTATGCGGACGGTGAGATCAACTTCATCGTGCCGGATGTCTTCTGGGCTGAAGTGGGCAATGTCTTGTGGAAGGGCGTTCGCCAACGAAGGTGGGTGCAAGCTGTTGCTGAAGGTGGGGCATCGGAAATCAGCCATCAGGACTTCTTCACCGTCTCATCTTTAACCTTGTTGCCCGAAGCCCTTAAGATCGCTTTTGCCCATGACTGCAGCTTCTCCGCCTGCCTCTATGTGGCTTTGGCCATTCAGTTCAAGACCGAGATGATCACCGCGGACGAACGCCTGGCCAACGCCTTGGCTGCGCGCCTCCCCGTAAAATGGCTGGGGGCGTTCGGAATCGAATAATCAGACCGATGGCAATTTCACAGCTCAGAAACGCGGCTCCCGGAGCTACTGCGGAATCGTGGTTGCGAATCCACATCGAAGCGGCCGCAGTTTTCGTTTGTTTCCTAGGGTTCCTGGCGCGCCTTTGGGCTGCCTCCGGAACGTTCCTCAATCCCGACGAGGCGCTGCATTTCCGCTTGGCCAATCAGCTTTCTCTTGCCCTCGCCTACAAAGAAAGTCTGACCGCTTCGCATCCTCCGCTCCTGACGTTGTTGCTTTACTTTTGGCGCGCGTTGGGCACATCGGAACTCTGGTTGCGGCTTCCTTCGGTGCTCGCGGGAGTGGCTTTTTGTTGGATGTTTTACAAATGGTTCAGCAATGCCGCGGGCGATCTCGCCGGCTTCATCGCGCTTCTTTTCGTTGCATTGCTTCCGCCCATCGTCCTACTATCGGCCGAAGTGCGGCAATACGCTTTGCTTCTGGCTTTCCTGGCGAGCGCTTTGTATTTTCTGGATGACGCTTTCGGGAAAAAATCTGCAGCCAGAATGGCGGCCTTTACCCTGTGCCTCTACCTCGCGATGCTGTCGCATTACTCGGCCTTTTTGTTCGCCGCGGCACTCGGCATTTACGCCCTGCTCAGAATCTTCAGGGAACGCCAGCCCGCCAGCTTGGCGTCGGTTTGGGCAATCGGACAACTCGGCGCACTGGCTCTCGCGATTCTTTTGTACAAGACCCACATTTCGAAGCTGGGGCTGGGTGAATCAAGAACCGTTCTACAAGGTTGGATGAGCGAGTTTTTCCTTCGCCGCTCCTATTTCGATTCCGCTCATGACAACCCCGTGTTGTTCCTGGTGGGACACAGCTTCGGAGTCTTTCAATATTTTTTTGGGCAGCTTGCCGTTGGTGATGCAATCGGCCTCTTGTTCGTGGTCGGAGTGGCGCTGCTTCTGCGCGGGAAGGGCTTCCTGTACGGTCGAAGTTCTTCGCGCTGGTTAGGAATAGTCCTGCTCCTGCCGTTTGCGATTGCAGGCGGTGCTAGCCTGGCGCATGTCTATCCCTACGGTGGCACGCGGCACATCGCGTTCCTGATCATCCCAGGCGTGGCTGGTGCCAGCGTGGCAATGGCGCGTCTGGCGGCGGGAAGATGGGCGCGCGGACTTGCGATCGCAGCCTTCGTCCTCGTCGCGTGCATCGCTTTTGGAAAGCCGCGACTGCCTCGAATGGATCGTGCCGATCAAAGCCGGATGCAGATGACGGCGGCGATGGAATTCGTGCAGCAGAACATTGAAGCCTCAGGTCTGATCTTCACGGACTACGAGAGCGATCTTATTCTCGGTCACTACTTGTGCCAGCAGCAGCCTATTTCGTTCGAGACTTCCAGCCAGGATTTCGAAGTGTTTTCCTGTGGCTATCGAGTTGTCTCCGCCAATTACAAATCTGCTCCCCTCACGTCGAACAGTTTCGTGGACCTGTGGCACCGTCTGATCGAAACGTATCGCCTCGAGCCCGGGGAGACCGTCTGGATTTTTCAAGCGGGATGGCAAGCGGATCTTCCCGAGGACTTGCGGAGACACTTCGCTGAGTTTCACAATCTGGGTTTCGAGCAATTCGGTAACAACATCAAGATCTTCAAAATGACGGTTGGACAGCGGATGCCCGCGGCCGTTCCGTAGGCAGGTTCCTTAATCAGTTGTAGGGCGCTAGACCCTAAGGTCCTCTTTGCGGTCTTCGCGAACCCCGTCCCTAACTCAAAATCGGCAACGCCCGGATCCTTTTCTTGGTCGCGGCATAAATCGCGTTGCAAAGGGCAGGCGCCAGCGGGGGCACGGACGGCTCGCCAATCCCTGTTGGAGATTCTGTACTGGGCACCGCGTGTACTTCCACGACGGGAGCCTCATCCATTCGAACCGGCGCGTAATCATCGAAATTTCCCTGCACCACGCGGCCCTTCTCAATCGTGATCTTCGCTCGCAACGCGTTGCTCAAGGCGTAAATCACTCCGCCCGGAATCTGTTGTTCCAAAATGCTTGGATTGACGACCTGCCCGCAATCCACTGCCGCCACCACGCGATGCACTCGCGGCGCATCGTTTTCCATGCTAATTTCCACCACTTCAGCCACATAAGACGAAAAACATCCGAAGCAGGCGATCCCGCGAAAAAGTCCAGAAGGCAAGGGTTTGCCCCATCCTGCCCTTTCCGCGGCAAGTTGCAGCACTCCGCGCATTCGCGCCGTATGCCACGTCGTCGTGAAGAATGGAATGTCCTGGTCTTTCGCCAGCATGTGCAGCCGGTACTCCAGCGGATCTTTTCCCGCCGCCGCGGCTAATTCATCGATAAAACTCTCGCTGGCAAACCCCGCTTGCAGCGCATACACGGAGCGCATCCACCCTAGCGGCACAGCCGTCTCGACGAGCACATATTCCAACGAAACATTTGGCAATCCGTAAACGAATGCCGCCTCATCCGGCAAATCCGGATCGATTCCATTCGGTCCCGGCTGACCTTTTTGTCCGCTGATCGAGGGCGCGATAATCCGGTGCGTGAATGCCACCGGCCAGCCTGCTCCATCCAGCACCGCACTCAACTGATGCAAGCTCGCCGGACGGTAAGTCGAAGACCGCATATCATCCTCGCGCGTCCACAACACTTTTACCGGTCCCCGCACCGCTTTCGAAACCAGCGCCGCTTCCACTGCATAATCGTGTTCCAGCCGCCGCCCAAAGCCTCCGCCCATCAATGTGACGTTTACCTTCACCTGGTCGGGATCCAACCCCACAGCCTGCGCTACGGAATCGCGGCAATCTTGCGGCACCTGCGTCGGAGCCCACAATTCGCACGTCGTTCCCAGAAAATACGCCGTGCAGTTTCCCGGTTCCATGGGCGCGTGCGCCATGAACGGCAGTTGATACTCAGCTGAAACCTTTGGGCCCGCGGCCTTCGAAACATCGCCCGCCGAATATAAACTCGCACCTTTCTTTCCTGCGGCCTGCTTCAGTGAGTCCATTACCTTCGCCGTATTCAATTCTTTATTCGGACCATCGTCCCAATTCACATTCAGGAGGCGGCGACCTTCCATCGCACCCCAAACACTATCGGCCACAACAGCTACGGCAGAATCGCTGATCTTGCCCACGTGGCTCACACCAGAAATCTTCTTCTTCGATTCCTTATCGTCGAAGCTCAGCATCTTCCCGCCGATCGTCGGACACCGCGACAGCACTGCGTATTTCATCCCCGGCATCCGAAAGTCGATGCCGAACACCGCTTCTCCCTTCACCTTCGAGGGCGTGTCCACGCGCGCCAAGTGCTGCCCAACAATCTTGTAATCCTTGCTTTGCTTCAACATGACATCGGTAGGAATCGGCAACGTGGCGGCCTTTCCTGCAAGCTCGCCGTAGCTGAGTTGCCGCCTGGAAGCGGCATGAAAAATGTTGCCGTTCTGCGCGGCGCAGGTCGAGCGTGGCACCGCCCACGTGAGGGCTGCGGCTGAAATTAGCATCTCTCGCGCCGCCGCACCCGCCTTGCGCATCGGATCCCAAGTCGTTCGGACGCTGGCGCTGCCGCCTGTCGTCTGGTCTCCGTACAGTGTGCTCGCTCCGGCCTGTTCGATCTCAATCTGCTTCCAGTCCGCTTCCAGTTCCTCTGCCAGAATCATGGGCAATGCCGTGCGCACGCCCTGCCCCATTTCCGAGCGCGCTACCACGATGGTGATTTTGTTATCCGCCGTGATCCGCACGTAGGCATTCGGGGAGAAGGACTGTTTGCTCGATCTCATGCCGTGCGGCAGGTAAAACCCAACTACCAGCCCAGCTCCGGCAGCCGCTCCAGCAGCCACGAACTCGCGTCGACTTAGCGGGCTCATTGCGCACCTCCCGCAGCCACGGCACCGCCAGTCGCGGCGCGACGGATCGCCTTGCGAATGCGTTCATAGGTACCGCAGCGGCAGAGGTTTCCGTTCATGGCTTGTGTGATCTGTTCATCGCTGGGGTTGGGCGTGTTCGCCAACAACGCCGCCGCCGTCATAATCTGTCCGGTCTGGCAATAACCGCATTGCGGAACCTCTTCGGCGATCCATGCCTGCTGCAAGACGTGCAAGCCATTCGCGCCCAGCCCTTCAATCGTCGTAATCCTTTTGCCCGCAAGCTGCGACACAGGCGTCGAACAGGACCGAATCGCTGCACCCTCAACATGCACCGTGCAAGCCCCGCAGAGCCCCGCGCCACATCCGAATTTTGTCCCCGTAAGTTCCAGCGTATCGCGCAAGACCCAGAGCAACGGGGTCTCCGGGGGAACGCTTACTTTTTTCTCGCTACCGTTAACGCGCAGTGTGATTTCGGCCATAGTTTTTCAAAGGTGCAGTTGCGGCTTGGACAATCATCCTACCCAACCCGCAGGGAAAGTGGAATGGGCTCGTGCGAAGAGCGCTCATGTCTAATGCTTCGCCGCCATCGTGCCGATAAGGAATATAAGTCTTGCCGCCTTGAAAACAACAAGGCAGGCCATGCTCCATCTCATCGTACGGGTCTAGTTGCTCTAGTCAGGGGGTAGAAATTGGAAGCTCAAAATCAGCTCGCAGCCGGCCCCANNTGAAGCTCGAGGTTCCGGTAGGCGAGTTCGTCGAGTTGCAATTTACGCTTCCGCTTGGTCCCGTGACGGTTTATGCCACAGTTCGTCAACGAAGCGCCTTTCGGTATGGCTTCCAGTTTGTTGAATCACATTCCGTGCGCGAAGTAATCCAGGCAACTTGCCATTGGCTCAGCGTTAAGCAGTCGGTCAGACGTGCGCGGTGATCGGCTGCACGGTTGTGTGGGAACCTGGCTAGCGCCCTGCCTCTCGACTCATCCCCTTGGCAATCTGTTCCCCAACCTGCTGCGCAAAAACTTGAAACGCCGGAATCTCCAGCAGCCTTGATCCAATCTCTCGCTGTGGCAGACTTTGAGCTTGCACCGCACCCGTTCCATCCCGCAGCGCCGCGCGCAGCTTGGCCGCTGTCGCCGGGTCGAAGCTTTCTGAGACGACGACACTGTTATCTTTCCAATGCTCCACGATCACCGGGCCCTCCTCAGTCGCAATCTGGACGACCGATACCGGGCAGTTCATCTCTGAACATGCAGGCACCGCCTGCACGGTCGCACTGTGATAGCGCTGCGACACTGCGCGCGCATAGAAGCCGGCAAACCATTCGGCCACTTGCGGCGTTTTCCATCGCGAAATGTACAGCAGTGACAAATCTCCCGTGCCGGGCGAAACATCGGCGACTACCTTGTCCTTCCGCCGGAAGGTCGCATAGGCTCCGCCCTGCCACTCCGAAGAAACCTCATCCGCGATCTTTCGTTCGCCATACTGTTTCAACAGCGCGCGCACATCTAGTTCACCGATTCCGCCGGAGTCGTACACGTCGTACTGGTTGTTCAGCGCTTCCCGCATGTCCGGAATGCGTATTGGGGGAAGTTTTTCGCCCTGAATGTAAGTGTCCGGCTGCAGCACTTCGTGCGAGTTCCGCGGCGGGCGTGCGAACGCTCCTGCGAATGCCATCTTCTTCCCGCCCTTGTGCAGAAGTTCGCCTTCAAAGATCAAGCCGCCCTTATAAGCAAACGTTCCCATTTCGCGAAGGATCATGGGCGCATCGTGCATGAGCTGAGAATCGATGACGGCCTTTACAGCCGGGTCTTCCATCTGGTAGATCAGCCCGGGCGTGTCTTCCAGGCTCCGCCCCATAGGTTTGAGCAAGTAATCCAGGTACACCACCATGGCTTGGCCTTCTACCACGGCCTTGCGCGCAATCTGGCTGTCGCCGTCACTTGTCGTGGTACCGCTCGCGTGATTTCCCTCAGGCCTCGGCGCAGCCTTCATCCACTTCGCCAAGTCGTAATTCTGGTCCTGCAGTGCATGGGTCAGCTCGTGAGCCAGAATCGGTTCCTGCTGGTCAGGAGGCACCCAGTTCAGCATCGAGATGATCTTGGTTTCGTCGTCGTAATACGCTGCGATTTCCTGGCCGGTGGACTTCACCAGGAATTCTTTCAAGTTGAAATCCCGAGGCAGAAAGCCGAGCTTTTTCATGCTCAGCTCTTCCTGCGCGAAGCTCTTAGCGAATTCTTCTTTCGCCATTTGCCGGGTGGTGTCCTTCTCTACGTCGGCCTTGCTTACGAGTCGGCGCTTCACCGCAGCGCGCTTCGGCATGCCCGTATCTTCAGCCGCGAAGGCGAACACCCTGTCGACGGACTCGAATAGTTTCTTTGCGTCCGCGTCCGTCATTTTGACTTCGTTGGTGGTGTCCTTGCGGAGCTTGCGCGCCACGTCTCCCAGACTCTGGCCGGAATCCGATTGCTGGCCGAACCCGGAGATCACGAATAGAAAGCAGAATGCAAAGGATCCACACCGCAGAAAGATCTTCATCAGGCCTCACTCACGGACAAGAATTCACCCCCGTCAATTCTCCCTGAGCCTGGCCTGCAACTCACGGCAAAAGTCCCCATTGGACTTACGAAAGTAAGCGAATGACATTGAGGGGAAGTGCCGGAAGGAAAGAAGCAAAAACAGTGAAATGAAGACGAAGTGGAGGCGCGCGGCTTGGGATCTACTTCAGTTCGGCCAGCTTTTGGGTCGCCAGTTGTCCCGCTTCCGTGCTGGGGTTGTCTTTCTTGATCTGTTCGTAGAGGCGCTTGGCATCGAGCGGCTGGTTGCTAGTCTGGTAAAGCTCCGCCAATTGCAACTGCGCCGTGACTTTGCTCACCGAAGTTGTCGGCTTGTTGATCAGATCCTGGTAGAGGGCCACCGCATCTTTGGTGCGGCTGGTATTGCCATAGAGAGTAGCCAGCGCCAGCTTTGCGATCGAGGCCAGCTCCTTGTTGCCTGTGGAAGCCACAGCCTTGAAATGGTTTTCTGCGGCAGCGTTGTCGCCTTCGGTTGCCGAGGTTACCCCCAAGAAGTAGCGGGCCATATCCGCCGACCGGGTATGCGGATATTTGTCCTCGATTCCCTGGAATTGTTTCTTGGCAGCTTCGGCGCGTTCCTTGGCTGAAGTGAAGCTGGGAACTCCGGGCTGCGCGGGTGCTCCTGGCGGGCGAAGTTGGGCTTCGAGAGTCCTGACCGCCTGCGTCATCTCGAAGCTCGCCTTCTCATTCTGCGCGCCCAAGTAGTACCATCCGCCCGCTACACCGGCGATGATCACTGCGATGGCGATGCCAGCGACGGCCAGAGTGTTCCTGTGCTCCACGCTCCAGTGAGCGGTCTTCTCAGCAGCCCCGATCGTAACCCGGCTGAATGCGTCCTGCTTAAGTTGATGGCGTGTCTCTGCGCGCACGAGGATCCCTTCTAATACTTGCGATGGAGGGTGAAACAAATATGGCGAACGAATAGTTTAGCAGGACGGGGTTGAAGAATGAAGCCCTGATTGGCAATGACGTTCACTTCCCGCCGTGACTATCGGGAAGTTTCTTCCAGCAACCCCTGCTCCAATTTCTCCTGGCACTCGATGCAGTGACGCGTCCAAGGCACAGCCTCGAGCCGCTTGGCGTTGATCTCTTTGCCGCAGTGGATGCACTCGCCGAAGCTACCCTCACGGATGCGTGCCAGCGCTCTGTCCACCATCTGCAGGAGCTGCCGCTCGTTGTTGCTCTGACTGAAGAGGAACTCTTTAGTGTAGGAACTGGCGGCGCGGTCAGCAATGTCCTGAGCCGTGTCTTCGTCGGCGGAGCGGCCGTCAGCCTGGGTGCGGGAAACAGTGCGGCGCAGTTCCTGCTGCCGCGTTTCGAGCCGCTTTTTGAATGCTTCTAACTTCTTCTTATCCATAGTCTCACTTCTAAAATCCTGCGGCTCAACGGGGCCGCCCGTAAGATAAAGGCCAAACGACGATGATAAGCGCCAAAATTGAGATGCGTCAACAGGCCCCACCGGCTGCACCAGTATGCCGCGAGGCTTCCCAGGCAACCATTTTTCGACGGTACAAGTCTAAAGCTCGACAGCTCAGTCTTGCTCTTAAGTGCTCATCCCAAATCTCTAGGAAGTTTCTGTATGACGTACCGAAATCTTTTTCTGTTCGCTCTCTTGCCGTGTGGTTCCCTCACTAAGTTGGTCTACATGTCGGACAATTGGGGCGCGGATGCGCCGCGGAAATCTCGGAAAACGACTTTGAATCTACAGTTGGCGGGCGGCAATGACGGTTGTGGTTTCCCTGCGAGCGATGATGGAGCGGCCGAGCTTGGTGCGGCGCAAGAAGGAGAAGCGATATTGGAAGCCAGCTTTGAGAATGCCGCGCAGAAAGGACACATTGGTTGCGCCGCTGAAGATGCGGGGCGATTCGTCCCTCCTGGCGCAGGTTGGCGGCGGCTTGACGAATAGCGTTGGCATAGTGACCGCGGCCGCGGTCGGCGTATCCCGTGCGATGCAAAGCTGGATACACGGCGTGCTTCAGTAGTGGGCTGACGAACCGCATCGCTTGGAGACCCGATCACCCTCAACGCGGCAGCGGGTCTTTCATGTTGGTGAGGGCATACGCGAGGACTGCCATGGCGGCGGCGTTTTCGCGGAGTTCGCTGGGAACGATCTTGTCGAGGGTATCGGCGGCGGAGTGGTGGTAGTTGAAATAGGTGCGACCGTCTTGCATTACGCCAAAGGCAGGGACTCCTGCGTCGGACATGGCGGCGATGTCAGCGCCGGGAGGATAAGTGCTGGGCTGGAAGACGGTGGCGCCGATGCTCTGGAGAACAGCCTGCACCGGGCGGAGGGCGTCGATGGCGGCGGGGGCGGCTTTGACGTCAAAGCCAAGAGGATGGGCGGCTCCTGCGTCGCTCTCGATGGCGGCGATGTGGTGGGCGAAGTCGGCGGAATATTCAGTGGAGTAGGCTTTGCTGCCGGCGCCTCCGGTTTCTTCGTCCATCCAGGCGATGACGCGGAGAGTCCGGGCGGGGCGGAGGTGGAGGCGCTGGAGGATTTCGGCAGTCTCCATAGCGATGACGACGCCGGCTCCGTCGTCGATAGCGCCGGTGCCGAGGTCCCAGGAATCGAGATGTCCGGAGACTAAGACGATCTGTTCGGGATGTTCGACGCCTTTGAGGTCGGCGATGACGTTGTAGCCGGTTTCGTCGGGGAGCTTTTGTGGAGTGAGTGTGAGATGCATGCGGACCTTGCCCTGAGAGGCGAGGTGGACGATCAGGTCGGCGTCTTCGGCGGTCACGGCGCCGGCGGGGATTCCGGCGGGAAAACTGAATCCAGTGTGCGGGAGGCGGTAGTCGATGCTGCCGACCGAGCGGACCAGAGCGGCGACGGCGCCCAAATCGGCGGCGGCCTTGGCTCCGGCCCCGCGATAACGGACGGTCTCGCCGTAGGCGGCGAAGGCTAGCCCGGCAGCGGCTTTCTGCTTGTCGAAGAGTTCGTTGAAGAGGACGATTTTGCCGGCAACTTTGTCGCGGCCGAGGGCAGTGAGTTCGTCGAAGGTGTTGACGGTGACGACGTCGGCGGTGAGGCCGTCGGGGGGAGTGGAGGAGCTACCGCCAAGGGCCGTGAGAACGATTTTTTGCGTGGTGCCGGGAACCATACCAGGATACTCGACGAGGGTGGCTGTTTCGGCTCCGCGGATCCAGTGCGTCACCGCGACGGGCTGAAGGCGGACTTCGAGGCCGAGCTGGCGAAGTTCGGCGGCCACGTATTCGGCGGCGGCGTGGGCCTGAGGCGAACCGCTGGGGCGAGGTCCAATGTTTTCGGTAAGGTGGGCGAGCTGACGGTAAGCGTAGTCGTCATTCAGCGCAGCAGCTTTGATGGCGGAGAGCTGCTGCAGAAGGAGCGGCGGGAAGTTTTGCAGGTCGGCTTGAGAGGCTTGCGGCGCAGACGTCCAGGAAGGGATGGTCTGCGGCTTCTGGGGCNNTCATAGATGCAGGCCAGTGTATCTGACAGCGGCTATCGAAGAAAGCGATCTACGGTTTGGACCTGATGTAATCGGTCCCGGCGCGTGCTAGCGTGAGGCATGGACAAAAAACAGATTAACGATCCTAAGATGACGTTGAACTTCCTGATCTGGGTTGGCGGGGTTTTTATGTTGTCGTTATTTGCGCTCCTGGCGCACTTTGTCTGGCGGCTCTTCTAGGCGGCTTGGTGCGGCCACAAAAAGTGTGGCCCCATTTCTGGGGCCACGTTTCAAAGAGGCGAATGGTAGGTGATTTCAGGAAAGGCTATGCAAGTTGTCGTCCCGCCAGTTGGAACGGCACTTCGGGAAATGTTTCGAAGAGAAGAGAGTGAGGGTCATTGCTTTAGGTTGCGGCCTCTTTCGTTACAAGAGGAAGAAGCATTTGCTGAGCCAAAGCCATGGGCGCGGCCCGTTGAGGTGAAGGTCCGCGTAAGTCAAAGATTTAACAAGGTTTAGGAAGAGGTTAAGTCACGCGGCGCAGTACGGCAAGCTAGCGACGGGACGTTTCACGAGTGCAGAACCATGCACATTCAATGCACGTCGATACCGCCTAGCAAGACCAATCGGGCCGCCGGCGCGAACCGGCGGCCCGAAGAGATTCAAACTAACTATTTCCAGCCACAGTACGCAGTTTCCCGGGCAAGAAGTGGTAAGGAGGCCATGGACCGCTGATGGCTACCTGACAGTTCTTTAACTGCTTGGCGGCCGTGTTGTAGCGGTTCTGATATTTCTCCACCGACTTGGAATCGATGAGATGAGCAATGTCGATCAGCATGCCCTGTGGAGCAACTTTCTTGCAACTGACTTCTTCTTCCAGCGGGTTGAACAGCTTATGCACCTGCACCGACAGGGCGCGGGCTTTGGTTTGACGCTCACGCTCGCGGGAAGCCTTGACCCGGAGCTTGGAAAGATAATCGCCGCCAACGGTGTCGGGCAGAACGACATCGATCATGGCCTCGCGGAGTGAGCCGTCACTGACCGTGAGCTTGATGTGCATTTCGGACTTGCCGCGGAGTTTGGCGACGCTCACACCGAAGGCGCGCCGGTTGACCCGGACAGCCTGGCGGAGGGCGTCATCGCTCTCGAAAATAGTTCCGAAGCGGAAGGGTAATACTGTGGAGTTACGGAAGCAGCCGCTGACGACGCGGGCATGGTCGATGGCCGCTTTCTGATCGAGCTCTGTAGCGTTGGGATCGTATTCGCTCACAATCACAGCAAACTCCCCGCTGGGATAGCTGAGGACAGGGGCTCCGTTCACGCCTTGAACATTCTCAATTACGAAAGGGCGTCGGGAACGGGTGCCGTTAGGAAGGGTCTGGTGCTCGGTAAGGCAGTATGCGTACCACGACATATTGAACTCTCCGAACCGGGACGGAGGCGGACGAACCACCTCGTTATGTTGTTTTGCACAACCTGAACTGCAAGTCTGGAAGTTAATTAGCGGTACAGGGTCGAACCGAGAAGCCTATTGTCGTCCCCGTAATTCATATTACTTCCGATTGAATGGAAAATGCAACTTTTTCGTTGCAAGAGGCATCGCTGAGGAAATTTGCCGTTAGGGTCCCTACTCGTAGCGCAGGCTCTCAACGGGGTCAAGTTGGGCGGCTCGGGCGGCTGGGACGGTGCCGAAGATCACTCCGACGACTGAGGAGACGACAATGGCGATAATGGCGGACAAACCAGAGATCGGAATCCGGTACTCGGTGAGAAATCGCACCGAATAAGGAATGGCCAGACCGATAACGATTCCAGCGAAGCCTCCAACGAGCGAGATCAGGACGGCCTCGGCGAGAAACTGAAAGCGGATTTCGCGGTTAGTGGCGCCGACGGCTTTGCGAATTCCGATTTCGCGGATGCGCGAGGTCACAGTGGCCAGCATGATATTCATGATGCCGATGCCGCTGACCAGCAGAGTCACCATGGAAATCAGCAGCAGCACCCAGGTCAGACCGTTAGCGACGCGGTCAGTCATGACAAGCAATGCGGTGAGATTGGCCACGTCGTAAACCGACTCCGAGCGGTGTCGCGACTGCAGGACGCGCTTGATCTGCGCCGTTGCCGAAATCACCATCGACGGATCTTCCATGGAGAAATACAGAAGTTTGACGCTGGGGGTCTCCATGAAATAGCGGCTGACGGAGTAAGGGATGAGCATCGTGTTATCGACGATCTCCGTCTGGCCGAAGGTTTCCACGCGCTCCTTGAAAGTTCCGATAATGTAGAAGGGCAGTCCGGTGAGTTTGATGACTTTGCCCACGGCCGCTTGCGACGAACCGTATACTTCCACAGCCATTTTCTCCGTGATTACTCCGACTTTATTGTGAGCCTGAGAATCCTCCTGGTCGAAGAATCTTCCCGAAGGGATCACCAGGTTGCGGACCCGCACGTACTCGGGACTGACGCCGAGAATGGTGACATCCTTCTCGCGGCCATTGCCGACGGGGACGCGATCCGAGAGTTGAGTCACGGGGGACGAAGCGACGATGCCGGGCACGACTTCCTGGACGGCGTGCAGGTCGTCGATAGTAAGGGGGTCCGGGTTGGAGTTGCTAATGTGTGGGGCCCCGCCGAGATATTCCGCCCAGATTTCGTTGGTGCCAATGGCCTGGATCTGATTGAGAACAAATTGACGGCCAGTCATCCCGATGGTGACGACGAGGATGAGAGATGCCGTGCCGATAACCATGCCCAGTGCGGTCAGGATGAAGCGCACCTTATTGCTGCAAAAAGTGTCGTAGGCGAATGCGATGATCTCGCCGAAGGCCATCTTGGGCCGAAGACGCTCGGGCATTAGGGCAGCGGCCATCTCAATTTAGATGCTACGTAGCCGAAACGGAAGTCGCAAGCGCGCGTCAGGGTCACCGAGGACTGCAGAGTTAAAGAGCAAGTAAAGAATTGTAAGAAAAACAGACTTCCGATGGTTGTTGTGGCAAAGTAGAGGCTCATCTCCGGGGATTTCGATCGATAGGGGCGAATGGCGCTTCCTCAAAAAACAGCATCTGAACTCAGTGTGCGAAAGCCGGAAACAGAAGGGAACGTAAGGAGTTCGCTCTTTTGGATAGTGCTGGTCGCCCTCGCGCTGCGGTTGGTGGTGATGTCTTTTTTGTATCCGGAGCGCGCCGACCCGACTCGTGACCACTGGCGCTGCGGCGGCGAGGCCGGCAGAATCGCGCGATCGATCGCGCAGGGCGAAGGCTTCAATAATCCGCTGTTCGGCAAGACTGGGCCAACTGCTTGGCTTGCCCCGGTATTTCCTTATCTGCTGGCGGGGATTTTCAAAGTACTTGGCGTCTACAGCAAGGCGTCGGCCATTGCGGTGCTAGCTCTGGATTGTCTGTTTTCTGCGCTGACCTGCATCCCCATTTTCTTTATTGCCAACAAACATTTTGGGGGAGAGACGGCCGTGTGGGCGGGATGGGCGTGGGCATTCTTCCCCTACGGAATTTATTTCTCAGCGGATTTCATCTGGGCCACGACGCTGACGACTCTTCTGATGTGCCTGGTCTTTCTGACCGCGCTGCATATCGAGAACTCCTCTTCAGTTTGGCATTGGATGGGTTTCGGTGCTCTCAGCGGCTTCGCAGGCTTAACCGATCCGGTGGTAATGTCGGTGGCGCCGTTTCTCGGAGCATGGGCGTGGTATCGCCTCCGCAAGAGCGGACGTCCGTGGCTGGCTCCGGGTCTGGGTGCGGTGTTGGCCGTTACGCTAGTGGTCTCGCCCTGGTTCATTCGAAATTACGAAACATTTCACAAAGTGATTCCGTTCCGCAGTTGCCTTGGCCTGGAAGTCTACTTTGGCAATAATCAGGACTCCTGGCATTGGGGTCCTCCGGGCTATCATCCTTCGGACAATGAGAGTGAGTGGCAGCAGTATCAACAACTCGGCGAGATTGCTTACACGCATAAAAAATTTCAGGAAGGGCTGGCATTTATCAATTCGCATCGACTGTTGTACGTTCAACAGACGCTGCGGAGAGTGGTTTATTGGTGGACGGGCTTCTGGAGCTTCAGCCCGCGCTACTTGGAGGAAGAACCGGCCGATCCGTTTAATATTGTGTTCTCGACCGGCCTCAGCGTTATGACGCTGACAGGACTCTGGCGGATGTGGCGCATGGATACTACGATTGCCATGCCGTACCTGCTAGTTTTTCTGTTCTTTCCTGTAATTTATTATTTGACGCATCCGGAAGACTATTACCGGCGGCCCATCGATCCTCAGTATGTGGTGTTGGCAGGTTACGCCGTCGCATCATGGGTTATGGAACGGAAGCGACGATTAGCGACCATCCCGCCGCAGGTTGCGGTCGCAGCGGTCGAGTGAGCGAAATTCTTTCTGACAAGCACAAGTCGCTGGATTTTTTTTGGCTGCTATTGCTGACGCTAGGTGCTCTGCTGGTGCAGGGGTACCATCCTTTCGCCGAAGATGCGGAGATCTACCTTCCGGGTGTGGAAAAGATTCTGCATCCTGAGTTATTTCCCGTCGGGCGCGAGTTTTTCCTGTCGCACGCCAGCATGACGTTATTTCCCAATGTGGTTGCTTTTTCTCTGCGCATAACTCACTTGCCCATGGAAGCCGGGTTGTTCTTGTGGCATCTGGCATCAATTTTCTTGCTGCTCCTGGCCTGTTGGGAATTGTCCAGTCTTTTCTTTTCAAACGCGAGAGCGCGGTGGGGCGGAGTCTGTCTGGTCGCAGCGTTATTGTCGATTCCAGTCGCCGGGACCGCTCTTTACATCATGGATCAATACTTGAACCCGCGGAATCTGGCGGCCTTCGCGGGAGTATTCATGGTGGCGCGAACCCTGGAAAAGAAATATGTACGGGCATTTTTGTGGCTGGGGTTCACCGTGTGCATGCACCCGCTCATGTGGGTGTTTCCATTTTCGTTCTGCTTGTTGTTCGTGGTCATGGACAAACTGGAAGGCACTTCGAAGAGCATGAACGCAGCCGGGCTCGCGAGCTTCTTGTGGCTGGGGATTCCCCTGTCTCCTGCGGCTACCCCGGCCTATCAGGAAGCTGCGAAACAACACGCCTACCACTACATCCAGAACTGGGCGTGGTACGAGTTGCTGGGAATCGTTGCGCCGCTGGTGCTGTTCTGGTGGTTCGGGCGCACGGCGCGGCATCGCCACTGGCACATGGTCGAGCGCGTAAGCCGTGCCTTCATCCTCTATGGCTTGATCTACCTGGTGGGCGCCGTAGTGGTCGACCTTCCGGCGCGCTTTGAAACTGTGGCTCGTTTGCAACCCCTGCGCAGCCTTCATTTCCTTTACATCGTGATGTTCGTCATGATGGGCGGATTTCTCGGCGAGTATGTGCTTCGAGGCCGCGCATGGCGCTGGCTGGTGCTATTGGTGCCGTTGAGTACGGGTATGTTCCTGGCGCAGCGGGTACTTTTTCCCGCGAGTGCGCACGTGGAATGGCCCGGCGCCGGCCCGAGAAATCCGTGGGAGCAGGCATTCGTCTGGATCCGGCAGAATACACCGGTGGATGCGGTGTTCGCTCTCGATCCTTATTACATGGAGATTGCCGGCGAAGATGAAACCGGATTTCGGTGCCTGGCCGAGAGAAGCCGCTTAGCCGACGGAGTCAAGGACAATGGCGTTGTGAGTATGTTCCCGCCGTTGGCCGAAGAATGGTGGGCGCAGGTACAGGGCCAGACGCCGTGGAAGAATTTCCGGTCAGAAGACTTCTCGCGGTTGAAAAATAAGTACGGAGTGAGTTGGGTGGTAGTGCAACAGCCGGAAGTCGTAGGACTCGATTGTGTATACCAAAACAAAGCGGTGCGCGTTTGTCGGCTTCCCTAGACGAAACGACAGGGATTGAGGGATTCAATCAGCGAGACGTCCAGTGTACCCAACCGCACACACGATCGGCTACAATCGCAAAATCAGGGGAATCTTTCTCACATGTCCAGAGCGCAAGCAATTCAGGACTTTTTTCGGGACAATGCCCGGCTGTTTCCTTACGATAAATGGGAACCGCGGCTGCCTGTTTTGGCTAAGGAGTACCGTGAGAACAAGCCCTGCCCGCATATTCTGCTGAAGGATTTTCTCGATCCAGAGACTGCGCTTGACATGGCCGAGCAATTTCCACAGTCCGGCAGCGATGCCTGGACCCAGTATAAGCACGCCAACGAAAACAAGCTGGGCATGGCCAAGCGTCAGCTTTTCCCTCCTGCAATCGCGGCTGTTACGGATGAGCTGAACTCACCGGAGTTTGTAGCCTGGATTTCGCAGGTGACTGGAATCCCCGACCTGAAGGCGGACCCAATGTTGGAGGGCGGTGGCCTGCACCAGTCGGGGCGTGGCGGTTATCTAAACGTGCATACAGATTTCTCGATGCATCACTTTCACGCGAACTGGCACCGGCGGGTGAATCTCATTTTGTATTTGAATCCGGGGTGGCTCGACGAGTGGGGCGGAGCGCTCGAATTGTGGGAAAAGAACATGGCTCGTTGCGGAGCGAAGTATCCCCCGCTGCTGAATCATGCGCTGATTTTTACGACGGACGAGCGGTCGTTGCACGGCTTTCCTGATCCACTTACCTGCCCCGAAGGACAGTCGCGCAAGAGCCTGGCCTTGTACTACTACACGGTCGAGCAAGATAAGAGAGTCACCGGGCATTCCACCGATTATTTTGCGCGGCCGCAGGATGGCTGGGCGAAATCGGTGGTGATTTGGCTGGACAAGAAGGCAGTCGACCTTTACTCCCGCGCCAAAGCACGATTTGGTTTTTCCGATGAGTTCGCCAGCAAGGTGCTGGGGTTTTTATCGGGGAAGAAGTAACTGCTGACAACGATGCGGGCAAAGCGAACACTTTTCGAGAAGATCTGGGACGCCCATTTAGTCGCGCAACCGAGGGGCCGGTCTCCCATTATTTACATCGATCTGCATCTGGTCCACGAAGTGACCTCGCCGCAGGCCTTCGATGGTTTGCGGGTCGCGGGAAGAAAAGTGCGTCAGCCGTCGCGGACGGTTGCCACCGTAGACCACAATATTCCAACTGAGCCGCGAGGAACTCCAATCACCGATCTCATTGCCGCCAAGCAGATTGCGGCGCTTCAGGCCAACTGCAAAGAATTTGATGTGCGGCTGTTCGACATGGATTCACCAGAGCAGGGAATCGTGCACGTGATTGGGCCGGAACTGGGGCTGACCCAGCCAGGAATGACGATCGTCTGCGGCGACAGCCATACCAGTACGCACGGTGCATTCGGGGCGCTAGCCTTCGGCATTGGAACATCAGAAGTGGAGCACGTTCTCGCCACCCAGTGTTTGGCTCAGCAAACGCCAAAGACGATGAAAATCGATGTGCGCGGGCGCCTGGCGGACGGTGTATCGGCGAAAGACCTCGCGCTCGGGATCATCGGACAGATCGGTGCCGACGGTGCGACCGGGCATGTGATCGAATACGCCGGCGAAGCGGTGCGCGGACTTTCGATGGAAGGCCGCATGACGTTGTGCAACATGAGCATTGAGGCGGGCGCGCGGGCGGGGATGGTCGCACCCGACGAAACGACGTTTGCTTATGTCGAGGGAAAGCGATTCGCTCCGCGAGATGGCGACTGGGAGAAAGCGGTCGAATACTGGCGCAGCCTGCGGACGGATGAAGGCGCGGCATTCGACAAGCTGGTGGAGATCGATGCGGCGCAGCTTTGTCCATTCGTGACCTGGGGGACGAATCCGGGGATGGTGGCTCCGGTCACGGGCCGCGTGCCAGAGGTTAGCAGTCTGAAAGATGCCGATCGGCGCGCGACCGAACTTGCTTTGCGGTACATGGGGATCGAGCCTGGAAGACGCATCGAGGACATCTGCGTCGACCGGGTGTTTATCGGATCATGCACGAACTCTCGCCTTGAGGATTTGCGCGCGGCCGCCCGGGTTGCGAAGGGCCATCATGTGAGCGCGAAGGTCCGTGCCATGGTTGTGCCGGGATCCCAGACAGTGAAGCGCGCGGCGGAGCAGGAAGGCCTGCACCAGATTTTTCTGGATGCTGGATTCGAGTGGCGCGAGTCAGGATGCTCGATGTGTTTGGGAATGAATCCGGACATTTTGCAGCCCGGCGAGCGCTGCGCTTCGACCAGCAACCGGAATTTTGAAGGGCGGCAGGGACGTGGTGGGCGGACGCATCTGGTAAGTCCGATGATGGCTGCGGCGGCGGCAATTACCGGACATTTTACGGACATCCGTAATTGGAGATTCCAATGACGATGATCGCGAGGAACGTGCAATGAAACCTTTTGGCGTACATCGTGGCCGCGTGGTTCCGCTCGACCGCGTGAATGTAGACACCGACCAGATTATTCCCAAACAGTTTCTGAAGCGCGTTGAGCGCACCGGCTTCGGGCAGTTTTTGTTTTACGATTGGCGATTCGACGCCGAGGGAAAGAAGAACGCCGATTTCGTTTTGGACGAGCCCCGTTACGAGGGCGCGAGCATTTTAGTTGCGGGGAAGAATTTTGGTTGCGGCTCCTCGCGCGAACACGCGGTCTGGGCGCTTGCGGATTTCGGTTTTCGAGCCGTGATCTCTTCTTCGTTCGCAGATATCTTTGCCAATAACAGCACGAAAAACGGATTTCTGACTGTGCGCCTGAGTGATTCTGAGGTCGCTGAGTTGATGCATCGAGCCCGCGACGTCAATGATTATCAACTCACGATTGACCTGGAACATTGCGAAGTACGGGATGATCAGGGCTTTGCCGCGAAGTTCCCCATCGATGAATTCGTGCGCCATTGCCTGTTCAACGGGCTGGATGATATCGGTCTCACCCTGCAACACGAAGTGGACATTGCAGCGTACGAAGCCCTGCATCTGACGCCGTCTGCGCTGCACGCGCGTCGACCGTAAACAGAGGGTAAAGGCGCGTAAAGATTTGTAAAACACTTGCCCTTACCTTGACCCGCTAGGGCTAAGAGTTGATGCTGGTTTCGTACGGTTCTACTATTGCTTCTGCTGCTTCTGCGTTGTGGTTCCTACCTGAGTACATCTCCGGCGGGAGGACCTTGACGTAAGACCATGTTCTTCCAGCAGATTTGCCGCAACCGAGTGAAAATGAAAACGTCTAATGAATGGCAGTTTCACCGCCGGTCTGGTGAACAGTCGCACCCTACTAAAGCCGTAAATACAATTTCTATGAGTTCTTATCAAGAAACATCCCCGCTCGTCCCTCGCTCCCGGCTTTCACTCGTTCTGGCCGTCGCGCTGAGTCTGTGTGCATCTTTTTCCGGCTGCAGCGGTGCTGACAAACAGCAGAAAGCGCAAGCTGCATCGCCGCGTGCTGTTTCGGTTGCCGTGGCCAAGGTGGAACAACGGGAAATGCCGGTCTATCTGGTCGGACTGGGATCGGTGACCGCGTTCTACACGGCGAATATAAAGAGCCGCGTCGATGGGCAGATCATGCGTGTCAATTTTCAGGAAGGGCAGATCGTGAAAGAAGGCGATTTGCTGATCCTCATTGATCCGCGTCCCTACCAGGTGCAACTGGAGCAGATGCAGGCGCAGCTATTCAAAGACCAGGCTTCGCTGCGCGATGCGAGATTGAACCTGGACCGCTATACCACGCTGATTCCCTCCGGCAGCATTGCGCAACAGCAGGTGGATACGCAGAAGTCAACCGTGGATCAACTCGACGGCCAGGTACGCACGGATCAGGCGCAGATCGATAACGCCAAGCTGCAGCTGGTCTATTGCAACATCACGGCGCCATTTACCGGCCGCGTCGGCCTGCGGCAGGTGGATCCAGGAAATATAGTCCACGCAGCCGACACCAATCCCATGCTGATCCTCACGCAATTGCAGCCGATTGCGGTGATCTTTACTCTTCCCGAGGATCAGTTGCCGACCGTGGCTCAACACATGAAGAACTCCACCCTGCTGGTGGAAGCTTACAGCCGCGACTACCAGACCAAGCTGGCGACCGGCAAACTTCTGACGATCGATAACCAGATCGATCAGACCACCGGGACCGCGAAGCTGAAAGCCGTCTTCGACAACAAAGACAACCAGCTTTGGCCCAATCAATTCGTAAACGCAAACCTGCTCCTCGAGACGCGCAAGAACAGCACCGTGCTGCCCACGGCGGCGATCTTGCGTGGTCCCCAGGGAGCCTTTGTCTATGCCGTGAAGACCGACAAAACCGTCGAAGCGCGCCCGGTGACGATATCACTCACCCAAGGCAATACAACGGTGATTACGAGCGGAGTCAATCCCGGGGACATGGTGGTGACCGACGGCCAGGACAAACTGCAAACCGGCAGTACGATTGAGCCGCGCAACAGCGGCCCCAACAACACGCCCAGCGCCAGCAGCAAGGGCAGCGCTCCAATTTCAGGAACCCCGGCTTCATGAGTCCTTCACGGTTATTCATTCTCCGGCCGGTGGCGACCACGCTCTTGATGGTGGGCGTGCTGCTGGTGGGGTGGGTTGCATTTCTTCAACTGCCAGTCTCCGCTCTGCCTGAAGTCGATTACCCAACCATTCAGGTTGTAACGTTTTATCCGGGCGCAGATCCCGACGTGATGGCGTCGTCCGTGACTTCTCCGTTGGAGCGGCAGTTCGGACAAGTTCCCGGACTGAGCCAGATGACCTCGACAAGTTCATTTGGCAGTTCCGTAATCACTCTGCAGTTTGCCCTCGATCAGAATATTGACGTCGAAGAACAGCAGGTGCAAGCTGCCGTTAACGCGGCAGCTACGTTTCTGCCGGCGGATTTGCCGAACCCTCCGATTTACAACAAAGTAAATCCCGCCGATTCTCCGATCCTCACGCTGGCCATGATCTCGGACTCGCTTCCCTTGTCCAAGGTGGAGGATCTCGCCGATACCGCCCTGGCGCAGAAGATTTCCCAATTGCCGGGAGTCGGGCTGGTTTCCATCAGCGGTGGACAGAAGCCCGCCGTACGAGTGCAGGTAAACCCAACGGCTCTCGCTTCCTACGGGTTGAGTCTCGAGGATGTTCGCACCGCACTGGCTCAGGCCAATGTGGATCAGGCCAAAGGCGTCATCGACGGTGCACGCCAGTCGTACACCATCGGCGCCAATGACCAGCTTTTCACCGCCGAGCAGTACAAGCCGATCGTCGTCACCTATCACAACGGCGCGCCAGTACGGCTCAGCGATGTGGCGAACGTGATCGATGGCACGGAAAACACGCGCCTGGCTGCATGGATGAACCAGACTCCAGCGGTCATCGTCAACATCCAGCGCCAGCCTGGGGCAAACATCATCAGCGTAGTCGACCGGATCAAGAAACTGCTGCCACAGTTGCAGGCCTCGCTTCCGTCCGCGGTAAAGGTACAGATTCTCACCGACCGGACCACCACCATCCGCGCATCCGTGAAGGACGTTGAGTTCGAGTTGGCGCTGACCATCGTGCTGGTGGTCATCGTTATTTTCTTCTTCCTGCGAAACTTGCGGGCCACGTTCATTCCCAGCGTCGCGGTCCCCTTGTCGATCGTCGGTACGTTTGGAGTGATGTACCTGCTGGGATACAGCCTTAACAATCTGACGCTCATGGCGTTGACTATCTCCACCGGCTTTGTGGTGGATGACGCGATCGTCATGATCGAAAATATCGACCGCTATCTGGAAGCCGGAGATTCGCCGCTGGATGCGGCGCTTAAAGGGTCGGGACAAATTGGCTTCACCATCGTCTCGCTCACGGTTTCGCTGATTGCGGTGCTGATTCCGTTGCTGTTCATGGGCGACATTGTCGGCCGACTGTTCCGCGAATTTGCGGTAACGCTGGCAGTGACCATCCTGGTCTCGGCAGCGGTTTCGCTCAGTTTGACGCCGATGATGTGCGCCAAACTGCTCAAGCATCGCAAGGAAGGCGAGAAGGGCCGCTTCTACGAGGTTACGGAGGATTTTTACAATCGGGTCATTGCGTTCTACGGGCGCACCCTGAAATGGGTGCTGAAGCACCAGACGGCTACCTTGTTCGTCACTTTTGGGACTCTAGTTCTCACGCTGGTTCTCTACGTCGTTGTGCCCAAGGGATTCTTTCCGGTGCAGGACACCGGTGTGATTCTGGGGATTTCGGAAGCCCCGGACAATATTTCGTTTGACGCAATGTCCCAGCGCCAGCAGGAACTAGCGAAGGTGATTCTCAAAGATAAAGATGTGGAGAGCCTATCCTCCTTCATCGGCGTGGATGGCACGAACACGACTCCCAACAGCGGCCGCATTCAAATCAATCTGAAGCCTCGCGATGAGCGCGACGACGATGCTTCGGCGATTATTCGGCGGCTGCAGCCCGAACTGGCCAAAGTGAACGGAATCACCCTTTACATGCAGTCCGTGCAGGACTTGACCGTGGAGGACCGCGTGAGCCGGACGCAGTTCCAATACTCCATTGAAGATGCGGACGCACAGGAGCTAGCGCAATGGACGCCGAAGCTTGTGGAAAGGCTCCGCGCCGCGCCGGAACTGCGCGACGTAGCGACAGACCAACTCAATGGCGGTCTCCGGACCAACCTGACAATCGACCGCGATACGGCGTCGCGGCTGGGGATCCTTCCGCAGGCCATCGACAATACACTCTACGACGCCTTCGGGCAGCGGCAGGTTTCGATTATCTTTACGCAGTTGAACCAATATCACGTGGTGCTGGAGGTGTTGCCGAACTTTGCCAAGACGCCCGACGCGATGAACGACGTCTACGTTCGCCCCAGCAGCACGATACCGAATTCCGGCGCGCCCACCGCCAATGCGGCCACGGCGACCACAAGTGGAACCCCGGTTCCGCTTTCTACTTTTGTGCGGATGCATTCGACGAATGCACCCCTCGCCGTCAACCACCAGGGACAATTTCCGGTGGTGACGCTTTCCTTCAACCTGGCACCGGGCGCTTCTCTGGGCGATGCCACGCGGGCCATCCAGCAAGTAGAGAAGGAAATCCAGCTGCCGCCGAGCATTCATGCCGCCTTCCAGGGCACGGCCGCCGCATTTCAAAATTCGCTGTCGAGTGAGCCGTTTCTGATTCTCGCCGCCATCGTCACGGTGTACATCGTTTTGGGCGTGTTATATGAGAGCTACATTCACCCCATCACGATTCTCTCTACCTTGCCCTCCGCGGGCGTGGGCGCAATTCTGGCTTTGCAGATCACGCACAACGATCTGACTGTGGTTGCGCTCATCGGCATCATCCTGCTGATCGGCATCGTNNAGGCCTGCCTGCTGCGCTTCCGCCCGATCATGATGACGACGATGGCGGCGCTACTGGGCGGTTTGCCGCTGGCGCTTGGATCCGGGACCGGCGCAGAGTTGCGGCGGCCCTTGGGTATCACCATTGTGGGCGGGTTGTTGCTGAGCCAGTTGCTCACGCTCTACACCACGCCGGTGGTTTATCTGTGGTTTGACCGGCTGGCGCACAGGTTCGAGAAGTACAAGATCGGCAATCCGATTCCGCAGGAGCTGTCGGCGGATTCCGCGGATTAGGCAATGAGTATTTCGGCTCCATTTATTCGGCGTCCGATTGGCACCTCGCTGTTGGCAGCGGCTCTGCTGCTCTCCGGGATCCTTGCCTTCAATTTTTTGCCGGTGGCGTCGCTGCCGCGGGTGGATTTTCCGGTAATTAGCGTGGGTGCAGCGCTGCCCGGCGCAGACCCGCAGACGATGGCCTCGGCGGTGGCCACGCCGCTGGAGCGGCAGTTCGGACGCATCTCGGGCGTGAACCAGATGACCTCGTCGAGCCAACTCGGATCGACCGGAATCGTGCTGCAATTTGATTTGAACCGGAACATTGATGCGGCAGCGCGCGATGTACAAGCGGCAATCAATGCCGCGCGCAGCCAGCTTCCTCCCAATCTGCCTAGCAATCCCACCTATCGCAAAATCAACCCCGCGGACGCCCCCATCCTGATTCTGGCTCTCACCTCGGACACGGTTCCGGTGGCGCGTCTGTATGACACCTCCGACTCGATTCTGGCGCAGAAGCTCTCGCAGGTGAATGGAGTGGGCCAGGTGTTCACGTACGGTTCGGCGCCGCCAGCCGTGAGGGCCGAAGTGAATCCGATGCTGCTCAATAAGCTCGGGGTGGGATTGGACACGGTGCGAAACGCTCTTAATCTGGCCAATGCGAACCAAGCCAAAGGCCAAGTCGCAAACGACACGACCTCCTGGACTTTCAGCGATAACGATCAGCTCTTTACTGCGGATCAGTACCGGCCCCTGATTGTCGCTTACCGCAATGGCGGGCCGGTGCGGCTGGGGGACGTGGCGGATGTGCAGGACTCGGTGGCGGACGTGCACAACGTCGGCCTGGCCAATGGCAAACCCGGTGTGCTGGTCGTTATTTTCCGACAGCCCGGCGCCAACGTCATCGAGACCGTGGACCGCGTGCGAGCTCTGATGCCTTATCTCCAGTCCTCGATTTCTCCGGCTATCAAGCTGGAAGTGGTGATGGACCGCACGGTTACGGTCCGTGCCTCGGTGAAGGACATTGAAACCACGCTGCTGATTTCGATCGTGCTGGTGATTCTAGTGGTGTTCGTGTTCCTGCGCACGGTGCGGGCGACGGTGATTCCCAGCATTGCCGTGCCGCTTTCGCTGGTGGGCACTTTCGGCGGGATGTATCTGCTGGGTTACAGCCTGGATAATCTGTCGCTTATGGCACTGGCCATTTCGACTGGATTTGTGGTGGATGACGCCATCGTGGTGCTGGAAAACATCACGCGTTACGTGGAGCATGGCATGAACGCGGTGGAGGCAGCGTTCAAAGGAGCCGCAGAAATCGGGTTTACGGTACTTTCCATGAGCACGTCGCTGGTGGCAGTGTTCATCCCCTTGTTGATGATGGGTGGAATTGTAGGGCGTCTGTTTCGCGAGTTTGCAGTCACGCTAAGTATTGCGATCGGAGTTTCGCTGCTGGTGTCGCTGACCACCACTCCGACGATGTGCGCCAAATTCCTGCGGCCATCCCAACCGAACCAGCGCCATAACTTTGTCTATCGCACCAGTGAATGGTTCTTCGACAGCCTCCTGGCCGCCTACCGGCATTCCCTCAAATGGGTGCTGGGGCACCAGCCCGTTACCCTGGCAGTGACTATCCTCGTGGCCTGCCTCAGCGTCTATCTCTACATCCAGGTGCCCAAAGGATTTTTCCCGCAGCAGGATACGGGACGGCTCATGGGATCGGTTCAGGCGGCACAAGATATCTCATTCCAGGCCATGAGCGGCAAGATGGAACAGTTTGTGAAAATCGTGATGAAGGATCCGGCGGTCGACACCGTGGTTGGGTTCGCCGGCGGAGGCTCTGCGACAAACCAGGGCCGGTTCTTCGTCATGTTGAAGCCACTCGAGCAGCGCAGCCACTGCCAGACTCGCCACCTCTGGCAACCGTGCCCCAACGTCACGGCCGACGATGTGATTAATCGCCTGCGGGGCAGACTTGCGGTGGTTCCGGGAGCTACCCTGTTCCTGCAATCGGCGCAGGACCTGACGATTGGCGGACGCTTCGGCGCGGCGCAGTACCAGTTCACGCTGCAAGGGGAGGATTTGAACGAACTGAATAGCTGGGCGCCGCAACTGTTGCAGAAAATGCGCGCCCTGCCGCAACTCCGCGACGTGAATACTGACCAACAGGATAAGGGATTACAAGCCCAGTTGGTGATTGACCGCGACACGGCCAGCCGCTTGGGCGTGGCCGCGCAGAATATTGATAATGCGCTCTACGACGCCTTCGGACAGCGGCAGGTCTCCACCATGTATCGCCCGCTGAATCAGTATCACGTGGTCATGGAGGTCGCCCCCGAGTTTCAGCAGACGACCGAAGCCCTGCAGAATATTTACCTGCGCTCTTCCAGCGGCGCACCCATACCCCTGGCGGCGTTCACTCACTTCGAGCCCTCCAACATACCTTTGGCTGTGAATCACCAGAGCCAGTTTCCTTCGGTCACGATTTCATTCAACCTGGCTCCTGGAGTTTCTCTGGGACAGGCGACGCTAGCCATCGAAAACGCCCAGCGTTCCATTGGCTTCCCCAGTACGATTCAGGCAAGCTTTCAGGGCACGGCAGCTGCATTCAAGGATTCGCTCTCCAGCGAGCCGGTCCTCATTCTCACGGCGCTGATTACGGTTTATATCGTGTTGGGTATGTTGTATGAGAGCTACATTCATCCCATTACGATTCTCTCGACGCTGCCTTCCGCCGGCGTAGGAGCCTTGCTGGCATTGCTTCTAACGCATAACGAACTCAACGTAATTGGTACGATCGGCATCATCCTGCTGATCGGGTTGGTGAAGAAGAACGCCATTATGATGATCGACGTGGCGCTTGATGTGGAGCGCACGCAAGGGAAGAAGCCGGTCGACGCCATCTATGAAGCCTGTTTGCTCCGCTTCCGCCCGATCATGATGACTACCATGGCGGCTCTGCTGGGAGGTCTGCCGCTGGCATTGGGGAGGGGCACTGGCTCCGAACTGCATCGTCCTCTGGGCATCACAATTGTCGGCGGACTCATTGTCAGCCAGGCACTGACTTTATTCACCACTCCTGTCGTGTATGTTTATCTTGATCGTCTGCGGCTGGCATTGCGCGGCGGAGAGAATTTGACTTTATCCGCCACAAGCCCGGCCCACTCAGCGGATTAGTCCTTAGCGCCTTCGAAGGGAGACACCGTCGAAGGAGTTTGGCAGCATGCAACCTGATTTCAGGCGCATTGCATCGCAGGAGTCAGCGGGGAGCGGTGTTCGAAGCGCACGCGGAGACCGTCGGACTGTCCACACTTTTTCTAGCGTTGAACGTATGATAAACAATGTTGTGTTTCCATGCCGATTCCCCGGCGGCCCGGTATTATTGTTCTTCGCTTTCAAATTCTCTCAGGAGTCACGGATGCTTCAGAAGGCACTGGTCCTGGTTTTCGTTCTCGCAAGCATTGTGGGTTTAGTTGGTTGTGGTAAGACTGCAAGTCACTATGTCTACGCGACCGTTCCGGCCGCGAGTCAATTGGCGGTCTTCCGCGAAGATCCTTACTCCGGAATTCTCACGCAACTTTCGGAGAGTCCGTATACGGTGGGCAGCGGAGCTCAGTCCGTGGTCATCCATCCCTCCGGAAAATACTTATACGTCGCGAATCCGGGTCAGGGGGAAAACGATGTCTCCTTGTTCGACATTAACAGCGACGGAACGGTGAGCGAGGTGACCCCGAGGACTACGGTGGGAACGCTGCCCTTTCTCCTGGCCATGGACCCTGCGGGCAATTATTTATACGTCGCGAATGCTTTGTCGAACAGTATTTCGGCTTTCTCGATCGCTGCCAGCAGCGGCGTGCTCACGGCGGTTGCGGGGTCTCCGTTTCAGATCAATTTGTCCCCCAAGGGTATGCAGTTGTCGCCATCGGGTAGTTTTCTCTACGTCAGCGCTCCGAGTTCTCCGACTGGGGTCATCGCCGTTTTCAGCGTGACTGCCGGGGTACTTTCCTCCAGTCCGGTTGGCCTCACCAGCACCGCGGATAACGATCCTGCCGGCATCGCCATTTCCCCCAACGGTTCGTACCTCTATACCGCGAACTCTACCGCCAATTCCATATCGATCTACTCTATCGGTTCGTCGGGAACGCTGACACAGGTCCCGCAGTCGCCTCTTGCCGACCCCTTTCAGCACCCGGTTGCGCTGATCGTGGATCCCACGGGGAACTACCTCTATGTGACCAATCAAGGGTCTAGCAATATCTCGACCTATTCGATTACGTCCGGTACCGGTTTTCCTGTCGCAATTACCGACTCGCCGTTCGGCTCCGAAACTCAGCCGAGCTTCCTGGTGTTGGATCCGAATGGCAAATATTTATATGTGGGAAACCAGAGCGGGTCCGCAGGAATTCAAGCGTTTGGTGTCAGCAGCGGAAGCTTGAACTCCATTGCAACTTACTCCGTGGGGAACTCTCCCACTTCGATCGCAATATTGCAGTAGTTGAACCAAGTCATACTCGCGGAGATGTCCTTGCTCGTGCTGCAGTGAGTGCGATTATGATGACAAAGCTGTCCTAATCTCTCTTTATCGGTCCATGACAAACAAAAATCCTCAACTCTGCGACAATACGTACGCCGGCACAAGGCAGTCCGTTGCAACCGCGACGGGGAGCCCCGCCATCTAATCGAGAAAGGCTTCTCAGATTCGGTCGGCTTGGGGGGCGGGTTCCGTGCCGAGACCAAGGTCAGGACTCAGAACCCATGAAGATCGCAAGCGCGGCTAGCGCGTTCCCGAAGTATTACTACTCCCAGAAGGCCCTCTTGGAGCGCCTACAGGACTATTGGGGACCTCAACTTAAGAATCCTTTGCTGTTGGCGCGGTTGCATCGCAATGTGACCGTGGATGGCCGCTACCTGGCGATTCCCGCGGAACAGTATGTAGACATCAAGACTTGGGGACAGGCCAACGACATCTGGATCAGGGTCGCACAGGAATTGGGAGAGCAAGCCCTCTGCCTCGCACTTCACAATGCTGGGCTGAAGCCACAGGACTTGGGAGCCTTGTTGTTCACGACAGTCACTGGCGTAGCGAGCCCGTCCATTGACGCTCTCCTTATAAACCGGATGGGGCTCCCCGCTAACATCCGTCGCACGCCGATTTTTGGACTGGGATGTGTGGCCGGCGCGGCAGGAATTGCGCGCGCCTCAGACTACGTTCGCGCGTATCCTTCGCAGGCAGCAGCTCTGGTGTCGGTCGAGCTTTGTTCGCTCACCTTGCAGCGCGAGGATCTGTCGGTGGCGAACCTGATCTCGTCTGGACTTTTTGCCGATGGCGCAGCCGCTGTGATTGTTACCGGCGAAGACTTTGTATCGTCGGACGGCGAGATTTCGGGGCCTACGATTCTCGCTACCCGATCGATTTTTTATCCCGCCACGGAAGACATGATGGGCTGGAACATTTCCGAGAAAGGCTTCCGCATCATACTTTCGACCGAAGTTCCGAATCTGATTCGGCAAAATCTGGGACGGGACGTGGACTCTTTTCTGGCGGACAACGGGCATCAGCGAAGCGATCTTAAGAGCTTCGTTCTGCACACCGGCGGACCCAAGGTGCTTGACGCCTCGGCCACGGCGCTGGGATTGCACAATGGAGAGCTGGATGCCTCATGGGCTTGTTTGCGTAAGGTAGGAAATCTTTCTTCGGCTTCTGTTCTGTGTGTGCTGGAGGATGTGATGAAGCACCGGCGTCCTGAACCTGGCGCTCTCGGTCTATTGGCCGCCATGGGCCCCGGATTTTGTTCCGAGCTTCTGCTTTTGCAATGGTGAGGGCGAGTAGTTGCTGAACTCAACAGATGTCTTTGTGATCGGTGGCGGTCCGGCCGGGCTGGCGGCAGCAATTGCCGCCCGGCAGCAAGGATTCCACGTGGTCGTGGCCGACGGAGCTAAGCCGCCAATCGACAAAGCCTGCGGCGAAGCTCTAATGCCGGACGCAATTGCGGCACTTGAAAAGCTCGGAGTTGCCTTGTCCTCTGCGGATGCATTCCCTGTGCGCGGTGTGCGCTTTCTTAGTTCTGGATTGTCCGCGGAAGCGGTCTTCCCCTCCGGCTGCGCCGGCTTCTCCGTTCGCCGGACCATCTTGCATCGCATCCTGACCGAACGTGCTGCCGGGCTGGGCGTTGATCTGCTGTGGCAAAGCGTGGTTACTGGGATTTCTGGTGAAGAGGTTCGATTGGGAGATCGCAGAATTCGGACCTCGTGGATCATCGGGGCCGATGGCTCTAACTCGCGCGTGCGTAGGTGGGCCAAGCTTGAGCCTCACTCACGGACGGGTCTCCGATATTCTTTTCGCCGCCATTATCGTGTCGCACCCTGGACTGATCGTATGGAAATCTATTGGGGAAAACACAGTCAGGGATATACGACAGCTGTGAGCAGCGAGGAGGTTTGCGTGGCTGTGGCCTCGCGCCACCCCGAACTCCGCCTGGAAAAATCTTTACCCGATTTTCCTGAACTCAACGCGCGGTTGTCCGGAGCCGAGGCGACCTCTGCCGAAAGGGGCGCGCTGACTGCGAATCGCAAATTGAAACGCGTCTGGCGGGGAAATGTTGTGTTGGTCGGCGATGCGTCGGGCACGGTCGATGCAATTACGGGCGAAGGACTGGGTCTTTCTTTCCGCCAGGCTGTGGTGCTGGCGAACTCTCTTCGCAGCGGCAATCTTGCCGGGTACCAGGGCGCACATCGCAACCTGGCGCTGCAACCACTGCTGATGGCGCGGTTGATGCTAACGCTGGATGGGCGTCCCAAGTTTCAGCGTCGTACTCTGCAGGTCTTTCGCAGGCATCCCGAAGTTTTTCGCAGACTGCTGGCCCTGCACGTGGGAAAACTTTCCCCAATTCATCTAGCTGTGGATGGTCTCACCCTGGGATGGGGATTACTGACAACATAACCCATGAAAGAAGACACTCAGGCTTTTCGCCGAGGTCGTGCGCGCTGTGTCTTCCGGGCACTTGTATTTCTCTCCATTGCCATGGCGGCCGCCGCGCAGGATTTGGCGTTGCAGTTGGATCCGCAGCGCACCACCATAAATTTCACGCTCGGAGACGTGCTCCATACGGTTCGCGGAACCTTCCAACTGAAGCGGGGCGAACTGCGCCTTGATCCCGCCTCGGGGAAGATCAGCGGCGAAATCGTCGTGGATACCAAAAGCGGCGTGAGCGGCAACGGAATGCGTGACCGGAAAATGCATCGTGAAGTGCTGGAGAGCGATCGCTACTCGGAAATAGTATTTCGTCCGGATCGTGTCGACGGGACCGTGTCGCTGTCAGGAAAGTCTTCAGTCCGCGTCCACGGAATTTTCACCATCCACGGGGCGGACCATGAACTGGCCGTCCCGGCTGCAGTCGAGATGTCCCCGGATCATTGGAGGACAACCCTCCACTTCGCGGTACCTTATGAAAAGTGGGGGATGAAAAACCCGAGCACTTTGTTTCTGCGTGTCAGTGAGTCTGTAGACATCGATCTCACTGTGGCCGGAAGCGTAACGCGGCCCTGATGGAATTCGCCACGCGGATCAAAATCCATCCAGTGGCACGATTCCTTTACCTTCGGTACATTCGTAGCATCGCCCCGCAGCCAGGTTCGTGAACTCTTCTGTTCTGCCGCTGGACCAGGTAACGACAACGCGCTCGACGCGATCGCGCTTTTCCAGGCCGAACGTGATCGGAAGTTCGGACTGCGATAAATAGCTGGACCCGCTCTTCACCATTCGCGACTGACTCAAGCCGCCGGAGACGATGCGTACGGTGGCCCCAATTCCATCACGGTTCGACTTGGTGCCGACCAGGCGGAAACGGATGCTGAGATTTCCGGCGAGCTGGTCGTTCCGGTACAAGTGGGCAGCGCCGTTGTTCGTGGTTAGCAGCAGGTCGAGGTCGCCATCTCGATCGAAGTCCCCATAGGCGAGCCCGCGTCCAACCTTGGGCTGCTCGAAGCCTCCGCCGAGTTCAGTCGCGACATCGCGAAACTTGCCTTGTCCATTGTTGAGAAACAAAAGCGGTGGCTGGGCGTATCCCACGTTCCCGCGAATGTTGCGAACCGTCTCGTCGATGTGGCCGTTCGCCACCGCAAGATCGAGCCAGCCGTCCAGATTGGCGTCGAAAAAAACACATCCAAAGCCCAGGCTATTCTTGGAAGCCATGCCCACGCCTGCCTGCGCTGCGATGTCTTCGTAGGTTTTCCCGCCGAACTCGTACAAGCCGGTCATCTCGTTGTCGAAGTTTGTAATAGCCACACCCGATCTGCCGGAGTTTGTGAAATCGCCGACATCCACACCCATACCCGCGCGTGCCTTACCTTCGGTACTAAAGGCCAATCCAACCTCGACGGCAGCATCTTTGAATGTTCCGTTGCGCTGATTCCGATAGAGCTTGTTGGGTTGAGTGTCGTTCGCTACCAGCAGATCGAGCCAACCGTCCTGGTCGTCATCAAGCATCGCAACGCCAAGAGATTTCGAACTGCTGTCGAAGATGCCGCTGGAGGCGGTGACGTCCTCAAAGGTTCCATTACCGCGATTATGAAAGAGCCAGCAAGTCTCGCCGCGGTAAGCCTCCGGCGTGCAATACGATTTGTGCTTGCCGTCGAGACTGCAGAATACGTCTTGCTCGGGCGACCATTTCACATAGTTACAAACAAAAAGATCGAGCAGGCCATCGCGGTCGTAATCGAACCACAGAGCGGAGGTACTGAAGGCCTGGCGCTTCCCCAATCCACTGGAATTGGTCACGTCAACGAAGGTTCCCTTGCCGGTGTTGTGGAAAAGCCGATTCTGTCCCACACAAGTGATGAGTATGTCCGGGAACCCGTCGTTGTCGTAGTCGCCGACGGCCACGCCCATGCCATACATTTCAATGTCCAGTCCGGCGCGGGAAGTGACGTCGGTGAAAGTTCCGTTCCCATTGTTGCGATAAAGCCGCAGCGTGGAGCGACGCTGCTTATGGCCGGGCCAATCCATTCCATTGACCAGAAGGATGTCTTGCCAGCCGTCGCGATCGTAGTCGAGGAAGGCGCATCCGGATCCCATCGTTTCGGGTAGAAACTTTCCTCCAAAGGCGCCGCTGTTGTGTTGGAACTGAATGCCGACACTGGAGGTTACGTCGACAAATCGAAAGCCGGGTGATGCCGCCGTTCCGCCAACTGCGCCGAAGGCCTGCAGCAGCGGCGACTGGGACACACACGCCAGCCCCGCCATGTTGCGCAGAAAGGTTCTGCGATTCACGGAACGTTCACCAGCCCCGCGCGAATAGCGTAAACCACAAGCTCGGCAGTCTTGTGAATGCCCAGTGCATTCATGATGTTGGCGCGATGAACGGCGACCGTATTGGCGCTGAGCTCAAGGGCCGTTGCAATCTCTTTGTTCGACTTGCCATCCACAATCATCTGCAGCACTTCGAGTTCTCGAGGCGTGAGCCCACTGCTGCGTTCGCCTCGGAGCATTGAATGCTGCTCGACCTGGGGATCGAAAATCGTTTCTCCGTTGGCCACGCGTCTCACGGCCAGCCCCAGTTCCAGGTTCATTGCATTTTTCAGAATGTATCCCTTGGCGCCAGCTTCGATGGCCTGCCGCACCCAAGTGCTCTCGGAATGCATGCTGAGCATGAGAACCGCAGTCTCGGGCAGGTCTTTAAGAATTTGCCGCGTTGCATCAAGTCCGTTCGTCTTCGGCAAAGCGCAGTCCATGACCACAACCTGCGGCCGCAGTTCGTGTGCCAGCCTGATAGCCTCTTCCCCATCGCCGGCTTCGCCGACTACCTGCATGTCTGGTTCGTCTTCCAACATGCGCCGGAACCCGCGCCGGACTAAGCCGTGGTCATCGACCAGCAATACCGTGATCTTTTTTGTCATTGGGATTGGTTTCAGCGTCAAGGACCTCAATCTTTTCGCGCGGAGCCGTCAGGCGCAGCAACGTGCCACCCTCGGAGGGTATTGAAAATATAATTCGTCCACCCATCAGTTCAGAGCGTTCGCGCATCGCGACGAGCCCGATCCCTTGCTTCACGGGCTGCCCGTTAAAGCCTCCACCGTGGTCTTCCACTTCCAATTCCAGTTCCGAAGACAGAAAATGCAATCGCACCCAAGCCTGCTTCGCACCGGAGTGCCGCGCCACGTTGTTCAACGCCTCCTGCAGCACGCGATAGATTTGTACGGCCGCACCGGAATCGACGGCGAAGGGCGTGCCATCCTTCTCATAGGATATGGTAATTCCAGTTTGTCGTTCCACGGTTGGAATGTACCAATCGAGAGTGCTCTCCAGCCCTGCCTCATCCAGCATAACCGGATGCAGCGCCTGCGACAGGCTTCTGACCCGGTCCAGAGTGTCCTGAGCGACCTGGCGGACTTCGTGCAGGTCCGTGCGCAAAGACGAGCCCTCCGGAGCGTGAGCCCCGGCACGACCGAGCATCGCTCCCATCGCCGTCAGGATTTGGCCAAATTCGTCATGCAACTCTCGCGAAATATAGCGTAGCGTCGATTCTTGTGTTGCGATTAGCTTTTGCGCCAGTTCGCTGCGCCGCTCTGAAAGCTCGGCCATGCGCGCAAACAGCCGCCGGTTCCACCGGATCATAGAGAATCCAGTCAACAGAATCGCGCCCAACGTCGCGGCCAGGAACACATACACCTGACGCTGCACGCGGTCATAAATCTGAATGATGCGCTGCGCCGCCTGTTCCTCATTTTCGCTGTTCTGAACCAGGAACCGAGCCACGGTCGTACTCAACGCCGCCTGCCGCGCCTGCAACGAGAGTTGAATTTGTGCTCGCGCATCTTTCTCCCTACCCGAGCCAGCCAGAGCAAAAACGCGATCTACCGCGTCCCAGAACTGTGCAAGCGAAGTGCTTAAAGAAGCGCTTTGCTCGGTCGTTCGGCCCGCCGGGGCCAATCCGGCTTCCAGGCGCATGGCATCGTCCAAATCAGTGCGAATGCGCTGGAACTGCGCCGACCACGCCGTAAGCGGATAAGGTTCGTCATTGTCGATCATGTCGCGCATGGCAACCGCGAGCAGATTCAGGTCGTTCTGGATGCGCAGCAATTGCAGGGAATCCTTGCGGTTGCGGTCAATCAGTTCGGACTGAAGCTTGCGCAAACCCGCGACTTGCCAAGTGATGTAAGCGGAGTAGGCCACGACTGCCGCGAGCGTGATGACCAAGCCGAGCAACAAGCCTGGGGTGGGAGAGCGCTCCGGCGAAGACTGGCGAGACACGCCCCGAGGATACAACGGCTGCCCCGGCCGTGTCACAATGCAGTGATCACAATGCTGTAATAATGAAGCGAATCAAGCTCGGCCGGAGTCCAAGAAGAGATTGAGTACCGACCCTAAACCAGACCAGAAGAAACCCAAAGTCGAGAGACTCCGCGCCATTCTGCCGGAAGTTTGGAAGCTGATGCGCCCGCGGCGTTGGCTGCTCGCGCTCGGCTTTGTGTTGATGGTGATCAACCGCGTTGCGGCGCTGGTCTTGCCGTATTCCACCAAATTCCTGATCGACACCGTCATCAATAAGCATCACATGGAGAAACTGCAGCCGCTGGTGCTGTTCGTGCTAGGGGCTACTCTGGTGCAGGGCGTCACCTCTTTTTCGCTGACGCAGTCCTTATCGAAGGCGGCGCAACGGCTAATCACAGAATTGCGCCAACAGGTGCAGGTCCACATCTCGCGCCTGCCCGTTGCATTTTACGACGCCAACAAGACTGGCAGCCTGGTCTCTCGCATCATGAGCGATGTGGAGGGTGTGCGTAACCTGTTGGGGACCGGCCTCGTGGACTTCGCCGGAGGCCTGGTCACCTCCGGAATTGCGCTGGTTTTGTTGCTCCGCACCAGCGTGCAGATGACGTTGATTGCTGTGGGCTCGCTGGTATGTTTCGGCGTCGCACTCAACAAAGCGTTCGCCACGATTCGGCCGATTTTTCGTGAGCGCGGCAAGATTAATGCTGAGGTCACAGGCCGGCTCACCGAATCGCTGGGCGGAGTGCGCGTGATCAAGGGCTATCATGCCGAACAGCGCGAGGAAGCAGTCTTTGCGACCGGAGTTCGGCGCCTGCTCGATAACGTGATGCGTACTCTGACGGCAACGTCGGTGATGAGCCTTTCCGCAAGCGTGCTACTGGGAGTCGTGGGTGCGGTGACCATGTATGTAGGCGCACACCAGATTGCTTCCGGCACGCTGACGGTCGGAGGATTTGTCTCCTATACCTTGTTGCTAGGTTTTCTGGTTGCGCCCATCATGCAGATCGTTTCCATCGGAACTCAGCTTACCGAAGCGTTAGCCGGACTCGAACGGACGCAGGAAATCATGCGGGAGCGGCCCGAGGATCAGGATCCCAACCGCTCCATGGCGCTGCGCGACATTGTGGGACGGATTGAGTTCGACCATGTGAGCTTTACCTACGACGGGATCCATGACGTGCTGCGTGACATTTCCTTCCGCGCCGATCCCGGGACAGTCACGGCGCTGGTTGGCTCCTCCGGGTCCGGTAAATCCACCACCATTGGCCTGATCTCAGCCTTTTATGTGCCCACCAAAGGCGAGATTCTGCTCGATGGCATTGACCTCAGCACGGTTCGCCTCGATTCTTACCGCACTCGTCTGGGAGTCGTGCTGCAGGAATCTTTTCTCTTTGACGGAACAATTCGCGAGAATGTTTCGTTTTCACGTCCCGACGCCAGTGCAGAAGAAATCCTGCGTGCCTGCCGCATCGCGCGGGTCGATGAATTTGCGGAAACCTTCGTCGACAAGTACGAAACGGTGGTCGGAGAGCGTGGCGTTAAACTTTCCGGAGGCCAGCGACAGCGGATCTCGATTGCCCGAGCCATTCTGGCTGAGCCGCGCATCCTGATTCTCGATGAGGCAACCTCGAGCCTGGACTCAGAATCCGAGCAGATGATCCAGCAAGGGCTTTCCTATCTCATGAAGGGGCGGACGACTTTCGTGATCGCACACCGTCTTTCCACGATCCGCCGCGCCGATCAAATTTTGGTGATGGAGCAAGGACAAATCGTGGAGCGGGGTACGCACGAGCAACTCTATGCCGCACGAGGCCGCTATTACGACCTGTATACCAGACAGCATGGTGTGGAGGACAACCTGTTCTTGGCTCCCGGTGAGGGAGACTTCCCTGAGCTGGAAGCGCACGGAAATGGCAGCTCCGGCCCGGCACGGAACGGCGACGGGAATCCGGCGGACGCGCTGCGTGTTCTGAAGGGAGAGGTTCGCTGACGAATGAGTAACGCGGGCAACTCCCAACCGAATAGCGCGCCGGCAATTCATGCAGAGCAGCTTTGCCGCCACTACCGTATGGGCGAGACGGTGATCCGCGCCGTGGATGGCGTGACTTTGGAAGTGCGCGCGGGCGAATTCGTTGCGCTCCTCGGTAGTTCTGGCTCCGGCAAGTCTTCGGTGTTGAATCTGATTGCTGGCCTGGACCGTCCTACCTCCGGCAGCGTTATTGTTCATGACCGGAATCTCGCGCGACTTTCCCGCGAAGAGCTGGCGCGATATCGCCTGCGCACCGTGGGGATGGTGTTCCAATCCTTCAATCTGATCCCCAGCATGACGCTTGCGGAAAACGTGGAATTGCCGATGCGTTTTGCGGAGATCGAGCGCGGGAAACGTGACAGTTTGGCTCGGGAGGCGCTCACGCGAGTTGGCCTGCAATCGCGCATGAACCATCGCCCGAGCGAGCTTTCCGGCGGGGAACAGCAACGGGCCGCGCTGGCTCGGGCGCTCATCAACCGTCCTGAACTTCTGCTCGCCGACGAACCCACGGGTAATCTCGACAGCCATACCGGAACCGAAATCATGAACATGATCCGCGAGTTCAACCGGCAATTGGGAATGACGGTCGTTTTGGTGACCCATGAGCGCGCCCTAGCGGAGCACTACGCCCAGCGACTTATCTTTCTGGCCGATGGCAAGCTGATCGGCGATGAAGCAAGCTCAGCCTTCGTCGCCACCGCCGGAACGGAGCGAGAACGACGATGAAGCTTCCTGATCTGGCCGAACTTGCCGTGCGCAATTTGCGCGAATCCCTTCTGCGAAATTCGCTGACCACCATCGGCATCTCGGTAGGCGTGGCATCGCTGGTCGCCATGCTCTCTCTGGGCATCGGACTGCAACAGCTTGCGTCCCGTCGCCTGATGAAGTCTGGATTATTCGATACGGTTGTTGTCACATCCCGACGCGACCTGCGGAACTTCAATCGTGATCAAGAAGCCGGTGGACCTGCGCCAGGCGAAAGCCGCATTCTGGACGAAGCAACGCGCCAGGAGATCGAGCATATGCCAAACGTGCTTGAGGCCTATCCTGACATCCGCTTCATTACCGAGCTGCGTTACGAAGACAAGCCGCACTTGACGATGGTTGCTGCGCTACCTTCTTCCGCCCAGTCGACCGATGCGTTCGATGCACTGCAGGGACATTTCTTTTCATCCGAGACGGCGCCAGAAGTGGTCATTCAAAAAACCTTCGCCGAAGAACTGCTGGGCAAAACGCCGAAGTCCGGCCTCGATGAGACCAACGTGGCGGCACTCGCGGCTCCGCTTTTGGGCAAGGAATTGACCATGCGCTATGCGCAGCGCGAGGCGGCACCACCCGCGGCGTCATACGTCGGGAGTGATAAAGCCAACGCCAGCAGTGACCAAGGTTTGGCGGGCGCTGCTTACTCGGTCGTCTCTCGCGAACTCAAGTTCAAAATTGTTGGTGTCGCCGATCTCGATCCCGAGAGTATGCGAGGCCCAACCCGTGCGCGAGTTTTTCTTCCACTCAAACTGGCCGAGAGCCTGCACGTGATGCAGCCGACGGACCTGCGTGAAGTTTCGCGTGCTCCCGGCGATCAGCCAGTGTATTCCTCGGTGAATGTGCGCGTGAAAGGCCCCGGCCAGGTACAGGCGGTGGAAGACGCGATCAAGAAAATGGGCTTCAATACCTTCTCGATCCTTGACGCCAGCCGCAGCATCCAGCAGTTCTTCAAAGTGCTGGACGTGTTTTTGGGAATCTTCGGCAGCCTCGCGCTGGCTGTTGCTTTTATCGGGATCGTAAATACGCTCGTTATGGCCATCCTCGAGCGTCGCCGCGAAATTGGCATTATGAAGGCGATCGGCGCCAGCGATGGCGACGTGAAGAGACTTTTCTTCGCCGAGGCAGGCGCCATGGGCATTCTCGGCGGCATCGTCGGGGTCGCCCTCGGTTGGGCTATCGGGCAGGTCATCAATCTGGGAACTAATGTTTATCTCAAGCGTCAATCTTTTCCACCGGAGCATTTCTGGTCCGTGCCGTGGTGGCTGGTAGCGTTCGCCGTATTGTTTTCTTTCCTTGTAAGTCTCGCGGCGGGCCTCTACCCGGCGGGACGCGCAGCCCGGCTGGATCCCGTGCAGGCCTTACGCTACGAGTAAGCTGAATCGATGCCTCGCTCGTTCCAAGTTATGACTCTGCTGGTGGCGTTGATAGTTTCTTTCCCAGCACATGCTCAGAGCCGGATCGACTGCAACGCGCTGAATAGCCGAGTTCTCAAATATCCGGTGCACTACTGCGTCTACCTGCCCGCGAGCTATGCCGCGGGCGCAACGAAGAACCCTCCGCAGCGCTATCCAGTGCTTTATTTCCTTCACGGACTCGGCGACAACGAGCAAACGCTCTTTAACAGCGGCGGATGGACGCTGCTCGACGATCTCCGCCAGCGACATACAATCGGCGATTTTCTCATCGTTGCTCCGGAAGGCAGACGCGGTTTCTATATCAACTCCGCCGACGGTTCAGTCCGCTACAGCGATTTCTTCCTGCAGGAGTTCATTCCTCTCATTGAGAGCAAATACCGCGTCAGTAGCGGCCGCAAGAATAGAGCGATCAGCGGCATCTCGATGGGCGGCTATGGTGCGCTGCGCTTCGCCTTTAGCCATCCAGAAATGTTTTCCGCGGTCAGTGCGCAAAGCGCTGCCCTGATTACCGAGTCTCCCGAGGAACTCGATAGCGCTGCCCGCTCAGGTGCTCCACTCGGGAAAGTGCTGGCTGCAGTTTTCGGAAACCCGATCAACGTTTCCCACTGGAAGAACAATAGCCCGTCTGTGCTGGCCCAGAGGAATGCCGCTGCGTTGCGAAAGATGGCTATCTATTTCAACTGTGGTCAAGACGACAACTACGGCTTCGAGAAGGGCGCGGCTGCACTACATGATCAACTGCAGAAAGAAGGTGTGAAACACGAATATCGGGCTTATCCTGGCGATCATAGCCTGGCTTATTTTCTCTCTCACTTTGAAGAAGTGCTCATATTTCATTCCCAGGCGTTTGGTCTTGCCCAATAAACAACCGGCAACAATGGATTCGGGACACACCGACGCTCCCACCAGAGGTGACTGAGTGCCACCGCTCAGATGCGTCCCAGGACCAGGAGAAAGGCTACGATGAAGAGTATAATCCGCGCTTCGATCAATCCTGTGCGCGCTGCCGGCGCTCGCAACTCCCGTTAGCATCGAGCCAATCCAGTAAAGAGCGCACGCTGGCCCGGGCCAGGGCAATCGCGCAATCCGCAGCTCCGTAATAGATGTTGATGGTATCGCCATCCGGTCCCATCGTATAGCCGCAGGGAAAAACAACGTCGTTGACGTCGCCACGGCGTTCGTACTCGGCCTCCGGGCCAAAGATCCACGAGTCACCTCGCAGCAAGCATTTTTCCGGATTCTCCAACTCGAAGAGGGCCACGCCCAGTCGATACAGGCAGCCGGAAGGAGTGTGCCGTACACCGTGATAGAGCACGAGCCATCCTCTGGAGGTCTCGATCGGCGGCGGCGACATGCCGATTTTGTTTGCGTCCCACCATGCGCCACGACGCGCCTCCAACATGAGCCGGTGTCTGCCCCAATGGCGCAGGTCGGGCGAGTAAGAAATCCACATGTGGGAACCGAGAGTGGTCATGGGCCGATGAATCAGCGCCCAGTATCCGTTGATTCTCCGCGGCAGAAGCGCCGAGTCCTTATCGTCCGGCGGCATAATCACGCCGTAGCGCTCGAAAGTTCGGAAGTCTTTGGTCAGAGCCAGAGACACTCCGGGGCCGCCTCGCGAATAAGAGGTGTACGTCACGACGTATTGCTGCAGTTCGGGAACGAATGTGATTCGAGGATCCTCGATGCCCCAGATTTCTTCGGGATACTCCTTAGGGCTAGGCATCAATGTCGGTTCTCTATCGATTTGCCATCCATCTACGCCGTTCACAGAGCGCGCGGCGCAAAGATGCGATAAGCCTCGGCGATCCTCCACCCGGCAAAGCAATAGGGTCGTGCCATCCGCCAGCAGCGTCGCACCGGCATTGAACACGCTATTGATGGAATAAGGCCAATCCTTATTCGTTAGGACCGGGTTGGCAGGATGCCGAAGAAGTAATGGTTTGTAAAGAGTGCTCGGGAGGCTCATAGGCTTTTCTGTGGAGATAGTCATAATGGAATTTCTATTGCTTCGGACTTTTGCAGCGAACGCATTTCCAGGAGTGCCATCAAGAACGATAGCGTTGATTCCGCGCCCTGATTCTCATTAGCGCGGTCAGGATGAAGTCCGTCGCGGCAGCCGCCACTCACGGAATCATAGAGAGCGACTTGCAGATCGTTGTCGCCCAGGAACCAGTTGAAGGCTGACCAGGCTGCGTTGCGCCAGCGACTATCACCTGTTACACGGTAGGCTTGCAGACACGCAGATACCGCGCCTGCGGCTTCGATCGGCTGTTGGTCGAAGCGGGCCTTTTCACCACCCTGGCGATAAAAGCCTTGCGAACCGATCGGTACAAAGTGGCCGTTCGTTTCGCACCGCTGAGTTTCCGTAAGCCAGTCGAGTGCTTCGAGGCCGGCGGAAACCATACGATCATCCGAGCAAGCTGAGCCCACTAAGAGCATGGCCTGGGGCAATCTCGCGTTGGCGTAGGCCAGGATGTCCTCAAACCACTTCCAATCCGGACGGCGGATTGCCTCATACATATCGAGCAGTCGCCCAGCGAGTGCAGATCTAACTTTCTGTGCGTCGCGGTCTCCGGGATACGAATCGAGGTACTCTTGAATGCCAAGCAGGGTATAGGCCCAGGCACGGGGACTTCTGAATTCCATAACTGCGGGAAAGCAAAACTCGAACAAACGGCCCGCAGCACACCGCAATCCCTGCTCGGTGGACCGACCAAGCACCGTTCCAAGTCCCCACAATGCGCGTCCGTGGCAATCTTCAGAGCCCTCGGCTTCGTTCCACCTGCGATCATAGCCGAGAAAGTTCTTAAATCTGCCCTTCGCTGGATCAAAAGCATGCTCCAGGAACGACAAATACCGGCAGGACAAATCTGGGATCATCACATCTGAAGCAGCAGCGCCCGTTTTCCCAAGCTGTTCTTTATCCAGTTGTTCCAGCCCCACTGCCAAAATGAGCGCGCGAGCGTTGTCGTCAGTGGTGTGGCCCTCTCCACGATTCGGGACTGTGAAGATTGCGTGCTGCAAAATTCCAGTATCATCGGTCAAGCGATTCAGGTGGTGCAGTTTCAATTCAGGCAGTTGATTCAGTAATTTGGCGGTGACGCGGGCTGAAAACTGGACGTGTGGATTTTCCATGCGGTCGCTGCGCACCCGGGAGAAACTTTCCATATAACCCTGCGCCACTCTTTTCCAGATCATCTCCCGCGCGAACAGATACGCGCGCTTCCGCATGGCGTGGCGTATCGCGGGGGTGTCCAGGAGTTCAATCGTCTTTTGCGCAATCGCATCGGGATTTTGGAAGGGGACGAGTGCGCCTCTCCGATCGTCCAACAACTCGATCGCGTGCCAGTATGGAGTCGAGATGATCGCCTTGCCCGCTCCCAGCGCATAGGCCAGCGTGCCGGAAACCACCTGCGCTTCATGCCGGTAAGGCGTGATGTAAATGTCTGCGGCGCCAATGAACTCGACCATCTCTTCCGGGCTGACAAAGCGGTTGTGGAACATCACCTGCGATTCCACTCCCACTTCCTTCGCCAAAGCCTGCAGGCTGGCTCGATACTTGTCACCCTCGCGACGGAGGATGTGGGGATGGGTCGCGCCTGCAACGATGTAAACGACATTCTTGTGCTTGGACAAAATCTTCGGCAGCGCCTGAATTACGTTTTCGATTCCCTTGTTCGGCGAGAGCAGGCCGAACGTGAGTAGAACCGCCTTCCCCTCAACGTTGAATCTGTCCTTGAAGAAGTTTGGATCAAGAAATGGCAGGTCCGGAACCCCGTGAGGAACCATGTCGATCTTGTGACCGGGAATCCTGAAGACCTCCTGCAAGATCTGGGATGAGAGCTGGCTCATGACGATAAGGCGATCCGACAACTCCGCGATTTCTTCCATGACCATGAGTTGGTCAGCATCGGGCTCGCGCAGAACCGTGTGCAGTGTGGTTACCATGGGCATTTTCAGGCCGCGAAGCAGATGCAAGATATGGCTTCCGGCCGCACCGCCAAAGATTCCGTACTCGTGTTGCAGGCACACCATGTCGATATTGTTAAAGTTCAGAAAGTCAGCCGCTTCTTGATAGGACTTCAAGTCGTCCTGGGCGAGCGACCACCGCACGCGCGCCGGATAGTCATATCCGCCCTCAGTGTCGTTGACCGGNNGCGATTCCACATTGCCGCGGAAGATAATTCCCGATCACCGCGATTCGACTGGGCAGCGATGGTTTCGCTTGCAATCGCACACGTGTTGCTGAAGCTCCCTCTCGCCCTAGCGTGCGGGGACTAACGACTTCTAAGGCGCGATTTGGAAACATTGTGCTCGGTATCGCCATTTGCCCTACTTCTGGTAAGAACAGTTGATGCAGGAGGCCGTATCAAGTCGGCCGCAAGCAAGCAGTGAGGACTGGGTTGAAGTTTGCCTCTTGTCAGTATTTAACGAAAGTGGACTTGCAAACTGGTCAAAATTGACCAGCATGTTGCCGGGCAGAGCTGTACTATGCGGCTAATGAAGGCCAAGGAAAAGCAAGCTCTGTCCGTTCGTTGCCCCACCTGTGGTGCCAAACCGGGAGAGAAGTGTGAACTCAGCACTGGGCAACCCCGCACTGCGCCACACCGAGATCGGCGTCTGGTGGCTGCGGACAAACAAACTCCAACCCGGTCGATCGATGCTGCGTTCATGCTAACGCGGGCTGGGAACGCGTAGAGCTTAAATGGTCTAACGCTTGGTTCACCGACGCGGTTGCTGCTGTAATTTCTTCCTGGGTAGGCGTCGAGATCTGAAGCAGTCCCTGCCGGCCGAGATCCGCTGGAAGCGTGAATTCCGTTTGGTGTTGCATCGCAAATTCCAGAATGTGAGCCAGACCTTCGGACTCGTATCCATTATCGAAGCGAACGCCGGTGCCGTGAAATGTGGTAGCGGACATCCAATACTCGCAAGCCAGAAGCCAATGGCCTCGGGTTATCGATGACCAGACCTTCAGATAGTCCAAAGTGCCAGTCGGAACAAAACCATACTCAATATGAATCAGGCCGGCTTCGGTTCCGTGCATCAAGTCGGTCCACGACACAACAATCGCAGATTCAAGAATTTGGTCAAGACTTTCTTTCTCATTCGCTTTCATAAGTCCACTCTCCGGATTGCCCAACGCGCTCAACCTCTGGCCCGTTCTGTGTTGTGCTGAGAGGCCCACC
>PLHQ01000018.1 GCA_003138975.1 Acidobacteriaceae bacterium | reverse complement strand
CTACCCCCTTAACTTCGTGTCTCACTCCAAGGGTGCACTTCAGTCGCCCGTCCTCCCCTCCCACACCCCCGGACATGACGCTCAAGGTTTCCTGTGTGGCCTTGCAGCTGTTGTACAGCGTGTAAACTGGATGTCTATTCCGGTTGAGTTACTTGCTCCGCTTGCGATTGCGGCAACGAATTTGAGTTTTTCCATTGCACGTACCACGAAGCGGCGAACAAGGCCAACAGCAGCACAACTCCGGCCACGCTCCAGATCACGTTTCTGGACTTTGGCTCCGGGCTGGGCTTTAGCTCAGAACTGGGCTTTGGCTCAGGCGCCGGGATTCGGGTAGGGGCAACGGCTGCCGCACCTCCGCCAACGGAAACTACGCCCAGCGTTTGTCCACAGCTACGGCGGAAACGCGAGTCATCGGGTAAATCAGAGCCAGACTTTGTACAGAGCATAGCTACTCCTTCCCGCCATTCGTGGAACCATACTGTCGCAGATAGCACGCGCTCAAATTGTCCGCGCAACCCCAGGTGCCTGTTCCCCTCCCATATAGTGCGAGACCGCATGAAACGTTTCATCGGATTATGGGAGGTATTCCGTGGTGCTTTCGCGAAAACCTTCCCGTTTTCTGCGTCCCCACTTACTGGTCTCACCTGGGCCGGTCAGCCGAGGGGAGGAAATCCCGCAATTGAATGCGATCAGTTCGGCTCGGCTTCATTGAACACCGCGATGAGAGAATGTCCTCGTTGGCGAAATCCCCATTTCACTCAAAATGCTCCGGCCAAACGGTCGCTGAGTGTTCTGTCTCCGGGCCGTACTCCCGAAATCCCGCACCGGATACTCAACACTTGTTTCGGTTTCGATGGTGATGAACATTGTGTTTGTGCTCACGGATTCTTCGTTGCCGAATTGCCCGGGTTCGAGAGTGGCAGTCCCGTCAAATCCAGGTTGTGCATGACCAGGATCTGCCACTCCCCGGCATTCTTTGCCATCACAAAATTCAACAATCCTTGACGATCGGGCCGCGGGTTTCCCTGGGCATCCATCGCACCCGTCATCTCCCAATGCACATCCACGGCGGCAACGTCGGGACGGATGAACCGGGTCTTGATAGCCGTATAGCTCTGGTGGCTGTTCTTAAAAATGGTCGCGAACAGCGGCGCGTGGAACTCTTCAATTTTCGAGCGTCCGCTCGCACCTGTTCCCCGCCAATTGGTGAAGTCGGCGTCCTCTGCGAAGACCGCGGCGAACGCCTTCGCGTCATGCCGGTTCCATGCGTCCACGAATCGGTCTATCACCGCCACGATTGCCTGTCGATCCGTTTCGCCCTTTGTCTGGCCACCCACTGCCAAAGGCACTCCAGCGAAGGCAAGCATCGGACCGGTCATCAGAAGAAGTTTCCAACTGAGAGCTATGTTCGTCATAGACCTCCGGGTATTTTGCTCTGAGGTTGTCTGGCCACTGCGTGGCCAGACAACCAGCTCTTACTGACCGGCCCCGCTGCAGCTGCCGGCCGGCGGCGTTACCTGCGACGGAATCGCGCTCAAGTATTCGTAAATCGCATCGAGGTTGTGGTGGGTCATGTCTTGGAAATAGGGCCACGGCATGACTTGCAACAGTTCGCCGGGATTTTCCGGGTCTTCGCCCGTGCGCATCACATGCTTGAACTGAGCCCTCGTCAGGCCCGCGGGCTTGCCAGTACTGTCCGGTGTGATATTCCTGGAAACGAAGGGGCCAAACGGCACGCCTCCGGCAAGATAGTCGGCGGGATCCCATTTCTTGGGTTGGCCAAGGTAGGGGTTGCGTCCCGTCGAGTAAGTCGGGCAGCTATGGCACTCGGCGCAAACTGCCTGCGCGTTCACGATGTAGCTGCCTAGTCCCACCTGCCGGAAGTCCTTTCCTTTCAGGTCTAAATGCACAGGCGCGATGGCTAAGCCAATTCGTATTTCATTTGCTTCTCTTTCCTCAGCGGATGGTTCGTGATTGGCACTCGCCAAGATCGCTGAAAGAAGGAGGGCACAAAACAGCAGGGCGATGGTCCAACGTCGCTTCATCTTCCACCTCAAGTCTTCTCAAATTTCGAGGGCTTTCGCGGCCACCCTCGGGCGAGAGGCAGATTGCCGCAAGCCCGCACGGTTGGCAATGGCCTGCGCCTGAAGATTGGCTTATTTTTTCGTGAACTCGTAAGCTGCTGAAAAATTGGCCGTGTCGCTGGGGGACAGAGTCGATGTAGAATGTCGTCCTCTCCAGTTGGGTGGTCGCGATATGCCCGCGGACGTGGTGAGATTCGGAGACGGTCTTGAACTGGACCGGGGCGCCTATGAACTGCGCCGTTCTGGCCGTGCTCTGAAGCTGGAGCGAATCCCCATGGAGATCTTGCTCCTGCTGGTCGACCGCAGAGGGCAACTGGTGTCCCGAGAGGACATCATCGCAAGAATCTGGGGGCAGGATGTCTTCCTGGATACCGATAATAGTATCAACGCGGCGATCCGGAAGATTCGTCAGGTTTTGAAGGACGATCCAGAAAACCCAGTCTTCGTACAAACGGTCACGGGGAAAGGGTATCGGTTCATCGCGGCGGTGACGGAGGTCAGTGTTCCGGCTCAGCAAGGTGGCGATGGCAACCCGGGGACCGAAGCTCAGACAATCGAACCCGATTTGGTCATCTCCCACTACCGAATTGAGGAAAAGATTGCCAGCGGGGGGATGGGAGATGTTTTCCAAGCCGAAGACCTCCGGCTCGGACGCCGCGTGGCGCTGAAGTTTCTGTCCGACAAGTCAGCCAGCGATAGCCATGCTCTCCAACGCTTCTCGCTCGAAGCGCGAGCCGCATCCTCTCTCAATCATCCCAACATCTGTACCATCTACGAAATCGAGGAACATGAGGGCCGTCCCGTCATTGTGATGGAGCTGCTGGAAGGAGAGACTCTGAGGCAGCGAATGCGTCGCGGCCCGCTGGAAATAGATCACCTTCTGGATCTGGGAATCCATGTGGCCGATGCGCTGCAAGCAGCACACGCCAAAGGGATCATTCATCGCGATATTAAGCCGGGGAATATCTTCATTACGCAGTCTGGTCAAGTGAAGGTTCTCGATTTCGGCTTGGCGAAGCTCACCGCCGGGCATGCCGTCCCGGTGGGCGAATTCGAAGAACCTCTGACAAGAGAAGGTGTGTTGCCCGGCACCAAACATTACATGTCTCCGGAGCAGTTGCGCGACGAGGAAATTGACGGCCGCTCAGACATCTTTTCGCTGGGCGTTGTCCTCTATGAGATGGCTACGGGGAAGAAACCTTTTCCAGGAAATAACGCCTTGGCCGTCGCCAACGCCACGCTGAATTCGCAGGCAGTTCCTCCGTTACACATTAATCCGAAATTGCCGGTTGAGTTTGATGCGATCATCGGGAAAACGCTCGAGAAAAAAACAGATAGCAGATACCAGACTGCCGCAGAACTGCAGTCTGATCTGCAATTGCTCAGGAAGAAACTTGAGTTCCCGAATACAGTCCGGCAAGACGAACCTGCCCAATTCGCAAACCGCCGATCGCTGCGCAGTTCCTGGAGTCCCTGGCAATGGGGCGCCTCGCTAGCAGCCTTGTTCGTCGTGGTGTTTGTCGCTGGCATCTATGGGTTGCACGAAAGGGCGCGGTCACAGTCCACAGGCGGGCAACACCGAGTGATGCTGGCGGTGCTACCCTTCGCCAACCTGAGTAATGACCCGGAGCAGGAGTACTTCAGCGATGGTTTGACGGAAGAGACCATTACAGATTTAGGCGAACTCAACCCGGAACGGCTCGGCGTGATCGCTCGAACGTCAGCTACGGCGTATAAGCACACCAACAAGACGATCGCTCAAATCGGGCACGAATTAGGAGTCGATTACGTTCTGGAGGGCAGCGTCCGGCGGGAGGGTGGAATCGCTCGCATCAGCGCTCAACTGATTCGGGTCCAGGATCAAGTACATCTGTGGGCGCACAATTATGACCGCGAGACCGGTGGACTTCTGGCGCTGCAGAACGAATTGGGTAGGGCCATCGCCCAACAGGTTCAGGTGAAACTGGCGCCGCCTTATGGAGTTCGATCAATCAATAAATACGCCCCAAATCCCGATGCTTATGAGCTCTACCTGAAAGGCCGCTTTTACCTGAACCAGCGGACCTACGCGGAGATCGATAAGAGCACGGGGTATTTTCAACGCGCCATCGAGAAAGATCCCGGCTTTGCGCTGGCCTACGCAGGACTTGCCGATTCCTATCTCGCTAACGCGATTCGGTCCCCGCAAGACTTCGAGCCAAAAGCCAAGGCGGCGGCTTCCAGAGCATTGGAGCTCGACGACGACCTTGCCGAAGCCCACGCGGCGCTGGGAGCGGAAAAAGCTGACTTTGAATATGACTGGCGAGGCGCAGAACAGGAGTTCAAGCGAGCAATTGAACTCAACCCGAACTATGCCGAGGTGCACTTTCGGTATGCGTGGACTTATCTGACGCCGCTCGGCAAGTCAGAACAAGCCATTGCCGAAATGAAGAAGGCATTGGAGCTTGATCCATTTTCCCGGATCTACAATACCGTCTTCGGACTGACCTATTTCTATGCCCGAAAATATGACCAAGCGGAAGAGCAATTTAGGAAGGCGATCGAGTTAAATCCTGATTTCTTTGTGACCTATTACCACTTTGCCTGGCTGTACTCCCAAGTGGGGCAGTATCAGAACGCCATTAGCGAGCTCACGCAGGGACGGCTGCTTTCAGGCGACGAGGGTACCGTTAAAACTGCAGCATCTGACGAAGTTGCCCTCAGAAAGGCATTGGCGGCAGAGGGAGCCAAGGGATTCTGGCAGCAACTTCTGAGGTCGAACGAGAAATTGGTGGGTAATATTGGCGAGTTCGACACTCCGCAGCTTTATGCACGGCTCGGAGACAAGCAAAAAGCGTTGGAATGGCTGGACCGCAACTATGAACAACGAAGAGCTCTCGGGTCGCTCTTGAATGTCGATCCTGCCTTTGACTCGCTGCACTCGGACCAACGATTCGGGGATCTTGTTCGGCGTATGGGGCTGACTCCGAATGCCAAGGGAGGGTAGGGGAAGCCGAAGTCGCATTCCGGCTATTTCCCGGTCGTCTGGAGCCGGAACGGGGTTTTGTTAGAGCCTCTTATGTTATGTGCTTAGACCTTGTCGATTACTCCCGAGTGACGCTAGTGCTTTATCGGAGGCGCGCCTTCAGGAGAAGGTTGGAGGTGAGGAGGGCGTTGCGGCGCGCGTTCGATAAAGCCGTTAGAAGGAAGCCGCTCGCGCGGCGGACGCGGTCCTTATGCAAATTGAATGGAGTGGAGGGAGCTTTTGAACTGCGCGGGTGAGGCGTGCCAGAGGGCAGAAGATAAGAGAACGCGTCGGGGAGGTGCAGAAGCGCAAAATGGTGGCTGGAAAGAGGTAGAAAGGAACGCGAAGAAGAGATTGGTTCGGCGGCAAGGCGGAGTGGGGGTGGAGCGTGGCGGAACACGCCATGATCAGCTTGCCCGAGCTATCCATGACAGCAACTGAAATCGTTGCTTGGTGAACGTCCATGCCAATATACTTTTCTTGGTTCATAACGGCGCTCCTTTCGGTCAGTGGTGATTCCCAACGATCACAACTTACCGCAAAGTGGGCGCCTTTTATATTGCGTGATATGGGGATATTTCAACAGTAAAGGCTGGCCAGGGCATGAGCAAAAACCGCGCGAGAACCGGCAGGAACCCGTGAGTATTACTTGGGCGCTCGGGCCATGTCTCGGATCTGGTTCAAATATCCGACATAGACCGGAATCGGAATGTCGGGAGAGTCGCCGTCATTCAGGAAGTGCTCCAATCGGATCTCCAGCGGAATCGACGAGATCACCTCGCGAAAACGCGCCATCTGCAGATATTTCACACGCCAGATTTCTAACATCAAAGAACGGAATTCATCGCTGATGAAGCCCATTCTGCTCTCTCCAAGGTAGATCGCATCAAAATGGTGCTCGGCCAGTGTCTTGCGTATGGCATCGTCCGCCGACGAGAAGGTATACACAAGGTGAAACGTGTCCGCGAGATCTCCCCACAAAGTCTTTTCCTCAAACGCACTGAAACGGAATGGCGTCTCTCCACGCTGTTGCGCAGTTCGCGCCTTTTCGTCAGGACGCAAGCCGTGACCGCCCAAGTCTTTGCGAAACTGTCGGAGACGCTCAGGCTTAAGATTGGCGCGTAGGAACTCGACCGCGTATGCATTGGGCAAGTAAATCTTGGGGTCGTCATCCAACCCCGCCAACCATGTTCCCCAATCCTGCTTCTCGAGCACTGAGACCAAAGCCGTCACCTCACCAACCGTGGTGTCTGGGTGGTACTTTACCGCCTGCCAGAAGTGTTCGGTCGAGTCATACGTCGCTCCGTAGAGTTGTACGCCTTCGTTAATCGGATACCAGTTAGAGAGCACCCGGGCCGCGATCGATGGTGAAGCACTCCAGCAATTCAATGAGTGCTTCCACTTTTCCTGTACCGCAAGGAACGCCTCGGCATATCCAGCGGGAACCGGTTCTTTAACAGCTGCCAACGCTGTTAGCAGGTCTTCGCGCGTGTGTGTCACCAGCGTCTCCAGCGGGCCCTCATCAACCATGGAGACGACGCGGCTTTCAACTCCTCGGCGCAGCAGATCTCGCATGGCAGCCTGGCGCTGTTCCTCATTGATTCCTGCATTCGATTTCCAGCGCTGATTTTGAGAGTCGATATAGGAAAACATTTCGTTGAGCGATTTGAACTCGAGGAAGCCGTGAAGAGCGAATGTGATCGGATGACCATCCTTCAACAACAGCACAGTGGAAGGGGTGACAAGAGCTTGCAGCGAGAGCTGCTCTGCGCGCGCCGGCACCGCCATCGCCACAGCGATCAGGACAACGCGAAATGCAGGCCGACTGAGCAACGCGGTCATTGCACACATCCCTAAATGTGATTACTGCACTTTACGCCCCTGGGCCACCGGATTCGTGAAAATATCTTCTTTCGGATTTCTGCCGCGTTGCTTCTGGCTCGTGTCACGCCCTGCGGAGTTTGCTGGGGTCGATGCAAACGAAAAAGCCAGGGATAATTTCCCCAAGTCCTCGGTCAATGAGGTGAAGTCGAGGGGTGGCGCGACGGTTTAGGTGCGGCCTAGCCGAGACCGGCTCTTTCGTTTGCCGGTGCCTCATTAGCGGCGGGAAACTGCTGTGGCGGGGAGCACGAAAAGTCAAAACCCGGGCCGGCCATTTATTCCGCATGGCCGCCTTTTCCCTCCATCATAGCCGCACGCCATTAGGCAACTACCTGCGCCGAATGAAAGCCAAGCTGGGCCCCAAAGCTGCCACCATGGCAACCGCCCACAAGATCGCAGTGATCTTTTACACCATGGTCAAAAACCAAGTCGAATATGACGAGACCATCTGGGACGCCAGAGACGCCCAGAGAGAGAAAAGGTTAGAAGCAAAGCTCAAACGCCAAGCCAAACCACTGGGCTACGAACTTGTCCCCATCGAACCCAAGGCTGCATAACGAACCGGTTCAGTGTGCGGGAGTTCCTTGGAAGCCTTTCGACTTTTCAGTTCT
>PLHQ01000069.1 GCA_003138975.1 Acidobacteriaceae bacterium | reverse complement strand
GGAACCATTGCGGAGATTGTGCAGTAAGGCAAGTCAGAAGTCAGAAGTTAGGAATGCAGAAGTAAGAACCGAAATGAAAACTTCCACATTCTGAACTCTTAACTTCTGTATTTAGAAAAGCGGCTTGCTTCCTGCCGCAGGTTCTTTCCTTCCGGAGACGCCGGGAGGGGTTAGCGAGAGTGAAACGTGATTGGAAAAGAAAGAATTCGCATCCGGTTGAAGGCTTACGACTACCGCATCCTGGACCAGTCGACGGGCGAGATTGTGGAAACGGCACGGCGCACCGGAGCGCAAATTGCGGGGCCGATCCCATTGCCCACGATGAAGAACAAGTACTGCGTGCTGCGTTCGCCGCACGTAGATAAGAAGTCGCGGGAGCAGTTCGAGATCCGTACCCACAAGCGCCTGCTCGATATTCTCGAGCCGACGCAGCAGACGGTGGACGCGCTCATGAAGCTCGATCTGCCCGCGGGTGTGGATGTGGAGATCAAGGCATTCGGCAAGGAACATAAATAGCTTCTAGCTCCTGGTTGCTAGCTTTTAGCTGCAGCCCGAGCTCTCAGCCAATAGCCGCCGTAGTGACGAGCCAAGCTGGGTGGAGACGAAGATGGCGATTAAAGTTACAGGCATTCTGGGTAAGAAGGTCGGCATGACGCAGTTGTTTGACTCGAAGGGCGACGTTCGTCCGGTCACCGTGCTGCAGGCTGGTCCTTGCGTGGTGACGCAGCACAAGCTGGCGGTGAAGGATGGCTACGAAGCGGCCCAGATTGGCTTGGTTGAATTCGTAAAAGAGTCGCGGCTGACCAAGCCGGCGCGCGGTCACCTCGCGAAGAACAATCTTCCTCCGGTGAAGTTCATGCGCGAAGTGCCGCTGGAGAGCGATGGTGATGGCGACGGGGCGGTGAAGGTCGGCGACCGCGTGCTGGTCGAGATTTTTGAAGGCGAAAAGTTTGTCGACATCGTGGGAGTCAGCAAGGGGCGCGGCTTTCAGGGTGTGGTGAAGAGACATCATTTCGGAGGCGGTCCCAAATCGCACGGCTCGATGTTTCAAATCACAGGTTCAATTGGTTCTTCGGCGTTTCCTTCGCGCGTGTTCAAGGGAATGCGCATGTCGGGACACATGGGCCATGCGCGTGTGACGCAGCGCAATCTGCGCGTGCTGGGTGTGGACAAGGATGAGAATCTGCTGGTGGTGGAAGGCAGTGTGCCCGGGCCGCAAGGCGGGTACATCGTTATCACCAAGGCGAAGAAGCCACCCAGAGAGCGCCGGGGATTTGCTGGCGCGGCTACGGTCGATCCGTTGAAGGCGGCGAAGAGAGCGGCAAAGAAGGCATAAAAAGAGCGCGGGCGAGTCGCCCGGGCCCATACGGAACGCATATGGCAACTATAGATATTCACAACTTGAGCGGCGCCAAGGTCGGGACATTCGATCTCGCCGATGAAATTTTCGGCGCGGTCAACGAAGACTTGCTCTGGGAAGCGGTGAAGCATTACCGCGCCGGGCAGCACCGCGGCACTCATGCGACCAAGGCCCGCTGGCAGGTTTCCGGTTCGGGCAAGAAGCTGTGGAAGCAGAAGGGCACGGGACGCGCGCGTATTGGCTCGATCCGTTCGCCGCTCTGGCGCCATGGCGGCACGGTGCACGGTCCGGTCCCGCGTTCCTACGACTACGCGTTTCCGCGCAAAAAGCTTCTGGGTGCGTTGCGCTCGGCGCTAGCCTCGAAGTTTGCCGATGGCAAGCTGACCGTGGTGAACGCGTTCGACGTGAAAGAACCGAAGACCAAAGAGTTCCGGGCCGCGCTCGAAGCATTGAAGGTGGAGTCGACGGTGCTCATCGTGGAAGCGCCGAACGCGGGCAATCGCAATTTGGAATTGAGCGCGCGCAATATTAAAGGGCTCGAACTCATTCCGGGCAACGAGGTTCACCCGTATCACTTGCTGCGCTACGATCGCGTGATCTTTTCTCATCCCGCCATTGAAAAATTGCAGCTCACGTTGAAAGATACTTTGCCCAAGCGACAGCGCAAGGCGGCGAAAGAAGAAGACGAGGGAGCGAAGAAGGCCGCGGCTTCTCCGCGGAAGCGCGTGCGTCATGAAAAAGCGGCGGAGGTGGCCTGATGAAATCCGCATATCAGATCATTCGCCGTCCGGTGATTACCGAAAAAGGTTTGGCGATCAAGGAAAATCAGAACACGCTGGTCTTCCAGGTTTCGCCGAAGGCGACAAAGACCGAAATCAAGCAAGCCGTACAAACGATTTTTAAAGTAAAGGTATTTTCCGTGCGCACGGCAACGTATCCAGGGAAAGAACGGCGTCGAGGAAAATTCGCCGGCTACCGTCCCGACTGGAAAAAGGCGTATGTACGGCTTCGCGCCGGCGAGAAGATGCCGGAGTACGCGCAGAATTTGTAGAGGCGACGTAGGGACGTAGCTTGCTACGTCTCGGGCGCGGAGATGCTGCAAGCGGGGACGTTGCAAGTAACGTCTCTACGAGAAGAGTAATTATGGCAATCAAGACATACAGACCGACGACGCAGACGTTGCGCTACCGCACGACGATCGTCAACGACGACATCACGACGAGGCATCCGCACAAGCCGCTGATCGAGAAGAAGCAGCGCACCGGCGGACGCCGCAACTCGGGCGACATTACCAGCTGGCATCGTGGCGGCGGGCACAAACAGAAGCTGCGCATCATTGACTTCAAGCGCGAGAAGGTCGGCATCCCCGCGACGGTGACGACGATCGAGTACGATCCCAACCGCTCGGCGCGCATTGCGTTGCTGGCTTATGCCGATGGCGAGAAGCGTTACATTCTGCAACCCGAAGGGCTGAAGGTGGGACAGAAAGTAGTAAGCGGACCGGAGGCGGATATTCTCGTCGGTAATGCATTGCCATTGCGCAATATTCCGCCGGGCACGTCTATTCATAATCTCGAATTGAAGCCGGGGAAGGGCGCGCAGATGGTGCGTTCCGCGGGCGGTGCGGCGCAGTTGATTGCGAAGGAATCCGATTACGCGCTGGTGAAGTTGCCTTCCGGCGAGACGCGCAAGATTTCGCAGGACTGCATGGCGACCATCGGGCAGGTTGGCAATCTGGATCACGAAAACATCACCATCGGCAAGGCGGGACGCACCCGCTGGCTGGGATGGCGTCCCGTGAACCGCGGCGTTTCGATGAATCCAGTGGACCATCCGCACGGTGGTGGTGAAGGCAAGACGTCGGGTGGACGGCATCCGGTGACGCCGTGGGGTCAGCCGACCCGTGGTTACAAGACGCGGAACAACAAGCGGACAGATAAGTACATTGTGAACCGGCGCAGCAAGTAGAGGATAAGAGCAAATTTATGGCACGTTCAACTAAGAAGGGCGCGTTTGTGGATGGCTTCCTGATGTCGCGAGTCGAGGCCATGAATTCGCGGAACGAAAAGAAAGTTTTGCGCACGTGGTCGCGGCGTTCCACCGTAGTTCCTGAGATGGTGGGTCACACTATCGCGGTGCACAACGGCAAGAAATTTATTCCGGTATACGTCACCGAGAACATGGTAGGGCACAAGCTGGGCGAGTTCAGTTTTACGCGCAACTTCAAGGGCCACTCCATGCGGGCGGCGACGGAAGTGGCCGCGAAGCCAGCGGGCATTCCGGGAGGTCCGGGAGCGATTACTCCGGCGGCAGCGCCCGCGCCGCCGAAGGCATAAGGGGAGACGCGAATGGAATTCCGAGCTGAAATGCGTTACTTGCGAGTCTCGCCGCAGAAGGCGCGGCTTGTGCTGGAACTCATCAAGGGGCGCAAGGTGGAAGAGGCGCGTAACACACTGTTGTTCACCAAGAAGCGGGTGGCGGCGCACGTGGGAAAGCTGTTGCAATCGGCGCTGGACAACGCGAACTTTCTCAGTGCCGAGAAGAATCTTGATATCGAACTCGACAATTTGTACGTGAAGAGTGCCATCGCCAACGACGGTCCGCGCATGAAGCGCATCCGTCCGGCGCCGCAGGGACGCGCTTTCCGTTACCAGAGGCGTATTTCGCACATCGAGTTAGTGCTGGCGGAGCGCGGGAATGGCGCGGCCCACGCTCCTGGGCAGACGCGGGCAGTATCGGCTGGGGCTCCGGCGAAGCGGCGTGCCCCGGTAGCGAAGAAGGCAGCCGGCAAAACGAGCAAGAAGAAGGCGGCTGCGAAGTAAAGTTTAGGCTTGTTGACTGGCCAAATTTTTGAAAGTTTTGATTAGGAGAAGCAATGGGACAAAAAGTCCATCCTTATGGTTTTCGCCTCGGCTACACCAAGCCNNTCGTGGAGCGCGACTACGACAAGCTGCTGCTCGAAGACGTCAAGCTGAAGAACGAGCTGAAGGAAAAGCTCAAGTCGGCGGGCGTGAGCTCGATCGAGATTGAGCGGCCGGGTAACAAGCTGCGCATTATTATCAAGACGGCGCGTCCTGGAATCATTATTGGGCGCAAGGGCGCGGAAATCGACAAGCTGAAAGCGGATCTGCAAAAGCGCACTTCGCGCGAGATGTTTGTCGATATCCAGGAAGTGCACAAGCCTGAACTCGACGCGCAGCTGGTTTCAGAAGCGATCGCGCTGCAATTAGAAAAGCGGGTGGGTTTCCGGCGGGCGATGCGCAAGGCCGTGGATTCGGCACTACGCTTCGGGTGCAAAGGCATTAAGGTCCGGGTGAGTGGACGGTTGAACGGCAATGAAATCGCGCGCTCGGAGTGGTACCTGCAAGGACGCTTGCCGTTGCATACGCTGCGCGCCGACATCGAGTACGGATTCTCGGAAGCTAGAACCACCTACGGCGTGATCGGGGTGAAGTGCTGGGTGTACAAGGGCGAGATTTTGCCGACTAAGAAGCGGGACCAGCAGCAAGGCGTGGGCGCGTTTTAAGGGATTGCAGCACAAGCAAAGTTTTGGCTAAGAGCCAAGAGCTAGAAGCTAAGAGCTGACTTATGTTGATGCCAAAGAAAGTGAAGTACCGCAAGCAACAGCGTGGCCGTATGACCGGCAAAGCGTGGCGCGGAAGCACGCTGGCGTTCGGCGACTTCGGGCTAAAGGTGCTCGAGCCCGGCTGGATCACCGACCGGCAGATCGAAGCCAGCCGCGTTGCCATGACCCGCTTCGTAAAGCGCGGCGGGAAAATCTGGATCCGGGTATTTCCAGACAAGCCAGTCACCAAGAAGCCGGCCGAAACACGTATGGGTAAGGGCAAAGGCGCGCCCGATCACTGGGTCGCGGTGGTGCGTCCGGGGAAGATTTTGTTTGAGATGGAAGGGGTCACGATGGTGGACGCGACCGAGGCCATGCGGCTGGCGTCGCACAAGCTGCCGCTGCGTACGACTTTGGTCCAGCGTGATACGGCGCACTGAAAAGGTTCGGCCTTTACTGGCAGCTGGCCACTGACAACTGGGAACTGAATTTTTATGAAATCCGATAAGATTCGCAACTTAACCGACGCCGAGCTCCAGCACCAGGGACGGGATCTCGCAGACCAGCTGTTCAAGCTGAAGTTTCAGCTAAACATGGGCCAGACCGAGAGCCTGAAAAAGATTCGCGGGCTGCGCAAGGATATTGCGCGCGTCAACACGATCCAGGGCGAGCGCACGCGCGCTGCCGCAACGGAGAAACCATAATGGCGGAAACTGCAACAGGGAAGGCTACACCGCAGGCCGAGCACGTGCAGGGCCGGCGCAAGGAAGTGGTGGGGGAAGTGGTCGCCAACCGCATGCAAAAGACGATCGTCGTCAAGGTAACGCGCAAGAAGGCTCATCCGTTCTACGGACGTGTGGTGGCGCGTAACAAGAAGTTTTATGCACACGACGAGAAGAACGAAGCGCACGTGGGCGATGTGGTGCGGATCGAAGAGACGCGTCCGCTTTCCAAGCTGAAGCGCTGGAAGCTGAAAGACATTGTGCGCAAGACGGCGCTGGTGCCGGAGATCGCGCTGGAGCCCGAAAGCAAGTAGCCGCATCGAGATCGAGGGAGATTGAAGCCATGGCTGTGATGATGAGAAGCATGCTGGAGGTCGCCGACAATTCCGGCGCGCGCAAGCTGCAGATGATTCTGCCGCTCGGCGGTTCGACCGGGCTGAATGCCGGCCTCGGCGACATAATCACTGCTGCCGTGAAGGAAGCCGCTCCGGATGGCCAGGTGCAGAAGGGCAAAGTGGTGAAGGCTGTGATTGTGCGGACGCGCAAGGAGCATCGGCGACGCGACGGCACGTATATCCGCTTTGATCAGAATGCGGCGGTGCTGATCAATGACGCTGGCGAGCCGGTAGGAACGCGCGTCTTCGGTCCAGTGGCGCGCGAGTTGCGCGACAAAAGATTTTTGAAGATTGTTTCGTTGGCACCGGAAGTGATCTAGGAATCTGCAATCGGGAAATTACGAAATTAGGGTTTAGAGAATGCGAACCGTAAGCACAGTACAAAAGCGAGTGGATATCCGCCGCAACGACAACGTGAAGGTCATCACGGGGCGGGATAAGGGTAAGGAAGGGCGCGTGCTGCGCGTGTTTCCTAACGATAGCAAGCTCCTGGTCGAACACGTGATGATGGTGAAGAAGCACGTGCGCCCGAATCCGCAGCGCAATATCAAGGGCGGAATCGCCGAGCAGGAAAGCCGGATCGCACTTTCCAATGTGCAACTGGTTTGCGCTACCTGCGGCCCGGTGCGTATCGGGCACGAGGTGCGCGGCGACCGGAAAGTCCGGGTGTGTAAGAAGTGCGGCACGACGCTGGATAAGTAGCTGCAAATTGCGTCATCAATTCTCACGAACCGGTAACCACTCCGAAACCGTGGGAGGAAGTTGAAAAAACGAAATGGCAAAAGAGAAAGATAAGAAGAGTTCGAGAGATTCGTCGCAGGAGCAGAAAGCTCCGGCACAGGCGCAGCACAGTGCCAAGGAGCGGCCACGGCTGCGTTCGAAGTTCGAGAAGGAAGTGGCGCCAGCTCTGTTGAAGGAGCTGGAGTTGAAGAATGCGATGGCAGTCCCACGCCTGAACAAGATCGTCGTCAACATGGGTATGGGCGAGGCCACGCAGAACTCGAAAATCCTCGATCCGGCGGTGAACGAGCTAGGCCAGATCACGGGCCAGAAGCCGATCGTTACCAAAGCCAAGAAGTCGATTGCGGCTTTCAAAGTGCGCGAAGGACAAGCCATTGGAACCATGGTGACCCTGCGCGGCGACCGCATGTATGAATTTTTGGACCGGCTGGTGAATATCGTTCTGCCGCGCGTGCGCGACTTCCGTGGAGTTTCCACGAAGTCGTTCGACGGCCGCGGCAACTACACGCTCGGTTTGCACGACCAGTTGATCTTCCCGGAGATTTCCTACGAGAAGGTCGACAAGATGAAGGGCATGAACGTCACCATCGTGACCACGGCGGCAAACGACAATCAGGCGCGCACGCTCTTGAAACATCTGGGCATGCCGTTCCGGACGCAATAGGTTTTCCAGATTTCAGGATTTGCGACACAGATTCTTTTAAGGAATGCATGACTACAGCAAAACGAGTTAAAGACGCGAAGATCGAAAAGAAGTTTGAGCTAGCGCGCGACAAGAAGGAAAAACGGCCGAAGTTTTCCACGCGCAGGCACAATCGTTGCAAGCTGTGCGGGCGCCCGCGCGCTTACTTGCGCAAATTCGGCGTATGCCGCCTGTGCTTCCGCGGACTGGCGCTGCGCGGGGAAATTCCTGGAGTTTCGAAGTCGTCGTGGTAGAGAAGCGAGCCAGGCGCGTGGCGGGCGAGATCCTTCGCGAGACAAAAGGCGTCTCGCTCAGGATGACAGATGTGAAGATTAAGCAAGCCGCCGCAGGTTCTCCGCGAAACGCGGAGCGAACGGGTGGCTAGAGGAGAAGCAAACGATGAGGTTGACCGATCCGGTCGCAGATATGCTGACGAGGGTGCGCAATGCGCTCCAGGCGCGGCACCAGAAGGTGGATATTCCAGCCTCCCGGCTGAAGTTGGAGATTGCCCGCATTTTGAAAGAAGAGGGCTACGTCTCGAATTTCAAGGCCACCGAGGAGGAAGGTCACAAGGTGATCCGGATTTATCTGAAATACGGCGCTCACAATGAGGCCGCGATTTCAAAGGCGGAACGCGTGTCGCGTCCGGGCTGCCGCGTTTACGTGCGGCGCAGCGAGATTCCGCGCGTGCTCGGTGGCATGGGGATCAACATCCTCACCACGCCGCGCGGAGTGATGACTGGACGCCAGGCCCGCAAGGAAGGCGTTGGCGGCGAACTGTTGTGCGAGATTTGGTAGAGACGCAGAGGGCCGAGCTAACAGCGATCTGCGTTAGCTTAAGAGCCAAGCGCTAAAGGCTAAGAGCTGAATTTATGTCACGAATTGGAAAAAAGCCGATCCCGATCCCCAAAGGGGTGACGGTCAAAATTGAAGGCAACACTGTGCTGGTGCAGGGGCCCAAGGGCAGGCTGGACACGGCTCTGCCGGCTGGCATTAAGGTTGAACAGAAGGACGGACACATCGTCGCAGTGCGCGAGAACGATTCGCAGGCTGCTGTGCACGGACTGGCGCGGGCTCTGGTCAACAATGCAGTGGAAGGCGTCACCAAGGGCTGGACCCGTGAACTGGAAATCGTCGGCATTGGCTATCGTGCCGAGATGAAAGGTAAAGGGATGGTCGTGTTCAGCTTGGGCTACTCGCATCCGATTGAGTATCCGTTGCCCACTGGCGTTGACGCATCCGTGGATCCCAAGCAGACCAGGATTGCGCTCACTGGAATCGACCGGCAGCAGGTCGGCCAGGTTGCGGCTGAGATGCGGTCGCTTCGTCCGCCCGATCCTTATAAGAACAAGGGCGTACGTTACGCCGGCGAAAGGTTGAAGAAGAAGGTCGGTAAGACCGGAGCGAAATGATCGCGTCTGACGGGCGTCTGAGCTCGTCGCTGAGCGAAGCGAAGGATCTCTTTCAGAGTGAGAGATCTTTAGAGGATTAGAGAAGATGCTTACAAGAATCTCGAAAAATCAGAAGCGAGGGCACGTACACGACCGCATCCGCAAGAAGATGCAGGGTACGGCCGAGCGTCCGCGGTTGAATGTGTACCGTTCGCTGAATCACATTTATGTTCAGGTTATCGATGACCTGCACGGCACCACGCTGGTTTCGGCGAGTTCCGCCGAGGGTAAGAAGGAAGACCGGCGTACCGGCGGCAATGTCGCGGCCGCGAAGAACGTGGGCAAGACCATTGCAGAGCGCGCCAAAGCCAAGGGTGTGAGCAAGGTTGTGTTTGACCGCGGCGGCTACATTTATCACGGGCGCGTGAAAGCTCTTGCGGACGCAGCGCGGGAAGCGGGATTGCAATTTTAAGGACTAATTTTTGGGGTTTGGGACACGAGAAAATCAGGAAATAGGAAATCAGGTTTCCAGAATGCCAACAGTGATTAAGAAGCTCGATGCGAATTCGTATCAGTTGAAAGACCAGGTTGTGGCCATCAACCGCGTAACCAAGGTGGTGAAGGGCGGCAAGAATCTTTCGTTTGCCGCATTGGTGGTGGTGGGCGATCCCTCGGCGGCGGTGGTGGGTCACGGCGCGGGCAAGGCCAAGGAAGTTCCACAGGCCATTCGCAAGGCGATTGAGTCGGCGAAGAAGAATCTGATCAAGGTTAACTTGACGCAGACCAGCATCCCACATCTGGTGCTGGGACGCTATGGCGCGGGCAAAGTTCTGTTGAAGCCGGCCCCGGAAGGCACGGGCGTGATTGCAGGCGGCGCGGTGCGCGCCGTGATGACATCGGTGGGGGTGCAGAATGTGCTGACCAAGTCGATTGGCACTACCAATCCGCACAACGTCATCAAAGCGACGTTTGCCGCACTGAGAAGCCTGAAGAGCCGGGAGAGCGTTGCTGCCATGCGCGGCAAGTCAATGCAAGAGATTTAAGTTGCAGAAGGATCAGCGATGATGGCGAAAAGAACGACAGCGGGCAGCGGAAAGATTCACCTGAAGTGGGTGCGCTCCGCCATTTGCACTCCAGTGAAGCACAAACTGGTGGTGAAGGGATTGGGATTCACCCGGTTAAACCAGGTGATCGAGCGTCCGGACAATGCGGCGATTCGGGGCATGGTGGCCAAGATTCCGCATCTGGTTGAGATTGTGCAAGAGTAGGCGGCGAAATCATGAATCTTTCGAACATTCGAGCACCGAAGAAGGCAGCGGAGAAGCGCAAGCGCGTAGGGCGTGGTATGGGCTCCGGCATGGGCAAGACGTCCACTCGCGGACACAAAGGCCAGCGTTCGCGCACAGGTTCGCGCATGATCCGTGGCTTTGAAGGCGGCCAAATGCCGCTGCACCGCCGCATGCCGAAGCGCGGTTTCACCAATATCTTCCGCAAGGAATTCAACATCGTGAGCTTGGAGCGGCTGGGAGCGCTGGGCGAGGATCTGCACGCGTCGCCCATCACGCCTGACGTTCTGCGCAAGGCGGGCGTCATCAAGGCCAAGCTTCCGGTTAAGATTCTCGGCGATGGCGAATTGACGATCGCTATCACAGTTCACGCGCACAAGTTCTCCAAGTCGGCGCTGGAAAAAATCACCAAGGCAGGCGGCAAGGTTGAGGTCTTGCAGTAATGTTTGAGAAGCTGGCGAACATTTTCCGTATCCCCGACCTGCGCAAGCGGGTTCTGTTTACGCTGGCGATGCTCGCGGTCTACCGACTGGGCGGGCACCTCCCCACGCCAGGCGTGAACTTCCTCAAACTGGAAGACGCCTTCACTCATAACGCGGGATCGCTTCTCGGTTTTGTGGATCTGTTTTCCGGCGGCAACCTGCGCCGCATGACCATTTTCGCTTTGGGCATCATGCCGTATATCACGGCATCGATCATCCTGCAGCTTTTGACCGTGGTGTATGAGCCGCTGGCCAAGCTGCAAAAAGAAGGCGAGCTGGGACGCAAGAAAATTACGCAGTGGACTCGCTACATCACGGTCATTCTCAGCGCGGTGCAGTCGTTCGGCATTGCCATCGGTCTGGAGAAAATGGGCGACTTCGTCTATCACCCGGGCTGGGGATTCCGTCTCATGACCATGATGACCCTGACCACCGGCAGTGCGTTCATCATGTGGCTGGGCGAGCAGATCACCGATCGCGGAATCGGCAATGGCATGTCGCTGCTAATCTTTGCTGGAATCGTGGTGGGCCTGCCGCGTGGTGTCGAGGATCTTTTGGAGAAGGCCAAGAACGGAACCTGGGGAGCCATCACGCCGGTTCTGATGGCGTTCCTGGTCGTATTCATGGTCGCCGTGGTGGCGTTTATCGTCTACGTCGAGCGCTGCGAACGAAGAATTCCGGTGCAGTATGCCAAGCGCGTTGTGGGACGTAAGGTGATGGGCGGCCAGTCTACTCACCTTCCCTTGCGGGTTAACGCGGGTGGGGTGATGCCCGTAATCTTCGCGTCTTCGATTCTTACTTTGCCGCAAACTGTCGGCTACGGCCTGCGCAACAGCCGCTACATTGGCGACTTGTTTCGCATGCTGGCATGGGGCGAACCGCTTTATACTCTGCTCTATGCAGTGGGCATTATTTTCTTTGCGTACTTCTACGTATCGATTGTTTTCAATCCTAGTGAAGTCGCCGACAATATGCGGAAGTATGGTGGGTTCATCCCGGGTATTCGCCCGGGCAAGCGCACGGCCGATTACATCAACGAAGTTCTGACCCGCATCACGCTGGTGGGTGCACTCTACCTGATCATCATCTCGTTCATTCCCGAGTGGATGATTACCGGTATTCACCTGAACCATTTGCCGTTCTGGCTGGGAGGCTCGTTGTTCGAGCGGCTTCCGGTGTGGGTGACCAACGGATTGGGAGTGAATTTCTATTTTGGCGGAACCTCACTGCTCATTGTGGTGGGCGTGGCGATGGATACGGTTACGCAGATTGAAGCCCAGCTCATCATGCGACATTACGATGGATTCACGCCGCGCAGCGGACGCATTCGCGGCCGTCGTAACTGGTCGTGAGCGGGCTAAGAGTTTGGGACGGTTTGCAAGTAGAAGATTTGGGGTTGCTGCACCTGGACCGCCTTGTGGGAGGTTTCCGGGAACACTGTTCGGGAGGCTTTGGCCAACTCGATGGCGCAGGAAACCTCACGTGACGTAGGTCCGGTGGTATTGCTTGGCCCGCCGGGCGCGGGTAAAGGGACACAGTCCAAGCGCATCATGGAACACTACCTGGTGCCGCAGGTTTCCACTGGCGACATTCTGCGGCACAACGTGGCGCAAGGTACGGAACTCGGGCAGGCCGCAAAGGCTGTCATGGCCAGCGGAGAGCTGGTTTCCGACGGCTTGGTTTGTGAGATGGTCCGGCAAAGACTGATCCAGCCGGATTGTAGGCGGGGCTATATTCTTGATGGTTTTCCCAGGACTGCGGCGCAGGCCGGGTGGCTGGATGCGTTGCTTGACGACAAGCTCTTTGACAACTCGTGGCCTACTCGGGCTTGGCCAATTGTGATCCGTCTGGACGTGGATTATAATCACCTGTTGCTCCGGATTACTGGACGCCGTTCTTGTCCCACCTGTGGACGGATCTATAACGTCCACTTTCAGCCGCCCCGTGTCGATGAAGTATGTGATATTGACGGGTCGAAGCTGGTAACCCGCAATGACGACCGGTTGGAAGTGATTCAGCCCCGTTTGGCGGCCTACCAGGAGCAGACTCGTCCTGTCGCTGATTACTATCAGCGAACCGGTCGGCTGATCTCACTGAATGGCGATGAGCCCATGGATGTTGTAACGGAACAGATCTTCCGCATCCTTGAAGATCACCACGCGTAAGAAATGGCGATTGTTTGCAAATCGACGGCTGAGATTGAACGGATGCGGCAGAGTGGCCACATCGTGCGTCAGGTTCTCGATCATGTGCGCTCGATAGTGGCGCCCGGTATAACGACGATGGACTTGGAGCGTGTCGCCGAAAAGAAGATCGCGGAGCTCGGAGCCAAGCCGGCGTTTAAGGGATACTATGATTATCCCTGCGTATTGTGCACGTCCGTGAACGAAGAGATTGTGCACGGCATCCCGTCAGAAAAGCGGGAATTAAAAGAAGGCGATATTGTTTCAATTGATTGCGGAGTTGTGCTGGATGGTTACTATGGCGATGCCGCGATCACGGTTCCGGTCAGCGAAACGGTGAAGCCGGAACTGCGCAAGCTGTTGACTGTGACCGAAGAGTCGCTTTACCGCGGCATTGATCAGGCGGTGATTGGCAATACCGTGGGCGACGTGGGAGCGGCGGTGCAGGAACATGTGGAGGCTGCCGGCTTTAGCGTAGTACGCGAGTTTGTCGGACATGGCATTGGCACGCACTTGCACGAAGAACCGCAGGTGCCGAATTACGGAGCGCGCGGTCACGGCGCGAAGTTGCGTCAAGGCATGGTCATCGCCATCGAACCGATGGTGAATTTTGGCAAGCCGGAGACGCGCGTGCTGGGCGATAAGTGGACAGCGGTCACCGCCGACGGCAGTTTCAGCGCGCACTTTGAGCATTGCGTAGCCGTAACGAAAGACGGGCCAGTAATTTTGACGAAGTAGAAAGCAAGCTCTCAGTTCTCAGATGAGAAGCGAGAGGTTTTAGCTGGGAACTGACAACTGAGAACTCTAAGGGGTGCATGAAGTAAAGAAGACGCGATTGAAGTTGAGGCGTTTAGCGGGCGTGAGCGAAGCGGGAGTCCGCGGCCGAAATCCTGAGTGGAGCGAAGGATCTCGCGCTCGGAGAATCTAAGGAGTCGATGAGTAAAGAAGACGCGATTGAAGTGATGGCGGTGGTTCTGGAACCACTGCCCAATGCCATGTTCAAGGTGGAACTGGAGAACAAGCACCAAGTGCTGGCGCATGTTTCTGGCAAGATGAGGAAGAATTTTATTCGCATCCTGCCGGGTGATAAGGTCGCGGTTGAGCTTTCGCCCTACGACTTGAATCGCGGCCGGATTGTTTATCGCTATAAATGAAACGTCGCTGTCTCAGTCGAATGATTTTGTTGACGGCTGAAAGCTGAAAGCTGGTTTATGAAAGTACGAGCATCGGTAAAGAAAATCTGTGACAAGTGCAAGGTTATCCACCGTAAGGGTGTGGTGCGGGTGATCTGCGTCAACACGAAACATAAACAGCGCCAGGGATAAAGTAAGCCCGGCGCCGGAGTTAAGGACAGACTATGGCACGTATCGCAGGCGTTGACCTACCGCGCCAGAAGCACATCAACATCGCGCTGACCTACATCTACGGCATTGGGCATCCACGCGCCGGAGCCATTCTTGATGAGGCCAAAGTGGATCCCATGAAGAAGGTCCAGGACCTCAGCGAAGAGGAAGTCAACCGCATCCGCACCGTGATTGAGGCGCAAGGGATGGTGGAGGGCGATCTGCGCAAGGAAGTTTCGATGAACATCAAGCGGCTCATCGAAATCGGCTCCTATCGCGGCTTCCGTCACCGCCGCAACCTGCCGGTGCGGGGACAGCGCACGCATACCAACGCGCGCACCCGCAAAGGTCCGCGTAAGGGAACGGTATCGACCAAGAAGAAGGCGACGTCGAAAACATAGAAACCCAGTTCTCAGTTCTCAGTTCTCGGTTAAGACCGGGTTTTCTGAGAACTGGGAACTGAGAACTGAGAACTGATTTCATGGCAAAACCAGCAGCAGCGGGCGGCACCGCCGCACCGGAGAAAAAAGGCAAGAAGAAAACGTTCAAGAAGAAGGAGCGCAAGCACGTTCCGCATGGTCTGTGCTACGTGCAGGCGTCCTTCAACAACACGATCGTGACCATCACTGACATGAATGGAAACGTTCTGTCGTGGAAAAGTTCGGGATCGCTGGGCTTCCGCGGATCGCGTAAAGGCACGCCGTTCGCCGCGCAGCAGGCAGCCTCGAATGCCGCCAACATGGCGCGCGATCACGGTGTGCGCAGCGTGGACGTTCGTGTCAGCGGCCCTGGTTCCGGTCGCGAGTCGGCGGTGCGCGCTTTGGCATCGTCCGGCATTGAAGTGCGCTCCATTCGCGATGTGACGCCCATCCCGCACAACGGATGCCGTCCGCCGAAACGGCGAAGAGTCTAGGAAGCGGTTCCCAGTTCTCAGTAAAAGCGAGAACCAAAGGATTTGGAGTTTGCTGAGAACTGAGAACCGAGAACTTGTTTTAACCCGTCCGGGACGAAGGGTGAAGCCAAACCCGTAAACCGGTCATCTAAAAGGAGAATAACTTGGCCCGTTATACCGATGCAGTCTGCCGTCTATGCCGCCGCGAGGGCATGAAGCTGTTCCTCAAAGGCGCAAAGTGTTTCAGCGACAAGTGTCCCATCGAGAAGCGCAACTTCGCTCCCGGACAACATGGGAAAGACCGTAAGGCCAAGATTGTTGGCTATGGTCTGCAGTTGCGCGAGAAGCAGAAAGCCAAGCGGATCTATTTCACGCTCGAAGGCCAGTTCCGCAACTACTTCGAGAAGGCCGCGCGCACCCGGGGCGTTACCGGCGAATTGCTTCTGCAGCAGCTCGAGCGCCGTCTGGATAACGTAGTTTTCCGTCTGGGCTTTGCGCAATCGCGGCGACAGGCGCGACAGTTGGTCCGGCACGGACACGTCGCCGTTAACAACCGCAAGGTCAACATTCCTTCTTACGAAGTGAGTGCGGGCGAGGAAATTTCCATTCGGGAGAACAGCAAGAAACTCTCTGTGCTCGAACTGGCCAAGGAATTCGCCAGCCATGGCACGCTGCCCAACTGGCTGGAAGTGAATCGCGACAATTACACGGCGCGAGTGCTCTCATTGCCCAAGCGCGAAGATATTCAGTTGCCGGTCAACGAGCAGCTGATCGTTGAGTTGTATAGCAAGTGACGCTGTTTCGCGAGGCCCCTGAGCTCGCGGGCGTCATCCTGAGCGGAGCGAAGGATCTTGCGCGCGTGGTTCAAGTTTTATTTTTACGGTCCATTAGTTCGAGCCAGATCAGCCTGTCCTGGCGCTTGACCTGAATCCGCTTTACGTAACATGGACCGATTCAGGGAGCCAGGGCTGAGCCAAACGGCCGAAGGAGAAACAAATGCTTTGGAAAGGTTTTCAGAAACCGAAACGTCTTGCAGTTGATACTTCCACCCTTACCGACAAGTACGGCATTTTCTGGGCGCAGCCTTTTGAGAGGGGCTTCGGCACCACCGTGGGCAACGCTCTGCGGCGCGTGTTGCTGAGCTCTATTGAAGGCGCGGCTGTCACCGCGGTGAAGATGGAAGGTGTGCTCCACGAATTCCAGTCGATCCCGGGAGTTGTGGAAGACGCGACCGACATCATCCTCAACCTGAAACAGATTCCTTTCAAGCTGAGCGGCGACGCTCCGAAAGCGATCTATCTGCGCGCCGACCAGCCGGGCGTAGTCACCAGCGGAATGATCGAAGCCGATGGCGACGTGGAAGTCCTCGACAAAGATGTCTACATTGCCACGGTTAGTGAAGGCGGCAAGCTCGATATGGAAATGCGCCTGAAGCGCGGCCGCGGCTACACCTCCGCCGACAAAAACTTCGACGAAGATCTCGGCATCGGATTCATTCCCATCGATTCCGTTCACTCGCCGGTGCGCAAGTGCAATTACACCGTCGAAGCCGCGCGCCTCGGCCAGATTACCGACTACGACAAACTTACCCTCGAAGTGTGGACCAACGGCTCTATCACCCCTGCCGATGCCGTCGGCTTGTCGGCCAAGCTGCTGAAGGACCACATGAACATCTTCATCAACTTCGAGGAAGAAATCGAAACCGGCACGTCGGCGTCGGATGATCGCAAGCCCGAGATCCACAACGAGAACCTGAACCGTTCCGTCGAGGAGCTCGAGCTTTCGGTGCGCAGCTATAACTGCCTGAAGAATGCGAACATTCAGACCATCGGCGAGCTGGTGCAGAAGACGGAATCGGAAATGCTCAAGACCAAGAACTTCGGCCGCAAGTCGCTGAACGAGATCAAGGAGATTCTCTCCACGATGGGTCTGAGCCTGGGCATGAAGATCGACGAGCACGGCAACGCCGTGCCCGGCCCAACATCAAACCTGGTCTTGCCGGCTTCGGCCTACGGACCGGACGACCAGCTGTAAGAGTAGCGCCGGCAGCCTACCCTGAGCGAAGTCGAAGGGTCTCGCCGGCTGAGATGAGTAGCGTGAGAATGGGCTTTGGGAAGGGCACGGCTTCATCCGTGCCCGCCCAGGGCTAAAGGATAAAGCGGGCTTTAGCCCCCTGAGGTTCAACATGCGCCACAAAGTAGCAGGCTACAAACTCGGACGGAACACATCGCACCGGCGCTCGCTGCTGCGGAACCTGGTCACGTCGGTGATCGTGGAGGAACGGGTCGAGACGACCGTTCCGAAGGCTAAGGCCGCGCGTCCGCTGGTCGAGAAGATGATCACTCTCGGCAAGCGTGGCGACCTCGCGGCACGGCGTCTGGCCGCAGCTTACCTTATGACCGATGCCGCGGTGGTGAAGTTGTTTGACACCATCGGTCCTCGCTTTGGCGACCGCAACGGCGGATACTTGCGCATCGTCCGCACTGGCTGGAATAAAGGTGACGGCGCCGATAAGGCGTTCCTCGAACTCCTGGGCAGCGAGAAGGTGCTGGACGAAAAGCGCGAGAAGCGCGCCGAAGCCCGCGCCAAGAAGGCCGCGGAAACCAGGAAGGCCATGGAAGATGCCGAGGCGCAAGCGCAGCACGATGGCGGCATCGAGCCGGTGAAGGAAGAAAAAGAAGGAGACAAGAAATAGCAGTTGCTGTCCAGTTTATTCAGGGCGCGGTCTTCGGCCGCGCCTTTTCTTTTTGCGCGGGAGGCGGGCCTCTGTCGCGGCAGTACATGTCCTCCCGAGGCTACCGCTGGTAATCTTGCCGTAAGTTGCCGTCCAGATAAAATTTCTCTCAGGATGGGGTTCACTCGCACACAGATCGCGATTGCCGTCAGCGCTGGGGCGCTGCTGGTGTTTGGATTTCTCGGCTACATCTGGTGGCTGAGCAATCAGGGACCGGTGCTGGCGCGCTCGGAGGATCACGATCCGCTGACCGGCTTGCCCGTCAGCATCCGGATGAATCCGTTGCGCGATCGCACGATCGAGCACAGCGCCAACAAATTTTTGCATGAGCTGCGAGACGGCCACTGCGACCAACTGCTCTCCGAATGGGAGCACGACTACCGCAAGAAGTATGCGCACTTCATCTGCAACTCCGAGGCGCAGCATCCGCTGCTTTCCTGGGAGTTGGCGGAGTGGGAGAGCGCACCGCCCTTGACCATCCTTCACTACCGCGGCAAGCGCCGTTACGGCAGCGGCCAGGCCGGAACCTATCAGGAACTCTTCACCGTCACCACCGAAAACAAAGATGGCCAGTGGGTGGTCACCAAGTACGACGCGATGTACTGAGGCGGTCGTCGCAATTGCGGTGATTCCTTAAAGTCGAACCTGTGATTTGATGCCAACAACGCCTCAATCTCGTGCTCTCAAGAAGGTTCTCTACCGTTGCCACTGGGTTGTATTTTTACGGCTGGATGCCACAATCGCCGCGTCCCGACGTTGGGAGGATCTACCCGGCTGACGACGGCCACAATATCAGGGTGTACGTCGCTAAGGGCGAACTAGAATGGCAGAACTTCGTGAGGTATGACTTGATGACTGTCATGGGCGCCTGCCTCGTCGCTCTTGGCATCGTTATGCTGGTCCGTGAGCATAGGGGCCAGCCCCCTATCAAGAACATACGGGACTTCTGGTCTTAACTCCCAGACACCTTGCCTTCCCCGTATCTCCGTGCCTCCGTGGTAAAAATTAAACATGCCTGACCGTTCCCCCCAGCCGGAGCCCTCCGCTGCTCGGAACGTCTACGCTTTCGGCATCACGTCGTTCCTGAACGACACTGCCACGGAAATGGCGTACTGGGTCTTGCCGGCGTTTCTGGGGTCGCTGGGAGCGGGGCCGGCGCAGTTGGGATTGATTGAGGGCGTTGCCGAAAGTGTGGCGTCGTTCGCCAAGCTTTTCTCCGGATATCTTACTGACCACATCCGCCGCCGCAAGCCGGTCGTGGTCACGGGATATTTTGTCGCGAATGCGGTCAAGCCTCTGCTCGCGATTGTCACTGCGTGGCCGCAAATTTTATTGATTCGCTTTACCGATCGCCTTGCCAAAGGCGTACGTGGAGCGCCGCGCGACGTAATGGTCGCAGAGTCAGTGCCGAAAAACCGGCTGGGCTCAGCTTACGGACTGATCCAGTCGATGGATTCTGCCGGGGCCATTGCCGGGCCTCTGACCGCGCTGGTCCTGCTTTCGCGGTTCGGAATTCGGAGTGTGTTCTGGGCAGCCGCAATCCCCGGAGCATTATGTGTGCTGGTCGCTCTGGTGGGGATACGTGAGACTAAGCGCTCGCGCGGAGAAGAGTCCACGACAAACGGTGTCGAAAGCTCAGATGCAAGAAAGAACAAGACATCTGCTTCACTTGCCGCCAGGCAGAAGAGCGAAGGCCAGAACACAAAGCTTCCCACCAGTTTCTATTTCGTTCTCAACGCCGTGACACTTTTCTCGCTAGGCAATTCAAGCGACATGTTCCTCGTTCTACGGGCGCAGAATGTCGGAATTCGCGTTGCTCTCGCGCCGCTGCTCGGCCTGGTCTTCAACATTACCTACACGCTTGCATCCTGGCCCGCAGGTTGGTTCAGCGACCACGTCCCGCGACGGCTTGTCGCTTCTGTCGGCTACGTGATTTTTGCCGCAGTGTATTTTATTTTTGGGCGTGCGCCCTCCACGCTGACGATCTGGATCGCGATGGCAGTGTATGGTTTCTACTACGCGCTAACGCAGCCTGTGCTGAAGGCGCTGGTGGTTGACACGGTAGAGGAATATGTACGAGGCCGCGCTCTGGGCATTTATTTTTTCGTGACCAGCGTCGCAACTCTAGCCGCCAGCTTGATCACCGGCGAACTGTGGAAGCATTATGGAGCCTCGATTCCGTTTTATTTCTCTGCGGCGTTGGCGCTGGTCGCGGCGGTACTTTTGCAGGCAGCGCGGCGCGGAAGTAACGGTCCTCTCAAGGGCTAAAGCCCTTTGATTTATGGGGCTTGAGCCGCACGGCGGAGAGCCGTGCCCTTCCCAAAACTCTTCCACCACAGGAAAATCAGAATCTGAACTGCGATTCCAGCGCACGTATCAAGAGCAACATCTCGCGGAGTTCCCGTACGTGACGGGATGAAGCTCTGGTGCCACTCATCGAGGCTGGCCACGAAGGCCGTCATCAGTACAGCGATGCTGGCCCATCGTATGGTCCACAACGGATTTCCCCGCGCCGGGAAGGTCTCGCGCCAAGCCCGAAATGCCAAAATACTCAAGACGCCGTAACCTACGACGTGGCCGCCTTTGCGAATGTAGAAGTGCCAGTGCTCAAAGCGCATCCAATCCAAGCCGAAGAGGTAATGCAGCAGAGGATAGAGGATCCGGCTGGTGTTGCTGGAAGAGAGCATGGCGGTGGATTCAATGGCAATGACGATGAGCCAGAAAATCGCGGCGACCCACGCCGTCAGAAGATTGTGCCGGTGGGAGTTCAAACGCGCGCGCTACTCGATGGCATAGTTGGGAGCCTCGCGGGTGATCATGACGTCGTGGACGTGACTCTCGCGGAGTCCGGCGCCGCTGATGCGCACGAAGCGCGTTTTCTGCAGGAGTTCGGCGATTGTCGAGCAGCCGCAGTAGCCCATGCCTGATTTCAATCCGCCAACCATCTGGTGGACGATCATGGCAACCGAACCGCGATAGGGAACCCGTCCTTCAATGCCCTCAGGAACCAGTTTGCCCAGGCGGTTCGAATCGCCGTCATTGGCAGAGACCGCGGCGGATGAATCCCCTTCCGTGCTCTGGAAATAGCGTTCACTGGAACCTTGGGCCATGGCGCCGATCGATCCCATGCCGCGATACGACTTGAAGGAGCGGCCTTGATAGAGGATCAGCTCGCCGGGGCTTTCATCTGTTCCGGCGAAAAGCGAACCAATCATTACCGCACTTGCGCCCGCAGCCAAAGCCTTTGTGATGTCGCCCGAGTACTTGATGCCGCCGTCGGCGATGATGGGAACGCCGGCGTCTTTCGTGGCGCGGTAGGCCTCGGCGATAGCGGTGATCTGCGGCACGCCGGCGCCGGTAACCACGCGCGTGGTGCAGATGGAGCCGGGGCCAATGCCGACCTTGATGCCGTCCGCTCCGGCGCGAGCCAATTCGCAAGCGCCGTCGAAGGTAGCGATGTTGCCGGCCAGCAGCTCCATGTCAGGCAGTTTCGATTTCACCACCTTCACCGCTTCGAGCACTTTGCTGGAGTGACCGTGCGCGCTGTCGATTGCGAGCACGTCAACTTTCGCTCTGGTTAATTCCTGGGCCCGCTCGAGAAAATCCCCGGTGGCGCCGATGGCTGCGCCTACGCGCAGGCGCCCCTGAGAATCCTTGGCAGCGTTGGGATATTTCAGTTTTTTCTGAATGTCTTTTACGGTGATCAGTCCCTTGAGGTTGTACTTGTCGTCGACGACGAGAAGTTTTTCGACGCGATGCTCGTGGAGAATTTCCTCGGCATCTTCGAGAGTGGTGCCCACGGGCACGGTGATGAGATTTTTCTTGGTCATCACGCGATCGATGGGAATGTCAAAGCGGGTCTCGAAGCGCAGGTCGCGGTTGGTGAGAATGCCGACCAGACGGCCTTGCTGAGTAATGGGTACGCCGGAAATCTTGTACTTGCGCATGACTTCGAGCGCATCGCTAACCTTATCGGTGGGCGACATGGTGACGGGGTCGACAATCATGCCGCTTTCCGAACGCTTTACTTTATCGACTTCATTGGCCTGCTGCTCGATTGTGAGGTTGCGATGAATAATGCCGAGACCTCCCTGCTGAGCCAGTGCAATCGCCATGTGAGATTCGGTGACGGTGTCCATGGCGGCGCTAACAACGGGGATGTTCAGGCTGATATTGCGGGTAAGCTGCGTGTGGGTATTGGCAGTTGCGGGAATTACATCGGAGCGCGCGGGTAAAAGAAGAACATCATCGAAGGTGAGAGCTTCGGGCACGGGAAAATGAATCATAAGTTTCTCGGGAATTCTCCCAGCTGTGGGGGCCACTCTTCATTTTAGAGAGGGCGAAGCGATTCAGGCAAATGCGCAGGGTATTCTAGAGGCTGATATCATCGCTAGTCTTCACCGAGCAAGCTATGCGCAGGCTGATTCTGTCCTTCTGTCTTCTGGCAGTCTCAACGACCGTCGCAGCGGCACAGCAATACGATCTCGTTCTCGAGGGGGGCCGCGTCTTGGATCCTGAAACCGGATTGGATGCTGGTGCGCAATGTGGGCATCCGCGACGGAAAAATTGCTCGCGTCTCGTCCGCGGCACTGAGCGGAGGGCGGGTGGTCTCTCCTGGCTTCATTGACTTGCACCAGCATGGGCAGGACATGGCGAGCCAACGGGTCAAGGCGCTTGACGGCGTAACGACGGCGCTGGAACTGGAAATCGGAGCGCCCGACGTCGCTCAGTTCTTGAAAGCGAAAGAAGGTCATTCTCTAATTCACTACGGCATTTCGGCCAGCCATAGCGGCGAGGGCTCAGGTGTTCGGCGCACCGTTGCCCGCCGGAACCATCCTGCCCAAGAGCGGCGCAGCGACTGATCAGGCCGCCACCCCCGAGCAAATTGAAGCCATGGGGGGGCGGTTGCGCTCGGAGCTTGACGCTGGCGGCTTGGCCATTGGGATGGGCATTCAGTACACACCCGGCGCGACCCGGCTGGAGGTGATTGACATGTTCCGTCTGGCCGCCGAGCGGAGGTTGCCGGTCTACACTCACGTGCGCAGCGGGGGACACGTCGAGCCCGGCTCCTCCATTGAGTCGATGAGCGAAGTGATCGGAGCAGCTGCCATCACGGGCGCTTCGCTGCACATCGTGCACATCAACAGCTCTTGCTTGCGCGACTCACTGGAATGTCTCTCCATGGTGGAAGGAGCGCGAGCCCGCGGCCTGGACGTAACGACCGAAGCGCATCCCTACATTGCGGGCATGACGGCGGTGAATTCGGCGCTGTTTAACCCGGGCTGGCGCGAGAAATTGGCAATCGACTATGGCGATCTCGTGCTTCCGGACACTGGCGAGCACCTCACTAAGGAGCGTTTCGACGAGTTGCATAATTCCAGCGCGACGCGCTGGGTACTGATTTTCGCCAACACGCAGGAAGTGGTAGACCAGGTGATTCCTCATCAGCTGGTGATGATTGCCAGCGATGGCGCCGAAGGCCATCCCCGCAATGCCGGAACGTACTCGCGAGTGCTGGCACAATACGTGCGCGACAAGGGGACCGTCACGCTGATGCATGCGGTCCGTAAGATGAGTCTCATGCCGGCAGAGATGCTGGAGCGGTCGACGCCAGCGGCTCGACAAAAAGGAAGACTGCAGGAGGGCGCTGACGCCGACATCGTGGTGTTCGAGGCAAATACGATCCGCGACCGCTCTACCTTCGAGAAGCCTATGGAGCCAAGTGTGGGTGTGCAATATCTGGTGGTAGGAGGAACGGTTGTGATCGACGAAGGCAAGATCGTGCCGGATGCGTTCCCCGGGCGCGCGCTGTTGGGGCCAGGAAACGTTAGTTCCGGCGCGGGCCTTTGAGATCCGAATACGAATTGAAAACGAAGCGATGATCTTTTTGCTGGTTGGGGACAGTTCTTGCGGCGGGCAAGGCTCCGGCGTTTGTCTTTTACCCCCCATCCGGCGTATATTAGAAAACTGAGAACTGTTGTGTGGTACCGGCATTTGGCGAGGCACACCAGTGGGCGCAAGCCCACTTTTTCGTTGCGGAGGAATCGGCCGACCGGTGTGGACTGCAAGTTATTGGATGCATGGCATTTGAGCTTGATCGCGTAAGGGAGATTGCGGAGCGGGTAGCCGCCTCTAGCGGGCTGGAAGTGGTCGAAGTCGAGTTTCGCGGGAGTGGCAAAGCCCGGATGCTGCGCGTGTTTCTGGACAGACCCGGGGCGGCTGGAGGTGATCCGCTCGCAGGAGTGACGCACGGAGATTGCGCTAACTTTAGTCGCGAGTTTGGCACCATCCTCGATGTCGAGGATGCGATGCCGGGCAGCTATACTCTGGAAGTTTCGTCGCCGGGGTTGGACCGCAGACTCACGAAAGTGTCTGACTTTGAGCGCTTCGTCGGCAGCCGGATGAAGCTGACAACCAGGCAGCCGCTCGACAATAACCGGTACTTCGAAGGACGGCTGGAAAGTTTTCGCGAAGGCCGTCTGACACTGGACCTGAGTGCGGCGAGCAAGAAGTCGCGCAAGAAGATGGGCGCGGTGGCAGAGCAAGGACAGAAGGTCGGGATTGAATTCGCCAACGTGGAGAAGGCGAATCTGGTGCCGGAGATCTGAAGTCAGGTGTTAGGTCATAAGTCTTGGGCAAAACCCAAGGACCCAAGACCTAACAGTGTAACGGAATACTTTTATGGCGAGTGAGCTTTACAACACGATCGACGCGTTGAGCCGCGAAAAGGGGATTGATCCGCAGATTGTGGTGACTGCGGTAGAAGACGCCATTGTGATGGCGACCCGCAAGTACTACAAGTCGCAGGAAAATCTACGCGCCGAGCTGGATAAAGAAAGCGGCAAGATTAATGCCTACGCGGTGAAAACGGTGGTGGAGACGCCGGAGCAAGTGGAAGATCCGCAGCTGCAGATCACGCTGGAAGATGCGCGCAAGGCCGATCCCAACCTGGAGGTCGGTGGAGAGTTGCGAATTCCGAAGGTCACGGAAGGAATCCTAGGACGGATCGCGGCGCAACTGGCGAAGCAGGTGATTTTCCAGAAGGTCCGTGAGGCGGAGCGCGACACGGTCTACAACGAATACATCGGACGCGTCGGTGAAGTGGTGAACGCTACGGTGAAGCGAGTGGAAGGACCCGATGTGATCTTCGACATCGGCAAGGCCGAGGCGCGCATGCCCCGCAAGGAGCAGTCACGGCTGGAGTCATTCGCGATCGGCGAGCGGGTTAGGGTGGTGATTGCGCGCGTGGAGAAGGCTTCGAAAGGTCCGGGCGTGGTGGTATCTCGCGCTGTGCCCGACCTGGTGCAGCATTTGTTCCAGACCGAAGTGCCGGAGATCTATGACGGCACGGTAGTGATCCGCGCGATCGCGCGTGAAGCCGGCGAGCGCACGAAGATCGCCGTCATGTCCAAGGACAAAGACGTGGATGCGGTGGGCGCGTGCGTGGGCATGAAGGGAATGCGGGTGCAGTCGATCATCCGCGAACTGCACGGAGAAAAGATTGACATCATTGAGTATCACGAAGATGCGGTGACCTTCGCCGAGAAGGCTTTGCAACCCGCGAAGGTCAGCAAAGTCACCGTGGTCGATTCTGGCGGCAAGCATCTGGAAGTGGTGGTGGATGACAGCCAACTCTCCCTTGCGATCGGCAAGAAGGGCCAGAACGTTCGCCTCGCGGCGAAGTTGCTGGGCTGGAAGATCGACATCAAAAGCGAGGAAGAAAAGCGCCAGGAAGTTGAGCAGCAGATGTCAGCCATGGTCCCGCAGACGGCCACGCCGCTGGAGAGCGTGCCCGGTCTGGGGGATGGGTTGGTGGAGAAGCTTAGCGCTGCTGGCGTGACCACTGTCGAGGCGCTTGCCGACATGACGCCGGAGCAGCTTGAGGCGATTGAAGGTATCGGACCGAAGACGGTGGAAAAAATCAGTCTAGCGGTGAATAATTACTTTGCCAGCCTGGATCCGGATGCGGCGGTTGAGGGCGAAGCGNNCTTCCAGTGAAGCTCCGGTTGAAGACACCGCGGGCGAAGCGCAGGCAGTTGCCGCAGATGAGCACGAAGGGCAGGCGCAAAATTCCGACGAGCAGCCTGCACCGGAAGCGGAATCCGCTTCCGAACCCAGAGAATAATCATGACACGCTGGAATAAGTTCGACGGCGTGGGACTGAAGAAACTGACTCTCCGTGAGGTCGCAATGAAGACCTAACAACAACGCGGAGAAACGAAAGGCCGGATGAGTAAGGTTCGAATTAACGATCTAGCCCGAGAGCTGGAAGTAAAGAGCAGAGCCATTCTGGATACGCTACCGCTAGTCGGGGTGACCGAGAAGAAGACGCATTCCAGTTCTCTGGAAGAGCATGAAGCGGAAAAGGTGCGTGTGTACATCCGTTCCGCCGCGGAAGGTTCCTCTTCGGCTGGCAAATCCAGTTCTCGACCGGTTCGGGGCGAAGAAGAAATCAAGACAAAAATTGATTTGTCACACATCTCGCGTCCGGGAGATGTGCTGAAGGCGATTACGCAGCAGAAGGAAGCGGTTGTTCCGCCGGTTGCGCCACGTCCAGTGCCACCGCCGATGACGGCGGCCCCGAGCGCGCAACCTCCGGTAGAGAAACCAGCAGCGACGCCTCCAACTGCAGTGAGTCGGCCCCCAACGGTTGCACCTCCGGTAGTGAAGCCAGCCGTGGAACCTCCGGCAGCTTCCGTGAGCGCAGCTCCGCCGGCTCCGGTTATCACTTCGCGACCCGCAGTAGCACCTCCAGTTGCGTCAGCGCCCGCGTCTTCGCCAGTGGCCGCGCCTCCGGGGCGTGCAGCGACATCGCCTGTTGTGCTTCCTTCTGCGCCAGCACCTCCGACGGTTTCGGCGAGCGCTCCGGCCGCGCCTCTTGTAACGGCAAAACCAGCAGGTCCGCAGCCACCAGCGCCGCGTATGATCGTTCCGCAGACTGGGCCGCGACCTGTTTATAAGGCTCCGGTGCGTCCGGCTCCGCCGCCGGTGCAGCCTGGAGTTCCGATCGGCGGCGCGATGCGTGCCGCGCCGGGACGTCCAGTTCCTGGCCAACCGATTTTTCAGCGGCGTCCGCCCGCACAGGGTGGTGGTCCGCCGCGTCCTCCGCTTCGTCCCGGCGAGCGTCGTCCCATGCATCCCACACGGCAAGCGCCCGCGGGCGCACGACCGCTGGGTGTAGGTCCGGCTCTGCCACCTCCCGGCACGACCCGGCCAGGCAGCCGTCCGGGCGGGCCAGCGCGACGTCCCGGTCAGCGCTATGTTCCGCGGGGCGTGAAGGAAGGTCCGATGAAGGGCTACACGCCGCCACCGCGCATGGTGGTGTCGAACGAGCCCCAGCCGATCACGCGCAGCATCACGATTACGGAAGGTATCAGCGTTAAGGATCTGGCGGAGAAGTTGGATATCCGCGCCAAGGATTTGATTTCGCGTCTATTGTCGAAGGGCGTATTCGCCACGATCAACCAGACGCTCGACGCGGAACTAGCGAGCGAAATGGCACGCTTCTTCGGCGCGGATACGAACGTGATCACGTTCGAAGAACAGACGGCCAAAGAAGTTGATGCGGCTGCTGCTGGCGAAGAGTCAGCGCCTGAAACCGGGATTCGTCCGCCCGTGGTCACGATCATGGGCCACGTCGATCACGGTAAGACCACACTGCTAGACTCGATTCGTCTGACGAATGTGGCGGAAGGCGAAGCGGGAGGCATCACCCAGCACATCGGCGCCTACAAGGTGCGGATTACCGACAAGGAATCGCCCGCATTCGGACGCGAAATTGTGTTTCTCGATACTCCGGGCCACGAAGCTTTCACGCGCATGCGATCCCGCGGCGCAAAAGCCACCGACATCGTCGTGTTGGTTGTGGCCGCCGACGATGGCGTCATGCCGCAAACTCTCGAAGCCATTGACCACGCGCACGCCGCGGAAGTGCCCATCATTGTGGCAGTGAACAAGATCGACAAGCCAGATGCTTTGCCCGACCGCGTGAAGAAACAGCTTGCCGACCGCGGCCTCATGCCGGAAGAGTGGGGCGGCAAGACCGTCTTCGTCGATGTTTCGGCGAAGAAGAAAACCAATCTGAATCTGCTGATGGAGATGATTTGCCTGGTGGCCGATCTGGGCGAGCTGAAAGCTACTCCCGAGCGTGCGGCGACTGGCGTGGTGCTGGAAGCGAAGCTCGATCGTGGCCGCGGTCCCGTGGCCACGGTGCTGGTGCAGAACGGAACCCTGAACGCTGGCGATAATTTTGTAGTCGGCAATGTGTACGGCAAAGTGCGCGCGATGTTTGACGATCGCGGCGCTCAGTTGAAGACGGCTCCGCCTTCCACACCCGTGGAAATTATCGGTATGGAGGCGTTGCCGCAGGCCGGCGATCAGTTTGTGGTTGTGGCCGATCGCGACAAAGCCCGCGGCATCTCCGAATACCGCGAACAGAAATCGCGCGAAGCCGCGCTGGCCAAGAGTTCCCGCGTGTCGCTGGAAGGACTGGCGGAGCAGATCAAGGCCGCGGGTACCAAGGAACTGAACGTCATTCTCAAAGGCGACGTGCAGGGCTCGGTGGAAGTAATTACCGACTTGCTCACAAAACTCTCGAACGACAAAGTTCGCCTGAAGCTGCTGCGCTCAGGCGTGGGCGCAATCACCGAAACCGACGTTCTGCTGGCCTCGGCGTCGAACGCCATCATCATTGGCTTCAACGTGCGGCCGGAGCGCAAGGCACAGGAAATCGCCGAGCAGGAAAAAGTGGACATCCGCCTGCACTCGATCATTTACGAACTGCAGGACGAGATCAAGCGCGCCATGACTGGCTTGCTCGAGCCTACCTTTAAGGAACACTATCAGGGCCGCGCCGATGTGCTCAACGTTTTCCGCATTCCGAAAGTCGGGACAGTGGCCGGCTGCCGCGTGAGCGACGGCTTGATCAAGCGCGACTCCGAAGTCCGCTTGCTGCGCGACAACGTGCAGGTTTTCAAGGGCAAGGTGGGATCGCTGCGCCGATTCAAGGATGACGCCAGTCAGGTCACAAACGGCATGGAGTGCGGCATCTCAATCTCCAACTACGGCGATATCAAAATTGGCGACGTAATCGAGGCCTTTGCCACGGAGCGCATCGCGGCCGAAGTGATCGCATAAGGAAGTTCCCACTTCTCGGTTCTAAATCCTCAGTTCTCAGTCCTCAACACAGTGTATTTGCTGAGAATCGAGAATCGGGAACCGAATTGCATGCCCATCGCCTTCCTCACGCTCGAACTTCACATCGAAGCGGCACAATCGCTTAAGGACAAACGCCAGGTTGTGCGCAGCCTGAAAGACCGTCTGCGCAGTTCGTTCAACGTTTCGGTCGCGGAACTCGATGCCAGCAGCCTGTGGAATCGCGCCACCATTGGCGTGGTGAGCATCTCCGATTCACGTGACTATCTGGATGGATTGATGAAGAACGTTGAGCGGCAGGCTACACGCATTGCCAACAACCACGGGGCGCAAGTTGCCGACTCGTTTGTGGAATACCTGTAGTAGGGGCGCTTGACCTTTGGCGCCACGTTCTCCTCGGGAGCGAAGGTCTACCGTGAAGGGCCAAACCCTGGATCCCCCAAGGCCGCGGTCACCAATTCCGTGTCCAAGTATTCTGTCAGCTCTTGCAGCTTCCCGCCGGCAAGGCGGAAGGCGAAACAGTAACTGTTGTTGTATGGTATTCCGTCTCTACTGATGTTGTTACCCCGAGCTTCAACGGCTACATAGTCTTCATCAGCGATGAAGCGATGAACCACTGTGGTGATCGGTGCGGCAAGCCGGGCGCGCAGAGCGGAGAGCAACTCGTCCGTGACGGTCTTTTTCCCGGCGAACTTTCTTGACCACTTGGTCGCACCGGTGATGGTCCAGCTAAAATCCTCGGCCATGCTGTCTACGAACGGCCGTGAGTTCCCATTGGCCAGCTCGGAGAAAATGCGCTGCAAGGTGTTTTTGTTTTCGACTGCACTCATCGTAATTTCCTCCTCCTCCTCAGTTGCGGTCTTTTTCGTAGATTTTGCGGCAGCAACATTGCTGGCCTTCGGCCTGTCGTAAGCCACTCTCCGTAGAAATCGATTTTGCGGTCAACCAGTTTCAGTGCCTGCGTCCACTCTGTGATTTTTTCTTTGACGCGCGCGCGGTGCGCAGACAGGAGCTTGTGCCTTTTCCTCAGTGTGCGGTGCCCTTGCTTGACGAGGGCGGCATATTCGCGCATCTGTGCGATCGACATACCAGTGCGGCGCAGGCGATCGATAAGATCGAGCCAACCGAGGTGAAGTTCGTTGTAGACGCGCCGCCTGCCGTTATCGCGAACCACGCCGGGTATCAGTCCCTGGGCTTCATACCAGCGAATGGCATGAATGCTCCGGCCCGTCCGCGCCGCAAGTGTGCCGATGTGAAAGCTCTCGGAGATCGATGTCTGGGCCCCGACCGGCGATGAAAGGTTCATAATTCCATTACACATGCTAGAGCGCACTCTAGGTCAAGGGAAAACTTTGCGCCCACTCGCAGTCAGGACGCGGCTTAAGGCCAGCCACGGCCCCTGGCGTGGGCCGGGAGGCTGTTGCAGCGCGGAACGGCCCCGCTATCGCGTTGTTACCTCTGTACTTACCACGATCGCTCCTTTGTGCGCGACAATAGCACTTGCGAGCCAACACTTGCGGTCGGTTTTCTGATATTCTCATGCGTTTTACTTCGAGGTGAAAGGTGGAGAAGCGCGGGGTGAAGTACCATCGCGGGCGGTTAGGCGAGGCCTTGCGCGAGGAAATCGAAACGCTGGTGGAAGGAGAACTGGCGGATCCGCGCATCGGTCTTGTGGGCGTGACCGCCGTGCATGTTGCCGACGATGGTCGTTCGGCGCAGGTTCTGGTGGATGTGGACGGCGACGATGAGGAAGCGGAGCGAAGTCTTGAAGGCTTGCTCGCCGCCAAAGAATACATAAGGCATGAATTGGTGGAGCGTCTGCGACTGAGGCGCGCGCCAGAATTGTATTTCCGCTTGGACCGCTCGGAGCGGGAAAAAGCGCGGGTGGAAGAACTTTTAGCGCGAGCGAAAAAAAGAATGAGATCTCATACCAACCCGGGTTCCGAAAAGGTATAGCAATGTTGCGGGACGTTCTCCAGCAAATCGAGCAACGTGACCGGTTCGTGCTTACATCGCACGCCCGCCCGGACGGCGATGCGATCGGATCGGCGCTGGCGTGCTGCCAGGTTCTGCGTGCCATGGGGAAGCGAGCTGACGTCGTGCTGCACGACGGTGTCCCGCGAATTTACCGTACGTTACCCTTTGCCGACGAGGTTCTGCAGGCGAACCACGTCGGCGGGAATTACGAAGCCGCAATTATTTTGGAGTGCGACAGTATCAACCGCACCAGGCTGGAAGGACTGGAAGACCGTTTCCTGATCAGTATCGATCACCATGTTAGCGGACGCCCGTTCGCGCACGTGAACTGGATCGATCCTCATGCCGTAGCCACGGGAGAAATGGTGTTTCGTCTGGCGCGCGAAGCTGGGACGCCATTCTCTCCGGAAATGGCGACCTGCCTTTACACCGCGCTGATGACCGATACCGGGTCGTTCATGTTTCAGGGGACGAACGAGCATACCTTCGCACTGGCTCGCGAACTGGTGCTCGCCGGCGCTGATCCTTCCCATTGTGCGCGCAATATTTATTTTGCCCACTCCGTCGCCAAGATTAGGTTGCTGGGAGAAGCGTTGCGGAACCTTAATACCGAACGCCACGTCGGCTGGACTTGGGTGACGCAGGAGCAAATGAACCGCTGCGGAGCAAAGGAAGAAGATTGCGAAGGTCTGGTGAATTATGTGCTTTCCATTGGAGAAGTCGAGGTTGCTGCATTCTTCCGCGAGCTTCCCGACGGACGTTTTCGCGTGAGCCTGCGTAGCAAGGGCAAGCTCGATGTGGCGCACGTGGCCGAAAGGTTTGGCGGCGGCGGCCATAAGTGCGCCAGCGGCTGTTCCGTCGATGGTCCACTAGCCCAGGCGGTTCACCAGATTCTGGAGAATCTGTGCCACGGTCCTTCCGTACAATAAAATATGAGCGTGTCTCTTCCGGGAATTGGTGATTGCTGATTTTTAATTGTTGATTGACAGCTCTCGGCAGCGCGACTTGTTAATCCGAAATCAACAATCAATCGCTACTGATGCCCGCAGATCCCGGAATCTCAGCCGCATGACGAATCGCACTCGCACCGACTCGCTGTTGCTTGCGGGTTTTTGTGCATTTTTGTTTTTCTATGGCCTGGGACAATTCGGGCTGATCGGAGCCGACGAGCCACGATATGCGCAGGTGGCGCGCGAAATGCTGGAACGCCACGATTGGATTACACCCACGCTCGGCGGCCAGCCGTGGCTGGAAAAGCCGCCACTTTATTACTGGCAAGCCATGCTGGCTTACCGCATCTTTGGGGTGAGCGATTGGGCCGCGCGGCTGCCTTCAGCGATTGACGCCACTTTCCTCGTGCTGGCAGGCTACTTCTTTCTGCGCCGCTTTCGGCGCGGATTTGAGCTTGACGGCGCACTGATCGCGGCTTCCTCTGCGGGAATCATGGGCTACGCTCATGCCGCGTCAATGGACATGGCGCTGGCCGCGGCTTTCACCATTGGCATGCTGGGCTGGTGGGCGTGGCGCGAAAGCGGAAAGCAAATTTACCTCGCGGCGTTTTATGGCTTCATGGCTTTAGGGACCTTGGCGAAAGGTCCAGTCGCGCCGTTTCTAGCGTTGGTGGTGATCGTCTTCTACGCAGCCGCGGTTCGCGAATTGCGGCTGGTTCTGAAGACTCTCTGGCTGCCAGGAATTTGCTTATTCTGCGTCATCGCCCTGCCGTGGTATTTCGCAGTGCAGGTGCGCAACCCAGAGTTTTTCCGTGAGTTTATTGTCGAGCACAATCTCGGTCGATTCTCAAGGAATCTTTATCACCATACGGAGCCGTTCTGGTATTACCTGCCAGTCACCGCCATGGCGTTGCTTCCGTGGATGGTGTTCGTGATCGCAGCTTTGGTGCAGTCGCTAAGAAAATGGTGGGCCGAGCGAAAATCGATTGCGGCGTCGCGAGATGGTATCGAAAATCAAATCAGCATTTTCGCCTGCTGCTGGCTCGTCCTGCCTGTGGTATTTTTCTCAATCTCTCAATCGAAACTTCCCGGCTATATTCTTCCCGCGATTCCGGCGGGAGCGCTGCTGTTAGCGGATTACTTAAGGCATCATCTGCAAAGAAGTGAAGACGAACGAATCGCCACGTGGGTGGTAGTGTTGCACGCGTTGTTCGCCGCGGCTCCGATTGTTCCAGCGTTGCTGATTGCATACTTAATCATGCAGCACCGTCTTCCCGGAGGCCAGCCGATGCTCGTGGCTCTTGCCATCGCATTTGTACTCTGTGCCGGAATCGGGCTGACTCTGGTGCGCAAGACTGGCCTACGCATGCTGCGCTTCGTGACTCTGATTCCGGTGGTGCTCACGGTCGGAGCCGTGTTGAAACTTGGTTCCGCAGCGATCGACCAAACACTCTCGGCGCGGCCACTGGCCCAGGAAATCGCTGCGATAGAGACACATCCGCTGACGCTCGCTGTCTTCCATGTTTCCCGCGAGCTCGAGTACGGCCTGACTTTTTATCGCAACCATTTAACCTTCAATTATGACTGGGGCAGAGTCCCGCAAGAGGAGCACCTGCTGGTGGCCCCGGAGAATTCACAGGTGGAGATCGCAAAGCTGGTAGCGGGGCGCCGCGTCTCTTATCTTGGCCATTATGCTCCGCGGCATGTTGATTACTACTGGGTCGCCGCCGTAGCGGTAGATTCCCCGCACTAAACGCTCGGCAAAGCTATCAATGTTGCCGCCCTGTGTTCTGCCCGTTTGCCTCGCGTCCTCGAACGCACTAAACTCGGAGTTCTGCCGCCGCGAACGAAGCCAGAATGCTGGGCTAAGTTTGCAGGAGCCTCGTGGAGATTCTCGACCTCAGACATTTTTCCTCCGTGGATCTGCGCCCTCTGCTCGACGACGAGGGTCGAGTGTGGGCCAGCCTGCTCTCATGGGACTATAGCGGTTCGGCGGAGATGATTCTGCGCTACGTGGACGCGAAAATTCTTCCCGGCTACGCCGCCATCGAACGCGGCCGCATCTTCGGTTACACCTTCTTTGTGTATGAGGGCAGCAAGGGCGTGGTCGGCGATCTGTTCGTGGCTAATGGCAACCGTCTTCCAAATTCGCGCGAAGTGGAGCTTAAGCTGTTGACGCACGTGATAGAGACGCTGCAGCAGTCACCCGGAATCCATCGCGTCGAAGCTCAGTTGCTGGCGCACGAATCGGGAAGCGTCGCTCGGCCGTTTCTGGATCAGGGATTTCAGCGCCATCCGCGCCTGTTCATGGTTCTCGAGCTGGGTAAGATTTCGCCGCTCGTGCCGCCCACCCATCGCGAAATTGAAATCCGGCGTTGGACTGAAGCCGACTACCAGTCCGCAGCCGCCGTGATTACCGCGGCGTATCGTGGCCACGTCGATGCCCAGATCAATGATCAGTACCACACCCTGGGCGGATCGCTGCGTTTCCTGAATAATATTGTCCGCTTTCCGGGATGCGGATTGTTCGACGCGGAGTCATCATTCGCCGCCGTGGATCACAAAGCCAAAAACCTGATCGGATTAATTCTCTGTTCGCGCGTGCGCGGCGACGTGGGCCATGTGACGCAAGTGTGTGTGCTCCCGGAATATCGCTCGCGTGGCATTGGCGAATCCCTTCTGGCGGCGACTGCGGGAAGACTTCGGAAGCGGGGCTTTTCCATGCTCTCGCTCACCGTGACCGAGGCCAATTCCCGCGCAGTAGCCCTCTACCGCCGCCTGAATTTTGAGTCGAAGCGAGTATTTGATGCCTTCGTGTGGGAGGGATGAAAAGAGGCTAACAGCATTAGCTTCTGACTTCTTGCCGATCCAGTTCACCTGGCGGAAGATGTTGGAGTTCACAAGAATTTCAAACTGGAGAAGTCCGACTCAGAAGCTAGGAGCTAGAAACTAACGCCGCACCAGCCACATTACCCAGCCCGCCACCAGAATACCGCCCAAGAACATCACGAAACAGTAGAGGCCATAGCGGATCATATCGCGACTAGTTTCGCGATGCGTAATGCCGAAGACTATGGAAGCAAAAAGCGCGAATACAAAAGCCGCACTGAAATGAGTGAGCTGAATGGTCATTGGTTCACCACGGCGCGGGAGTTCTTAGCTGATAGCTGACGGCTGATGGCTGAAAGCTGGTTCATTGTTTCTTTCCGATGGCGATGTGGTAGGCGTCCGCCACCGCAATGAAGTTCAGCAGACCGGCAACGATCATGAACTTGGTGCCGTAATCCGCAATCGCAAAGGCAATCGCTCCCTGGCCTCCATTCAAGGCGAGGGTCGCAATATACATTCCGCCCGCGCCCAGATCTCCGATGAATCCAAGAATATCGAGGATGTCGCCGCCATTGGCCTTGTAGATGTGGCCCTGCATCAGCAGTCCGAGCACAAACAAAGTTCCGATCGAGACGAGCAGTAGCAGGCCGCGAATCCAGCGTCGTTGGATGAGGTGGCCTGCCCCGGGAATGAGCCAGCCCACGGCGGGCGCGATTATCGACATCATGCTGGCGGGCTGCGCCGGTTCAACCGCTTTTGTCTTTGCTGTGGTGGAATTTGCCATCAGATAATTACGATCTCGCGTTGAATATTGCCGGTCACTTCTGCCGACTTCGGACGAACCAGCATGTTGACTTCGCTGCGCACCCCGAATTCCGGCAGATAAATGCCGGGCTCGATCGAGAAGCACGAGTTGGGAAGAAGTTGGCGCTCGTCGTGGATTTCCAGATCGTCCATGTTGGCCCCGTTGGAATGGACGTCGGTGCCTATGGAATGTCCTGTCCGGTGAATAAAATAATCGCCGTAGCCCTTTTTCTTGATGTGGTTTCGGGTGGCGCGATCCACTTCCCATCCCGCAATCGGGCGCCCGGCGCTGATCGCGTCCGTCACGGTTTTGACGCCAGCGTCGCGCGCGTCGCGCACAATTTCGAAAACTTCGCGTATGCGTCGAGATGGAGCCGAGCCGACAAAGCCCATCCAAGTGATGTCATAGTAAACCGCATCGGGAACGTCCTTTTTTCCCCACACGTCGAGCAAGACCAGATCGCCCTCGCGAATGGGAACTGGATGATCGGCACGCGGCTCATAGTGCGGATTGCCGGCATTGGCGTTGACGGCCACGATCGGCGGATCGTCGGTGAGCAGATTCTCGCGGCGGAACGATTCCATAAACCACTGCTGGATTTCATGTTCGGTGGTCCCGCCGTTGCGCACGCGCTTGCCGATTTCCTTGAAGGCCGCCGCTACGATTGAATCCACGCTATCGCGCGCCGCAAAGTGCGTCTTGATCTGCTCTTCGCTCCAAGTGGCTTCGAACTGTGCGACCAAGTCGGCGGAGCTGACTACGTTCTTGCCTAAGCCGCGCAGCAGTTCAACGGTCCCGGCGTCCACCAAAGAAATGGTGAACACAATATTGTTCGGCGAATATTGCATGGCAATGTCGCGATAGGGAGCGAGCATTGACTTCAAGCTGTCGAACAACTCCTGCCATCCGGAATACTGACGCTTGCCGCCAGGCAGGGAATCGAGGTGTCCGGCCTCGATCTTGTGTACCAGTTTCACGGGCTCCCCCTGCGCCGGTATCAGGTAAAACCAGCGCCGCGTGACCATCAGACCCGCCGGCAAATCGAGCACCCGATAGGCGATTGGATCGCGATGATGGTGGTCGTAGAAAAGCCACGCGTCGATGTTGCGTTCGCGCAGCGCAGATTGGATGGCGGCCAGGTCCATGGGCAAACCTCTATTGTAAACAATGGAATTGATTTGGGCGAATCCGGGACGCAAAGGCAGTATCCTGACTGCGAACTTTCCAGGCTGGTTCCTGGTCAACTACGATGCTACATTGCGCCGTTGGTCTGTCATGACTGAAACCGTCACCATGAAGCGCCCACGCGTCGAATCGATCGACGTGGTTCGCGGCGTCATCATGGTTCTCATGGCTCTCGATCATACGCGGGACTTCTTCGGCAATTCGGCTTTGAACCCCACCGACCCCGCCACGACGACGATCCCACTATTCTTCACGCGCTGGATTACGCATTTCTGCGCGCCAGTTTTCTTCCTCCTCACTGGCACCGGCGCTTATCTCTCGCTGCGCAAGAAATCAAAACGTGAGTTATCGCGATTCCTCTTTACTCGGGGGCTTTGGTTGATCTTTCTGGAACTCGTGGTGGTGCGCTGTTTCGGCTGGCAGTTTAACTTTGATTACCATCTGATCCTGCTCAATGTTTTGTGGGCACTGGGCTGGGCGATGATTACACTCTCGGTTCTGGTCTATCTGCTGGCTTCCGTCGTGGCGACATTCGGTCTGTTGATGATCGCAACCCACAATCTGTTCGATTCCGTACAATCCTCCAACCCGATTTGGTCCATCCTGCACTCGCCCAACCTCATCCTGAACGAGCCTGGGCACATCGTCTTCGTCGCTTACCCGCTCATCCCCTGGATCGGAGATACAGCGGTGGGCTACGGCCTGGGACAGATCTATAGCTGGCCATCGGAACGCCGCAAGGCGTTTTTGTTGTCGTCGGGCACCGGCCTGACCGTAACCTTTCTTGTTTTGCGCGCGATCAATCTCTACGGCGATCCAGTACGCTGGACCACGCAGAAATCTGCGGCTTTTACTGTGCTCTCATTTCTGAATAGCACGAAGTATCCGCCGTCGCTGCTGTTTCTTCTAATGACGCTTGGCCCGGCGATGCTTTTCTTATGGACGGTGGACGCCCGCACGCCGCAATGGCTGCGGCCCGCGCTCATCATCGGCAAGGTGCCCATGTTTTATTACCTTCTGCACATACCCCTAATCCATTTGCTTGCGATCGCGGTGTGCTATGTCCGCTACGGGCAGGTTTATTGGATGTTCGAGTCGCCTAGCCTCGGGCAGTTTCCTATTACCCCGCCGCCCGGATGGGGATACTCTTTGCCGATCGTCTACCTGGTGTGGGCTATCGTCATGCCGGCGCTTTATCCGCTGTGCCGCTGGTTTGCTGCTCTGAAGCAGCGCCGCAGCGATGCCTGGCTTAGCTATTTCTGAACCAGGATGGCGGTGGTGGGCCCGTTCTTGAGGCAAACGAAACTAGAGGCCGCGGGCCAGAGAGAGGCCGGAAGACTACCGTCGTCCACGGATATTCCGACGTGGATGTATAGTTCTGTGTCCTCCAACAGTTCGACTTCCACCTGGTATTTCTTAGATTTGAATTCAACTTCGTAACATTCACTGTCAGGCAACTGAGACATGACTTGGTTGTAGGACATAGCCGGCCATTTCTTAATTTCAGCCTTCAGAACCACCCTCCAATTGTTCCGGCGAGCCCTGATTTGTCCCAATACTGCGACCAAGGATTTTTCATCGAAATTGCCTGACGCAATGCTCACCTCGGAACACTCAGGCGGCCAAAATCTGTCTTCTCATCGCGGCCGGCAGCGTCTCGCAGGCCGTGCGCAGCACCAGCCGTGGCGCGCGTGCGCGAATCTTCACCAGATACGGAACCGTCCGCCTTGCGTCGTACTTGGCGGTCTCGCGTAGCAGCCAGCCTAATCCTTTCCGCACCATGTCATCTTGGTCCGAGAGAAGCGAGTCGGCAAGCTTCGCAATCTCCGGGAAGAACATCTTCGCGCGTGCTCCCCGGATCAGGGCCACGCAAGCCGCCCTCCGCCGCCAGCGGTTCCGCGACTTCGCCCATCGCGAGACTATCTTTGCACGCGCGGGCTTGGACGCCACCATCGGCGCGATCAGGTCATGCACCAGCGCATCATGATCGGCCCAACTGCTGATCCGGTCAAGCCAGGACTCAAACAGCTTGAATTCGCGGTCGCCAAACTCGCTATCCAGTTTCTCCAGCAAGAACACGGCGGCAACTTTTTCTTCGAGCACCGAGCCGGAGAAAAGCTGATTGGCAACCTCAACCAGAAAATCGAGCCCTTGTTCTTTTCTCACTTCCCGCCGGAAACGCACGGCTGCACGCCGCAAGTCCGCCGTATACCATCCGTGCGATTTGATTTCGTCTTTGAAAAACCACTGCACACCCGCGGCATGCTCGGCGGAACCGCCGTCTCTCAGTGCACGGCGGATCTGGGCGGCGATGAGGGCAGGCGTGGTCTTGGGTTGAGGCATGGCTTACCAGGCTAAAGTCCAGTGATGGGTTTGGTCAGCAAACAAGGCGGCCTGCCCAGGCCGCCTTGGCTCCTCATCGTGGCAATCTAGTTTACGCGGCGCGAGCAGTCACTGTTGCCGGCCGATAGCCGCATTCCCCGGCCTTTCTGATTGCTTGCAAAGCTTCCTCCGGGGACATCAGCGGCGTGGTTTGGACAGCCTTGCAGGAACCACCGCCCGCGAATGCCATGGCTATCGCCGCAGCGCTCACATTGTCAGGCAGTTCGGTAACAACCACCACGTCGTACTCTCCAAAGGCGAACCATGCGGTTTCCAGCTTGCCTCCCAACTTCTCGATCGCAGGCCTTACCGCCTCAATGCGGTTCTGGGGATGCGCCAGGAGCGCTTCCCAGCCCTCGCGGGAATACGCGACTTGGTGAAGATAATGTGGCATAGAACCTCCTTGCGATTCACTAACTGGGAGCGAATGATTCCAGAGGCCGGGGCTCAAGTCAAGCGCAAGCGGGCCAGGCCTAATGTGCGGGAGGAGCACTTACAGTTCTGAACGCCCTGTCATAAATCCAGAGTAGCGCGGTGGTCGACACGCCCACGCCAGCTACAACCCACCACATGCGCTCCGGTTGGTGCGTGACTTCTCCGAAATGATGCAGGAGCGTGCCGCCGAACCATCCGCCGATCAGCGACCCAATCCCGATCGGCAAGAATGCAAAACCCATGTAGGTGCCTTGCTGTCCGGGAGGCGCAAGCAGCGCAATGTATTCGTAGTAGCGCGGCTGTTGGACGATCTCCCCCAGTGCAAGCACAAAGAGCGAAAGAATCGCTCCCCAGATTGTCGGCCGAAAAACAAGAATTATCCAAGAAACGGAAGTGATCAGAGTCCCCAGAATTACAGCCTGGAATGCCGGTATCTTGCGCGTCAGATAATTTACCGCGAGAGTGAGACAGATCACCGTCAGCCCGTCGGTAACCAGAATTTTTTCGACATTTGCATGCGGAGTGATGTAGCCGTGAATGTATACCGGCAAGCTGATGTACTGCTGCCAAAAGACGATCCAGTAACCCGTGAAAAGCACGAGGAACCACACGAAGCGGCTGATCCCGGCCAGCACGAGGACTAGAAGTCCGGCCCAAATCCACCAGGGCACGTTCAACCCGGGGCGTATCCAAAGGCCGATGCGGAGCAGTAGTGCGATCAGCAGCACGGGGAGAACCAGCCGGTAGTTGCCTACGACCACGCAGAAATTCCGCGCTACTGTGGCAATCGAAGGCGGTGGCGCATCTCCAGCCTTACGTGGCTCCCGGAAGAAGAACAGAACCACAAAGAACATCGCGAAGACGAAGAGCGCCGAAACCCGGTAAACATTCTCAACGCCTAGATGGGGATGAGCCCATGAGGCGAACAAGGGCCCGGCAGCACCGCCGATGTTGACCATGGTGTAATAAATCGAATAACCGATCGAGCGCACGTTCGGTTTTGAAGCACGCGCTGTGGTGCCGACTACGCAAGGTTTCACCAGCGCGATGCCGAGTGCGGGCAGGATGAGAATGCATCCGACAAACAGTTCGAGCGGCACAGCGTTACGCACGGGCGCAAGCCAGGAGGCTCCAATAGAGCCAATCAGAAAATACGCGGCGGCGAGGATGAGATACGCGATCGAGAGAGCGCGCCGGAAGCCCAGGCGATCAGCGACCGCACCGCCGAAAATAGCGAGAAACCATACCATGCCGCCGAATATTCCAGTCAGTGTTCCGGTCTGTTCGGCGGAGAAATTTAGCTTCTCCTGCAGATACAGGGCAAGAGAAGCGAAAGCCCCGTAGTAAGAAAGGCGCTCGAAGATCTCGCTGATATTGGCGACCCAGAATGGACGTTCGAACCCGGTGCGAATCTCCCGCAAGCGCTCGGAAAAACTCAAAAGTGGCTCCCTGGTGACTCGTGTGGTGCGGGCGCCCTCGCCCTCGTTTGTTTCCTCGCCTCACACATCTGCTCGGGTCTACATCCCAACACGTTTCCTGACTTCTTCGGCCGAAAGTCCGGCCACGCGAATCACTTTCGAGCGGCTTGTATGGCCGGAGGCAATGGTAACGGAAGATCGCGGCACCTTCAAAAGTTTTGCGAAGAACTCGATGCAAGCCTCGTTGGCTTTGCCATCGATCGGCGGCGCAGTGAGGGAGATTTTCAACGCGTCGCCGAGTTCGCCAGTGATTGCGTTTTTCTTGGCGCGAGGATGGACCTTGACGGCAAAGGTCACTGCGCTGCCCGACTCCTGCATAGGAATCAAGCGCTTTCCCCCAGCGAGAATGCGGTCTCGACCAGCAGCAAGGCCGCCAGCAGAGGCACTTGCGGGTTGTGTAACGTACGCGATTTTCCGATACTCACCATCAGGGCGATCCCGAACATGAGCATCGTCACATTTGCAGTGATGCAAAACAGCTTCAAACCTTGTACCCCGCAGCCGTTGCGAATGCGCAGCAGATTCAACATGGCGGTGAAAAGCAAAGCCAGGCCCGTCCCCAAGATCCAGATTCTGCCCATGTAAGTCCTCGGCACATGCAAGCAATCCACAATGGCCAGAACAAAAATGGTTCCCGCGCAAAACCGATCGAAAAGCCTCATGGCTTCCTCTGTGTCCTCCGCGGCTAAGTCTTTGCCCGCTCTCCGAAGATCGCCGTACCAACTCGCACGCAAGTTGAGCCCTCTTCAATCGCTACCTCGAAATCGTGCGACATACCCATGGAAAGCTGGTCCATCGTGATGGCCGGCAGCTTGCGCGCGGCAATCTTATCGCGCAATTCGTGCAGCTCGCGGAAGTAGGGCCGCGCGCCTTGGGGATCGTCGGAAAACGGAGGCACGGTCATCAATCCGCGGAACACCAGCGCCTCCAGGCGAGGTGCGGCCATCAGCAGTTCGTCGAGTGCAGGCGAGTCCGGCGCCGCGCCGCTCTTCGCCTCTTCGCCACCGACGTTGATTTCGACGAGCACGTCCAGCTTCCTGCCGAGCGCCCGGGCCGCCGCGTCCAGCTTCTCTGCCAGCTTCAGCGAATCGACCGAATCCACGGCACGAAACAACTCAGCGGTTTTTACGGCCTTATTAGTCTGCAGATGGCCGATCATGTGCCACTCGGCGTTGTGTAGATCTCGAAGCGCGTTGACCTTGTTGGCGAATTCCTGAACGCGGTTTTCCCCAAATACTCTAAGCCCAGCCTCATAAGCTTCGCGGATGTGCTCTGCTGGTTGAGTCTTGCTGACGGCCATCAGCGCAATGTCTTCGAGGCTGCGGCCGGCCCGTCGAGCTGCCGCCCCGATGCGCTCGCGCACCGTGGCAATATTTCCAAAGATCGACATAGCAAGGCCCAAAAAAGAATGCAGTGAGAAGTCCAGATTTTAGAAGTAACCGACTCGGATTCGAACTTCTGCATTCCGCCTTCTTACTTCTGCATGCCGTCGTTTACATGATCGCCGTCGGTGGCGCTGGTTCGTCCGGACTCCCAGCATTGGCCAGGGGCACCCGTATCATCACCAGTATCAGCAAAGCCAGAGCGGCTAGGGCCACCCAGAACGAAGGCGTCCAATGGACGAGAGTCACATCTTTGCCTGACCCCACCAGCCCCGCAATCACCAGCCCGCAGAGCGCTTCGCCCGCGATCAGCCCGGAAGCGGTCAGCACACCGGCGTTCTCCACTCGCGCCTTTTGCGCATCGTTGTAGCCGCGCCGGTCGCGGAGTTTGTCGGTGATCCAGCGGATCACGCCGCCCATGAAAATCGCAAACGTAGTCCCCAGCGGCAAGTACATCCCGACCGCGAACAGCATCACACTCTTCACTTCGATCATGATCATGGCAATGCCGAGCAGGATCCCGACAATAACCAGCGGCCACGCCATGTCGCCGCCGACAATTCCTTTCGAGAGCATCGCCATCAAGCCGGCCTGCGGGGCGGGCAGCGCCGCGCTGCCGAAGTGGTATGCCTTGTCGAGCACCGCCAGCGGAAAGAACAAAACCAGCGATGCCACCACGACACCAAACAGATCGCCAATCTGCATCTTGGCGGGCGTGCCGCCTAAAATATATCCGACCTTTAAATCCTGCAGCATCTCACCCGCGACGGCGGATGACACGCAAACCACTGCCGCTACTCCCAGCACCGCCGCCACGCCTCCGGTTCCCGAGACTCCCAGCGCCACCATCAACAGCGCAGCAATCACCAGCGTGCACAGCGTTAGCCCCGATACCGGATTATTGGACGAGCCGATCAGGCCCACCAGGTTTCCGGAAACCGCGGCGAAGAAGAAACCCAGAACGACCATCACCAGCGCGGCTACCACCGAAGCGGTAATGACTTGCGAAGTCGATAGATTTCCCGCACCGCCGATGAAGTAGTAGTAAAGCGCAATCATGGCCAGGAACACGACGCCAATGCCGGCAAAAATCGCCTTCGACGGAAGATCGCGATCCGTCCGATTCGTCGCCTGATGCGCCGCGGCAGACTTCTTCAGGTCCGAGACGGCGCGCGCCATGCCGGCGCCCAACTGCTTCCGCATTTTGAACAAGGTGTAGGAAGCTCCCACCAGCATTCCGCCCACCGCAATAGGCCGCACGATCGAGTAATAGATGGCTCCCGCCAGCAGGGGCCACGCGAGCGTCTGTCCCGCAGGCTGTGCTGCCTGAATGTAAGGGCCAATGGTGAAGGTTAGAAGCGGAACCAGCAGTCCCCAGGCCAGCACGCCTCCGGCAAAATTGAGCGCCGCTAGCCGCGGACCGATGATGTAGCCAACGCCCAGATACGCTGGACTAATGTCGGGTGCAGTCAGCAGTGTTGCGCCTCCAGTGATCGTGGTCGCCACGTTGGGATTCGTACCGGTGCGCAGCAGCAACTTCTTGCCCAGCGCACTGATGGTGACCGGAAACGTATTGTTCGCGGAGAACACATTCACCGCGCCCAACAGGTACATGAATCCGCCAAAGCCCATGTTGGCGAATAAAATCTTAGCGGCTTTGGCGCCTTGCTGCCCTGCTTTGTGAATCTCGGAGGCGGCCACTGATTCCGGATAGGGCAGGTCGGGGTCCTCCACCATGACGCGTCGCAGAAGCGTCACAAAAAGTATCCCGAGCGTCCCCCCGATCACCATCAGCGCTACCGAGTTCCAATATTTCTCCCGGGTCAGGCCCGGCCACAGCCCGGCCATCACAAATGCTGGAATCGTGAACACGGCGCCCGCTGCCACCGATTCGCCAATCGAGCCCACAGTTCGCGCGATGTTCTCTTCCAGCAGCGAGCCTTTCATTAGCCGCAGCAGCGCCATCCCGATCACCGCCGCGGGATAGGTTGCCGCAATCGTCATTCCGGCCTTCAGTCCGAGATAGGCATTGGCCGACCCCAGAATTGCCGTCATCACCAACCCGATCAGCAATGCGCGGAAGGTGAACTCTTTCATTTCCATGTTTTCGGGAACGTAAGGAACGTGCTTCTTCCGGATAGGTGGTGGGGCAACCGTACTCATGGGCGAAAGCCTCGCAATGGGATGAGTCCCGACACTCTAACTTATATGCAAAACACTGGAACGGCGCACGTTAGCATGCGGGCAGGCCGCTTTACAAGTGGGATGCGGGTTCCAGCATCGATAGTGATCAGGAAACGCTGCCTCTTGCGTGTTCGTCGCCTTAAGGTAAAATAGGGATAATCGTCTGGAGCCCCTTCGTGGTTTCATCATTCTGAGGTGCACGGTGACCAAGAATTCCTCTGACCAGCTATGGCTGCAGCGATACTTTGAATTCCACTGCAACGATTGTGGCAGCGACACGGGCTTCCGTTCGCGACGCCGCACGTTCTCCGAACGTTACCTTCTCCCGATCTTTCTTATGCAGCCAGTGCGCTGTGCGGCATGCTTCCGGAGGGACTACCGCTTGATCTTCATGCCGGTGCGGGAGCGGCTATCGGAAGTGGCCGGAAAGCATTCGGTCTCAGCCGTTGCAGGCCCCGATACCCGTAACGTTGCCTAGGAGGCCCGGACGCCGTTATACTTGCGGAAAGCGGGCAACGCGGAAGCGTCCCATTTTTCGTGGGCATCACGGAGGCCGTCTTCAGCAGTAGCGGAGACCGAATTCGGGCTATCCAAGCCAAAGCCGCAGTGGCAGGGGCATCTATTGCTTCGGCGAATGGTCGGTCCTGGGCGAGCAGAGTTTCTGTCCAAGTTGGGGAGAGTCTGTTTGCAGTCCTGTTTCCTTCCGATTGCCGTATCTGCGGCGCGCCTCTAGTACAGATTTCCCGCCTTCCAGTTTGCCAGGAGTGCCTCAATGCCATGCGGCCCATCGGGGCCGGGGTCTGCTCCATTTGCGGCGAGCGCCTGTTTTCTTCCTATGCGCTCTCTTCGCCCGACACCGAGCCCCGCTGCGGATTATGCCGGCGGATTGATCCCGCATTCGCGCGCGCGGTGGCCTACGGCAGCTACGAGGCCGGGTTACGAGAGCTGATTCATCTGCTCAAGTACGCAGGAGTGCGTCCGGCCGCGAATGTTCTGGGACGCATGCTGGCGGAGGCGATCGCAGAGCTCGAACCCGAATTGCCGGCTGATCCCATTGCTGTAGTCCCTGTGCCACTGCACCGCACCAAACTTCGCCAGCGCGAGTTCAACCACGCGGAGCTGATTGCGAGGGCCGCGATGAAACTCAGCCCGGTGCCCGGACTTCTGCGGTTGGATGCCGGAGTGCTCGAAAGAAAACGCGAAACGCTGTCCCAAACAGGCCTCACCAGCCATCAGCGCCGCGAGAACGTGCGCGGTGCATTCGGAGTGGCCCGGCCCGAAGCCGTGAAAGGACGCGAAGTGCTGCTGGTGGATGACGTCTATACCACCGGAGCAACTGTATCGGAGTGTGCGCGGGTTCTGCGCCGCGCCGGAGCAAACAAAGTATGGGTCGCAACCGTCGCCCGCACGCTGAAGGCTTCCGATCAGCATGTGGAGATTCAGTTGCCCGCCGACGCGGTAGACAGCGAGATCCCATCCGGCGTGCAGGACATCCGCGTGGCTCGTGCGGTCGGCATCTAATTTAGGAGTATGCGCCACTCGATTCGGCATCGTATGCAGGAAAATATGGATCGAAGATTAAGTGCAGACGCGGGTGGAGGAGACGAAACCGAGCATCATGTCAGCAAGGTTTGAAGCCGATGCGGGACTCACGGGAAGGCACGCCGCCAACCTGTTCGCAGGGACGGCTGTCCATCGCGACGGCAACGGGCACGCGCTGCACGCGCCCGTACTCGTCCTCAACGCTTCCTATGAGCCCATCAATGTGTGCGCTGCACGGCGGGCATTGGTCCTGGTGCTCAAGGGTGTAGCCATGACGGAAGAGGAGAACGGGCATTTCCTGCACGCGGCGCGTATCGCCATGCGCGTGCCCTCGGTGATTCGCCTGCTGGAGTATCGCCGCATCCCGCACCAGAGCCGAGCTTTGTCGCGGAAAAATATTCTGCTGNNGCAACACCTGCCAGTATTGCGCCACCGTGCTGCCTTCCGGCGAACTGACGCTGGATCACGTGATCCCCCGCTCCCGCGGAGGTTCCTCAACTTGGGAAAACCTGGTGGCCTGCTGTCATCTGTGCAACCGACGCAAAGGCAATCAGTTCCCCGTCGAAGCCGGCATGAAACTCATGCGCGAACCCCGGGCCTTCAACCTCCACACCAGCCGCCACATCATGCGATTGATGGGCCGGTCGGATGATAAGTGGAGAAAGTATCTGTTCTACTAGGTTTCTAAGTTTCCCAGTTCTCAAGAGCAGGTCGGCGCCCCGCCACAATAACACCTTGAAACTTTGAAACCTACTTCTGCGGCGGCTGTGGATTCGGCGCCGCGTCCGGCTTCTTCTGGTCTGGACTTTGATTCTGATCCGGCGGCGATTTCTGGTCCGCCTTCGGAACTTCCTTGCCCTCGTACAGAATCCTCACGCTCGATCCAAAGCGCTTGTAGTCCTCGTACTTCACGATCTCGCGGATGTGAATATCGTTCATGTTAAAGTGCAGTGTGTCATCGGCGCGCGTGTAGGTAGGAAACCAGTACTTGCCGTCGATTCGCTGCCGCCAGGTTGTGAACTTGGGGTAGAGATGTTCTTCCTTGTTGCCCCTCTTCTTCGTGTCACGAATCTCCGGCACTGCTTGACCGTAGGTCTTCACGATCTGGAAATCCTGATCGTCCACCCAGATGCGTCCCTGGAAATATCGTTTCTTGCCCGCAATCTGTTTGGGAGCGATGTCGAACACATAGCAGTGCAACTCGTCTTCCGCCTGCTGGCCCACATAGAGGATGTTGTACTCCGGAATCTCATCGCTGGTGAGCACAAAGGGCAGACGGTTGCGGAAGTCCTGAACGTCGCCCTCATCGAGCGAAAGCCCGCCCTGCTCCAAACTCGACTGCGGGGCAAACACTACGTTTTCCATGCGCCTGCCCTTGTCGTCAAACAGTACATCGAAAACTTCGTGATACTCGCCCGTGGTGGTGCTGCCATCCAGGGTCTTTACCGTGATGTCTTGCCGGTACGTGTACTGATCGCGGGCCTCTTTGAACTCCTTCTCCTTGGCCGCGAAGCGCTGGATAATTTCCTCAGCCGTGATGCCCTTGGGCGGAGCGTTTTCGAGCGGACCTTCCTGCGCAATCGCTGGCGAAGCAAGGGAAATGCATACAACCAAGGCAAAAAACAGAACAATGCGGTGCGGCCGATTCATAACCCTATTTTATCGGATAAGTAGCTCGAGGGACTTGCGAGGACGCGTAGTTCTCCCGAACTCCTGCGCCCATTGATCGCCACGGCTAAGTTTAACCGCGGCGACCCTCCCCCGACCCCTCTCCGCTCAGTGAGGCCGGGGGTAGGGCGCTGCAGTTCTGCCACTAACTTGGATGCCATATCAATCAAGGGGTTGCCGTGTTGAAAAAATGGTCGGGGCCCTCCGGAGCAGAATCCGCGCTCAGAAAAAAACTCTGTCCTTCCGACCGGAGCGGAGCGAAGTGGAGGAACCTGCTGTCCCGGGAGTCACGATGCTCTCGGGTATGACATTCACGCTGCGCACTATCAAGGACGCAACTGGAAGCCAGCCACGTCGCCCTGCTACACTCATCCGTTTGTCGGGAGGTTCCCTCATGCGTCGTTTCTTTCCCGTTTTTCTCGCTCTCATCGCTTTCACATTTCCCGTCTTTGCGCAGGCCAAGCATCCCTTCACTTTCGAAGACATGATGAAGCTCAAGCGCGTGGGGGAGCCTGTGGTTTCGCCGGACGGCAAGTGGGTGATCTTCAGCGTGGTCGATGTGGATCTTGAAGCCAACACCAAGACGCCGCACATCTGGATCGTGCCCACGGCGGGGGGTCAGGAGCGCGAGATCATCGCCGATCAGGACGCCGACCGTCCGCGCTGGAGGCCTGATGGAACAAGCTTCGCCTTTATCTCGACGAAAGAAGGCGGATCGCAAATCTGGATCGCCGAGTTTGATAGCGCAACCGGAACTGTCACTAAAAAAGGCAGGCTCACGGACATTGCCACCGAAGCCAGCGGCGAAACCTGGTCTCCCAACGGCAAGTTTCTTATTTTCACCTCCGATGTCTATCCCGAGTGCGACGAGCAGCCCGACGAACTTGCTTGCAATGCCAACAAAGTTCACGAGCATGAGAACTCGAAGGTCAAGGCCCTTGTCTTCGATCATCTGCTCTATCGCCACTGGAACGCCTACAAGGAAGGTAAGCGGAGCCACATCTTTTGTGTCTCCCTTTTTGCTATTGTCCCCGGCGGTAATTCCGATCCGCCTTATCATCACCGCTACCGCGACCTCACCCCCGGCGATTACGATGCGCCTGTTTTCTCACTCGGTGGGCAGGACGACTATGCCTTCTCGCCCGACGGGAAAGAGGTTTGCTACACCTCGAATCACGATAAGAATCCAGCCGCTTCCACCAACAACGATCTCTGGACGGTTCCCGCTGTTTTTCCGCACGACGCAACCTCCGCGCAGGTATTGGCCCAGACGAAGAACATCACCGCCGACAATCCCGCCAGCGACTCGACGCCGCTCTATTCGCCCGATGGCCGCTACATCGCCTACCGCGCCCAGCAGCGTCCCGGATACGAGAGCGACCGCTTCCGCCTGATGCTGTACGACCGCAAGACAGGAGAGAAGAAGAATCTGACGGAGAGTTTCGACGCTTGGGTGGGAAGCTTCACATGGGCTTGGCACAAGCTCGGGAGCGAGGTGGCGCTCGATGGACTTTATTTTTCTGCGGAGCGGGAAGGGCAATCTTCTATCTACAGTATTGGAACAACCGGATATAACGAGACTGCTCCAGCGCCGATTGTAAGATCGCATAGCGGCTCGCCCATGAACCTGTCGAGTGGTAGGACGACAACGGACATACTCCCAGATTCGTGGGGCTACGCGGATGATCTGATCCTCGCGCCTAACGGAAATCTGCTCTTTACATGCATGTCAGTGCATGCTCCGACTGAGGTTTGCGAGGCTCGGCCTTTTACAGATAACGACGAGCAACGTCAGTTAACCCACACCAATGAGGCCGAACTTTCAAAAGTCTTCATGTCCCCGCTCGAATCCTTCTGGTTCCCCGACGCTCACAACGACGAGGTCGAAGGCTTCCTAGTCAAGCCGCCGAACTTCGATGTCGGCAGGAAATATCCCGTGAAGTTCCTCATCCACGGCGGGCCGGAGGGCGCCTGGGGAGACGACTGGAGCTATCGCTGGAATCCCGAACTCTTCGCCGCTAACGGATACGTCGTCATTATGATCAACTTCCACGGCTCGACCGGATACGGGCAGAAGTTTATCGACGCCATCGACGGCGACTGGGGCGGCGCTCCGTTTGAAGACCTGATGAAGGGCCTCGACTACGCAGAGGCGCATTACGGGTTTATTGATAAAGACCGCGAATGCGCGTTGGGCGCCAGCTACGGCGGATACGCGATCAACTGGATCCTCGGCCACACCGACCGCTTCAAGTGCCTGGTCTCGCACGACGGCATGTTCAACGCCGAATCCGCCTGGGGCACCACCGAAGAGCTGTGGTTCAACAACTGGGAGTTCAAAGGCACTCCCTACGACAACCGCGCCATGTACCAGAAGTGGTCGCCGCACCAGTACGCGAAAAATTTCAAGACGCCGACGCTGGTCGTCCACGGCCAGCGCGACTACCGCCTAGACGTAAGCGAAGGTTTGCAGCTCTTCACGACATTGCAGATGGAAGGCGTCCCATCAAAGATGCTGTATTTTCCCGACGAAGGCCACTGGGTGCTGAAGCCGCAAAATTCGCAGCTCTGGTACAAAACGGTCAACGACTGGGTGGATCAGTGGACGAAGAAATAGTCGGCTTGACGGCTGACATCAATACGCATGCGTCAGGAAATTTCATGCTGCTCGGAAATCGACGAACCGCAAACCTCCGAAGAAGTCCCCTGCTGCTGCGCGCCAAGCCGACGCCGAGCAACAACTCGACTCCTTCTTCGCGAAATACGACCCAGAGGTTGCCGCCTTCGCCCGCCGCGCTCTTGCCAAAATGCGGAAGCTCGTCCCCGGCGCCGTCGAGATGGTCTATGACAACTACGACTGGCTGGTCGTCGGCTTTAGCCCAACCGAGCGCCCATCGGAGGCGTCCAACGCGCGAACACGTTCACGCCCTGCATGGGCTGGCCCGGGCCTCCGAAATGATTCACAAAATACACCGTACCGTGAAGGCGGGCAGTGGGAGCCGATTTACCGGATGTGCCAGCAGGATACAGGCGCGAGAGCGCAGCCACATCATCGGGCGCGAGCTGGTAAGGGTTTTTGTAGCAGAGAGTGATCGGAATGCAATTCACTGAATCCATAGTAGTGCATCACAGGGAAACCGGCGAAGTCATCGGGCGTAGCAGAAGGATTGCCGGTGATTACGTTCAGGTTTAACTGCGACCAACCCAGGCCCAGCACACTACCCAGCACCCGCACCAGTCGATGTTCCACGTCCGTGAGTTGCGAAGACTGCAGCGCGCACTGCGAAACCAGGCACATCCTAGCCGGTGTCCAAAGGAATCGCGCAGTGACGGATGTCACCATGACCCTGTGCATATTCGGTACGCGTGACGTATCGCGGTAGTTCGCGTTGACTTGCGTCTGCCCGGCTCCTAAGATGGTTCACCGGACCCGGCCCCGATGTCACGGGTTACGCTTACGAAAATATGATTGGACAAACCATCTCTCACTACAGAGTGATCGAGAAACTCGGCGGTGGCGGGATGGGAGTGGTGTACAAGGCCGAGGATACGCGGCTGCACCGTTTCGTCGCTCTGAAGTTCCTTCCCGAAGATGTCACCCGTGACGCGGCCGCACTCAGCCGTTTTCGCCGCGAGGCTCAGGCTGCTTCTGCGCTGAATCATCCCAATATCTGTACCATCTACGACATCGGTGAAGAGGGCGGGCTCGCTTTCATCGTCATGGAATTCTTGGATGGCGAGACGCTGAAGCACCTCATCGGCGACCGTCCTCTGGAACTCGAAAAGCTGTTTGCCATCTCAATCGATGTGGCAGATGCGCTGGACGCGGCCCACTCCAAAGGCATCGTGCACCGCGACATCAAACCCGCGAATATCTTCGTAACCGCCCGGGGAACGGCCAAAATCCTCGATTTTGGCCTGGCCAAAGTATCGCACGATAGTAGCCGCGTGCTGGACCCGGCCGAAGTTACCAGAACCGAGGGAACGAGCGCTCAGCACTTAACCAGCCCGGGCTCGGCGCTGGGGACGGTCGCGTACATGTCGCCGGAGCAGGTGCGGGGCAAGCCCCTGGATGCGCGCACCGATCTATTCTCGTTTGGCATCGTGCTCTATGAAATGGCGACTGGGGCGGTGCCGTTTCGCGGAGAAACTTCCGGAGTCATCTTTGACGCCATCATGAATCGTGCGCCGGTCGCGCCGGTGCGGCTGAATCCCGAACTTCCGGCCAAGCTGGAAGACGTGATCAACCGCGCCCTCGAAAAAGACCGCGATCTGCGGTACCAGCACGCCGTGGATATCAAGTCGGAGTTGCTCCGCCTCAAGCGGGACCTCGAGTCAGGGCGCTCTTCAGCGGTGGGTTCTTCTCCTTCCATGCCGGTGGCGGGTGGGAACACGCAGACAGAATCTCAGCCGCCGGCTGCGGCTGGGCCTGGGACGAAGACCAGTGGTCGCTCTGTGGCGGTTTCCTCCGGTTCCTCGGCCTCGGTTCCAGGGGGCGTGGAGGCAGTACCGCTGACTCCTCCCTCGCAGGCGAAGTGGAAGCTCGTGGTTTCAACGGCCGTAGTGTTGATCCTGGCAGCGGTTGCCGGGGGCCTCTACTGGCGCAAGCATCAGGCGCCGAAATTGACCGACAAAGATCAACTCATTCTGGCCGACTTTACCAACCAAACCGGCGACCCGGTATTCGACTCGACATTGAAAGAGGCGCTGGCCATCCAGCTCGAGCAGTCGCCGTTGCTGCAACTGGTCAGCGATGCCGAACTGCACAATAACCTGCAATATCTGAGCCAGCCACGCGAGCAGAGGATTACGCCGGAACTGGCGCAGCAGTTGGGCCAGCGGCTGGGAGTGAAGGCCTATCTGGCGGGGACAATCGCCAATCTGGGACCAGCATATGTGATTCAGATTAATGCGGTGAATTGCGGCACGGGAGATGTGTTTGCGCGCGAACAGGTCACGGCCAACGACAAAGCTGGAGTGCTGCAAGCCGTTTCCAATGCTGCCACGGCGATGCGGGCGAGGCTGGGCGAGTCCATGGCGTCCATCCAGAAGCTCACCACGCCGTTTACTAACGTCACGACTGCTTCGCTGCAGGCATTCCATGCATTTTCCCTGGGAGAAGATGAACACCGCGTGGGGCGCGACTTTCCCCAGGCGGCTTCTTTTTACCAGGAGGCGATCCGGCTGGACCCGAGCTTCGCCATGGCCTATGCGCGTCTGGGTGTGGCCTATGGGAACCAGGGCGCAGTGGCCAAGGCCGTCGAGAACGTGAAAAAGGCCTACGAATTGCGAGAACGGGTGACCGAGCGCGAGCGCATGTACATCGAGGCGCAATACGCTTTGCAGCAGTACGACCTACCCAAGGCACTGGAGTCCTACAAGCTGTTCGTGGCGACCTACCCGCGCGACGCCGCCGCATGGAACAACCTCGCATCCTCCTACCAGACGATCGGCGACTACGAGCAGGCCTCCGTGGGTTTCGAGAAGGCCTGGGAGATCGCCCGCTGGAACGATGTCGCGGCCAACAATGCCGCGGGCACGCTGATGGGAATCGACCGGATGCAGGAAGGCGAGCATTATCTGAAAGAGGCGCTGGAGCAGGGCGGCGCTGACAGCACCAGTTATCAAGCCAACGCGATGGTGGACGATCTTATCTCTGGCCGGCCAGACTGGGAGAAACATGTGCAATGGGCAGCCGGGCGCCCCGACGGTTTTATCGTACAGGCGGGCGCGGCAGCCGTTTATCTCTATCTGGGTAAAATGCACGAGGCGGACCGCCAGTGGGAGCAGGCGGGACAAAAAGCCGAGCAACAACATCTGTCGGATGCGGCGGGCGGACTCTACGCGGTCAAGGCCCTCCACGATGCGCTGGTATCGAACTGTTCTGCTGCCCGGGAATCTGCCCACCATGGGCTCACGCTCGACCGTTCGGTGGCGACTGTTCCCAATGCTGCTTTGGCCCTTGCCCTGTGCGGCGAGGAAAGTGCGGCCCTGAAAGAAACCGAGCGCGTGGCCGCGGAAGCGCCAACGAACACGCTGGTCAACGATATCTATCTGCCCGAAGTAAAGGCCGCCGCAGCCCTGGCCGCGCACCATCCGGAGCAGGTCGCGGCGTTGCTGACCTCGGCTGTTCCTTACGTGCTGGTCACGAAAATTCCTCACCTTCTGGGCCGTGCATCCTTAGAGATGAAGCATGGGCAGCAGGCCGTCACCGACTTCGAGCCGGGCGTTCGCTATCGCGGTCTGGCCCTCCAAGAAGGGTCGACGGGTAACCCTCAGGCGCCCGACTATGTTCTCTGCCTGCTCGGAACGGCCCGCGCAGAGGCGCTGTTCGACCGCGCGGCAGCGACCCGCAGTTACCAACAACTGCTCGACATCTGGAAGAACGCCGACCCCGACTTCATCCCTGCACAGGAAGCGCGACGCGAACTGTCCGCGCTGACGGCAACGTCGAAGAATTAATAAAGAAAGCAAAAGCAGAGCTGCGGCAAGTCTGAGCCGGACCCTTCGGCGAGTCGCCTAGCCATTCGTCAGAGCGTGTGCCGCTGATGCTCCTCCGCGCTGAGATTCGCACCGGCTAGCAGCAGCAATCCTGACAGGAATGCCCAGAACATCATGCTCACCGACAGAGCAAAAGGGCCATAGACTTCGCCAAAATTCAGCCAGGGCAGCGCCAGAATGTAGCCATACTTCAAAGCTTCCGACAGCAATCCCATGATCATGGCCGTTGGCAGCACCGCACGCGCCGGAACCTTTCCGTTGGGCAATACCCAGTAAATGAGGAAGAATATGGCGATGCTGGCGGCGATAGCGAACAGCTTCATCACCACAAATCCCACCAGGCGAATAAATCCAGTGCCGTGGCCGCGCAGCAGAAATTCCAGCAAGGCCACGTTGCCCGCCGTCATGGCCACTGACAGCAGAGTCAGCACGCCGCAACCAAAAGCCAGGCCAAGTGAGATCAACTGATTGCCGAAGTACGAGCGATTATTTGGAAAGCGCCAGATCCGGTTGAGCGCGACTTCAAGTGGCATGAACACGCCGGAGGACGTCACTAACAGGATGATGAGCGAAACCAATTGCACGCTGTGGCGGCTGTTCACCATGGCGTTCAGGTTGCGGATGACGAACTCCTGGCCGGCGGGCAGGTAGTCCCGCAGCAGTTCCACCACCACGTCGTACATCACGCGCGAATGAAAAACGCGTCGGATAAGCGTCATCAGCAGCACTACAAAAGGGAAAAACGAGAGGATCGAATTGGCGGCGACAGAAAACGCAAACGTGTGCACATCGGTCCGCAGCAGGTATTTCACAGTCGAGACCATTACCCCTGAGGACCACCCGCGACGGGGGCGCTGCGGGCGGCTTGGGGCGATGTCCGCTGGTCTACTAACCGTAGTAGTAATTGGATCCGGCACGGGGCTATACCCTAATCGTACCAAGGGTTTGGCTCCGTGTTGGCAACCTCTCCGGAAACTAAAGTTTAGAGCCCAGGAACGGGTCTTTTCTTATACCGTGTTAAAGTTTTAAATATGACCGAAGGTTATTTTTCAGGCTAATCCTCTAATTCTTCTTGCGAAACGATTTAGTAGTGCTTATTATCGCGTGTGCTCATTGCCGGTGAATGCCGCGTGATGAGTTTGTAAGACAGGTTGACGTCTTGAGTAGGGTCGTAGAAATCAGCGTCGATGGTCCAAGGCTCCGGAAGTTCTCGCCGCAGTTTGCGCGGTGCTGAACCGAGGGGTCTTTTGCTTTGCGGCGACTTCTTCGGCACTAAGTGGCAGCGACCGAGTTCCACCGTTTTTCTTGAGGGGGCGTCCTGGTTCGCCGGGACAACAATACTGGAGATCCGGGGGAACAATTCTTATCGATGGCGAAAGGAGTTTTTCCGTGAGAGAGAAGGGAACAGTGAAGTGGTTCAACGGGGCGAAGGGATATGGATTCATCCAGCGCTCCACGGGGGAAGACGTTTTCGTACATTTCTCCGCGATTCAGGAGAACGGCTACCGCTCGCTCAATGAGGGTGAGACCGTGGAGTTCGATCTGCTGAAAGGCCCCAAAGGCTTTCAGGCGGGCAACGTCGTCCGCGCCTAACCGCAATCATGGTTGATTGCCGACCCTCCCGTTCCGAACGAGAGGGTTTTACATTTTAGGTTTCACCCAACAACTTGCGGTCGCTTCGCGTGGATCGCTGCCGGTAGCGCGAACGAACGGCCGCCTTCACCGCAGCTCGACCGACACCAGATCCCCATCCGAAATGCCGCCCGGCTTGTAGTTCACCGACACAGAGCGATCATTCCACGCGCACGAGAACGTGTCGGCCCCGATGAGCAGCAGCGATTTGTAATCGGCAGTGCGCAGTTTCAGAACGACTCCGGCCGAGGCGACGGTGAGAACGGCGGTTGGAGACTGCGAGCAATCGACGCCCACCAGCCGGCCCTGAAGAAATTTGGCCGCCCGCTTATCCCCGGTGCCAGCGTTTTGTGCTGCCTGTTCCGCCGCCGCGCGCTTGGCGGCATCTTGTTCCAGCACGTCAAAGGGAGAACTCTGCGGAGAAAGTTTCGGAGCCGTGGAGGCTGCCGAAAGGCCGTATTTCTGCTCGTTCGCCAGTCGCTCTAACTGCCCGCGCGCTTCCGTCGCAACTTGTGCATTGCTGTTTGTCTTCAAGTGTTCCAGCAAGGCTCGCGCTGCTTCCCACTTCTTGGCCTCAATGTAGATTTCCGCCATATGGTAGACGTACTCCTGGTTGCGCGGGCTGAGTTGCATGGCGGCGCGTTCCGCCTGCGTGGCCGCGACTGGACCGCCGCCAACCAAGCGTGCCATCGCCATCAGGTCATAGGCGTCGGCAAATTCCGGATACCACTCCAGCACTGCCCGCAGATCCTGCATCATGTTGGGCAGTCCCTGAATATCGGTATGCTTCGCTTGTGCTACGCGGTACTTCAGCACGGCCATGTAGTAGCGAATCCACATGTCGCGCTGGTCGAGGGCGGCTGCATCGCTCAATTCTTCCGCCGCCGCATCGAACTCGCCGCGCTGGAGATGGTCCCATGCCAGCGCCCGATGCGCGATCTCATTGCCAGTGGCCTCCACCAGCGGAGCATCTTCGTTGTTCTCTTTATTAACTTTCCTGGCGTTGGCTTTACCGGAGGCAGTTGGTTCAGGAGTGGTGGCCAGCGCCTGCAATTCCTGCAGGCCGACGTTGCGACGTTCCGGAATTCTTATCTTTACCTCAGCCACTAAAGCCCGAGCATCAACTTCGCGCATCGGCTTGGCCATGATCGCGCTGTCATTCGGCCCAACCGGCGTGGGAAACTGGTACACCGGCGGTGGATTGGCCAGAGAATCTGGCTGCTTCGACGCATCGAGCGCTGTGAACAGTGGCGTGAGCGAGTGGAAGTAGTCCTTCACCGCCTGGTCGAATTGTGCAGGCGTAACACCGTACGCTTTCTGAACGGCTTCTTCTACCGGCACACGCTGGTTCTCGACCAGATCAAAATACGTTCCTGTCTCCGGCAGCTTCTTCTCGTGAAGGAGGTAATGCACCATCATCCACGACTGCGCGTAAAACAGAGTGTGGTGCGTGCCTTCAACGTATCTGGAAGTGTCATGCTTCATGGTGAGCAGGTCGGGCAGCGCGAGCCACACTTGCCCCCCGAGCAGTTCGGTCAGCGACTTCGGAGGATTGTGAACCTCGTGCTGATTCTCCAGCAGGTCCTGGGTGAAGACGGGATTCATTTCCGGGTCGCCCCCGATTTCGACTTGTTTGTTGTCGATGCGAATGGAACTGAAATATTCCGCCAGCCCTTCGTCGAACCATCCCTCCACTGGAGGATAGTTGTAGTTCATCAGCAGGTGCGCGAAGTCGTGCGCCACGGCGCGCCATGACTCCTCTTCGAATAAGTTGAGCACGATAAAGTTCTGGTCTTCGCCGGGCACGAAGAATCCCGGGACGCTGATCGGCTGCCCCTGCCGCAGCGGCGCGCTCTGGTAATAATTCTTGTCGTTCTTGAAAGCAAGAATAGTTAGCGGCAGGGGTTCGTTGAGCCGGTCCTTCATCAACAGGATGGCGAACACAGCCCGCATCTGCTCAAACCGCAGCGCAACTTCTTTCCCTTTTTTCTCCCCCGCGTCAGTGATCACAGTGAAGTGCGTGGAGTGAATTTCGAGCCACAGCGACTGCTCCGCCGCAGGTACCGATGTCGATAGCAGAACGCCGAGAAGTATTGGGAGAATCAATGAAACCGGGATAGGACGAGTGCGGGCCATGGGCATTCCGCCGGAGAACAGCACAAACAAAATGCTAACACGGGGTTCTGAGGGCGCGGTGCTTAGTCCCCGCTGGCGTGGTTCTGCGTAGGCACGAGAACCAGCCTCGCTTTTGCTTCCGTGGGCCGTTGCTGCGATGCCCGGCCGCACGCCTGCAGGATGCCGATGACGGCGGCGTAAGCCGCGATGACGCCAATGCCAACGGAGGCGACTACCGTAACGAAGAGAATGAGAGGCATGAAGAGCGAAATCACAATCAACCACCCTGTCTGTATGCAGTTAGAAATTGCGGTATTTAGATGCTGCCGGATCAACTTTCGTCTGTGCGGCATCCTCAATCTACCTTCGTTGACGCCCGCCGCTATTGACGACTAAGATACGGAGTAGAGCTGCGCACTCCTAATGTCGGACAAATCTGGAGACCTGTCGATATTACGGAAGGGCTATCCAGCCCAAACTAATGGCCATCACCAAGATTTCGGTGCGCGGGGCGCGCCAGCATAACCTCAAGAATATCGACGTTGAGATTCCGCGCAACACCCTCACCGTGGTGACCGGACTGAGCGGCTCCGGCAAGTCTTCTCTCGCCTTCGACACGATTTATGCCGAGGGCCAGCGCCGCTATGTAGAAACTCTTTCCACCTATGCTCGGCAGTTTCTCGACCAGATGGAGCGTCCGGATGTTGATGCAATCGATGGACTTAGCCCGTCCATCTCCATCGAGCAGAAGACCACCAGCCGCAGTCCCCGTTCCACCGTCGGCACGATTACCGAGATCTACGACTATCTTCGCCTGTTGTTCGCTTCCATCGGCGTCCCGCATTGCCCCAAATGCGGACGCCCCATCAGCCGCCAGTCCGCGGAGCAGATCGTGCAGCGCGTCATGGCTCTCACGCCTGAAGACCGCGTGATGGTGCTGGCGCCTATCGTGCGCGGCCGCAAAGGCGAATTCAAGAAAGAGATGGAGACCCTGCTCAAGCACGGCTACACTCGCGCCCGCGTCGACGGCGAACTCGTCAACCTCGAAGACGATCTCAATCTCGATAAACGCAAGAACCACACCATCGAAGTGATGATCGACCGCCTGCTCGTCAAGCCGGGCATCGAGCACCGCCTGGAAATGTCGGTAGGACTTGCCATGAAGCTGGCCGGCGGCCTGGTGCAGGTGGCCGTCGTCGGCGGCGATGAGCAACTCTATTCAGAAAAGCTCGCCTGCCCCGATTGCGGCATCAGCGTCCCTCAACTCGAGCCTCGCTCCTTTTCCTTCAACAGCATGTATGGAGCTTGCCCCGAATGCCACGGCCTCGGCAGCCGCTACGATTTCGATCCCGCGAAGGTAATCACCGACTGGTCGAAGCCGTTGCTCGATGGCGGACTTGGCCCGGGTTCGGCGTCGCAGGGATTGATCCACAGTCTACAAGTGATGGCCGCAGCGCACGGTATCGATCTGAATATGCCATTCGAAAAGTTTCCTGAGAAAATTCAGGATCTGCTGCTGAATGGCGAGTCCGGCCGCGGAAAGACCGGCTTCCGCGGAATCTTCGGATATCTGAAGCAGAATCTCGAAGAGTCCACGTCGGAAGGCTACCGCGACTGGCTGATGGACCACATGTCTGCGAGCGAATGTCCCGCCTGCCACGGCAAGCGGCTGCGGCCAGAAAGTCTTGCCGTGAAAGTGAATGGCATCTCCATTGCCGATTTCACCGCGCTGCCAATTTCGGGAGCTCTCGAAGTCGCACAGAGCATCAAACTTGCGGGCCGCGAAGAGAAGATCGCTGGCCGCGTCATGCACGAAGTAGTCGAGCGTCTGCAATTCCTGAATGCGGTCGGATTGAACTACATCTCCCTCGACCGCTCGGCGGCCACGCTTTCCGGCGGCGAAGGCCAGCGCATCCGTCTGGCCACGCAGATCGGTTCCAAGCTGCGCGGTGTCCTCTACGTTCTGGACGAGCCTTCCATCGGCCTTCATCATCGCGACAACGGCCGCCTCCTGACCGCGCTCGAAAATCTCCGCGATCTCGGCAACACAGTTCTGGTGGTGGAACACGACGAAGAGACCATCCGCCGCGCCGACTACGTGATCGATCTCGGTCCGGGCGCAGGGCGTCATGGCGGAAGCCTGGTGGCGCACGGAACGCCGGAAGAAATCATGCGCGAGCCCAACTCGCTGACCGGCGCTTACATCTCCGGCAAAGTGCAGATCGAGATGCGTCCCGAACGCCGTCAAAAGAACGGTGCCGCGCTCACGATTCTCGGCGCGAAGGAAAACAATCTCAAAAATCTCGACGTAACTTTCCCGCTCGGCGTGATGACGGTGGTCACCGGAGTTTCCGGTTCTGGCAAGTCCACGTTGGTCAACGACATTCTTTACCGCGCCCTGGCCCGCCAACTTTACCGCTCACGCGAAAAATCCGGCGAGCACAAGGCGATCGTCGGCGCGGAGAACATCGACAAAGTCATTCGCATCGACCAATCCCCGATCGGCCGCACGCCGCGCTCGAATCCCGCAACCTATACCGGCGTATTCACGGCGATCCGAGATCTCTACGCCATGCTGCCAGAATCGCGCGAGCGCGGCTACAAAGCCGGACGCTTTTCCTTCAACGTTTCCGGCGGCCGCTGCGAAGCCTGCCAGGGCGAGGGCCAGCGCCGCATCGAGATGAACTTCCTGCCCGATGTCTACGTCCTCTGCGAAGTCTGTGCCGGACGCCGCTACAATCACGAGACACTCGCCGTGAAGTACAACGGAAATTCCATCGCTGACCTGCTCGAAATGCCGGTCTCCGACGCTCTGCCCATTCTCGAAAACATCCCGCAGGTGAAACAAAAGCTGCAAACCCTGGTCGACGTCGGCCTCGGCTACATTCATCTTGGTCAATCTGCGGTCACGCTCTCCGGCGGCGAAGCGCAGCGCATTAAGCTCGCGCGCGAACTGAGCAAGCGCCAAACCGGCAAAACGCTTTACCTGCTGGATGAGCCCACCACCGGCCTCCACTTCGACGACGTAAAAAAGTTGCTCGACGTGCTGCACCGGTTGACCGACCTGGGGAATTCGATCGTCATCATCGAACACAATCTGGATGTAATCCGCAACGCCGATTGGATTATCGACCTCGGCCCCGAAGGCGGCGAAGAAGGCGGCCGTATCGTAGCCCAAGGCACGCCGGAGCAGGTGGCGCGGGTGAAGAAGTCGTATACAGGCCAGGCCCTCACGGGGTATTTTGCAGGGAACGGGAAGCGGAGCGCTTAGAGCGGAGGCCGTCAAGAGAAGGCCATAAGATGAACGAGTATCAAAATGAGTCGTGAAAGGGCACGGCTTTAGCCGTGCCACTAAGCTCTAAAATGAAAGCGCGCTTTAGCCCTGGGGGACCTTCACTTTCCCGGTTCTCGGTCACAAAAGGATCTTTTTGTCAGCTCCCGAAAAGCCGCAGTTCGACCCGCTGAGCATTGACCCGCAGCCGCCCGCTCCCATTGCTACCGACTCATTTCCGCCGCCCGCGGTCGCGCCGACAGCTCCCGCCCCCAAAGGCGGCGAGAACCCCGTCTGGAGCGGCTGGGACGTCCTCGTCATCGCCATCCTCACGCTCGGCATTCTCTTCATCACGCAACTTGTCATCGTCCTCGCCGTACGCCAGTTCACCCATCCGCACCGCAGCTGGATCGAACTCGCGCAAATGCCCACCCTCGCGCTGCTCTCCCAGTTTCTAGCCTACATCCCCGTGGCGCTCTACATGTTCCTGCTGGTCGAGGGCAAATACCACACACGATTCTGGCAAGCCATTCGCTGGAATTGGCCGGGTGTGGCCGGACTGAGTCTATTAGCCGTAGGCGTGTTTATGCTCAGTTTCGACGCATTAGGGCGATTCCTGCCTATGCCCAAGACCACGCCCTTCGATCAATTCTTCGACCGGCCCCTGGATGCCTATCTCACCGCCGCCTTCGCCATCACTCTCGGACCGCTGATGGAAGAACTTTTCTTCCGCGGATTCCTCTATCCAGTGCTGGCGCGCCGCATGGGAGCTGTCTGGGGAATCATTCTCACCGCGCTGCCTTTCGGCCTGATGCACTATGCGCAATATCGCTCCTGGTCGGCCGTGCTGATCGTCGTTCTCGTCGGCGTGGTGCTCACCACGGTGCGGGCAGTGACCAAGTCAGTCGCGTCAAGCTTTCTGGTGCACGTGGGCTATAACGGAACGCTTATGCTGTTAGCCGCATGGGCCACCGACGGCTTTCGGCACATGGAAAAAGCCGGCGTCCTGTTGTTTTGATTGTGCGCCTCTCTGGTATGGCCTCACAGAGGCTTGCCGGTGAGCCTTTCCTTCTGGCATACTCGCTTCGCCATGAAAGGTAATTCTAAAGTCCTTGCTGAACTGAATAAGGCGCTCCGTGAAGAGCTGACTGCGATCAACCAATATTTTCTGCACGCCGAGATGTGCGAAAACTGGGGATATCATCGGCTCTCCGACTTCATCAAGAAACAGTCCATCGGCGAAATGAAGCATGCCGAAGCGCTGATCGAACGGATCCTGTTTCTCGATGGCAGCCCGTCCATGATGCCGCTGGAGTTGAAAGTCGGCGGGACGGTAACGGTTATGCTCGAAAGCGATTTGGCCCTCGAGGTCGGTGCGGTCAAGCAGTATAACGATGCCATCGCCATCGCTACCCGTGAAGGCGATAACGGCTCGCGAGACTTATTCGTGACACTGCTCAAGGACGAAGAAGACCACGTCGACTTCCTCGAAGCGCAGATGCACCAGATCAGGGAACTGGGCTACGAACGCTACCTCACGCAGCAGATGGGCGAGAACGAGGACGAGAAGTAGATCTAGATACTCGCAACAACGTACTCGGTACCACTCTACTTCACCGTAACCGTCAGTAACTGCGCTCCCGATACCACATAATCCAGCGGAGCCGTTGCCGTTTCATCCACATTCGATTCGCCACTGACAATCATCTCTTGATTGCCTCGCATGCCATCCATCACATTCATGATCGAGATGGGCAGCGTCGGCATCACTTTGTCAGCGACGCGGGCTTCAGGGTCGGCCTCCAGCAGCGAGACGTAAACGCGGTTGTTGGAGTGCTCCTTATTCAGCAGCGAAATCGTAGACGCGAGATCGAGCTTTCGCCCGAACGCAGGATTCGAACGCCCGATGTGGTCAAGCGTATCGCCGTCGCTCACCAGAATGCGCAGCGTTCCCTTACTCGCTGAAGTCGGAATCTTTACTGGAATCTGCTGCACAATGCGCTCTCCGCGGTAAGGCGCCAGCACGGTTTCCAGCATAATTTCTTCCCCAGGACGAGCTTCCGTCACATCCGTGCGAGCGCTCTCCAGCCGCGCCCAGCGCCGCTCGCGGACCAGGTCGAAGTCCAGCTTCACGCCCGCCACGGCCGCGGCATCATAAGGATTGTCATAGATGCGCTCGAAGCGCTCGCCCAGAGAAATCGCAGCCTGCATCGCCGCCGGCTGCGCTCCTTCGGACGGGGCGAACATGTTGCGCATCGTGACCTCAGGAAATCCCTTGACGCCAATGCTGCCGGCCAGCCGGTAAGTAATCTCTTCTCCGAACTCGTTCACTCCGTGCAGCGCGTTGAACACCGTCACCATCAGCGCGACCGGCGTCAGCTTCGGATTGTTCAGCACCTCGTAATGGAACTGTTTCACTCCCGTGCTGCTGTGGATGCTCAACGTAACCGGAATCATCTCCGGCTGCCGGTTGAACACGCCCATGATGCCGGTATGTCGATCCTGGACGAACGTTCCCACCGGCTCGGTAGTATTCACGATCTTGAAAGCGTTCAGCGGCGAGGGCAGCGTCGCCAACACCTCGGCCTTATTCATGGGCAGATCTACGGAGCCAAACTGCAACAGCGGATGTCCGCAAGCCAGCAGTCGCTGAGGATCCACGTAAGTCACGGTGCAGGTGGCCTCAATATCCATGTCGCCGCGCACCAGAATGGCGCTGATGGCAGAGCCGGCTTCGACCGGTTCAGGCTGCTTGTCGTTGCTGACCGACCCCGCTCCCATCACCGGCACGATTCCAGCCGATCCAAGCTGCCCCGCAAAAAGCTGAATGGCTTGTTCGGAGAATCCGTTGAACACCAGCGGCGTCTCGATCGGCTTCAAATAATTCGCGAACCCACTTCCGCCGGAATCCTGTGCCGCACCCGGCAGCGCGGAAATTTCGCCCGGCGCGCTAGTCTTTCCGGCGACCGCATTCACAGTCGGCTTAACCGCGGCGCTCTCTTCCGCAGGCGAACGGTCAAGCGCATTGATCTCCAGCATATCGGCGATGGGCGTAACCCCAGCAATCGGCTCTTTCGAGAATTCTCCAATGCGGAAGGCAAGCGCCCCGGCCAACTTGCCGTCGAGGTAAACCGGACTGCCACTCATGCCCGCGACGACGCCCGTATACTCCACCTTTTGCCCGTGCAGCCGTACTAGGATCACGTCTCCCTTGGGCCCATTCACGTTGTGCAGCACGCCCAGCACTTCAACTTCCATGGCCTCCGGCTTCACCCCTTCAAAAACTGTGTAGGCCACGCCGCGCATGCCCGCATGAATCTGGTTGACGGGGATGATTGGCGGATTTTGCGCGGAATCAGACTTCTGCGCAGAGACAATCGAGGGGAAAGACAGGCAGGCAACGAAGAAAGCAAAAGCTAATTTTTTCATGAACTGAGCCCGGCAGGACTGCATCAGCCCTCACCTTACTAGGTTAGCTTCGCCAGATTGTAAGTCGTTGCCAGGAGGGGAATAACGGGAGCCGGGCAAAACATCCCAATCGCGAATCCCTGCGTCTATACTAGCACAGGGCCTTTTCGCTCCCAATGGTGTATTTTCCTCCTTGGAGTTTATATGTTCGCCAATTGCTCGGTTACAAACCGCCGCTTACGCTCGCAGCATTTCACTACATGGATGCTGGCGATGACAGTCTCGCTGACCCTGCTCTTCGCAGTTACTCCCGCCTCCGCCCAAGACCAGACCCAGACTCCTCCTCAGAGCGACGACAACGGCAAGCCCAAGCAGGACGTTCCGCCCGAAGCTGGTGGCCCCGGCGGCGACATCGGTCCCTACGCCATTCCCAAGAAAACTCCCGAGGAGGCTCCCCCGCCGCCACCGCCCGTCTCCCCGAAGAAGGTCGAAGGCATGCCGGACTATTCCATTCGGGTGAACGCCCCCCTGGTCAACGTGGACGTGCTGGTCACCACCAAGAGCGGCGAGTTTGTTCCCGGCCTCAAGAAGGATAATTTCCGCCTGTTTGAAGATGGAGCGCCGCAGTCCATCAGCACCTTCAACGTTTCCAAAGCGCCCATCACCGCGGTCCTGCTGGTCGAATACGCCTCCACCAACTATGCGTTTATGATCCAGGCCCTGCAGGCTTCCTATGCCTTCGCCAACACTCTCCAAAAAGACGACTGGATCGCGGTCGCTTACTATGACATGCAGCCGCACATCCTCGTCGATTTTACCCAGGACAAGAAAGCCGTTTACGGAGCACTGAACCAGTTGCGGATTCCCGGATTCGCCGAGACCAACCTGTTCGACGCCTTATATGACACCCTGGATCGCCTCGACAGAGTCGAAGGAAAGAAGTACATCATCCTGGTGACCACCGGAGTCGATACCTTCAGCAAGCTCACGCTGGACAAGATCACGAAGAAGATAAAAGACACCAAAGACGTGACCATCTTCCCGGTCAGCGTGGGATGGATCATCCGGGAAATGTACGAAGCTCGCGGCCGCTCTGCGCCCCACGGCATGGGCATCCCCGTGAACAACATGGACTACCTGCAGGCCGATAACGAAATGCGCAACTTCGCCGCCATGACCGGAGGCCGCGCTTACTTTCCGCGGTTCGAGGGCGAGATGCCGGAGTTGTTCCACGACATCTCCACCGACATCCGCAACCAATACTCGCTCACCTATCGCCCGACCAACGACAAGCTCGACGGCACCTACCGCAAGCTGAAAGTGCAGGTCGTGGCCCCCGACGGCGGACCTCTCAAGGTGAAAGACCAGAAAGGCAAAGAACAGAAAATCGAGGTGGTCTCCCGCGACGGCTACACCGCCAAGCACTCGGTGGACTGACAAAGTTTGAGCGTCCTCCCAGGTCTCAGTCTTGTTCCGGGAGACGTAAAGTTCAGCTTTGCGCTTCCCCGCCGCTTTCCCGCCAGCTTGGTTTACAATTGACTGTTTCCAAGCACTCATCTTCATTTATGCAGTCCTGGAGGAATCTATGAAGCTTACCCCTGGAAAACTTGCGGGTCTCAGAAAAGTCTCGAACGAGCACGGCGTCATTGCAGCCGCAGCCATGGATCAACGTGGCTCGCTGCAAAAATCGCTTGGCAAAGAAAAGGGCGGAGAAGTCAGCGACGCCATGATGGAGGAGTTCAAAACACTCGTCACCGAAGTCTTGACTCCTCACGCCAGCGCCATCCTGCTCGATCCCGAATGGGGACTGCCCGCCTCCAAGCGCCGCGCCAAGAACGCCGGCCTGCTGCTGGCCTATGAAAAAACTGGCTACGACAAGACCGGTCCCGGCCGCCTGGGCGATCTGCTCGATCACTGGTCGGCGCGTCGGTTGAAAGAAGCCGGCGCCGACTGCGTAAAAATTCTGCTCTACTACACGCCCTTCGACCCCAAGGAAGTGAACGACAAGAAACACGCCTGGGTGGAGCGTATCGGCGATGAATGCCGTGCCAACGACATCCCATACTTCCTGGAGTTTGTCGGATACGACGAAGGCGCGGACGAAAAGGGATTGGACTATGCTAAGAAGAAGCCGCACATCGTCACCGAGAGCATGCGCGAGTTCAGCAAAGACCGCTATGGCGTCGATGTTCTGAAAGTCGAAGTGCCGGTGAATATGAAGTTCGTCGAAGGCACAAAGTCATTCGGTGGTCAGAAAGCCTATACAAAAAAAGAAGCCATCGACCTGTTCCACAAAGCCGCGAACGTGGCGACCAAGCCCTTCATCTATCTTTCGGCGGGCGTCAGCAACGCGGAATTCAGCGAGACCCTCGAGCTGGCCGGCGAATCCGGAGTGAGGTTCAATGGCGTCCTCTGCGGGCGCGCCACCTGGAAAGATGGCATCCCAATTTACGCCAAGCAAGGTGCAGCTGCGTTCCGCAAGTGGCTGGAGACCGAAGGCGTGAAGAACATCAACAACGTCAACGGCAAATTGAAAGCCGCAACCTCCTGGCACTCAATCTACGGCGTCGAGCCAGTCCTGGCCAACGCGTAAATCGTCACGGTTCGTGTGGGCGCGGGCGACTCGCTCGCGCTCTTTTTCGTGTGCCGAGCATG
>PLHQ01000205.1:3262-5523 GCA_003138975.1 Acidobacteriaceae bacterium | reverse complement strand
GCAAATGCATTATGCCCGCCAGGGTGTGATAACCGAAGAGATGGCCTTTGTCGCGCAACGCGAGAAGATTGAGCCGGAGTTGGTGCGCAGCGAAATTGCTCGGGGCCGCGCCATCATCCCTGCAAACATCCACCACAAATCGCTTGAGCCCATGGGGATCGGCATGGCGTTCAAGTGCAAGATCAACTCGAATATCGGCAATTCCTCGACCACGTCCAACATCGACGAGGAACTGAAGAAGCTCCATCACTCCGTGCACTACGGCGCCGATACGGTGATGGACCTCTCCACCGGCGGCGACATCCCCGCGATTCGCAAAGCAATTATCCAGGCCTCGCCTGTGCCGATCGGCACTGTCCCGATTTATGAGGCGCTCTCACGAGTGCGACGCAAGGAGGACTTGAGCATTGGACTGATGCTCGAAGTGATCGAGGAACAAGCCGAGCAGGGCGTCGATTACATGACCATCCACGCGGGCGTGCTGCGCGAGTTCGTGCCCTTGGTTCGCAATCGAATTACCGGCATCGTCAGCCGCGGCGGGGCGCTGCTGGCGCATTGGATGAACACGCACAAGAAAGAGAATTTCCTCTACGAACACTTCGACGATATCTGCAAGATCTTCAAGAAACATGATGTGAGCTTTTCGCTGGGCGACGGATTACGCCCCGGCTGCCTGGCCGATGCCAGCGATGCCGCGCAGTTCGCCGAGTTGAAGGTGCTGGGTGAATTGACGACGAAGGCATGGGAACACGATGTCCAGGTCATGATCGAAGGTCCCGGTCACATTCCGATGGATGAGATTGAGCTGCAGGTAAAGAAAGAAATGGAACTCTGCCACGAAGCGCCGTTCTACACGCTGGGCCCGCTAGTAATCGATATCGCGCCCGGTTACGACCACATTACCAGCGCCATAGGCGCAGCGATGATTGGCTGGCACGGCGCGTCGATGCTCTGCTACGTGACGCCGAAGGAACATCTGGGCTTACCCAACGCGGACGACGTGAGGCAGGGCGTGATCGCCTACAAGATTGCGGCGCATGCAGCCGACGTGGCGCGGCATCGCCCCGGCGCGCGCGACCGCGACGACGCGCTCTCCTACGCGCGTTTCTTATTCGACTGGAACAAGCAGTTCGACCTATCGCTCGACCCGGAAACCGCGCGCGCGATGCACGACGAAACGCTGAAGGACGATTTTTACAAGGACGCGAAATTCTGCTCCATGTGCGGTCCGAAATTCTGCTCGATGAACGTCACGCAACACGCCGAAGCGCTCGACGGTAAAGACCAGTCCGAGCGCCAGCAGAAATTCGTCGAGTTGCTGGCAAAGGTGGACAATTAGCGTGGGCTGCTGACTGCGAGTTCGCGCCCCTCAATCTTCCAGGTCTTGCCGGAATACCGGTTGCGAGGGATCGAGGCTGCCATCGATCACGGCCACCAGCAGGTTTCCGTAGGCGATCGTCGCCTCTGGCAGGGAGGCGTAGCCGCGCTCCCGCTGGAGAGCTCCGCCGTCCGCATAGATCAAGGTGAAATAGCGGCCTGATGAATACTGCAGTTCGAGCAACTTGTTCGGCATGTCAGGGTCGCCTTGCTGGCCGAGCACATCCATCAGCGCAATAGTCCACTGCCTACCCTTCGGGTCAGTGACCACCTCGCGTTCGAGGAATTGCCATTCGTCCATGCTCCACAGGGGCATACTTATTCAAGTAGCTGACCGAGTGCTCTTCCGACCTGAGCACCCGTAAATGGCTTCGGAACGAGCAAAACTCTGCGTGCCTTCCGCGAACGGAGGCTGGCCTCCGCAATCTCCGGTGTGTCGCTGATGATAACGACGGGAAGTTCCGCGTGACTTGGGTGGTGACGCACGCTGTCGAAAAGCGACTCGCTCATATCGAAAGCAGAACAATCGAGCACGACCGCATCGGCGCGATGCTCGATAACCAGATCGTTGACGGCGGTGGTATATCCCGCTGCGAAGACCTCGTAACCTAGGTCACGCAGCGAGAATGTAAGCAACTCGGCGATCTCAGGCGTGTCGTCGATAAGCAGGATGCGGCGCAAGCTTACGCTACTTTTTACCGGGTCCGGTACCAGGCAGCCGCGGCTTCTTGCCTGGACTGGGCTCCAGATCCATGACCCAAATTCGTCCGCCTGCAGTGTAGTAGGCGCGGCGATCATTCTCGATCATCGCACCCCAAGCCTCCAGCGTGCGCATCGCAAACGTGTATCCCTCGAAGTTGTTGCGCGCGTGATCCAGCACTTGG
>PLHQ01000205.1:0-3187 GCA_003138975.1 Acidobacteriaceae bacterium | reverse complement strand
TCGACATTCATCATCCGCCACTGCTCATTGGCAAACTTCTGCAGATTGGCAATGTGCTCGGCGTGGAGATGGCCGAAGCGGCCTTGCAGTTTCAGATACTCCGATACCGGCCGCATGCTCGCCGGGCGGAAGCTGTAATTGAACTCACGCTTCTCGGGGTTCCACTCCCACATCGGATACAGTCCGCATTCCACAACCAGCCGGCCCAGGTCGATCGAGCGCGGCGTCTCGTACACGAAGCCCTTCTGGCAGGGTGTGTAGACCATCAGGTATGCGGCGCCTTTGTGGTTGAGTCCCTTGCGGACCTTATTCATCAAGTCGATCGGGTAGCCAACGCTCGCGGTTGCCACATAGCAGTGGGGATGCCCAGCCGCCATCATGCGCGCGAGATCCTTCGGATACAACTTCTTGCCTTCGGGAACTTCCGGGCCGGGAGGAGAAAACGTCGTCATGCCTCCATAAGGAGTGCGCGACGAAGCCTGAATGCCGGTGTTCGCGTACTGCTCGTTGTCGTAGCAAATAATCAGGCAGTCGTGATTCCGATAGAGTGCGCCGGAAATCGAGGCGAGGCCGATGTCGGACGCGCTACCGTCGCCCGCCTCGCAGATAATATTCGGGAAGGCACCCTTCCACTTGCCCTTGCGGATCATCGCTTCATAGGCGGCGGCGACGCCGGCGGTGAAGCTGCCTGCGCTACCAATCTGCGTGTGCGCCCACGGCACGTTGTAAGGCGTGCATAAATACGAACTGTTTGCGACGTACATGCAGCCTGTAGGCCCAACCAGGATGGTATTGTCGCCCGCCGCCTTGCTCGTCATCCGATATTGAATGGAGGGCCCGCAGCCGGCGCAGGTGCGATGGCCGGGGACGAACGGTTCGGATGACGGCAGTTCCGGATTGTAGAAACGCGCGCCCTGATTCGGGCTGTCGAGAATCGGCAGCAGCTGCCGCTGAACTTCTATTGTTGCCATGTCAGTTCTCCAATCGCAGGGCCAGAAACCCTGTGTCAATACTTGACTTGTTAGTGCTGACGTTCGATCTGACGCACCAAGGATCCGCTGTATCAAACACCTCTACTCTTCGAATCCGACCCAATGCGTGCGCTTTTCGATTTTCCCGCGCCGCTGCGCGTCCAACATCTTTTCAGTCATCCAATAGAATTCCTTCAGCACGATGGCCTCTCCACCCATGCCAGCCATGAATGAGAGGACCAAAGGGCGCTTTTGGCTTTCGTAGAGAGCCGCGCAGACTTCGGCGTACAGCGAGCCGCCGCTGCTCACGCTGCCGAGTCCCATGTTGGTCTCGATCACGCCCACCACCTTGAACTTGCTGAGGACTTCCTTCACGCGATCCGTTGGGTATGGCCGGATCGTGCGCAACCTCGCCATGCCGACCTTCAATCCGCGGTCGCGCATGTGCTGAATCGCGAACCGTGCCGTCACCGCGTGGGCGCCCTGAAGGAAAAAGACCACTTCGGCGTCATCGGTCATGAATTCTTCGATCCAGGGATCGTATCGTCGGCCGAAGATCTTCGCGAATTCGTCATGTGCCTGCTCAATGACGGCCATCGATTCTTCCATGGCGCGCGCCCGCTCCAACTGCAGCGGCGGACCCTGCTCNNGGTGGCAAGAATTCCTTCACTTGGCCTGTGTCGGGCAACTCGACGTCGCCCGTGATGTGAGAGACGAAGAAACCATCCTGGCATACCATCTGCGGCAAGAGCACGCGAGGATCCTCACCGATTCGATAAGCAATCAGATGATTGTCGAATGCCTCCTGCGCATCGCAGGACCAGCCCATGATCCAGCCCATATCGCGCGTCGAGAGCGCGTCGGTATGCTCAGAACCGAAATCTCCGGGAGGATCGAGTGTGCGGTCCGCAATCATCATCTGCACGGGCATACGACTGCCCGAGATCGGCGAATAAAGTTCGTAGGCGAACTGCACGCCGACTCCCGAGCTACCAGTGAAAACGCGCGCGCCACTCGACGCAGCGCCGTGCGCAATGCTCAACTGTGAGTGCTCGCTGTCGGCCACAATGTACTCGGCGTCGAGTTCTCCGTTAGCCACCATTTGAGCGAGCGCCATCATCGTAGCCGTGTAAGGCCGGATTGGGTATGCCGCAATCACATCGACATCGGCGTACTTAGCGGCCTGCGCCGACGCGACGCAGCCATTGATTCGGACTGTCCTCTTCTTTACTGTCGTTGCTGTTGGCATAATTCGCTCCGCTCTAAATGGTCTTCGCCGCCCGGTCGCCCAGATTTCTCAACTCTTCCGCCTGCCGTCCGTGCAGCCCGGGCGAGATAGCAAAGGCTGTATCCATGCGCACCACACCGGTATCGAAGTCGAGTTCGGGAACGCCCTCTAAGCAGCCCGTTGGACATTCCTCAATGCACACACGGCACCCCTTGCAGTAGTCGACCAGAATCTTATACATGCCGTTGGAACGCTCCGGACGCGCGATGCATGGCTCGGGACAGACCAGATAACAGTTATCGCAGGCGTTACAGGTGCCGCAACTGAAACAGCGTCCAGCCTCCTCGACCGCCTGCTCTTCCGAAAACGCCTGAATCACCTCGTCCTGGGTCTTTTTCCGGCTTGTCGGCGGCAGCAGATGCTGCTGGACGCGCGGGAAGTGCGGGAAGTACGTCATGTTCATGCGATTCAAATCGAAGATGACGTCGACGGCAATTGTCCGGGGCTGTAACTGCTCCCCGCGCATGACCTTGTCCAGATTGAAGGCAACGCGCTTGCCATCACCCACAGCATTCACCACCATGAGCGGCTGGCCCGAACCGAGCTGCACGATGTCGCCCGCAGCGAAGAAATTTGTGTCGCCGAGGCGTCCGAACTTGTCGATCTTGATGGTGCCGCGCTCGGTTTTGAACTCGTTCGGGAGCCACGCGAGCGACGGGCGCTGTCCCACCGCGATGATCACGTTTTCCAAGTGGAAGTGCTCGCCAGGGACATCTCGATTGACGGTAATCGGCGAGGCATTGATGGTGCCGGAGAAGCGCGCGGGATGCAGTTGCAAAGTCTCGACTTTGCCGTTGCCGAGCACGGCCGTCACCGCCCGACCATGCACCAGTTCCACCCCTTCTTCCAGCATGTCGTGCAGATCTTCCGGCACGGCCGGCATTTCCTGGGGGTTGGCCTCTACAGTAATCATGGTCACTTCCACCGC
>PLHQ01000037.1 GCA_003138975.1 Acidobacteriaceae bacterium | reverse complement strand
GAAAAAACAACTGATCGTCCAAAGGGCAAATTCTTACTCTATATTCCCGCCGCTTACTTCGACTACAGGCTTCTCAGCGCCGAGTTTGTTGGCGCGGTAAGTGGCGGTGACCTCGCGCTGCTCACCGGGGAGCAGGCAAATGTAGTTGTCCTCCCAGATGACCGGCAAAATCTCCTCGCCCTTAGCGCCTTTTTGGACTTTCAATCTCACGAAGAATGCCAGACTTCTGCTTGGATTTTCTATCGTGACATGCGTGATGGCTTCGTCGCCCGTGCGCTCGGTGCGGTTACTAACTTTAAGCTTTACCTTAGGAAGTCGCGTTAGGGCGGTGAAATCGGCGTAGGAATCGGTGGGAGTCATCCACCAGGTAGACTTGGCCCAGTCAATCGTCTCGGCCTTCGTGGAAAGCCAATAGAAATTCGAGCCGACCAGTTTGCCACTTGAGTCGGTGAGTCGCGCCACGAGGAAATAGACGGAGCTGAGTCCCTGCACTTCGGGCAAGGTGAATATTTCAGCGGTGCTGTCGGCGGGCGCGTCGAGAAAATCCTCACGAGTGAACTTCTCAGTCATGTCGATGTTGTAAATCTTCGTCGTCAGCTTCAGACCTTTGACGTCTTCATATTGGCTGCTGACTACCCAGATGGAATGATCATCATAGCCATACACGGGGTGCAGGGCTTCCATGGCGCGCTTGGCGCCGAAGTAGCCGCCGCCGGGCCGCAGGTAATAGTCATAGAGATGCCAGATCATGGAAGGCCAGGCGTTGTTCAGCATCCACTGGATCACGCCCGTCGATTCGTATTTGTTGCGGCTGTAGGCTTCGTACATAGCGCGCACGCCTTCGTATGTTTGCAGTTGCGACTTAAATGCGAAGTCTTCAACGGTGTCCGATTTGCCGTAGCGATTGGCGAGCGCGGTGCTGAAGACCTTGATGGTTTTGAACTCGCCGCCGCCGGCGTGATAGTTCCATACGTCGTCGATAGGCCACAAGTGATCTTTGCCAACCATGGCCTGAATGCTCTCGATGGGAGGAACGGCGGGTCCCATGCTGGTTTCGGTGTTGAAGCCGTAGGCTCCGCCGCACCCGCCGGCGTTGCATGTCTTGCGGCTAGGCTGACCTTGCGGGGTGTCTTTCTCCCAATAGCTTGGAGCTACGTATTCATATGGCCCGGTCATTTTGACGCCGCTGTCTCCGGTGACGGTAGTGGCTTTTCCGGTGGCCGACGAGACAACGGGGTTGGGCCACAGAAGCTGCTTTTCGATGGTCAGATACATCTGTTCTACGTCTGGTGGGGGAGGGTTGTCGCTGCCGTTCAGCCACATGACGAGGCTGGGATGGCTGCGCAAGCGGTAGATCTGATCGCGCAAGGAGTGCTGCGCGATTTCAAAATCCTGCGGCTTCCAGCGCGGCCAGCGCTCCCAGAAGTCGCAGCAACACCATCCCGCCATCACCAGGATTCCCTCGTGGTCGGCGAGATCGAAGAACTCTTGCGTTTCGAGTTTGCCCTCAAGTCGGACCGTATTCAGGCCCATATCTCGTACGTAGCGGAACTCGTCGTGCAGGCGCTGCGAGTCTTCGCGAAGCATCATGTCGGGGGTCCAGCCGCCGCCGCGGATCAAGATGTTCTTGCCGTTGATGTGGAAGACGCGTCCGCCTGTAGAATTCAGATCTGAAGTTACTTCGCGAATGCCGAATTGCGTTCTTGAACGATCGCTGACGGCGCCATTGATGTCGAACTCCATATTCAGCGGATAAAGATTCGGTTTGCCCATCTGTGCAGGCCACCATAGTCGCGGATTCGAGAACACGAGTTGAGGGTAGAGGTCAGGAGTGAAGATGACGTCTCTGGTCCCGTTCGCGGCGAGTTCGACTTCCTGCTCGAAGGGGACGTTTTCGATCTGGCCTTTCAGTGTGCCTTTGACCGGATGGCTGGTGCCGTTTCTCAGTTGTGCGGTAACAGTGAGTCGAGCGGAATCATCTTCAGGCAGGTTCAGCTTCGATACCACAGTGGGATAGCGCAACGCAACTGGTCCGCTGGTGGTGAGATAAACTTCACGCCACAGGCCCATGTTTTTGTCGGGAGGCGCCGGATTCCAGTCGACGAAGGTGATCGCCAGATCGTTTTCCGTGGGGGCAAAGACTTGCACGGCGAGAACGTTTTCAGCTCCGGGCCTCAGCGCATCGGTGACATTGAGTTCGTAGGTGCGCCAGGCTCCGGCGATGTCGTTGGAGTTGGCAATCTGCTTTCCGTTGAGCCATACGTTGGCGCGGTAGTTGATCCCTTTGAAATTCAGCCAGACGGTTTTTCCGGAGTAAGATGCAGGCGCGGCGAATTGTTTGCGATACCACCAGGAGACTGCGTAAGGGCTATCGGGCTGCATCGTGATGTTGGAGAAATTTCCGCCGATCGGGTAAGTCACTCCGCTAAATTGACGAAGGTTCATGGCAAAGAACGGGTCCGGAAGAGTTTTGTCCTTCACCAGCGCCGCTACCACCGTCGTGGGAACGCAGGCGTCATGCCAGCCTTTGGGAACAAAGTTGGCGGTAGAGACCACTTCGCCCTTGGCCTCTACTCTGGCGGAGGATTGCAGAGTCCAATGGTGGCTAAGAGCGAGCATGTCAGCGTTCTGAGCGGGCGGATTTTGGTCCGATGATGGGGAATTGGCGGGGTCTACGGCCAGGAGGCAGTGCGAACTGACCAACATCATTGCCAAGAATTGTGCCGCCAAGAAACTCATGAACCGTCTTCGGAAAATCATGTTGCTCCCCTGCGCGCCATCGATGGTCGCGCGTACAGATGCCGTTCCATGGACCTCGGTCCGGGAACAAGATGGATAACACGTCTATTGATACGTTTCAATAGATGATTCTTGGAGAGCGAGCGGTCGTGCCGTGAGACCGGAGAGGGGCGCGCCGTTGCACTCGATTGCGTAGTTTATAATTGTTAATTCTGCTGCACACTTCCGGAGTGACAAGAAGATGATTCGATTTCTGCAAACTGAAGGACCGTTCAAGAAAATTGTGCTCAGCGGCTTGCTGCTGCTCATTTGCGCGGCCATGGTGATCGCATTTATCCCGGGCAATCTGGGCAGCGACTTGACGGGTACTCCTGGCAAGGGCGTTGTGGCCAAAGTGGATGGCGAGGATATTACCGCCGAGGAAGTGCGCGAGACGGCCCGCGGGATGCTGCAACAGCAAGGAGCGCAGTTGGGCGCGAATGCTTCCATCCTGTTACCCTTTTTTGCACAACGCGCGGCCGACCAACTGGTGGACCGGCAGGCGTTAGTTTCCGAGGCGCAGCACCTGGGGTTGAAAGCTACACCGCAAGAGATAAAAGACGAACTCCAACACGGACGCTATGCAGAGATTTTCTTTCCCGGCGGAACTTTTATTGGCGAGACGGAGTATGAGGGTCTGCTGCAGCAACACAACCTGACTCCAGCGGCATTCGAAGACTCCGTGGGCAAAGAAATCCTTATCAACAAGTTGCAGGCGCTGATCACCGGCAGCGCGTCGGTGAGCGATGCCGCTATCCGGCAGGAGTTCGACAAGCAGAATACGAAGGTGAAGTTTGAATATGCCGTCCTGAAGCAGGACGACATCAAGAAGGGCCTTCATCCGACGGCGGAAGAGCTGAAGGCCTTTTACGATAGCCACCAGAAAAACTATGCGAATTCCGTTCCCGAGAAGCGCAAGGTGAAATACGCCATGATCGACTTGGCCAAAATCGAGAATGGCGTGCAGATCACGCACGATGAGTTGCAGGCTTATTACAACCAACACCGCGATCAGTATCGGGTGTCGGAGCAAGCGAAGGTCAGCCACATTCTGATCAAGACTCCGCTTCCGGGGCCGGACGGAAAAGTTGACGAAAAGGGCGTGGCGGAGGCGCAGCGGCGCACGGAAGATTTGCTCAAGCAACTCAGGGCGGGAGCAAAATTCGAAGACTTGGCGAGAAAGTATTCCGAAGATCCGGGCAGCGCGAAGGAGGGCGGATCCTTGGGCTGGATTGGGAAAGGTCGCACCGTTCCGGAGTTTGAGAAAGCCGCTTTCTCGCTACCCAAGGGACAGATCAGCGACCTGGTGAAGAGCAGCTACGGCTTTCACATCATTCGCGTGGATGACCGGCAGGACGCACACATGAAGACGCTCGATGAGGTCAAAGACCAGATCGAGCCAATCCTCAAGCAGCAAAAGGCGCAGCAAGTAGCACAGAAGCAGACGGAGGACTTGCTGCAGCAGGCCAAGAAGCAGGGACTGGACGCTGCCGCGGCCGCCAAGGGCGTGCCGCTCGTAACCTCTGACTTCTTCAGCCGCAAGGATATGGTGCCGGGATTGGGGCCATCACCACAATTTATGGACGCGGTTTTCACGACGGCGGAGAAGTCGCCAACGGAGATGGCTCCGACGTCGCAGGGCTTCGCCGTGTTCGACTTGCTGGCGGTGAAGCCGCAGTCCACGCCGACGTTTGAAGAGATTCGCAGTCGAGTGGAAGAGGAATTCAAGAACGAACGCTCGAATGTTCTGTTGTCACAGAAGACGCAGGAACTCTCCGATCGCGCCAAAAGCGAGCACGATTTGCAGAAGGCGGCGAAGGAGTTAGGCGCTGCAGTAAAGACGAGTGAACTCGTTTCGCCCGATGGCCAGGTTCCGGATATCGGGTCGATGACCGGGCAGGCTGCGGTTGCGTTCAGCATGAAGCCAGGGGACATCAGCGGGCCGATCAACAGCGGAGCTAACGGAGTGGTGATTGCTGTCACAGATGTGCAGGCTCCATCGGAGGCTGATTTCGCCGCCAAGCGCGATCAGATCCGGGACTCGCTCTTGCAGAGTAAGGAGCAGGAGTTGTTCGGATTGTTTGTGACGAACCTGCGTGATCAGATGGAGAAGTCCGGAAAAATCAGGATCAACCAGGAAGAGATGAAGATGCTGACCCATGCGGGCAGCGAATCGGGAGTCTAGACAGGTTTTGTGGGTGGGGCTGAGTTGTTTGACGGAGGGCTCGGGGTAGTCCTGGTTGCATGTCATTTCCGCGCGCCGCAGGCATTTTGTTGCATCCCACGTCGTTGCCTTCGCGCGGCGGGATCGGTGATTTTGGTCCGGCCGCCTATCAATTCGCTGACTCCCTCTCCTCGGCCCGACAGGGACTTTGGCAGGTTCTGCCGCTCGGTCCGGTCGGTTACGGGAATTCGCCATATTCTTCCACCTCAGCATTTGCTGGTAACCCCCTGCTGATTAGCTTGGAGCGTCTGGCCAGCCGCGGCTGGATCGATCAGGACAAAGTTTCTCACCTTGCTTCGGACGCTGGTCCGGTAGCGTACGACCGAGTTTTCGCCACGAAAATGCCGCTGCTTTTTGAAGCCGGGCGCGGTTTTGTCGCGTCAGCTCCGGCCAGCGCGCGCGAACGCTTTGAGCGGTTTTGTACGGAGAACGCCTGGTGGCTGGATGAGTTCGTCCTTTTCGATGCGTTGCGCGCGCGGCATAAGCTGGCGAGTTGGAATGAATGGCCCACAGAATTGGCGCATCGGGAAGCCGGCGCGATGGAGCGGGTGCGCCTAGACTTGGCGGACGACTTGAAGATCCGCAGCGCGCTGCAGTTTGCTTTCTACGAACAGTGGCAGGCGCTGCGGCGTTATTGCGCGGAGCGCAAGATTCGCATCGTAGGCGACGTCGCGATCTTTGTGAATTACGATAGTGCCGACGTCTGGATGCACCGCGATCTCTTTCGGTTGAACGAGAACCTTGACCCTGAAGTGGTTTCAGGTGTGCCGCCTGACTTCTTCAGCAAGACGGGACAACGCTGGGGCAATCCTCTTTACCGCTGGGATGTGATGAAGGCGCAGGGATACGAATGGTGGGTTCAGCGCCTACGCTGGGCAACGCGAAACTGCGACTACATCCGGCTCGATCATTTCCGCGGGTTCGATCAGTTTTGGGAGATTCCTGCGGCGGATCCAACTGCGATTAACGGCCGGTGGGTGGATGGTCCGCGGGACGACCTGTTTCATAAGCTGCGCGAGGCACTGGGGGGACTGCCATTCTTCGCGGAAGATCTGGGCTACATCACGCCCGAGGTCCATGCTCTGCGCGAACGGCTGCAAATTCCGGGAATGGCGGTGCTGCAGTTCGGCTTCGGCGACGAGGGCGCGCACATGTATTTGCCGCATCGCGCCGCGGGCAAAGTGATCTATACGGGAACGCACGATAACGATACGACGGTGGGCTGGTACCAAGCCTCTGCCGCGGATCATGACCGGCTCAACGCGGAATGCTATCTCGGATGCTGCGACGATGGCATTCATTGGGCGTTCATCCGCGCGGCTCAGACCTCGGTGGCCGATCTTGCTCTTATCCCGCTGCAGGACGTGCTTGGCCTGGGCAGCGANNNCCCCCGGATGAAAACTTCGCGGCCTGAGTCAGCAGCTCAATTCTTAGTTATTAGACGCCGCTTGTTAAGAGAGTGTTACACGACCTGGAGGCTTTGCGCCTTGCTTTAGATCGTGTATAGAAGTTACGGAGAGTTTTATTGGCGAACGAACCCATTATCGAAGCTAAGGCAATTGAGAAGTCCTATCCACAACCGGATGGAACGCGCATCCAGGTGGTTGGACTCACGGACTTCTCAATAGAGCCGGGGAAAATCATTGCTCTGTTGGGCGCCTCCGGCTGCGGCAAGTCTACTCTGCTGCGGATTCTGAGCGGCCTTTCGCAACCTTCGTCGGGCGCGCTGTTCTGGCACGGCAAGCCCCTGAACGGTCAAGCACCCAACGTGGCCATCGTCTTTCAGAGCTTCGCACTGTTTCCCTGGCTCACTGTACTCGAGAATGTGGAGGCCCCGCTGGAAGCGCGGGGAGTGCCAGCTGTGGAGCGACGCAAACGNNGCGTATCCCAAGGAGCTTTCCGGAGGGATGAAACAGCGGGTGGGGTTCGCGCGGGCGCTCGTGGTTGAACCGGAAGTGTTGTTCATGGACGAACCATTTTCCGCTCTCGATGTGTTGACGGCGGAAAACCTGCGCGGCGAACTGCTGGAGCTCTGGCTCAACAGGAAGATGCCGACCAGCGCAATCTTCATCGTCACGCACAACATCGAGGAGGCCGTAATACTGGCGGACCGAATCGTGGTCCTGGGAAGAAATCCGGCTCGCATCCGCTCGGATTTTAACGTGAAGCTCTCGCATCCTCGCGACCGCAAGTCCGGCCGTTTTGTTGAACTGGTGGATTACATCTACAAAGTGATGACCGAGCCGGATGTCGAACACGCTCTGCCGGATCCGGAGAGTACGGGAGAGATCATCGTGCCGCCGGGCGGACTGAAGAGGGCGCAAGCGCCGGTCCGGACGAACAAGTACCAGATTCTGCCGCACGCACGCGTGGGCGGAATCGCCGGCCTGCTCGAGTTGCTTCACGATCGCGGTGGACACGAGGACCTCTTTCGCCTCAGCGAAGAGTTGGTGATGGACGTCGAAGACTTGTTGCCTATCCTCGAGGCTTGCGTTCTGCTCGGCTTCGCCTGGTTGAAGGAGGGCGATGTGCAACTCTCGCCGCAGGGGGCTACGTTCGCCGATGCTGACATCCAACGGCGCAAAGTTCTGTTCCGCGAGGCCGCGCTGGAGCACGTCACAATCCTGAAGCAGATCGACAGCATTCTTAAGCGGAAGTCTGACCATTCTATTGCTGACGAATTTTTTCACGACATTCTGGATGAGCATTTCTCAGAAGAGGAAGTACAGCGCCAGTTGGATACGGCCATGAACTGGGGCCGGTATGCCGAAATCTTCGATTACGATCGTGAGAGCGGCCGTTTGACGCAAACCGAAGCAATGCAAAGCGAAATCGTAGAACACACGGTTGAGAACCAGGGCTCAGCTCTCACGCCAAAAGCCTGACCGAGAATTCCTGTTGAGGAAAAAAGCCATCGCATGAAAAGAAGCATCAGCCTGCGGGGATTCTCGGCGTATCGTTTGTGGTCGCAACTGCCGAGCCTCGAAACTTCGCACCTGCCCGATCTCATCATGTTCGCGGCTGGGATTGCGCTGTTTTACGCCGTGGTGACGGTCGGTCGCGGGTGGCTTGGTCCCTTCACTCCTGCGGTCGAAATTTCGCGCAGCCTGCGCGCGCTGCCGGCCTACGCCGGTTATTCGCTGTTGCGCATCACCATCGCTTACGTCTTGAGCCTGGGATTCACGTTGGTGTACGGCTATGTGGCGGCGTATAACCAGCGCGCCGAGCGCTTCATGATCCCATTGCTCGACGTGCTGCAGTCGATTCCCGTACTCAGCTTTCTTCCTGGAGTAATGCTGGCGATGGTGGCGCTTTTTCCCGGAAGGCAACTGGGCGTGGAGTTGGGAGCGATCCTGCTCATTTTCACCGGCCAGGTATGGAACATGGCCTTCAGCTTTTACGCGTCGTTGAAAAGCATTCCGCAAGAAATGCGGGAGGCGGCGACGATTTACCGCTTCAGTTGGTGGCAGCGTTTCACGCAGATGGAGTTGCCATTTTCAGCGATCGGATTAGTTTGGAATTCGATGATGTCGGTGGCCGGCGGATGGTTCGCGCTGATGGTTTGCGAAATGTTCGTGCTGGGGCAGCGCGACTTTCGTCTGCCCGGCTTAGGGTCATACCTGCAAACAGCAGCCAGCGCTGGGGATATGAGTTCTATTTTTTGGGGCGTGGCCACGATGGTTGCCGTGATCGTGTTGCTGGATCAATTTATTTGGCGGCCGGTGATCGCTTGGGCGGAGAAGTTCAAGGTTGAGCAGGTGGAGAGCACCGACAGTCTGCGGTCGTGGGTTCTCAACCTGGTTGAGCATTCCCGCGGGCTTGCCAAGATTCGGCAGAAGACGTTGCGGCCGCTGGGTGAACGCTTGCTTCTACATTTTGCGCGGAAGCATACGGAAGAAGTGCCACAACAAGCCGCGGCCCCGTGGCGGGACTGGTTGGTGCGCACCCTGGCCGTGCTGGCGCTGGTTGGTATCGGCTACGGCGTGGTGCGCGTCGCGATCATTGTCAGCGGGCTGCAGAAGGCTGAATTGCGTGAGGCCGCACTTGGCTTGGGTGCAACTTTCTTGCGAGTGAATCTTGCGTTGCTGATCGGTGCGCTGTGGACGATTCCAGCGGGAGTGGTGATCGGATTCAATCCTCGGCTGGCGCGCATCGCGCAACCGCTGGCACAGATTGCGGCTTCCGTTCCAGCTACCGCGCTGCTGCCGGTAATCCTGCTCGTGCTCATCCAGCTGGGAGGCGGACTTGGGCTGGCGTCGATTGTCGTCCTGTTGCTAGGGACGCAATGGTATGTATTGTTCAACGTGATTGCTGGCGCGATGGCCATCCCAACGGATCTGAAGGAATGCTGCTCCGTGTTCCAGATACAAAGCATTGAGCGCTGGAAGAAGCTGATCCTTCCAGGAATTTTTCCTTATCTCGTAACCGGCTTGGTGACGGCCTCTGGTGGAGCGTGGAATGCGAGCATCGTCGCCGAATACTTTCATTTCAAAGGGCAGATTTACACCACAACGGGACTGGGTGCGACCATCCAGCAAGCTACCGACAGCGGGGATTTCCACCTGCTGCTGGCCGCGACCATGATGATGGCGGCCACCGTGGTCACGATCAATCGGCTGGTCTGGCGCAGACTCTATGGGCTGGCGGAGACTCGTTTCCGGCTGGAGATATAGCGAAACCATTTTCCGCGCTGGTTACGCTTGGTTACTTTCTGGTTTCCGGTCCAGCTACATTTCATCAGCTTTTAACTTGTTCTTCATCCTGCTGCAAAGCGCCTGCGCTATTTCTTTAACATGCCATCCAACCAATTGCACGGGGAAGAGACGCAGGCGGAAGTGTTGGCGCAGGTCGCGGGATTTCCTGGCATTCCGGCCTTGGCAGAGAAGTTTGTTCCCGTAGAAAAAGTGCGGGAACTTTACCGCCGTGTACAGCGATCTCCCGAGGGTTTTGGGCTTGAGAACCTGCTGGCGGAGATGCGGGTGGAGCTGCACGCGGATGGAGCGGACACGGCGCGAATTCCCGCGACTGGACCGGTCGTCGTCGTGGCCAACCATCCATTTGGAATGCTGGATGGGGCGATGCTGGCGGTGCTGCTGACTCGCGTTCGTCCGGACGTAAAGGTAATGACAAATTACCTGCTGCGCGATGTGCCCGAACTCGCGCGGCACTGCATATTCGTGGATCCATTCCAGAGCGACCGCGGCGCCTGCTCCAACAGCATCGACACGAATCGCCGCTCGGTCCGCGAGGCGCTAACTTGGCTGCGGAACGGTGGAATGCTGGCCATCTTTCCCGCGGGAGAAGTCTCGCAGTGGCAATTTCCGCAGGCGGAAATCGTGGATCCGGTATGGAACGATACGGCAGTGCGTCTAATTCGACGAACGGGAGCCACCGCGCTCCCGGTTTACTTTTGCGGACGGAACAGCGTGAGCTTCCATCTATTCGGGATGATTCATCCGCGCCTGAGAACTGCCTTCCTGCTGCAGGAATTTCTTCAGCGGGAAGGACGGACGGTGGAAGTCCGCGTGGGCAGTGAGATTCCATCTGAGTCCGTGGCCGGCATCGGCGATGATCGAGAGGCAATTGAATATTTGCGGTGGCGCACCTACCTGCTGGCGCGCCGGAGCCGGCCGGAGAAATCCTGGTCGGTGGGAGTGCGTTCCAAGATTTCAGAGAAGGTGCAGAAGCCGGTCGCTCCCGCGGAGCCAGCACAAGTCCTGGCGGCGGAGTTGAACCGTCTCGCTAGCGATCGCTGCCTGGTGGAGAATGCCGATCTGGCAGTCTATCTGGTGAACGCCAATGAGACGCCGCGAATGTTGCAGGAACTGGGGCGGCTGCGGGAAGTGACGTTTCGCGGAGCTGGCGAAGGCACTGGCAAACAACGAGATCTCGACCGTTTCGATAAGTATTACTGGCATGTGTTGTTGTGGCACAAGACCAAGCAGGAACTTGTGGGGGCTTACCGTGCGGGCAACACGGCCGAGATTCTTGCTGAACGTGGAGTGAACGGGTTGTATACCAGCACGCTGTTCCGTTACGATGTGCGGGTTTTCGAGAAGCTTGGTCCAGCGCTGGAACTGGGGCGGTCTTTCATAAGGCCGGAATATCAGCGCCAGTACGCTCCGCTGCTTTTGTTGTGGAAGGGAATTGCGCGGTTGCTGGTGACGCACGCGAAGATTTCGGTATTGTTCGGCGCTGTGAGTATCAGCAACGACTACAGCAAAGCCTCGCGCGAGATGATTTACCGCTTCTTCGAAGCGCGCATGCGAGAAGACGATTTGGCGGGGATGATCGAACCACGACGGCCATTTCGTCCAGCTGGGCTGCGGCCTTGGGATTGCCGTGCTATGTGTGCCGCTTTGCGCGATCTGGAGGACCTATCGCAACCGATCACGGATGTAGAAACCGACGGCAAAGGACTGCCCATCCTGCTGCGGCAATATGCGAAGATCGGCGGCAAAATGCTGGCCTTTAATGTGGACCGAAAGTTTTCCAACGTGCTCGATGGCTTCGTGGTGGTCGATCTACGGAAAACTGAATCTGCTGTGCTGGAACGCTATATGGGAAGGGAAGGCGCGACGGAATTCAGGCGCCACCACGGCTGTAAGTCGTAACCACGCGGTCAATCGCGACGAAGGAGCGGATTAACTTTTCGCGCGCAGCCTCGTTGCGTCGTTCGGCAAGATGCAGGACTGTGCCGCATCCTGGAGAGCGACTTTCAAACGTCTTCCGAGAGTTGTCAATTGTTCTGGATCCATCAACTGCTGCATGCGCTCGAAGAGCTGGCGCTCTTCTTGGCGGATGTGTGCGGAGAGCTGCCGCGCGAAAGCGGGCAGGCCTTCCACGGACATGCGACCCGCCTCAGCTTTGGAAAAAGATTCGCGTAGCGAGTCGTGCTCCGCGATCAGTTCATCTACCAATCCGACCAATTCTGGGAACCCGCGAGCAGCAGGGAAGAGCTCAGATTCTTCCGCAGCGAAATGAAATTTGATTTCCTGTTCGAAATGCTGCCCGATCTCCTCCTGCCAAGCCTGCAGGTCTGCGTCGGGGATTGGCTGCGCGCGATCGATGCGTACACACAGAGCCAGGGCTCGCTGGTGTTGGTGAGACAGCGGAATCAGACTTTTATTACGCAGCATGAAATCGCCGTCAAGGACTTGTGAGGAAAAGGCCCCATTATCACGCAACGCTCACTGGTTCTGAATCGTCTGCGGCGGCTGCGCGCACCGTTAGCCAGTCGGTGCGAACACGCTCCCACTCCTGGATCAGCATGCCGTTGGCCTCGAAGAAAGTGCGAATGCGCGAACGTTCCCAGCCGACTACTTCTTCGAGAATGGGCGCCAGCACCGCCAGAGCGCTGGTGCTGAGCACGGTGCGCTTGGCAATCTGCGAAACGTGCGGCGACTCTGAGACGGCAATGGTAAGGCCATCCCGCGCATTCAGTTGCAACATCACGTGAATATCGGAGCTGCCATCCCCCGAGTAAATGACGTGATCAGGTCCGGTGACGTGCTCGGCCAGTAACTGGTTGAGGACCGCCACCTTCCCGTAGCCTGCGGTGGCACGAACAATGCTTTCGATCTCGCCGGAAGGCTTATAACGGAACTCGGTGCCGAAGACGTGATCTTTCGGAACGATGCCTTCGAGGGCAGAGTGGATCACTTCCACGGGCGCGGCGGAAAGAACGTAAAAATCAAAAAAGTGTCCGTCCACGCCGCTTGCCAGGATCTGGTAAAGCAGTTTGATATCACCTTTCAGACGAATGCGCTTCCCGACTTCATGAAGATGTTCTTTCCGCACCTTGGCTTTGAATTCCGGGTCGTGGAGCAGAAGGTAAGCGAGTTCGGCTCCCTGCTGAACTAGGTTGATTTTGGCCATGCCTTTGGCCTTACGTTCAAATTCGGCGGTTGGAATGCCGACCAACTCGGCCAGCACATATCCCGAGTCATTGAAGGTGAGCGTTTGGTCAAAGTCGCTCGCGAAAATATAGCGTTTCAAGAGCTTATCAGCCATATGATCCTTAGATTCGCGGTGAGAGCATAGGGCCCATTAAAAGAATCGATACGAATTATAAGCCGTTGCATGCTGAATCGTTATTAACAAACGAAGAAACGAGCCACGGTTAAGCAATTCCGCATTCTAGAATCAGAAAAACTGTAAGCTCTCCGTCTACCTTTACTAAATTCGCCGACACGTCCAGAATAGAAGTTCGGCCTGCGACACTTTAGTCGAGTGGAGCGGACCAAAAGTCGTTAAATATACAGGAGCCCTCATGCTTGCATCAGGTGAACTTATTCGCTCGATGAATTACGTGGACGACATCACGACCACGTTGCGTCGTATTTGCATTTCAATTCCCGCCATGAACGTCGAGGAGCGCAAGCGCTTGGCGGACAGTTTGCGCACCGCGGGGAATGCGCTGAACGACGCCATCAAGGATCTGGAAAAGGAAAAGGTGGTGGCCCAGTAGTGCCTCAAGTTAAGACTATCGCGGTGATCGGCGCGGGGATTATGGGCCGGGGCATCGCGCACGCTGCTGCCGTCGGCGGCTACCGCACTATCCTGGAGGACCTGCTGCCGGGTGCGCTGCGTCGAGCCGAGAGCGAAATTCGAACCAATCTCGATAGAGCAGTGGAGTTAGGGAAAGTGTCGCCGCCGGATGCCGATGCAGCTTTCCAGCGATTGGAATATGCGGGGTCAGTGGAAGAAGCGGCGCGCGAAGCCGATCTGGTGATTGAAGCCGTCCCAGAAGAGATGGAGTCGAAGATTGAGATCTTCACGCTGCTCGACAAGATATGCCGTCCGACGACGATACTCGCGTCTAACACTTCTTCGCTCAGTGTCACGGAAATTGCCAGCGTGACCTACCGGGCCAAGAAGTGCGTTGGGATGCATTTTTTTAATCCAGTGCATAAGATGAAACTGCTCGAGGTGGTGCGGGCTTTGGAGACTGACGAAGACACGCTATCTGCCGCCGTCGAGGTCGGAAAGCGATTGGGGAAGGAAGTTGTAGTCATCAAAGAGGCGCCGGGTTTCATCACCAGCCGCATCAACGCCATGATCGGCAATGAGGCGTTTTACATGCTGCAGGAAGGCATTGCCTCGGCGGCGGACATCGACAAAGCGCTGAAGCTTGGCCTCAATCATCCCATGGGACCGTTCGAGTTGGTTGATCTGGTTGGGTTGGATACGAGGCTGAACATTCTTGAGTATCTGCACAAATCGCTGGGAGAAAAATACCGTCCCGCGCCGCTGCTGGTGCAGTATGTGAAGGCGGGACGGTTGGGACGCAAGTCGGGACGAGGAGTATATGACTACCCCGAGGTCGCAGCCGCCGAGCCCATGGCCGCTGCATCTGTTCCCAACAAAGCGAATACGCTCGCGGGGATTAAGCGCTAGAACTCGCGATCAACGAGCAATTGACCTGCGGCCAAAATTTAAACCGGATAAAGATTCCATTTTCTCCGGCTCGACTCCCTTACTTCCAATCAGGACGTGAAAGCTTTCGCCCAAGCCTGCGGGGGTGACCAGATGCTTGAGTTGCAGCGCAACTTTCGCTCGCTCCTGTGGCACGCGGCATTCTTCAAAGGCATCAGCAAACTGATTCGCTTCGCCAATGCCCATCAGAAATTGCGACTGGGTTATAAGTTTGTGCGTCTGCATGCCGTGTCTCTCGACGGCAGCGGCGAGCGCGGTGAAGTTCACGTCGGCAGTGATGTCCTGTTCACCGGGAGCTTCATACGGATTGGCGCTGACCGAATGCTGGCGCAAGGCCTTCACCGTTCCGCGATGGCGTCCGGCGAGTTGTTCATCGCGAGTGTAGCCGTAGTCGATGGCGATCATGAATCCGCGCCTGACGGTGGCGGCGACGCGATCAATGAGTTGTTGTGCGGCCAGCGCCGCTTCGAGGCGTTCGCCCGGCTCGGGATGGACTGAATAGCGGTCGAGAAATTCCAGTTCTTCGGGAGAAGACGGAGCCCAAGTTTCAATGAAATGGCTGTCGCGCGTGTCGACGCACAGAGAACCCTTTGAAGTGAGAACTTCGACCGGCAGAGCATCGAAGAACTCGTTGGCGAAGATCATTGTTGGGGCGTCGGAGGATGATTCTCCTTCGAGAGGGTAGAGCGCGGCCAGTCTGGCTTTTCCGGAATCAAGGTAAGGCCTCAAAATCTCTTTGATTCGTTCGCGCAACCTGGGAGAGTTTTCGACCAAGAGATAGCGCAAAGCGCGAAAGAAACCCGGGAATTTATTTTCCGACCAACCAAGCACATCTTGCGCAAACAAGCCCCGACCGGGGCCGAGTTCCGCCAGTTCGATGCGCTCGGGTGAGCCCAGAGCGCGCCAAATCTCGTCGAACTGGCGAGCGAGCAGGCGACCGAAAACGGCATGCACATCGCTTGACGTGTAAAAATCTCCGGCTTTGCCGAACTGTTCCGCGTTACGGGAGTAGTAGCCAAGCTCAGGATCGTAGAGGCAGAGTTCCATGTAGCGTGAGAAAGATATAGGCCCGCGGTCGCGGATTTCCTCCTCGATCTTCTGACGTATGGGATTCACAATTCCTTCTGGCGACGCTCGACGCGATCCTGCGGCGTGCGGGTAAACATTTCAACGAAGTAATCGTGCAGTGCGTCGTAGAGTTGGCGCTGAAAGCTCCATTCAAACTGCGGATGATCGAGGTCGCGAGGATGCAAATCGAAACGATAGGTGTGCACCGGAATAGCCGTGTCTTTGAACTGAATGGTAACTTCCACGCCTTCACCCTTGACCCGCGCTGAAAAATTTAGGAGAGGATGCTCGTACAGCCGTAGCTGATCGAGAACCCGATCGAGCCGGGCGGTGGCAGTTTCGGGCATGGGAGAGATTGTATCGCTTGCGTAGAGCTGCGGTGCCGATCTGCTTCTCGCTTGATCAGCCTTTGGTCCCAGCTGGACGCGCAGCCCTACTCGTAACGCAGCGCTTCAATCGGATCGAGCCGCGCGGCCTTGATCGCGGGCAACATGCCGCTGATAATGCCGACGAAACTCAGAATCGCCGTCGACCAGATTAAAGTGGCAGTATCAATGTAGAGATGAATATCCCCTTCGCTGGCGTCGTCGATGAATGCGCTCCAAAGAGTGAGCGAACCTACGGACCAGGAGACGAGATAAGCCAACACCACGCCCAATAGCCCGCCCAGAGCGGTAATCACCAAAGCTTCGGCCAGGAACTGGAACAGAATGTGCCAGCGATGCGCGCCCAAGGCCTTCTCCACGCCGATCTCGCGGGTACGCTGCGTCACCGAAACCAGCATGATGTTCATCAGGCCGACGCCGCCGATTCCCAGCGTCAGCAGCCCGATAAATCCCAGCAGAAGCTTGATTCCGACGGTGATGACGGTGAGGTCAGCGAGATCTTTTACAGCGTCGAAAACGAAGATGGCACGATCATCTTTGGGATTAAAGTTGTGATGAAAGGCCATGGAGTTGCGCACGGCCTCGACCATTTTGCTGTGGTCGCCTTCGTAATCCATCATGATGCCGTCAAGATAGTAGCTATTCTTAAGGTCGCTCATTGCGCTGTAAGGCACGTAAACCAGCGAGTTCATGTCTTCATCGCCGTTGGAAATAGTGTGCTGCAACACTGCAAGAACCTTGTAGGAGATGCCGTCGACGCGAATACTCTCTCCCAGCGCATTCTGACCGGAGAAGAGTTTCTTCTTCACCGTGGACCCGATGACGGCTACACGGGTGTGAGTGAAATCTTCCCGTTCGCCGAAGAATGTGCCTTCGCCCACATCCAAAGCGCGAATCTTTTCGTAGGTGGAGTACACGCCGTGTACGCTATAGCTTGCGCTGCGGGTGCCGAACGCTACGAGACTTTGCTTGTCGACCTCGGGAGAAATGCGGGTCAGCATGGGGCACTCTGCGCGAATGAAGTCGAGATCGTCGCGAGTTAGGCGAACCTGTACGCCCGCCTTGGTGCCTCCGGCCTGTATCGAGGTACGTCCCGGGAAAATTGCAACCAGGTTTCCGCCGAAGGTGCGGAAGGCAATCATCAAAGCGTTCTGAAATCCGGAACCGTAGGCCAGCAGCAGTACAACCGTGGCAATGCCCCACGCCATGCCCAGCATGGTGAGTACGGAGCGCCGCCGATTGTGTTTCAGTGCGTTGAATGCTTGCTTGCCCAGTTCACCAAACATAGCTACTCCAACCTTCGTTTACTCTTGCCGCAGCGCTTCCACGGGAGGAAGCAGCGCTGCTTTGCGCGCGGGATAAAGGCCGGCCACGATCCCTGCCACCGACAGCGAAACAATGGCGACGACGGCGGAAGTGGGCACGATGCGCGGCGTGTCGAATCCTTCCGGCGACGGCAATTGCGCCAGTAAGGCCACGAATGCTCCTGAAATTGCCAGCCCGATGCCACCGCTAAACACCGTGAGAAATGCGCCCTCCACGAAGAACTGCGTCATGATGTTGCGATGTGTGGCGCCGAGAGCCTTACGCAGGCCAATCTCCCGCGTTCGCTCCGTGACGGAAACCAGCATGATGTTGATGATGCCGATGGCGCCCAAGCCGAGGGTGACGAGTCCGACGACGCCGAGAAAATAATCCATGGCGTCAAAGATCTTTCCTACACGGATCGCGCCGTCAATCGTATCCCAGTCCATGAAAGCGTCGTCGAGACTGGGATCGAAACCATGCCGTCGCGCGATGATGGCGTGGACTTCATTCTTAGCCTCAACGTGCAACTCTTTCTTAATAGGCCGGTAGTTGATGAAGGAAATCGCATTTTCCGAGTTCTGCGCCTTCAGAGGAAAAAGCATGCGCATGGTGTCGAAGGGCACGAAGATACGATGGTTGGTACCGTTCTCGCCCTCTTTGCCGATCTTCGGGATTACGCCGATGACCTTGAAATCCATGTCATTGAGCAGGATGGTGCTGCCCACGGCCGGTTCGCCGGGAAACATATTCTTCAGCAGTTCCCATCCCACGACGGCCACGCGACGATGCTGGGTGTTGTCTTCGTCATTGAACCAGCGCCCCGGTTCGATAGGCATGTTGCGAATATCGCTGTACTCGGGAACCACTCCGAAGACTTGTCCGTTCGTGGATCCATAGTCGCTGACCGCGCGGATGTCGTCGCGCTCCAGCACCGGAGAAACGGCACGCAGAAATTTGGCTTGATCGCGAATGGCAAAGTAGTCGCCGTAGGTCAGGTAGTAGGGTTGTCCCGACTGGTAGCTGCCGGCCACGGCGGGGATGCGGCCCGGAAAGACGAACATTATGTCTTGACCCAGTTCGGCTAGGTTCTTGTCCTGACCGCTGCGGAATCCTTCTCCCAGCCCTACCAATAGCAGCAGAGAGCCCACGCCCCACGCAATTCCGAACATAGTGAGGAAGGAGCGCAACTTGTGCGCCCACAGCGTGGAGAGCGACTGCCGGATGATGTCGAGAAGCATTCGCATAGAATGTGCCCCCACGCCTCCGGGGAGGGGCGTGAGGGCCCCCGGGCAACGTTCAGGCGAGGGGTCTCAATCCCGCCTAACCATCTGATCAGTAATACGCAGCCGGGTCATGCGAAGTTCCCTGCTGTCGTTAGGTGGTTAGACAGGATGGAGGTGAAAAAGGTTAGCTCCGGAGTGGAGAATCCGCCGGTGGTGATTCCTGAAGATGTGACTCGTCTATGTTTCGATTAGAACTCGAAGTACCCGCCGGATGTTGCTGAAAGACGAGGGCCAGCCGTGCCCGTCGGCGGTAGTGTGCCTAGGACTGCACCCAAGTTCTCCCATGCAGCCTGATTCAAAGCTGGGTCCGAAGCGACGAGGTCGCGGATCATGTCCCAGGCGGCCAGGTTGAGAGCTCCCTCCGGCGGCGGACCCATAGCCAGAGAGACCGAGCATTGCGGGCAAAAGCATATCCGCTGCGCCGCGGACTTTTGCCTTGGTTTGATTCCGACGGTCTGCGCGAACAGATAGACAGCAACAGATTTCTGTCCGCTTTCAATCGGGCGATTGCAACGCAGACAGTACATGTTCTCCAAGGCATTCTCCTGGCGCCGGTGCGGCCGCTGAAAGATCAATAGTGTCTTTTCTCCTAATCGGGATGCAAGTATGCAGAAAGATTCCAGTGGCCGCGCCGCGGACAAAACTCGGCAAACTTTCGCCATCGAGAACCAAGCTGTGCTCTAGGCAGAAGAGGATGGCATCGGGCACTCTATTGCGATGAGAGCTGCTGTGAGAAATCCGCGAGATCCGCGGTTGACTATGATCCCATCGACACTCCGCAAACTTGGGTCATCGGGCAAGTCGGTGCGGGTGTCGCAACTTTGCAAGATAAGCGAGTGCGAACAAGTTGCGGCGGTTTGCTACCGCCTCCGCCGCGGCACTATCGAATTTCTGCTGGTTCAGACTCGCGGGAGCAAACGCTGGACATTCCCCAAGGGGAGCGCCGAACCTGGGCTAAGCCATGCTCAGGCGGCGGCAATCGAGGCCTTCGAGGAAGCTGGGGTTCACGGACGGATCGAAGAAGCTTCATTCACCCGGTATGTTTGCCGGAGGCAGAGCGCCTCACGGATTTCTGCAAGCTCCTCTGCGAAAGACAATATAGTCAGCGCTCATCTCTGCCAAGTACTACGGCTCTGCAAACCGAAAGAGTCCAACCGAAACCGTACCTGGTTTTCTGTCGCGGATGCAAAGCAGCATTTGCGGGAAGGTCGGAAAAATGGAGACGGGGAAGAGTTCGCCCGCGTGGTCCACCGGGCCGTAGCGCGCATCAAGCGATTGAGCAGCGCAGGGGATCCAGTCGTTGATCGGCCGCGACCGGAGTCGCTCCAGGAAGCCGCGCTACAAAAGGTACGCTTCGAGGCATTTACGCCGGCTCATGACCGGTGGGAACAAGATTCGCCGGCTCCATACATGCGTCACCGGCTTCGTGAAATGCGCTGTTTCACCACGCCTACTGGCGATGCTCATCGGCGCGAAACTCTGCCGTGTGAGGTTCTGCCGTTCGGCGCTACGCGACAATTTGATCAAAGTCCCAGATTGCTTTCCGGCGCAAGAAAGGTAAAAGCTTTGGGAACCGGGACAAAGAGTGATTGAAGCGTCCCTTTGATTACTCTTTGTTTTTTGGCCGTTCGAAAGCCTTTTGCAGATACCTGCGCGCTTCCTCGAGAGCGCCGAAAGTATCGTCATTGGTCTGGATGGCTTGCCGGTATTCGTTGATGGCGCGCTCTCGCTGGCCGGTGATGTCAAAGATCTTGCCCAGCTGGATATGGCTCCAGACTTCAGTCCACCGCGGTTCCCCGTTGCCGTTGATAGCCGATCGGTAGGAGTTTGCTGAGGATTGGTAGTTTCTCTGCAGGAAGAAAATCTCTGCGATGCGGTAGTGGGCGAGGGAACTGTTCTTGTTGAGGTCGATTGCCTTATTGAATTCGGCCAGCGCACCGGCAAGATCGCCCTGCTGCTGTAAAGCTTGGCCGCGGAGAATGGAAGCGCGCAGCTTTACATCCGAAGAGTTGGTGAGGACGCGGTGGTCGGGATCGATTGCGATTCGCCGCGGGCGCCCGAAGGTTTCAACCGTGAAGGCTGAGTTCGTGCCCACCACTTCGAGTTTCTTGTCTTCCGTTTTGCCGTCTGTGTCAATACGCAGGTCCACGGGCATGCGGAACAGATCGAGATCCTGGGAAATTTCACCCGTCACGCGGAATCCTTTGTTGCTGCCTAAACGGTAGGTGGTGTACTTCAACTTGAATTCGGGCGCACCGGTCGAGTCGAGCCATTGCGAGAAGAACCATGTAAGCTGTTCCCCATAATATTTCTCGGCGATGGCGCGGAAGTCATCCGTACTGGCCGATTTGCCCGAATATCTCTCGGCGAATTGGCGCATCGTCTTAAGATATTTGTCTTCGCCCAGCACCCAGCGCAGCATGTGCAGGATCATCGCGCCCTTATCGGTCACCAGCGACTGAAACTCGGTGGAGAAGGGATCAAGCTTGCTGGCACTGGAGAGCGGAATGTTGTCGTAGGCCAGCGCTCCCACGGACATGTCTTTCACCGCTTCTTCCAGCCCGGCAGCCCCGGCGGCGTTCTCCACATACATAGCTTCAGAGTAACGGGAAAATCCGTCAACCAGCCACCAGTCATCCTTCGTTGTCGGACTAATCGACACTCCCCACCATTGGTGGGCAATGGCATTCGCTAGCAAGCGATAGTTCGTTTTCTCCGTGATCGAGGGGCCACCCATACCGGCGATTTCCGGTGCCCACGCGTAGGGAACGGTGTCGCCCGGCAGTTCCACGACATTGAGCCGTTGCGACAACGGAGTGCCGTAAAGAGTGATGAAGTAAGTAAATTCTTGAACTGCCGTCGTCGTGTATTCGGGAGCCAACTTCTGGTGGTCGGGCTTAAAAAAGATGTGCAGGTCCATCCCAGCTTCGTCGCTCTTATATTCCTGGAAGATGCCCGCAACAATCGTGCCAGGGAAGCTCGGCTTTTCATCGACGAAAGTAAATGTCTTCGTAGGAAGCCCGTTGCTGTTCGGCTTCTTCGAGGGCGGATTATCGGTGACCGTGGATTTTCCGCTTCCGATCACCAGCATGTGAGCAGGCACGGTGACGCTGATCGTCGAGGTGAAGCGGTTGAGTCCGTAGCCGCTTACTGGAAACCAGCGTCCGGCGTAGAGCAGGTAGCTGGTGTCGTCGCCAATATAGGCAAGTTTGAGCCCCGGGACTGGGCTGTCGTCGGCGTTTTCAATCTCACCTTCGTATTCGAACGTCAGGGTGGTCGAATCGTTCTTAGTCAAGCCAGCGGGAAGGGGCACACGCACCGTCGAATCCTGCGTGACCCGCTCGGCCGATAGCGGCTGGTTCTGGTCGTCGAGGACCTTTGTGACGCGCAACCCGTTATGCAGTTCGAAGATAGCGGTGTTCAGATCCTGAAGGGCGGTGAATTTGACTTTGGCCCGCGCCGAAATCTGATGCAGATGCGGCGTCAGTTCGGCCTCGATCTGGTAATCGTCAACCCGCAGGCGCGCTTTCTCGGCAGCCCAGGAAGGGGTCGAAATAAGAATCAACACCAGCAGGGCAGAGGTACCCGAAAGGACGCTCTGTGGGCGCCGAAGCTGAATCTGCATTAAGGAGAGTCTCCCGGAAATGGGCCTAACCATTTCTATGATGAAGATTCTCATCCAAAGGATGCTGTCAGCACAAGGGTTAGGAAAAAGGTCACCATCCCCGCCGCCTGACTAACGAACTGCGCTCATGGGTCTAGCGGACTGCCGGCACCGAGAACGCTAGGTTTGGCCGGGTCTTGAGGGGGAACATGGGGCGTGATCTTGCGAAGGAAAAATTCTTGAATGACATTGCCGATCGCGCCGCCGCCAATTGCGATGAGCGCATTCTCGAAGGTTAGCGCCGCCCCATTGCGATTTTGGGCGGGATAATACAGATTGGAAATACCGCCCGCCGCGAGGTCTCCGATAATAAAAGAGTAATTGGGCTGCCAGTGCCGGTTATCGCCCTTACAGATGACGGAATTCGCAATGGCATACAGAACCCTCGATTGCCGGCTGCCCGTCCCCTTCACGAAATAACGTGGATCCTGCTTCAGCAGGGATGGCAGTATCGCGCTGCCAATAAAAGTTCCCGATACAAGATCGGCATAAGCGGCGCCGTAGCGCTTCGCGTAGCCCTGCGCTCCCTGTCCATATCCGCTGAAGGTATTGTCGGCTTGCTCAATGCCGGCGACGGCGCCCACTATTCCAAATGAGACCGGATCTACGGTTGATTTCCAGGCAAGCTGGAACTTCAGCTTCGTCGTAAGAGGAACCGCATCGGGAACGTAACTGACATAAAAGTTCGGAAAGACGCCGAGCAGACGCTGCTTCTCTTCCGCCTTGACCTGATCTTCCGCCACTTGTTCTGGTGCCACTGTCACCTCCACGTCTACATCGGCGGGAGCAACAACGAGTGCGATCTGGGGAATAACGTAGTCCTCCCCGGCGCGCAGAACTCCAGACTTCTCCAGAGGCGCAAAGCCGGATGCCGTAAGGGACAGTTGAAACGGTCCTGGAGCTACGTCTGCAAGAGCGAAGTGTCCGTCGCCGTCGGAAAGCGCTCCTCTTTTCGATGTCACCCCTTGCTGCGCTATGGTTATTTTCACATTGGCGATAACGGCCCCATCTGGATCAACCACCGTACCGCTAATTTTTCCCAACTGTGGCTGACTAGGGGCATCCAGCGGGGCTGAAGCTGATGCTTCCGGTACGCCAGTCAAGGGAACCTGCTGCGATTGAGCTATAGCCGAAAGACTACTCGACATGCCGATGACGGATATCCACGATACGAGAACCCACTTCACGGCGCGAAGCCAATCCCGCAGATTTCTGTCCATGCCGCTCATGCGCGAACTTTTCCCCCAACCCCTCAGAGCCAATCTTTATGCGTATTGCTTGTTGCGTCCGCCTGAACTTGTGTCAGGATCGGCACGCGCCCAGTACTTAATTCAAGCAGCGCAAAATCCTGCCGATCTTCATAGCCTAGCCAAACGTATCTCTTCTACCAAGTTACCTTTTTCTCTATCTCTGTATGTCTGATGCACGAATTTGGGGGTAGGCTAGCTGTGAGATCTTATCGAATTTCCGATCGACCAAATAATTGTGGCGGCGCGGTCGGCCGGGTGTTGTGCCGGACCTTCCATGGCACTCTCAGGCGCGCGGAGCTTGGCTTTCACTCGAGCCAGACCCTCCACCATTCGCGTGCGTGCGGCACCGTCAGGGAGGATATCCTGTACTTGGGCGACCACATTCGAAGCTGTAAAGTTTTGTTGCACCAGCTCCGGGACGACTTGTTCCCCGGCGATCAGGTTAACCATGGCAAAGTGCGGGACCTTCACTCGCGGCTTGCCCAGCATATAAGTGAGAGGCGAAACGCGGTAGACCATCACGAACGGAGTGCGCATCATCGCGGCCTCCACTGTCGCAGTGCCGCTGGCGACGATGCCGGCGCGCGAATGCCAAAGGGCAGGCAGGGATTCGGGCACAAGTGTGATGCCGTGTCGGTCAATTAAGCTCTTCAGGAAGGCGCGGTCGAGTGTGGGTGCGACCGGCAGTAGAAATTCGTACTCGCGGCCGAGCTGGGCAGCCGCTTCCAGCATAGTCGGCAAATTCATGCTTACTTCCTTGACGCGGCTGCCGGGCATGAGTGTGATCCAGGGTTTGGCTGGATCGAGATGAAATTGCACGGCATAGTCGCTGCGCCCGATTGCCGGCTGCGGCAAGTCAGCGAGGGGATGGCCCACGAAGATCGCATCCACTCCCCGGTCGCGATAGAACTTCTCCTCAAACGGAAAAATCACCAACGCCTTATCGATGTAGTCGCGGAGCAACCGAACCCGTCCTTGTCGCCATGCCCAGAACTGCGGCGCGACGTAGTAAACCACGGGAATACCGCGTTTCTTCAACTGCCGCGCTACGCGCCAGTTGAACGCGGGCGAGTCGATGACGATGGCGAGATCAGGTTTGCGCCTGTCGGCTTCCTTAATCAGGAGCCGGTAGCGGCCATAGATCTTAGGAAGATGACTGAGAATTTCCGTGATGCCGACGACGGAGAGGTCCTTCGCATCAACCACAATGTCGCAGCCCCCAGCCCGCATGCGCTCTCCGCCAACGCCGAAGAATTCAAGTTGCGATGCTCGTGTGGAGCGACATGCTGGTCCTGATTGAGATGCTTGTGTGGGGACAGCCGCCCCCGGTTGTCCCGCGGAGCGAAGCTCCGCGGCATTGCGATCGGCAGCCCGGTGGAGAGCTTCGATGAGCTGTGCGCCATACATTTCCCCGGAAGCTTCGCCGGCTGAGATCAGGATTCGCAAGAGAGCATTGTAAGGCCGATGATGTGGCTAGAGAGGTTCACATGCCGTTTTTCGCAACGTGCCCATCCCCGGCTCGTTGCGGTAGCGGACAATGCCGAGAGATTCGGTACCGATTTCGATTAAACCAGCGATAACCCCACCCAAGCATCCAATTAGAACCTGGCGAACGGAAGATTGCGTAGAAAGGCCATGCCCACCAGATTCGCCGTGCCACATAGAGATACGCGTTAGCACCCGATTCCAATTTTCCGGTACGCGTCAAAACTCGTATGTCGTCCAGCAGGTTCTCTTGTGGAATTCTCAAACCGCCGTCGACAGTAGCGGACTGCAGATCTTTAATTGCAAAGCCCCTCCGTTCAACTACCTTCTTCCAGAAGTGGACCCAACGAAAGCAGAACCCGCATCCACCATCGTAAAGTATCCAACCTTCGCGAGGAGGAGCGCCTCCCGATTCACGTTTCGGAGATATCATTGAACCCTATCACCCCTGAAGACGATGACCGGCGAGCCATCTGCCACGAACGCGCAGTCAGGGCGTCGTTGAACAACCGTTCCAAGCTGGTGCCCATAAAGAGAGCTGGCGTCCCCCTCAAATCCAGCGGTAGCGGCCGCGCACACCTGCCACGGGACATGCGAGACATGATATTCGAGGCAACCACCGGATCGTTGACCCGAAGAGCCCCAGTAGTGTTCGGTGATGAACTGTTCCAAACTCCCCCGTCCTGGATGTTTTGGAGGGCCAACGGTCTGAGCAGAGATCTTGCACCACCGGCCGTCAACCTGCCACTGATACGCAGCCGTCTTGCTCAGTCCTTCCGTCTCGATGCGGTGCTTCATTAGAGAATATCTGTAGTTTTCGCCGTACACCAGGCGAGCCGTTGTCGCGATTGCGCGTCTGGGCACAACTTCGGCGATGAAAACAACTCCCCTCCTGTCATCGCTGCCCGCTTTCCGCCGGACGTAGAAGCGTAAGTTCACCTCATCGAAATTGGCATGAAACGGAACCGGAAAACGTCCAAGTAACCTGGTCCGGCAGAATCGAAAGCCCACAAGGCTGATGTATGTTCTTCCATTGAATGAATCCAGTGACGTGCCGCGTGGAACGTACGGATTTAACAGGCTGGGTTCGACCTCGTAGTTCAACATCACGAGGTCTCGCCATTCAGCAGAAAGGAAAACTCGTTTTGACTGAGGCATGTTCTTGGCGATGCTTCGTTCGGACTGGCCCTAATCATCGGCGCTGGTGGTGACTTCGGAACTCGTAGGCGAAGGCATCCGCGACATGCTGATCTCCTGGTCCTTGTATTGCAGCTGATAGAGCTTGAAGTAGATGCCGCGCTGGGCCAAGAGTTGCTGGTGCGTGCCCATTTCGCGTACCTGGCCTTTGTGCATCACGATGATCTTATCTGCGCGCTGCACCGTAGAAAGCCGGTGGGCAATGATCAACGACGTGCGTCCTTCGACCATGCGGCTCAACGCGTCGCGCACGCGGAATTCAGTTTCGGTATCCACGCTGGAAGTGGCTTCGTCGAGAATCAGAATCTTCGGCTCGTGGGCCAGGGCGCGCGCAAATGAGATGAGCTGCTTCTGACCGGTGGAAAGCGTCGAGCCGCGTTCGCGGACTTCTTCATCGAAGCCCTTTGGCAAGGCGCGAATGAAGTCGGCGAGGTTTACGTCTTCGGCGGCCTTCTCTACGTCTTTATCCTGAATGCGCTGCGTCCCGAGTCTGATATTCCCTCCGATGGTCCCGCTGAACAGGAATGGATCTTGCAGAACCACGCCGAAACGGCTGCGCAACTCGGCGAGATCCATGTCTTTGATGTCTACTCCGTCGATTCGAACCGCGCCTTTCTGGACATCGTAGAAGCGTAGCAGCAGTGAGATGAGCGTGGTCTTGCCGGCGCCAGTGTGGCCGACGATGGCCGCGGTTTCGCCGGGCTCGATGGTGAATGTGACGTCACGAAGAACCCAGTCCGGAGCTTGATCGCCCTCTGCCGTGTCGTGATAGGCGAACCATACGTGATCGAATTCAATTCGGCCTGGTCCCGCAGGGCGCGTGGTGACTGCGGGCGAAACCACCTGCACAGGCGTGTCCAGCAATTTGAAGATGCGTTCGCTGGCGGCCATGGCCGACTGCAGGATGTTGTACTTCTCGCTGAAGTCCATGATCGGACGGAAGAACCGCAAAGCGTATTGGATGAAGGCGACCAGCACGCCCAGCGACGCTACAGTCGGCACCAGGCGAAATGCCACCAGTGTCTTCCAATTGAATTGCACGGCCACACTGTTCGCGCGAACATTTCTCATCACGTCGCCGCCGCCAAACCAGATGACGGAGGCAATCGCGATTGCGGAGAGAATCTCGACCACAGGGTAGTAAACCGAGTAGGCCATGATCGCGTCTTTGTACGCGTCCATGTGATTGCGATTGATTTCCGAGAACCGGTTGTAGGCCTTGCGCTCGCGATTGAAAAGTTGCAGCACAACCATCCCGCTGATGTGCTCCTGCAGATATGAGTTGATACGCGCAATCGCCACGCGGATGCGTCGATAGGAATCGCGCACGCGGTCGCGGAAAATCTTTGTGGAATAAACGATGAAGGGCAGCACGGCAAAAGTGATCAGCGCCAGCTTCCAGTTCATGCACAGCATTACTCCCAAGATGCCGAAGAGCACGAATAGATCTTCAAAAATGGACACAACGCCGGAAGTGAACATCTCGTTCAACGCATCCACGTCGGTAGTAACTCGCGTCACAAGACGGCCAACGGGGTTCTTGTCGAAAAAGGCAACGTGTAGCCGCTGCAAATGCCGGAAGATCTGGCGGCGGAGATCGAACATCACTTTCTGGCCGGTCCACTGCATGAAATAGGTCTGCAGGAAGTCGAGCAAAAAGCTGAAGACCAGCAGTCCAACATAAATCAATGCAATTTGAGCAATGCCGGTGATCGCGCGCGGGCTGAGCCAACTCCAGAAACCGGAAGATAACCCTTTGGCGGGAGACAGATAGCGATCAATCGCCACTTTGGTGAGATAGGGACCGAGTACGTCGGCGAAAGACTTCAGCAAGATCGAAACGAGCGCGATCGCTACCTGCCAGCGATAGGGACGCAAATACTGCAGCAGCCGCGCCATCAGTCGGCTGTCATAGGCTTTACCTAATACTTCTTCTTCCTGCGACATCGGTTTCTTGTGATCCGTCGATTGGCGATCCGGGTTGAAACAGCGCCAATCGCGCTGCTAACAGGGTAACCCAAATAGATGGCGAAGGCAGTCGAGAGGATGGAAAAGGTTTGGGGCTCGTAAATGGGATAATGGTCTGGAAGTGCCTCTCGGTATCTACATTTCCGTCCCGTTCTGCCGCACCAAGTGCAGTTACTGCAACTTCGCCTCCGGCGTGTTTTCACGGGCGGTATTCGAGCGCTACTTGGATCGCGTTTGTGCCGACATTGAGAACGCCCAGAAGGTCGCGGAGGAAATGGGCGGCAGGATGCAGCGCGCTGTCGATTCCATTTATCTCGGCGGGGGTACGCCGACCGTGCTGGACGCCGCGCAACTGGAGCGAGTTTTTGCGACGGTGCGATCCCAGTTTGTGGTGAAGCCCGAAGCGGAGGTCACAGTCGAGTGCGCTCCCGGCACGCTTACCGGAGCCATGCTGGAGAGTCTGCTGCGCTGCGGCGTGAACCGCATGAGCCTCGGGGTGCAGTCGTTTGTGGACCAGGAAGCGGCAGCGGTTGGACGCATGCACAAACGCGCGACCGTGCTCGAGGACATTGTTCGGCTGGGCGCTGCGGGGATTACGAATATCAACATCGATCTGATCGCGGGGTTGCCGGACCAGACCGCCGAGAGTTGGGAATTCTCTCTGGCAGAAACCATCGCGACCGGCGCTTCGCATGTGAGTGTCTACATGCTCGAGGTGGACCAAGACTCGCGTCTCGGACGCGAACTTTTGGCAGGGGGTACGCGCTACCATGCGCACCTTGTGCCGGACGAAGAAGCGATTGCAGATTTCTACCGCACTGCCTGTGAGCGCCTGCAATCAGCCGGGATTGCGCAATACGAAATTTCCAACTTTGCGCGCGAAGGTTTTGAGTCACAACACAATCTGAAGTATTGGACGCGGCAGCCCTACTTCGGCTTTGGCGTGGACGCGCATTCGATGCTGGATTCTGCCACAGAAGACCTTGACGCAGTACGATTCGCGCCGGCCGACTCCCTGGAAAAGTACATGAGTGGCTCAGCTTTGCAGCGAACTGCAGTCTCGCGCCAGGCAGCGTTCGAGGAGAGTTGTTTCCTTGGGCTGCGACTGACGCGGGGCATCCGCCTGCAGAAACTCGCCGCGAAATTCGGCGAAGACACCGTCAAGCAAGCTCGTGCCGCAATTGCAGAGCTAATCAAAGGCGGTCTGATGGAGCGTCGATGGGATTTCGTCTGCCTGACGTCGTGCGGTCGATTGTTGTCGAACGATGTGTTCGAGAAATTCATTCTGGCGGAAGAATCGGTTCGCTGACTATCGCCTGAGCGAGAGTAAGGTCGATAGGCGCCAAACCATCCGGTCGGTCGGGCAGAGAGTGTACATACGCGTAGTCGTCAGTATTAGCGGGGCTTTGCACACTTTCAGCTACATATCTCCGCGGTAACTTCTCCCTAAATCTATTGCTATGGTGTAATCAGTGATTGAGTGCAGCAGGTGGAGGAATCTTGGATTTTCAACTGAATGACGAGCAGCAGCATTTGAAGAAAAGCGTCCGCGAATTTGCCGAACGCGAGATCGCACACAATGTCATGAAATGGGATGAGGCGTGCGAGTTCCCGCTGACTACCATCAAAGAACTGGGCAAGCTCGGATTGTTGGGAACAGTGTTCCCCACCGAGTACGGCGGCGCGGGCATGGGCTACGTGGAATATGTCATCGCGATCGAGGAGTTGTCGCGCGTGGATGGCTCGGTGGGAATCATCGTCGCCGCACACACATCGCTCTGCTCCAATCACATCTTCCTTGCCGGGGATGAGGCGCAAAAAAAGAAGTACGTCAGCAAACTTGCGACCGGTGAGTTTATCGGCGCATGGGGATTGACCGAGCCCTCTTCCGGATCGGACGCAGGCAGCGCCCGCATGACTGCGAGGCGCAAGGGTAGCAATTGGGTACTTAACGGGACGAAAACATTTTGCACAAACGGCCACTATGCGGACGTAATCGTCGTGATTGCTGTGACCGACCGCGCCGCCAATACGCACGGCCTTTCGGCCTTCATCGTTGAGAAAGATACCAAGGGATTCCGCCCCGGCAAGAAAGAGAACAAGCTCGGGTTGCGAGCCAGCGACACGGCAGAGATGATTTTTGAAGACTGCGTGATTCCGGCGGAGAATCTGTTGGGCAAGGAAGGCGACGGCTTCATCGACGCGATGCGCGTGCTCGATGGCGGCCGCATCTCGATTGCGGCTCTTTCGCTGGGCATGGCCCAGGGTGCATACGAGGCCGCGCTGAAATATTCCAAGGAACGCAAGCAATTCGGCAAGGCGATCGGCGAGTATCAGGCGATCCAGTGGAAGCTGGCCGACATGGCTACGGAGATTGATGCTGCGCGACTACTCACCTTGCGGGCGGCGTCGATGAAAGACGCCGGGATGAAGACGACACTGGAGTCATCCATGGCGAAGCTCTATGCCAGCGAAGTTGCCGTGAGGTGCGCCAACGAAGGCGTGCAGATTCACGGTGGCTACGGCTTCATCAAAGACTATCCCGCAGAGAAGTACTACCGCGACGTGAAGCTATGCACCATCGGCGAGGGCACCAGCGAGATTCAGCGGCTCGTGATCGCTCGACAGCTGTTGAAGGACTAGCCTCGTCTCTCGAAGATCAACCCATGCAGACCAAGCGTGAGGATTCTGTAGCTCGAGCTGCCGTCCGCGACCCGAGCCTTGCCTTGGCACGCCGTCAGGGGTATGGTAAGTTTTCCTCCTCCGGAGGTCCCGCGTCCGACGCCGCAGTGATCAACCAACTCGTCCCGACGCAGGACGAGTGCACGATGAATGCTGGCCCATGTGCTGCAGCTCGTCGGCGGATGGATTGCCCCACTTGTGATTTTTCTCGTCAAGCGTAATTCGCGGTTCGTTTCTTTCCCTGCGCTCCAGGCCCTGCTGCTGCAGGGGCTGTACTTTTTTTTCGTGATGATCTTGATGGGAGCATTTTTCGCCGTCGCATTCGCGGGAATTGCGTTTCATCAGCCGGCAGCCCTGCACGGCTCTCTTCCTCCGGGATTCATCGTCCTTTTCCCGGTTATGTGGCTGGGAATGATGGGCTGGTGGGTGTTTATGCTGGTGGTGGCCATTGTGTACGGAATCAAGGCTGGACGCGGCGAATGGGCTGAATATCCCGTGCTCGGTCGGCTAGCCCGCAGAATTCTGCGGATCGGGCCGGGGGGGCGAATTTCTGGCGTGATCTGTTCTTCAGTTTCAGTTTGTCTCCCTCTGCTTTACACTGACCTGTTTGCACCACGACACCAAGCTCTGGATTGACCAGCTTCGTTCCGGCGACGTGCGGGCGCTGGCTCGCGCCATCTCGACCGTGGAAAACCGCGCGCCGGGATGGTCTGAGTTGCTGAAAGCGTTGTTTCCGCACAGCGGGAAGGCGCGCGTCCTCGGCTTGACCGGGCCTCCAGGAGCGGGGAAGAGCACGCTGGTCGATCAGCTTGCACGCTTCTATCGCAAAGACAATCGCACGGTGGGCATCATCGCCGTAGATCCAACTAGTCCTTACACTGGCGGAGCGATTCTGGGCGACCGCATCCGCATGCAGGATCATTTTTCGGATCCCGGGATCTATATTCGCAGCATGGCGACGCGCGGCTCGCTGGGCGGGCTGGCCCGCACTACGGCCGATGTCACCACAGTGCTAGACGCTTCTGGCCGCGACCTCATCATGATTGAAACCGTGGGCGTCGGCCAGGATGAAGTAGACATCGTGCGTCTGGCCGATGTCACGATTCTGATCCTCGTGCCGGGCATGGGCGATGATGTGCAGACGCTCAAAGCAGGCATCATGGAGATTGCGGATATTTTCGTGATCAACAAGAGCGACCGCGACGGCGCCGAACATGTGGAGCGTGAGATCCGCACGCTGCAGTCACTAGCAATGCGGCATGATGGTTGGACGCCGCCAATCGTCAAGACGGTCGCAAGCCAGGGAATGGGAATCAAGGAATTGGCGGACGCCGTTGCAGACTATGAGGCGTACTTGCAGAAGGAAAATCTGGCGATGCACAAGAGCGTCGAAAACTGGCAGGAGCGGCTGATCGAGATGCTGCGCGACGCCATGCTCGAAAAAGCTCGGGAGCACATGGCGGATGGCGGCGTAGCACGCTATGCGGCTGAGGTGGCGGAGCACAAGCGCGATCCGTATACGCTGATCGAAGAAATCGCCGCGAATGCGGGGAAAAGCTGATGGCTCAAATCGATCATCTCGGCATCGCAGTGAAGTCGCTGGCGGCGGCGAAGTCGATCTACGAGAAGCTGGGTCTGAGCGTCTCTCCGGAAGAAACGGTGGAGCAGGAGCAGGTTCGGCTGGTCATGGTCCCGGTGGGCGAGAGCCGATTGGAGCTGTTGGAGGCGACGTCGGATGATTCGACGATCGCCAAATTTATCGCCAAGCGGGGCGAAGGGTTGCATCACGTGTGCCTGCGCGTGCCCGATTTGCCTGCAGCCGTCGAGCGGCTAAAGAAAGACGGCGTGCGCCTGGTTTCGGAGGAGATCAAGACTGGCGCGGGCGGCCACCGATATGTTTTCGTGCATCCCGCGAGCACGGGCGGCGTGCTGCTGGAGTTGGTGGAGGGATAGAAATCGGCCGCGAATCTCCACGAATTTTCACAGATAAATCAAGTCATTTTCCTCATGCTCCTTCTCGCCATCGATACTTCCGGCAAGCATGGCAGCATCGCGCTGGCGCGAGCGGGGGAGCGGTCCGCCGATCTCAACGACGCGGAATTGATCGAGACCGTGCCCCTGGCCGGCGGCACTTTTTCCGCGCAGCTTGTTCCGCAAATCGCTGCCCTGCTCTCCAGTCACGGATTCACCAAGAACGATATCGGTGCCCTTGCCGTGGCGTCCGGGCCGGGATCGTTCACGGGCCTTCGGATCGGCTTGGCCGCGGTCAAGGCTCTAGCTGAGGTGTTAGGTAAGCCAATCGCGGCGGTATCGTTGCTTGAAGTGTGCGTGTTTACCAGTGGCGCTCAGGGCAAGGTGATGGCTGCGCTCGATGCGGGCCGCAGCGATGTGTACGTCGGGGAGTATGAAATCCCGGTCAAAGCTGGCAACACCCCGCGAGAGTGTATTCTGACGCGTACTGAATTCTTTGCGCAGGCACGGGGATGGACCGTGGTGACTCCAGATCGCGCTCTTGCCCAAGCGGCTAGCGAAGCCGCATTGTCGGTGTTAACCTTAACGCCAATCTCCGCGGCTGCAGTTGCCCACTTGGGCTGGCGCAAGATTGAGGCCGGCGAGACGGTAACGGCCGAGCAGCTAGAGGCAAACTACATTCGCCGCACCGATGCCGAGATGCTGGAGCGAATCGGTTCATAGCGTGCGCGTCCGACGTGCAAACTCGGCTGATATTCCCGCCATGATGGTTCTCGATCAGGAGAGCCCAACTGCCGCTCATTGGCCCAGGGCCCAATATGAAAGTGTGTTGACAACGAGTAATCCCTTGTCCCAACGTGTCGGATGGGTGGTTGAACTCGGAGGGAAACCTCCAAGCGAGGCACCCGAACTTCTTGGCTTCTTGATCGCGCATAGGGTTGATACCGAATGGGAGCTGGAAAACGTCATCGTCGCCGAAGGCGCCCGGCGACGCGGCATAGGTACTAGCCTCCTGAACGAGTTCATCGAACACGTGCGCGCGGAAAATGGAAGCGCCATATTTCTCGAAGTCCGCGAGTCCAACCAGGTTGCCCGCAGCTTATATAGGAAGGCGGGTTTCGAAGAGACCGGCGCGCGCAAAAGCTACTACAGCGCTCCGCGAGAGAATGCGCTATTGTACCGGCGCCGCATTTCTTAGAGGTTTCTCAGAACGAGACTGCACCAGAAATATGGCATTGAACCAGTTTTGGGGCTGTGGTAGGTTTACCGGAGAATCCCCTATTGGAGGTCTGCCTGGATGCTGACTCCGAATGACGCTCTCCTGAGCAATCATGATGAACTTCGCAAGCTTGCTCAGGAGCATATGCAATATTCCACCCGTCTTGATTCACTCACCCAAAAACGTTACCTCAGCGAAGATGAAAAGCTGGAGGAAGTCCGGCTCAAGAAGCTGAAGCTGCGGCTCAAAGACCAGATGCAATCGATTGAGCGGCAATACCGGCAGCAGTACGGAACGCACGTAGCATAATCTCCTGGCCATTGAAAGGGCGGCCGTTGCCGCGGGGGATTTTTGTATCTCCTCATGGGCGCTAATCAGCGCCTTTCTTTATTTGCACTTAGCCCAAACTCGAGCCATTGTCGCTCGCCCCTGCTCTATAATTAGTTTTACTCTCATGGTTCGTGACGGCTACTTTTACGCGCTGGGTTTGATTGCAGCAGGGATGCTGGTTGGGTGGTTGGCGCGGCCGGCTTGGGCCCTTGTCCCGCTGTTGCTTGCTCTATTTTTCCTGTGGTTCTTTCGCGATCCTGAACGTTCTATTCCCGATGCCGCAGATGCAGTGGTTTCGCCCGCGGACGGTAAGGTGACAGATGTCTCCTGGGTGACGGTCGGCACCGAAAAACACCTCCGCATTAGCATTTTTTTGAGTGTTTTTGACGTTCACGTGAACCGCTCACCGATTGCTGGCTTCGTCCGCGAGGTGCGTTATCAGCGCGGGAAATTCCTGAATGCAATGAACCAAGCTTCCGCCGAGGAAAACGAGCAGAATATCGTCCGCGTAGAAGGCGATGGTCAGACGGTCGTCTTCAAACAGATCGCCGGACTGCTGGCGCGAAGAATCGTCTTCCATCCGGAAGTGGGCGATCGCTTAGAGCGTGGCCAGCGTGTTGGGCTGATCAAGTTTGGCTCGCGCACCGACGTAATATTGGACTCTGCTGCCAACGTGAAAGTGAAGGTCGGCGACCGGGTTCGTGGCGGGGCAAGCGTGCTGGCTCATTTGCAGCCGAAGAGCGAGCTGGCAACTGCTGGAACACATTCGGCCACGGAAGGGGCAAGATAATGGACCTCGCGCAACGCCCGGACCAGCGGCGACCGCGCCGTATGAGCAAGGGGATGTACATTCTCCCTTCCCTGTTCACTACGGGGAATATGGCAGCCGGCTTCTATGCCATTCTTGAGGTTGTCCACGCCAGCGCCTTGAACTCCTGGCATTTGGACAACGCTGCCAAGGCGATCGGCTTTGCGGTCCTATTCGATGGACTAGATGGGCGCGTTGCCCGCATGACCGGAACCAGCAGCGACTTCGGGAAGGAATTCGACTCGCTGGCAGATGTGATCACCTTTGGCGTGGCTCCGGCGATGCTGGCCTGGACCTGGGGATTCCACTTGATGCCGCCGGTCGCACTCACGGATTGGAACATCAAGCTGACGCAACTGGGGGCGATTGCCAGCTTCTTGTTTCTGATGGCCGGAGCCAGCCGTTTGGCGAGGTTCAATATCACGACAAATCCGCAGCCTTCGAATCCCGGCCGGCCAGGAAAGAAGTACTTTGTCGGTATGCCCATTCCGGCAGGCGCAGGCGTGATTGCCGCCATCGTTCATTTTCAGGGAGGAGTTCCGCTCGAATCCTGGTACACGGCCATCACCTGGCTGGCAATGGTTGCCGCCGTGGGCTATCTGATGGTGAGCACCTGGCGATTCTATAGTTTCAAGGACATTGATTTCGGTTCGCGCCGACCGTTCCGGCTCATCATTTTTATCGCGCTCTTGATTGCTCTAATCTGGCAGTTCTCGCGGCCTATGCTTTTCGGTATTGCGCTGCTCTATACGTTCTCTGGTGTGTTCTGGCGCTTGCAGTGGATATTTCGCCGCCGGAGACAGCCGCCGCCGCCCACCTACAAGGAGGCTTCACAGACTTCATGAGTAGTCCGTCCAAGGTTGCGGTACCGTCCGTTTCCGCTTCCGCCCGCGGCCACCTTTATCGCGTGGCCATCGTGGGTGCGGGCACGCTCAAAGGCAAGGAAGTTGCCGAGATGCTCAACGAGCGCAACTTCCCCGCGGTGGATGTGCGCCTTCTCGATGACGACGAGTCCATCGGACAGCTCGAAGCGACGGGCGACGAGATCAACTTCATCCAGAGCGTACGCGCCGAGCAGTTCACCAAAATGGATTTCACTTTCTTTGCCGCCGACGTGGAATGCACGCGCCAGAACTGGAAGCGTGCCCGCGATGCCGGCAGTGCCATCGTTGATCTTTCCGGCGCCTTGGAACAGGAACCTGGCGCCACGATCCGCTCTCTCTGGGTGGAGCGCGAGCGCGGACAGATATGGCAGCCGGACTTGCAGCCAGCTCCATGCGTTGTGGCTCATCCCGCGGCTGTTACTCTCGCGCTGCTGTTGCTGCGCGTGCGCAAGACTGGCGCGATTCGTAGCGCGGTGGCGACGGTTTTCGAACCAGCGTCCGAACAGGGGCAAAGAGGTATGGACGAGTTGCATCAGCAAACCGTCAATCTGTTGTCGTTCCAGACCCTGCCCAAGGACGTTTTCGATACTCAGGTTGCGTTCAACATGGTTGCGCGCTACGGCCAGAACTCAAAGCTGTCGCTTGATTCGCTGGAACAGCGCGTGCGGCGCCATTATCAAAAGCTTGCCGGAACGGAGGCGCCTCTGCCCGCGCTGATGGTTGTGCAGCCTCCAGTTTTTCATGGCCACGGACTCGCTATCTTTCTAGAGATGGCCCAAGCCGTGGATCAGGGGAAATTATCGCAGGCTCTCTCCGGCGATCACGTAACGGTCGCGGGAGAGGAAGAAGATTCGCAGCCGAGCAACGTGAACACGGCTGGTCAGGCGAACATCCTGGTTTCATTGAAGGCCGAGTCTTTGCGGCCCAATGGGGTCTGGCTATGGGCGGCCGTGGACAACCTGCGGGTCGCAGCCATCACTGCGGTCGAATGCGCCGAGAGCATGATCGCAACGCGCCCGGTGGGAAAAATCCAATGAAGTGGCGGCGTGCCGCATGGCTGGTATTGGTCGCTGGGGCCACCAGTTGCGGATACCACACAACTGGTCATGCCGTGCAGCTTCCGGAAAACGTTAAGACGATTGCCATCCCGGCTTTTACAAACGTGACCACAACGTACCGCATCGAACAGATGCTCACAGCGTCTGTCGTGCGTGAATTCACGACCCGCACGCACTATCACATTCTCAACGACCCCGGTGAAGCTGCCGACGCTACGCTGCGTGGTACCGTGCTTTCAACCTCTTCGACTCCGCTCACGTATAATTCCGCAACCGGGCAGGCCGCCAGCGTTTTGGTGGTGATGAGCATGAAGGTTTCGCTCACGGACCGGCAGGGCAAAGTGCTGTATCAGAATCCTTCGTACCTGTTTCGCGAGCAGTACGAAGTCTCGCAGGACCTGGTCAGCTTTTTCGAAGAGGACTCGCCCGCCTTCCGTCGGCTCTCCCAGGATTTCGCGCGAACCCTGGTCTCTAACATTCTGGAGGGCTTCTAAATGCTAGAGTTTGAGGCGAAGCTGTTATCGAAGGCGGAGGAGTTCTGATGCGGGCTTTTGCCCAGGCGGAGCGGTTCGTTAGCGAGCTTGAGTCGCACAAACTGCGTCCGGCATACGTGTTCGTTGGCGACGAAGCTTTCTTCCGCAAGCGTTTCCGGGACGCCATTATCGAGCACCTGGTTCCGGCCGATCTTCGCGACTTCAGCCTGTTCGAGTTCGATCTCGCCGAAAACGATCTCGCCGAAGTGCTCGATCGCGCCCGCACGCCTTCGCTGATGTCGCCGTTCCAGGTATTTTTTGTGCGCGGCGTGAAGAATCTTTTCGGCCGCGGCTCGAACGATGAAAAGCTCGCTGCCATTGAAGACTATTGCAAGAACCCGAATCCCGATGCTCTCTTGGTCTTCGTCGCCGACCACATCAGCATTCCCGCCGATGTTCGCCGCATGGAGATGCTGGACAAAGAGCGCTACCAGCGCATCCGCGAAACTATGGGCCAGTACTGCGGCATTGTCGAACTGGCGCGTGTGGAAGAGGGCGAGGCCGTGCGCTGGATCTCCGACTATTGCACCGGCCGCGCCGTGAAAATCGATGCCGACGGCGCCCGCGAGTTGGTCGACGCACTCGGCGGCGACATGATGATGATCTCCAACGAACTGGAGAAGCTGATGCTCTACGTCGGCGCCCGAAACCGCATCATGCTGGGCGACGTTGAGACCATGGTGCTTGCCGCCAAACAGCGTTCGCTCTACGAGTTGACCGACGCCATCTCCGCCAAAGACCGCCTGCGCGCGCTGGAAGTGCTGGATGCGATGTTGTCGTCAGGCGACGGCGAAGAAGCCGCCATCGGACACATCTACATGCTGGCCAAAACCTTCCGCCAGATGCTGGTGATTCTCGAGCGCAACGTGCGCGACCAGCGCATGCTCTGGGCCGCTCTCTGGCAGGGATTTCGAGTGCCTCCATTTGCCGCCGACGATATTATCAAGCAAGCCCGCCGCTACAAGTCCCGCCGCGACTTGACGCGCGCGATTCGCCTGGTCGCGAAGGCCGATCTCGCTCTGCGCTCCAATCCCGTGAGCAAACGGATGGTTCTGGAACGTCTGGTGATGGATCTGACGACCGAGTCGAAGCTGGAAGCGCCGGGATGGATGCAGGAACAGTTGCCCGTGTGAAGGCGGCTTCTAGCTTTCTGGCCTCTGGGTAAAGAATGACTTGGCGCTATCTCATCGAGGGCCCTTGGATCGTCTTTGTTGCCTTTTGGGCGGTGGGTGCACTCAAGACGCGGAGGACGGAGCGGAAAGAGTCGTTTGCGCCGCGCTACGGAATTCTTTTTCTTGAAATTGCCGGCTTCGTTCTACTTTTCACAGATGAGCCAGAGATAGGGATTCTCGGTCATAGAGTCATCCCCCGCACTTACGCTGTAGCCGTCACGGGCGTTGCTTTCACCTGGGCCGGAATCGCGCTGGCGTTGTGGGCACGCTGGCACCTGGGACAGTATTGGAGTGCCCGGATCACGATCAAGAAAGATCACAAGCTGATCCGCACCGGGCCTTATGCGCGGTTACGGCATCCCATTTATTCTGGACTGGATGTGGCCGCGATTGGCGGAGCTTTGGCGATNNTGGCGATCCGTAGCGGGAGTCTACCTGATTATTCTGGGCTATTGGATTAAGGCAAGAAGAGAAGAAGCCATGCTCACCACGCAATTCGGAGCAGACTTTCAGGAGCACTGCCAGCACACCGGGTTTCTATTTCCTCGCCTTCGGTGAGCATTCGACACCCGCGATTCTGCCGCGGAAGCCCAAGATCCAGGCCAAGTGCTAAAGGCCACGGGCTAACAGCTATTTCATCGCATTGACGCGAGCGCCCAGGCGGGACTTGTAGCGCGCGGCGGTATTCCCGTGCAGCGTGCCTTTCTGGATTGCCTTATCGAGTGCTGATACGGTCTGGCGGTAGGTCTGCTCGGCGGCTTGCTTGTCGCCCTTTTCAATGGTCTCGCGCAGGCTGCGCAGAGCCGTGCGCAGGCGTGAGGCGTTGGCGCGATTGGTGGCAGTGCGCTTTTCGGTCTGGCGGGCGCGCTTAAGCGCCGAAAAATGATTAGCCATGTCTGATTCGTACCCTTTGTGTGTACAGCGAGATATTCGGTGAAAGCCGAATAAACTATTCTACGGGACTAAGTCTCAGCCGGTCAAACGGTTGCGCGACCATTGACTCTGACCCCGGCGCGGGGTACGCTTTATGCAATGGTAGTGACTTGCCCTCTGGGCATGAGCATCCCGGCTGTTACCGTCTCTCAGCATAATTCTGTTTTGTCTGCAAGCTGGATACACTTGTGTCTATTTCCGAGAGACTCCGGCAGTATCCCTTCATGGTGCGTCAAAGAGACTGAATGAAGAAAAGTATCGGGATAAGTCCCAACATCGAGACCCTTTTTGGTACGCGCGACGAGAACATGCGCGTGTTGGAAGATGGCCTCAACGTGACGATTGACCTGCGATCAAACGCTGTTGAACTGGAAGGCGCGGCGCGTGACGTTGCTCGTGCCGAGCAGGTGTTTGCGGACTATGAAAGTCTGCAGCGCTCCGGATATGCCTTCAACAATGGCGATCTCAACAGCATGTTGCGCGTCTTGGTGGCGGATCCGACGGCAACCCTGCGCGGACTGGCCGACGCTGGCCGCCAGCGCTCCCTGGGGCGTCGCATGGTGCAACCCAAGAGCGTGAATCAGCGACGCTATGTCGAGGCCATCGAGAAACACGACATGGTTTTCGGCATCGGCCCTGCGGGCACAGGCAAGACTTATCTTGCCGTGGCCATGGCGATCTCTGCCCTGCTCGCCAAACGTGTGAATCGAATCATCCTGGCGCGTCCGGCAGTGGAGGCAGGCGAGCGTTTGGGTTTCTTGCCGGGAACACTGCAGGACAAGATCGATCCGTATTTGCGTCCTCTGTACGACGCGCTGTATGACATGCTCGACCCGGAGAAGGTGGACCGCTATCTGGAGAAGAATGTCATCGAGATTGCGCCGATTGCATTCATGCGCGGGCGTACGCTAAACGATTCGTTTGTGATTCTCGACGAGGCGCAGAACACGACTTCGGAACAGATGAAAATGTTCGTCACTCGTTTGGGTTTCAACTCGAAAGCCGTCATTACCGGAGACGTTACGCAAATCGATTTGCCCAACGCACGCCGTAGTGGACTGCTGGAAGCGATTGACATATTGCAGAGAGTGGAAGGGCTGATGTTCGTTCACTTCGACGAAGCGGATGTTGTGCGTCATCACTTGGTGCAGCGCATTATTCGGGCCTATGACGAGCACAAAACTCACATCGCAGAGCAGCAGATGTTGTTATTGTCTGGCGGAAGAAGCGCCGAAGCCACGGGCGGAGGATTGAGAAGCACCGAGCCTAAGAATTCGGAGGCGAAGGATCTGAATAGCAGACCCCGTGAAGCGGCGGGAGAATAGGATCCGTGCAGGACAAGTTGGTTATCCTTCGAAAAAAAATCACGGGGTTGAGCCCGTCAACCCTCGAACGTTTTGTCCTGCGGGCGAGGCGAGCGGTCCACTTACGCGACACCGTGAATGTGTTAGTGACAAACAGCCAAGAGTTACGTTCTCTCAACCGGCAATTCCGCGGAAAAGACAAAGCCACGGATGTATTGTCGTTTCCATCGCCGCAAATGGGACGGCGTCGAGTAAAACAAGTTGCTGGCGAGCTCGCGATTTCCGCTGACATCGCACGAGAAAACGCCATTCGCCTGGGACACTCCGTCGCAGAAGAGACAAGAATTCTTGTACTGCACGGTATTCTTCATCTGGCCGGATTCGATCACGAGGATGATAATGGCGAGATGGCTCACGAAGAGACACGATTGCGACAGCTTCTGAAGTTGGAGATGGGGCTGGTCGAGAGGACGGAAGCGCGTGCCAGCCAACATTTAAGTCGTAAGTCGCCTCGAATTCGTCCGTCCCGCGCAAGGCGCACAACCGTATGAATTGGGCTGTTGCACTGGCACTGGTCCCGCTGTTGGGGCTGTTGGCGCTGGCCTCCTACGTGGACCGCGTCTACCAGGAGATCGGCAAGTTTCTCTCGCGCGAATTTCAGGACAACATCGATGTGTTCGAGCAGAAGGTTGAACCCATCCTGCACGTGAGCCGGGCGCGGGCATCGCTCTCCATGTCGGTGCTCAAACAGTTGACCACCGCGACGATTTCTTTGCTGGTGGGCTTCGCTCTCTTCAGCGATCAGCTCTGGAGCATATACGAAATTTTGCAGGCGGCGATCAGCCTGGTTGTGATCATCATCGTGTTCAACCAGTTTCTACCGTTTGTCTTCTTCTCGCGCACAAACGGTGCCTGGCTTATCCGCTGGACGTGGCTGGTGAGAATCCTGATCTATCTCGTATTGCCGGTGACTATCGTGCTGGGGTTTTTGCAATCGGTGGCATCACTCACTCGCGAAAATACACGCGAGGAACCGGAGAGCGCGGCCGAGGCCGTTGACGCGTTGATCGAAGCAGGACAGGAAGAAGGCATTATTCAAGAAGGCGACCGCGACTTGATACAGTCGGCAGTCGAGTTCAGCGGCAAGACGGTGCGCGAAGCTATGAAACCGCGGCCGGAAATGTTCGCGGTGCCGATGGAATCCACGGTCGAACGATTCATCGAAATGCTGCGCACCAAGCACTATTCCAGGGTTCCCGTGTACTCCGAGAGCATTCACAACATCAAAGGCATCGTCTACGCCCAGGATGTGCTGCAAGTGCCGGACAGCGAGGCTTCCAAAACCCTCGAAACGCTGATGCGGCGGGATGTATATTTCGTGCCCGAAAGCAAACTCGGCAGCGATCTTCTCCGGGAAATGCAGAAAAACAATATTCGTATGGCGATTGTGGTCGATGAATATGGTGGTGTAGCGGGGTTGGTTACCATCGAAGATCTGGTGGAAGAGATCGTGGGTGAAATTCGTGACGAGCATGAGAAGCCGGAAATCGTCAGAGAAAATCCTGAGTCATACATCGTTTCCGGAGGCATGGACGTGGACCGTCTCTCCGAACTGTTCGGCACGAGACCGGAAGGAAGGGAATCAGCTACGGTCGCGGGCCTGGTCAGCGAGTTGGCGGGGCACATTCCGCAGAAGGGTGAAACTGTGGACGATGACGGTTTGCGCTTCGAGGTGCTGGAGTCAACGGATCGCAAGGTGGAACGCGTCAGAATTACCACGGTTCAGCCTCGGCAGTTGAAACTGATATAGTCGGAAGGCGGGCTTCGGCCTTCAAAGTCCCGCCCTCTATGCCTTTCCGCTCTGGTTTTGTCTGTATTCTCGGCCGCCCTAACGCCGGCAAGTCTACGCTGCTCAACGCGCTCGTAGGCGAAAAACTCGCCATCATCTCGCCCAAGCCACAAACCACGCGCAACCGAATTCAAGGCATCGTCAACTTGCCCAAGAGCAAGGGACAAGCCGGTGCGCAGATCGTATTAATCGACACGCCCGGCGTTCACAAGCCCGACAGTTCATTGGGCCGCAAGATGATGGTCGAAGTGCGAGAAGCTCTGGAGGGTTGTGATCTTGTCCTCCTGATCATGGATGCGACGCGGAAACTCGATCAGCGCGACGAGTTCGCCATACAAATGTTGAAGCATTCGTCGACAAAAGTCTGCCTGATCCTTAACAAAGTTGACCTGTTGAGAGGATGCAAGGGCAGGCTGCTGCCGTTGATCGAGGAGTACAAAAAACTGCATCAGTTTCATGACATCATTCCAATTTCAGCGTTGAATCGCGATGGCCTCGATATATTGCTGAAGCAAGTAACAGCGGCCTTGCCGGCTGGCCCTCCTTTGTTCCCAGAAGACCAGGTCACCGATCAGCCAGCGCGATTCATGGCCGGAGAGATTGTGCGTGAGCGGGTACTGCTCGAGACCGAGGAAGAACTTCCCTACGCAACCACCGTGATTGTTGAGAACTTCGAAGAAGGCGCCAAGTTGACGCGCATTTCCGCAACGATCTATTGCGAGCGTGAAGGACAGAAGGGCATCCTGATCGGCAAGAAGGGCCAGATGCTGAAACGGATCGGCACGTCCGCGCGTCTGCAGATCGAGCGCATGCTGGGCGCCAAAGTTTTTCTCGAGCTTTACGTCAAGGTGCAACCCAACTGGCGCGAATCGCGTGGTTTCGTGGAAGAACTCGACTGGAGAAGGCAGTTGGAACACCTGACCGACGGACGCGTCGAACTGCCGAAAACTTCCAAGAAGAGCTATGCGCGATAGCCTCAGTGAACGGGATCAGCATGAGAGGCGTCCGAGCGCTCCGGCAGCCGTGGCGGTGAAGATTGTCGGACTGACAGTTTGAAGATAGAGTCAATCTGCAGCTAAAGCGAATCAAGAGCAGGACTTGAAATAGCGAACAAGTTTTTACGGGCCGAAAACAATGTCATCGCCGGATTCTCCCGAGCAACCTCTTCCCGAAAAAGATTTCGATCCAGATCAATTAACTTTGATTTTACGGGTAACGCTGTCCGCGGACCGCAATGCGGTGGATCCGGTTGTACAGGAAATAATGGCAGTGCTCCGCCAAATGAACGGGGTGGAAGGCAAGGAAGATGCGATCGAGTTGGCTCTGCAAGAGGCGCTTGCCAACGCGGTGATTCATGGCGCAAGAGAAGATCCCACTAAGGTTGTGGAGTGCCTGGTGAGCAGCGACCAAGAACGCGGCATTCTGATCGTGGTCCGTGACCCCGGTACTGGATTTGCCCCCGAGGCGATCCCCGCCTGCACCGTCGGGGAGAATGTCTATTCCAATCACGGGCGCGGGATTTTTCTCATCAACCAGCTCATGGACAAAGTGGAGTTCAGAAAGAACGGCACCGAAATCCGCATGGTGAAGCGGTAGCTCCGATCTGGGGCACTCTTACTCGTTCACCACGATACCCAAGGTTTTCATCTTGCGGTACAAATGGCTCCGCTCCAGGCCCAGCACCTCGGCCGCCCGAGTTACATTGCCGTGGTTCTCGTCGAGCTTCTTCAGAATAAAGTCCCGCTCGTAGGCGTCCCGCGCCTGGTGCAAGGTGGAAAACTCGCTTCGTGCTGCGCGCCGATGACCGTCGCGATAGACCAGTGGAGGCAGATGCTTGCGGTCCAATCGGATGGTCATGGGATTCATGATCACGATCCGTTCGATCACATTGCGCAATTCACGCACATTTCCCGGCCATGAATAGCGCATCAGCCCCTCAATAGCATCGTCCGTGATTTCTCGAGGACGTCTTCCGTAAGTTGCGGCTAGGTCTTTCAAAAAGTGGCGCGCCAGCAGCGGAATATCTTCCTTCCGGTCGCGCAGCGGTGGCACGAAGAAAGGGATCACATTGAGCCGGTAAAACAAGTCTTCGCGGAAATTTCCAATCGAGATTTCCTCTTCCAGATCTTTGTTCGTCGAGGCAATAATGCGCGCATCCACGGTGATGGTTTCGTCGCTGCCCAGCGGTGCAACCCGCTGTTCATCGAGCGTGCGCAGTACCTTCGATTGTGTTTTCAAGCTCATGTCGCCCACTTCATCGAGAAACAGCGTTCCTCCGTTTGCTTTTTGAAACTTCCCGTCCTTGTCGACGGTCGCTCCGGGAAACGACCCTTTGTAATGGCCGAAAAGTTCGCTCTCGATGAGGTCTTCAGGAATTGCCGCACAGTTAACCTCGACAAAGGTTTCGTCCTTGCGCAGGCTCTGCGCATGGATCGCGTGGGCGACCAGTTCCTTCCCTGTTCCCGACTCGCCGTAAATCAAAACGCGGCCGTTGGTGGGAGCCATCAAACCGATCTGCTGGCGCAACGCTTTCATCGGAATGCTGTCGCCAGCGATCAAGCTCTTGGCGTGTAGTTGTTTCTTGAGGTCGACGTTTTCATGGCGCAGCTTTTTCGATTCGATCGCATTTTTGACCAGAATCAATGTCTTGTTGATGGAAAGAGGTTTTTCCAGGAAGTCATAAGCGCCGAGTTTGGTGGCGCGCACAGCAGTTTCGATCGTACCGTGACCGGAAATCATAATTACTTCGGGCGCGTTCTCCAGTTCGCGGACTCTTTCCAGCGTTTCCAGGCCATCGATACCGGGCAGCCAGATATCCAGCAGAACGACTTCGTAGCCGCGCTCGCGGCGCAACAGCTTCAGGCATTCTTCGCCACTCTCCACGGAAGCAGTTTCGTAGCCTTCGTCTGCGAGTACTCCCTGCAGCGATTCGCGAATGCCGGATTCGTCATCAACCACGAGAATTTTATGCATGCTGGGCTGTCGGCGTGGCCAACGCGGGTTCGGGAACGACTGGCAACTCCACGATGAAGCGCGCACCCACCGGCTGATTCTCCTCGACGCGAATCGATCCATGATGCTCTTCGATGACGCGACTTACGATTGCCAATCCAAGTCCCGTTCCTCGTTTCCTGGTGGAGAAATAAGGAAGAAAGAGTTTTTCCTTCAACTCGCGGGTCACACCGTGGCCGGTATCGGCGACGATGATCTCGACAGCGTCGCGGCTGGCCACCAGCGAAGTTGAAATCTGGATCTCGCGCACCAATGAATCTTGCATAGCCTCGGCAGCATTGTCCACCAGGTTGGCGACAGCCCGCTTGATCGCTTCCGCATCCGCCATAACCTTCGGCAGATTTGGAGCGAGCGACTTGCACACATCGATGCCGTCCATTCTTCCGTTGAACATGGAGAGGGCATTCTCAATCACGTCGTTGATATCCGCCGGATGCGGGTTGGATGCGGGAAAGCGAGCCAAAGTGGAGAACTCGTCCACCAACCGGCGAACTGTTTCAACCGCGCCCGCAATGGTTTCAGCACAGGACCGGACGATCTCCAACGACGCCTTGTCGGGAGTCGTAGCCCGCTCCAGATGGCGCTGAATGCGCTCTGCGGACAGCGCGATCGGCGTGAGTGGATTCTTGATCTCATGTGCTACCCGGCGCGCAACCTCGCGCCATGCCGCCTGTTTCTGAGCCTTCAGAAGATCGGAGAGATCTTCGAACACGATCACGTACCCAGACTGCTCATCCTGCCGGCGCAGCGTTGCCACGGTTACCGCTACGTTCAGAGACGCGCGTTGCAGCGGCATCTCCATTTGGCTGGTTGTCATTCCCATACGGTCGGCACGGCGGAGCAGCGGTTCCAAATCCTGCAACACTTCAGGCGGAAACACGTCCGCCAGGCGAGCCCCGCGCAGCATACGCTTTGCGTCCGCATATCCCTCGGGATGAAACATGCGCTGCAAGGCTTGGTTCGCGTGCGTGACGGTGCGGCCGGCATCGAGTGATAGAACTCCGGTCGGGATGCTTTCGAGGATGGTTTCCATCTGTCGGCGGCGCTGGTCAAGTTCGGCATTGGCAGCGCTCGCGTCGCGGCTGGACGCTTCAATCTGCCGCCGGCTGGTTTCGAGTTCCTCCGCCATGCGATTGAAAGAGCGGACTAAGTCTCCAATCTCATCGGCGGCGCTCACGTCGATGCGATAGTCAAGGCGTCCACGAGAAATTTCCTGCGTTGCCTCGGCCAGCGCCGCCAGCGGACGAGTCACCAGCTTCGAGAGAAAAAGCGCCAGCCATGTAGTCACGAACAGCACCATCATGGTCAGCAATAGCAGCAGACTCATGTAGGTCTGGCGCACGTGTTTGCGCTCCCGGCTGAGTTGCAGATAACGCTGCTGGCTGGCTTCGATCTGCTTCACCGTCTTGGAGAACTCCGCCGGCAGTGGCATCGCCACCAGAATCAATCCGTCCTTTCCAACCGGTGCGCTGCCCAGCGTGTATTCGGTTTGCTCCCACAAGAATGGAGCGGGTTGTCCCGCGGCGGCCTGTGCCAGTGGCAGTTTCTGCTTCAAAACCGCCCAAGGCGCGGGAGCTCCTAGGCTCGCCTCCGCCACTCCGTTTTGTATCGCGAGAGCAAAACCGCTTTGTAGGTTAGGCTCGTGGATGCGTAATTCCTCGATGGTAGCGGCGAACCCATGGCCTTCGAAAGCTCTCTGCGTCTCTGGCGCAGCGGCAATGGCAATGGCTTCCGAGCGTGCGTTCTGGGCCGCATAGCTGGCCAGCAGCGAAGCCATGGCGTCCGTATCCGCCCGAACCTCTTCCACCGGAGTGGAGAACCACTTATCAATGGAACGGTTCATCAGGCCGTAGGCGAACCAGTACATCACCATGACTGGAACGAATGAAAGCAGCAATGCTCCAACCACCATCCGCGTGCGGAATTTCGACCCCAATACGCCCAGACGCCGCTCAGCAAATAGTTTGAGCAGATTGCGCACCAGCACGAACGTAAGCGCAACGAACAGAAGAGAAATCAGAAGCGAAAGGGCATAAAAAACCACGACCTGTTGGTTAGTATCGGGACGCAGGATGGTTTGGTTAAATGCCGTTTGCGAAACCAAGATGGCGAACAAAATAAAAACAGCTATCGCAAGCAGGACGATGAGCCGCTTGCGATTGGAGTCTTTCAGAGGTCGGGTTGGAACGTTTTGCACCACGCGTAAACGGCCCAGCCGATGCGGTTCATTCACCCTCACCTTCTGCATGGGGACCTGAAACTCATTATAGATGCTGGTTGAAAGCTGGAAAGGCCTCAGTGCCTAGCCGGCGGTAATAGCCTTGAGCAGACTAATGAACCTGTCCGCGCCCTGCCAACATTTCCCCCCGCACCGCGCGGTAGGCGGCCTTGGGCTGATAGGCTCGATCGAAGGGCAGCGCCTGGCCGCGAGCGCCGTGCGAATGAGAACCAATCCATGAGTACTTGTCAGTGAATCCCCAGGTCTGGATCGCCGTGCAGCTAGGACTGTCCAGGCATGTTCTGACGATGCGCGATAGATCCCGGCCTGATGAGTCAAATCCTCGGTTCGAACCCAACCGCTGGAGTCCACTGGCAGAGAAACGTCAAGCTCGGTGAAATGAACTTGCACACCGAGCGCAGTCAACCGGGTAATGTTCGCAGCGATCGCTGGAATATTCGCATCGAGCATCGGTACGTGCATCTGCAATCCAACGCCGTGGATGGGAACTCCTCGGTTGCGGAAATCTTTGATCATGGCGTAGATCGCGTCTGACTTTCGGTTCAGTGCCTCACCCTCCGCTTCGTTGTAGAAGAGCAGCGCCTTCGGGTCCGCTTTATGCGCCCAACGGAACACTTGCTCAATGTACTTCGTTCTTTGTTGGGAAAATCCTATGCCGGGCTGGTCGTACCAGAGAGATTCGCGTACGTTTCCCTTCTCATCCAGAGCTTCGTTGATAACATCCCACGCAAAAACCTGCCCTGCGTAGTGTCTCATTACGCGAGTGATGTGTTCGTGGAGAAGCCGCGAGAGTTGCTGGGTTGTGAAGTGACCTTGCGCCAACCAATCCGGGTTGTTGTGGTCCCAGACCAGGCAATGGCCCCGAACCTTCATTTGATGGACTTGCGCAAAGCGAACCAGTTTGCAAAGTGGCTGACTATGAGCGAGACAGCGACGTCGTCCGCCTTGCGAAAGTCGTAAGTAGATACATCCGGCCGCAGCACCCACCATTTCATCGCGGCTTCCGCTTCCACCATGTTGAATTCCCGAGCCAGGGTCGAGGCGTAGGTCGGCTCCGAAAGTGGAGTGGAGCGAACGGCCGTCCCTACAAGCAATCCATCTTGATCCGCAACCTGGCGCAGGGTTTGGGCTTGAAGCAAGAGCGTGAAGCCGCTGACCATTTAAGACCGACAGCACGATCCGGTAAATTCTCATTGATGTCGCCCGATTCCGTTTGGGCTGCTGATTCACTTAAGACGAGGCAGGAAGGGTTGTAAAGGACATCCGCCACACAGGGCCTGTGATTTTCTGCAGTAGTTCTTTCCCACGCCCACAAGCAGGCCGTGCATTTCGTTGTAAACCTGTGTCAGAGCCGTGCGCTTCGCCGCGCTCATTGCCGACGGAGGGTGCATGGCACTTGGAAGGCCGGGCGCGAGATTTTGAGTCGAAGATTCGGGCGAATCTGCAACAGGTTCTGCCAGAGGCGATAAAGCGCGCTCAAATAATTCCCGGACATCCTCATAATCGCCTTTGCCAGGCAGAATCCCATGCCGCACCAGAATGCGCCGCGTGTATGCGTCCACCACGAATACTGGATGATTACCGGCATAAAGCAAGATGGAATCGGCAGTTTCCGGTCCAACCCCATTCAACTGAAGGAGTTCTTCTCGAACCGCTGCTGTAGGCCGCGAAAACAATCGTTGCAAAGAGCCTCCATACCGCTGATCTAGAAAGTTGATGAAAGTTTTCAACCGTTTGGCTTTCTGACGAAAATAGCCTGAGGGCCGAATCAGGCGCTCCAGTTCACCCAAGGGCACGTGCCGGACGCCTTTTACGCTGAGCAGTCTGACAGAGCGAAGATTCGCCAGAGCCTTTTCCACATTCGTCCACGCCGTGTTCTGCGTCAGATAAGCGCCCACGATCACTTCGAAGCGTGACCGTGCCGGCCACCAGTTCTGCGGTCCCCAAGCTTGAAATAAAGCGCGGTAGTAGCCACGAATTTGGTTCTTCCTCGCGTCGTCGAGCAAGTTACGTCTCCTCATCGTTGAGTGTACCCCGGACCGTCAGTGTGGCTAGGTCAACTACCGAAGGGACTTCTCGTCCTTACCGAAGTGCATGTACTCCAGCCGCAAATTTCGCGCTTGTCGAGAAAAAAGTTCATCTGGCGCGGGTTTCAGAACTCCGTTTACGGCATGGTGGGATTAGCGACAAGTCCAAGTACTACGGTAACTGGTACGGTAATCGACTTGCGTTGACAATTTGTGTCAACACAAAGACGCTGCTCTTATCCCACAGCAAAAGCGGCGCTTGGTGCAAATGCCGGCGACATCGCCAGGCATCGTTCCACTCAGTGGATAGGAGATCGACGTATGTCTCAACGGCTGGGTGACCTTCTCGTCAAAGAGAAGATCATTACCCCAGAGCAGTTGGAACAAGCGACTAAAGCTCAGAAGGAGCAGAACTGCCGTCTGGGCTCTGCCTTGGTGAAGCTCGGCTTCCTCACGGATGAGGACGTCACCAATTTTCTCTCCCGGCAATATGGCGTTCCCGCCATCAACCTCTCGTATTTTGAAATCGATCCAGCTGTCGTCAAGCTGATTCCGTTTGAAACCGCGAAGCGATATCAAATTCTTCCGTTGAGCCGCGTGGGCGCGTCGCTCACCATCGCCATGGTCGATCCGACCAACGTCTTTGCGATGGACGATATCAAGTTCATGACTGGCTTCAACATCGAGCCAGTGGTTGCTTCCGAAAGTTCGATTCTCGCAGGCATCGAAAAATCATACGGCGGCCCGAAGGAAAAAGAAGAAGACCTCGAAACCGTAATGCAGTCGATGCAGGAGATGAACGAAAGCGACGTCGAACTGCAGGCGGAAGAACAGCAGATGGAGCTGTCCCAGCTGGAGAAGGCTGCCGATGAGGCTCCTGTAGTCAAGCTAGTAAATCTGGTCCTCACCGACGCGGTCAAGCGCGGCGCCAGCGACATTCACATCGAGCCCTACGAAAAAGACTTCCGAGTACGGTTCCGTATTGACGGCGTGCTGCAAGCGATCATGTCGCCGCCGATCAAGCTCAAGGACGCAATCACTTCCCGCCTGAAGATCATGGCGAAGCTGGATATCAGCGAAAAACGCCTGCCGCAGGACGGCCGCATCATGCTGAAGATGAACATTGGCGGCCGTAAGAAGCAACTCGACTTCCGCGTCAGCACTCTGCCCACGCTGTGGGGCGAGAAGATCGTGCTGCGCTTGCTCGACAAAGAAAACCTGCGCCTCGACATGACCAAGCTGGGTTTCGAGCCCGAGTCTCTGGTCAAGTTCGAGAAGGCCATTCTCAAACCTTACGGCATGGTGTTGGTGACCGGTCCGACAGGTTCAGGAAAAACCAACACTCTTTATTCGTCCATCTCTCGCCTCAACCAGCCCGATACCAACATTATGACGGCCGAAGATCCAGTCGAGTTTCAGCTGGGTGGCGTAAACCAGGTACAGATGAAAGAGCAGATCGGCTTGAATTTTGCCGCCGCTCTACGTTCTTTCCTTCGGCAAGATCCGAACATCATCCTGGTCGGCGAAATCCGCGACTTCGAAACGGCGGAAATTGCCATCAAGGCCGCGCTCACCGGCCACCTCGTGCTTTCCACTTTGCACACTAACGGTGCGCCCGAAACCATTACGCGACTGATGAACATGGGAATCGAGCCCTTCCTGGTCGCAACGTCAGTTCACCTCATTTGTGCCCAGCGACTGGTTCGGCGAATTTGCAAGGATTGCGCGGAGGTTGTCGAGGTTCCGGTCCAAACCTTGATCGAAGAAGGATTTACGCCGGAAGAGGCCAAGACCATCAAAATCCAGAAAGGCAAGGGCTGTGGCATTTGCAATAACACCGGCTACAAAGGCCGCTGCGGTTTGTATGAAGTTATGGAAGTGGATGACGAGATCAGGGAACTGGTCCTGGTGGGAGCATCTGCGGTTGAACTGAAAAAGAAAGCTATCGAGCGGGGCATGATTACCCTGCGTCGAAGTGGTTTGATCAAAGTTGCGGCGGGCATGACCACTCTCGAGGAAGTTGCCCGCGAAACAATTCATTGATTCACAGTCTAGAGGAAGGAAGCAAATATGGGTTTGTCGTTAAGCGATCTGCTCAAAAGAATGCTGGAGATGAATGGCAGTGATCTTCACATCACCACCAATTCGCCTCCCCAGATCCGAGTGCACGGACATCTGGTGCCGCTCGATTTGCCGCAGATGACGCCGGCAGAGACCAAACAACTCGCCTACAGCGTCATGACTGACTCGCAGAAGCACCGCTTTGAGGAAAGCCTCGAGCTCGACTTTTCTTTCGGGTTGAAAGGCCTGGCCCGGTTCCGCGCCAACGTCTTCAATCAGCGCGGTGCCACGGCCGCCGTATTTCGTTTGATTCCGTTTGAGATCAAGTCCTTCAACCAGCTGGGCTTGCCGGCGGTCGTGAGCAAGCTCTGCGACAAGCCGCGTGGTCTGGTGCTGGTGACAGGGCCGACCGGCTCCGGTAAGTCGACAACGCTCGCCGCCATGATCGACAAGATCAACAGCGAACGCCACGATCACATCCTTACCATCGAGGATCCGATCGAGTTCGTCCACATGAATAAGAACTGCGTGGTCAACCAGCGCGAACTGCACGCCGACACCAAGAGCTTCTCCGATGCCTTGCGTGCTGCCCTTCGTGAAGACCCGGACGTCGTGTTGATCGGCGAAATGCGTGACCTCGAAACCATCGAATCGGCCCTGCGCATTGCCGAAACCGGTCACTTAACCTTCGGCACTTTGCACACCAATTCGGCCACATCCACCATCAACCGCATCATCGACGTGTTTCCCGCACACCAGCAGCCCCAGATTCGCGCTCAGCTTTCCCTGGTGCTGGAAGGCATCATGTGCCAAAGCCTGCTGCAAACCGTAAACGGCAAGGGACGCGCCATGATCATGGAAATCCTCATCCCCAACCCCGCGGTCCGCAATCTGATTCGCGAGGACAAGATTCACCAGGTCTATTCGGCCATGCAGTCCGGTCAAGATAAGTTCGGCATGCAAACGTTTAATCAAGCGTTGGCCACGGCCTATCTCCAGAAGCAGGTCTCGCTGGAGACGGCGCTGCAGCGGTCGAGCAATCCGGACGAGCTTCAGGAAATGATCAACCGGGGCGCCAGCTTGACAAACCGGGGCGGAACGGCCGGGTCGACAATGGCGCGAGGGGCGGCACCGTCGAAGGGCTAAAAGCGTCGACGGCAATGACAACGAGTAGGGTTCGGCCAGTTGGGCCGCAAAAGAATTCAGCAATCAGCGACCACAAGTTGAGGAGAGGTTAACACCATGCCAGTTTTCACATTTTCCGGCAAGGACGCCTCCGGACAGAAGGTTTCCGGAGAACGAAATGCGCCCAATAAGCAGGCGCTGGGACAGCAGCTGCGACGCGAACGGATCGTTCCGGGAGCAATCCGGGAAAAGGGCAAAGAGTTTTCGATGCCCACATTCGGATCCGGCAAGGTCAAGACCAAGGACATCGCAATTTTCTTCCGCCAGTTCTCGGTCATGATCGACGCCGGCTTACCGCTGGTGCAGTGTCTGGAGATTCTGGCGGCCAACCAAGAAAGCCAGTCTTTCCAAAAGACGCTGAATGGCGTCCGCACTACGGTGGAAGGTGGTGCGACTTTGGCCAACGCCATGCGCCAGTATCCACTTGTGTTTGATGACCTCACCACCAACATGATTGAAGCTGGTGAAACGGGCGGAATTCTGGACGTCATCTTGCAGCGCTTGGCTACCTACGTAGAAAAGGCCGTGCGCCTGCGCTCCGCCGTGAAATCGGCGCTGATCTATCCCGTCGCGGTCGTGGGCATCGCAACTCTGATTGTCGGCGCGCTGCTCAAGTGGGTTGTGCCCATCTTCTCCAATCTGTTCGCTGGCCTAGGTGTTGCCCTGCCTCTTCCCACTCGTATCGTCATGGGATTGAGCGCATTCGTGCAGAGTTTCTGGTGGGTGTTCATCGCGGGCACAGTTGGTCTGGTCTTCGGCATCAAGCAGATCCGCAAGCACCCTCGCGGTCGTTATTACTTCGACAGGTTTCTGCTGAACATGCCTGTCATCGGTACGCTATTGCGCAAGATCGCCGTGGGCCGCTTCACGCGCACGCTGGGCACCTTGATCACCTCGGGCGTGCCCATCCTGGAAGGCTTGGCTATCACCGCCAAGACTTCCGGCAACGCAGTTCTCGAAGAAGCGTTGATGAAAGTGCGGAAAGCTATCGAAGAAGGCAGGACGATTGTGGATCCTCTCCGAGAATGCGGTGTCTTTCCCAACATGGTGACCCAGATGATCGGTGTCGGCGAAGCCACCGGTGCCATGGACAACATGCTGCAGAAGATCGCCGACTTCTACGAAGAAGAAGTGGACGCAGCTACTAAGGACATGCTGGCCATGTTGGAGCCAGCCATCATCGGCGTGCTCGGCATAACCATTGGAGGCATCGTGATCTCGCTCTACATGCCACTGTTTGCCATGATCGCCAAGCTGGCAGGTTAAGAAAACGCGCTGGGAGCCAGTTCTGTCTCTTGGAACGGCTCCTGGCTTTTCGAAAAGCCTCTTTGGGCGGGCGGAGGGCCGGTTCGCCAGAGCAAAACCTTCACCTGGATATTTTTTCCAGATCATCGGGACCTTAATGCAATCGACGTTCGACGAGCGGAGCTGGCTAGCCTGGCTGGTTAAAGCACGGATCCTGATCCTGACCTTCCTGCTCGCAATCCAGTTGGCCGTGGCGCACCTTGCGCCCACACCACTACCCCTACGTCTTTTCGTCAGTACCATCCTCCTGTGGTTTGCCCTGTCGATTTTCTACGCGCTACTGCTCTCCCTCTGGCAGGACCATCGGCTGCAGGCCTCTTTGCAGGTGCTCACCGACCTGATCCTAGTTAGTCTCGTAGTGCACGAAACGGGAGGCTGGGACAGTTCGCTGAACTTTCTCTATCCTCTCGTCATTATCGTAGCCAGTATCCTGCTCCCGCGGGTCTGGGCGCATCTCGTTGCCGCACTTGCCTTCATTCTTTACGGAACAGTTCTCGAACTCAACTACTACGGCGTGGTGAAGTCCTACTGCACGACCCACCCCGAACTGAAAACGCTGCAGGCAATCATTTTTGTGAACTTGTTTGCCTACTTGGCCGTTGCCTACCTGGCCGGACTGTTGGCCACCAAGTTGCGTCAGGCGCGGGTGCAGTTGAAACGCGCCAGCGGCGCTCTGGAGAACCTTCAGATCCTCCATGAAAACATTATTCAATCCATCAGCAGCGGATTGATCACCACCAGTCTTGATGGCCACATTACCCTGGTGAACAGCGCCGCGCAGAAGCTTCTGGAGCGTACGCCCGGCCAGTTGCTCGGAACCCCGGTCAACAAACTATTCCTGGACGCGCTGCCCAATACCGAGTCGCAGCAGGCCCACGCAGAAGTTCGATTCGACGCAGCGAATGCATTTCGCAAAACATTGCGAGTAAGAGTAGCCACCTTGAACGTGCCGGAGCGTGGCACGCTTGGATATGTCTACGCGTTCGATGACCTTACCGAGATCCGGCGCCTGGAGCGCGAAGTCCGCATGCAGGACCGGCTTGCAGCTGTGGGCCGGCTGGCTGCGGCCATTGCCCACGAGATTCGTAATCCGCTTACTTCGATCGCGGGTTCGGTCAGCATGCTCTCCGGTATTCCCGAGATGAGCGCCGAGCACCGGCAGTTGCTTGACATCGTCACTCGCGAATCACAGCGGCTCAACGGGATCATCACTGATTTTCTTGCGTATTCCCGCGGCAAACAGTATCGCTTCGAAAAGGCCGACCTCGTGCCATTGTTAGAGGACACTCTTACTCTGATGCGGCACCGTATGGCGGCGGAAAATACCGGCATCGTCATTGAAAGCCGATTTTCGGTCCGCGAGGCCTGGTCCCTCGCCGACGGCGACAAAATCAAACAGGTGTTCTGGAACTTTGCCGAGAACGCGGTGCGCGCCATGCGCAACGGCGGCACTTTGCAAGTCAGCATCGAACGCCTGGGAGACGACTGGCAGGTGAGTTTTGCGGACACCGGAACTGGAATGACCCCGCAGCAGACGGAAAAGATTTTCGAACCGTTTCAATCAAACTTTGAAGGCGGAACAGGCCTTGGCTTGGCCGTTGTCTACCAGATCGTGCAAGCGCATGAAGGCAAAGTCTGGGCGCGGTCTAAGCCTGGGCAGGGAACCACTTTCGTGTTGAGGCTGCGGCGGTTCGATGCGGAAAGCCCGGCACCCAGTTCGCGGACGCTGGAAAACTCCACTTCATCTCCAGTGCAAACGGCTGAACCCACCCAACTGGCGGCTGCTGCGGCAGATGGGGGGCGCCGTGGCTAACATTCTCGTGTGCGACGATGAGCGCTCTATCTGCGAAATGCTCGACATTGCCCTGCGTCGCGACGGACACCGCGTCGAAACTGTGCAATCCGGCCAAGCCGCCAAGAATAAAATTGACGGCGCTCTTTATGACGTCATCATCACGGATATCAAAATGCCGAACATCGATGGCATCGAAGTCCTCCGCCATGCCCATCGCGTTTCCCCCGACTCTCCGGTGATCCTTATCACTGCCGTGGACGACTACGAAGCCGCGGTGGAAGCGGTAAAAGCCGGAGGAGCGTCCGACTACATTCGCAAGAGCCCCGGCTTGGTCGACGAAATCAAGCTTGCCATCAGCCGTGTGCTGGAAAAACTGACTCTCAGCAAACAGAATTTTGCCCTGCGGCGTGACGCCGCCTCGCACAATTCGCTGGACAATATCATCGGCTCCAGTCCGGCGATGGAAAAGCTAAAGCAGACGCTGCGCACCGTCGCGTCCACGGCCAGCACCGTCTTGATTCACGGCGAGAGTGGCACCGGTAAAGAGTTGGTAGCGCGCGCGGTACATATCTGTTCTCCTCGCGCCACTGAACCGTTTGTGTCGGTGAACTGCGGTGCATTTCCGGAAACTTTGTTGGAAAGCGAACTCTTCGGCTATTTGAAGGGAGCTTTTACCGGGGCCACGCAGAACAAACGCGGGTTGTTCGAAGTAGCCGGCGGCGGCACCATCTTCCTGGATGAAATCAGCGAGATGACTCTGGCCATGCAGGTGAAATTGCTTCGCGTCTTGCAGGAACGCTCAGTGCGCCCGGTCGGCGGCACCAGCGAGATTCCCATCGATGTACGGGTCATCGCCGCCACCAACCGCGATCTTGACAAGGCCGTTGCCGAAAACCTGTTTCGCGAGGATCTCTACTACCGCCTCAGTGTGATTCCCATCCGCGTGCCTGACCTGCGCGAGCGCCGCGAGGACATCCCGCTGCTCGCCAATCACTTTCTGAAAAAATATGCGGCCGCGGCCAGCCGAAGCATCCTGCGCATCAACAAAGATTCCCTTGACGCTCTTTGTGATTACGAATGGCCTGGTAACGTCCGCCAGCTCGAGAACACCATCGAGCGCGCCGTCGCTCTCGAGATGACGAACGAGTTGCACGTCGATCTGCCGGCAGAACGCCCGAAAGCTCGCGCTGCAGCAGCGGGCGTCGCTGGAGGAACGTCTGACGTAGCGCCGGGAGCAGTGCTACCCGAGGGTGTCGGCATGGAAGGCTACGTCGCAAGCATCGAGCGCAGCCTGCTGCAAACCGCTCTCGATCGCTCGAATGGCGTGCAAACCAAGGCCGCCGACCTGCTCAGCATCTCCTACCGCTCATTCCGGCACTTGATGAAGAAGTACGAGCTGTAGCGATTCGCTTTCAGCTCTCAGCCATCAGCTTTCAGCCTGACTTGGAAGAAGAACGCGGAATGCAAAATCTAGATCAGTTCTATTTGGCGGACTTACCAATGTGGCGCAAGATTCTTCTTGCCTGCGCGATTGGACCGTTTTTCTTTTTTGGGGGCAAGTTGTTCAACAAAGAGGCTGACATCTACATCTCGGCTCCGAGCGTGCCTGTCGCCAAGACAAAGCAAGTATATCCGGTGCTGGTGAATCACGGTTACGTTCGATATCTGACGCGGAAGGAGGCGGACGACTGGACTTCTGGAGAAAGGGAACTCCGGCAATCATTGCGCCCTCGTTAGCCGCCGCCGGACTGTTGCTGGCGACATACCGAAATAGGCGATGAGAGGAAGACCGGCAACAGTGTCTTAGTCCTGGCTCTTCTTCAACTGCTGCTTCCAACCCAGAACGCGTGCCTTCGCTCCCTCAGCCTCGGCTTCCGGAATCATTGCTTTTTTCTGATAGAGCACGGACAAGCTGGTGTGGGCGAGCACATCATCCGGGTCCAACTCCGTAATCTTCTGCGCCACTGTGATCGCCTCATCGTAGCGCTGTAAATCCTGCAACGCGCGCGCCAATCCGTGCATGGCCTCAGTAAAATCAGGATCGACGGCAATCGATTCGCGATAAGCTGCGACCGCTTCTTCCAACTTCCCATCCCCCATCAAATCGAGCGCAGCGTAGTAGTGGTCTTCGGCCCTTTGGCGGGTGTTTGCGTCAGACATGGTAGGAAGTTCTTGGCGGAGACAAAATTCTAACATGGGTCGAGTCTCCCGTCTCATGGCGAAGCGAACCTGCTCTGCGCATAGTCGAAGCCATCCGTCTGTGGTTATCATGGAGCCATGCGCCATTCGGTCCGCTTCCTGTGGAACGCTACCAAAGGCCATCGCCTGGCTCCGTGGCGAAGTCCCTATCTGCTGTGGCGCATCGAGACCTACTGCGGCGTCAAGATGACGCAAATCGGCTTTCTTGAGTTTTGGGAATTTCTGTGGCGGGAGCGTACCAGTCTCTGGCGCTTCCTCAAGTGGACGGGAGAGATGGAGCGCTACGCTCACCCCAAGCCGAAAAATCTGTAAGAAACTTACTACGCGCCTTTACCGGCAGCGGCAGCCTCACCCAGGATAATGCTCACATCGCTTCCTTTACCGGCGCCGGTTAGCTGAGCTGCGGCTCCCCGATTGGCCGCGATTTCAAGAAAACCCATACTGCCGAGAACGCCGAAAACCTCTCCCGGCGCGCCCTCGGCATAAGCACTGTGGATCTCGGTGATCTCGCGGCTGCCAACAGTGATCTTGAATCCTTCAGCACTCGCTCCGAAAAGCATGGGAGCATCTTGCGGCGTGATGTTGGTGACGAGATTTCCGAACCGGTCGACCTTTAGCACAACGCCACGCAAACAGTTTTGGTCGACGGCTTTCGGCTTCGGCGCCGAAAAGCGCACGTACTCCTCAACCTCATCGCCAAACTTCAGCGTATCGACCTCTTTTGCCAAGTATGCGGCTACAGGAGCAAAAATATCTCGCGCATGAAATGTGTTGCTCACCGGCTGCAGAAAATAATGCTCGGATGTGATGTGCCGCACGTGCATACGCTCCTCGCGTGCGTAGACCAGCGAAAGCACACCATTGTCGGGCGCAACGAAATGATATTTATCACTCGAGGCCAAGATCGGCCGCCGCGCCGTACCTACGCCAGGGTCCACCACCACAACATGCACCGTTCGCGTGGGGAAATAGGAATACGCTTGCGAAATGGTGAGGGCGCCATCGAGCACATCGAAAGCCTGCACGGAATGGCAGATATCGACAATCTCCGCCTCCGGCGTAATATCCAGAATGACGCCCTTCATAACGCCTACAAAATGATCGTTCGTGCCGAAGTCGGTGGTGAGAGTGATAATCGGACGGTGCGCCAAGATTTCCTCGCGAACGGAAGACAGAATCTTCCCAGAGAATCGAAAGTAAATTGCTGGCAGGCGCGGCGTCAAGGCACGGAGGTAATAGTGGAAGGCTTAAATCCCCCACGGAGTCACGGAAACACCGAGAAGCCCATAGCCATCCTCCTCGATTACGTGGTGAAATACCTATATTTCTGTTTTACTCAATATGAATATCGCCCGATCCCGTGCGTACTGTCAGCAGCGGTCCGCCGCCGCGCACTTTGCCGATGATCTGCTTTCGCATCTCCTGCACTCGACCTTGCACCGTCATCTTGATCGCGGGACCGACATCCACTGTGCCGGAACTGGTGGAAAGGTTGGCATCAAACGCCGCGTCTGACGGTAACCGGACGTGCACATTCCCCGAACCAGTGCGGATTTCCCACGCACCTGTCTGCGCGCCCTCGCCCGTAATATCGCCGCTCCCCGCTTCCGCGTGGAATGCCCCCTGAATGGCGCGAGCCGTAATGTTTCCAGAACCAGTATGCAGATCGATATCTCCCGCTCCAGTTTCTTCCACCTCGATGTCGCCACTGCCCGTGCCGCCTCGCACCCCACCTGCGATCTCGCGCGCCCGCACGTTGCCCGAACCCGTCTGCAAGTGAATTTCCCCCGTAATCCGCGAGAGTTTCATGTCTCCCGATCCACTCTGCAAGTCGACGTTGCCGCGGGTCCTTTCGATAGTCTGATCTCCCGAGCCGCTGTGCGTGCGGATGGTCGTTTCCTCAGGCACTGTGATTTCATAATCCACCGAAATCTCATGAGCATTGACATAGTCGATACGGATGCTATTCCCTTGCTGCCGCAGCGGAGGATGCTGCTCAATGTCACTTACATCGGCGTGCCGGTTTCCGAACAGCCAGTGGTCCCCGACGAAGATCTTGCCGTGAATGGAAACCGATCCCGACGGGCCGCTTCGCACAATAATGTCGCCAGAGTGAGTTTCCACTTCCAGATCGACGGGTCCGCTCACCTGGAATGTCTTATCGAAAGTCCCCTGCGGAGTGGAAGCGAAAGCCACGCTGGAAGCAACCAGCACGACCAGCGCGGTCGCCAGAAATTGCGGCCGCGCCAGAACTGAGAAATAAATGCGATGTCCGTTCATATTTGTCTCCACGGGCGCAAAATGCATTTTTCTACACAAACTCTAAGACTTCGGCGCACCTATGCAAGACGGCGCGGCTACGCCGGCAAGCACAGAGTCCGACCACAGCGCGAGTTGTTCTTTGCCAGCAGCGTTCTGCTCGGACGCGGTCTGGTTGTAAAGCACGAGCAGGCAACGTGGATCGAGCATTGTCTCGATAAGGACTGTACGTCCGAAGCGTTTTTCAACCGTCACCGCCATTTTGTAGCCGACGGTGTACCAGGGCCCCTGCGCGCCAAAAAAGCTGGATCCCTTTTCGTCTATGGCGTCCCGGTTGGGAAACTTTCCGCTGAGCGTATCGCTGAGGAAGCCGTTAACCGCTCGGAGGTCCCTGTTGAAGTTGGCCATGTCGTGCTCCCAACGCGCATGTTCCTTGGCCGTGCTGGCGGCGTGGGGATCGACATCTGGCCCTCCCGCGGCAGCGAGCATGGCCAAGCCTTCGCCGAACGATCCCATCCAGTCAGCTGCCGCTCGTGCAAGTTCCGGTAAAGCGGCGATTTTCTGATCGTACACAGGACCGAGGCTACCCAGCCCGATGTGATGCATCTCATGAGCGACGGTGTTCTCAAACTTCGCGCGGCTGGTTCCTGGATCAAGATATAAGAAGACAGCTCGGTCAGATGCCGGTCCCCAGACAAAACTGTTACTGTTGGGCTTGATCATGGCGTAGACCTTTGCCCGAATGGTAGCACTGGCCGGCAAGTAGGCCAGCGCTCGATCGGCACTCGCTTGCAAATCGGCTTTCTTCCAGGTGTCAAGCGTGCTCGAGAGTTCCCCCACGCGGTCTCGAAGGTCGTCGGAGAGAACGAACTTCTTGAAACCATCATCCGTGAACGCTAGCGTCGGATCGTGGAAGCGCTGTCCAATTTCAGCTTCGCGCTTCTTCAGCCCCTGATATGGTTCAGTGGCGAACAGCCTCTGCCATTGCGAGTCGTCAACCGGTTTGCCGCCAGCGCGGAGCTTCAAAATAGCAAGGACCTGATCGGCTTCGCTCGCGTCCAACGTTAGCTGCACTCGGTTGCCCGGCGCTGGTTCGGCGAATAAAACCGGGAAGCCAAAGCCGAGAACCAAAAATGAAAAAACAAAGAGCTTCAGCGCTCGATTCGGCATGGGCCCTCCCTGCCGGTTTAGTTGAAAGCCCAAAGCGCTCCCTACTGCAGCACGACTTGATCTCCCTCTTTCAACCCGCTGAGCACTTCCGTCTTTGCGCCATTCGAGATTCCGATGTTAACCGCAATCTTGTCCTTGCCTTCCTTGCCCCTCGGATCGGGGATTTCCACCGAAGCCTTCTTGTCCTTGTCGTAAAGGATCGCGCCTTCGGGAATCTGCAGCACGTTCTTGTGTTCTTCTAGGATGATTTCCGCGTTCGCGGTCATCTCGGCCTTCAGTTCGCCACCCGGGTTTTGAATCGAAACCCGTACTTCAAAGGTGGTTACATTGTCTTTCTCCACGCCCATTGGAGAAATCTTCGTCACCTTGCCGGTAAAGGTTTTGTCCTTAAACGATTCCACTTTGATGCGCGCTGGTTGCCCCAGATACACCTTGCCGATGTCGCTCTCGTCCACTTTGCCTTTCACGTAGACTTCGCTGGTATCGCCCAGCGTCATCACCAGCGTGGCCGAAGAGCCGAGTACCAAGATTGAACTCACCGCGTCTCCCATTTCCACATCGCGGGAGAGCACGATGCCATCGATCGGCGAAATAATGTCGGTATAGCTGAGCTGTTCCTCTAACTGCTTCAGGTTTGCCTGATCCTGCGCCACCTGCGCCCGCGACTGCGCAATCTTCGCCTTCAGCACCGTCACCTGCGCCTTGGAGACGTTCTGTTTATTCAGCGACATTTCATAATTTTTCTCGGCATCGTCGAGCGCGGAAGCCGAAACAACGCCATCCTTCGCCATGCCTTCCGCGCGCTCATAGGCGCGCTTCAGAAGCGGCACGTCCGGCCCTTCCGCATCCACCTTGGCGCGCTCGAAGTCGGCCTGCGAACTCGTCAGGTTGGCCTCGGCCGCATCCAAAGCCGCGCGCGACTGTGCTACCTGCGCCTCAATCTCCACCTTGTCGAGCTGCGCCAGCAACTGGCCCTTTTTCACTCGATCACCGTAATCCACCAGCAACTTCTTCACGATGCCGCTGGCCTTCGACTTCACCTCAACCTTCGTGATGGGCGTGACCTTCCCCGTCGCCACCACGCTCTTAGCCAGGTCACCTTTTTCTACCTTTGCCAGCTTGGTAGGATCAATCTTGGTGCCGCCTCGCGTGGCTGCGAACACGCCGATCGCAATCAGCAGCACAATTCCCAGCCCAATGCCGCCATAAATAAACAGTTTGCGACGTTTCTTCTTATTATTTCCGTTTCCGTTCACAACCGCCTCCTGAATACGAGCTGGAAATGGAGCCGTCCCGCGTTCTGATTACTGTTACGCGCCTGCCGTGGCATTAGTTCCCGACATTTTGAGATTAACCAAGTAGTCCCATGCCGCCAAACTGCGTCCCGCCCGCCTGCCACTTAGACCCTCCACCACTTAAAAGGGTAGCGCATCTGGGGATCGAATTACGGGATCGGTGCCACGGCGCTGCCTTCCGGTGACCCGGGAGAGAATCCAGGCCCTCGACTCGGTTTTGCAATGCTAGAATGACCCATCCATGATCGCCTTTGTGCTGCTCCGGGTGCTTCTGATCTTTCTCCTGGTGGCGGCAAATGCGTTTTTCGCCGCTGCCGAATTCTCCTTGGTCAGTGTTCGCGACACAAGAATTCAACAGCTCATCTCGTCCGGCCGCATCGGTGCCCGCATCGTCCAGCGTCTCCATCAGCACCTCGACGAAGTTGTCAACGGAGTGCAACTGGGCATCACCATGGTCAGCCTGACGCTAGGCTGGATCGGCGAACCCATGGTCGCCCGTCTCGTCGAAGCTTCTAGGTTCGTTCATGAAGTTCCCCACGCGGCGGTCTATGCTCACGGCATCGCCATCGTCATCGCTTTCAGCCTGATCACCTACTTGCACGTCCTCCTCGGCGAACTCGTGCCCAAGACCCTCGCCCTGCAGCGTGCCGAGCAGATTGCCCTCGCCGTGGCCGCTCCCATGGAAGCGTTCCTGACCCTCACCCGGCCATTGCTTTTTTTCATGCGCCGCTCCGGCGGACTAGTCTTGCGGCTTTTCGGCGCACGCGAAACCCGCCGCCCGGGCGCCATCCACTCCCCTGACGAACTCAAGCTCATCGTCACCGCGAGCCGCCAGTTCGGCCAGATTCCCGAGTCGCAGGAGGAAATGATCCACAACGCCATCGAACTCGACAGCATCACCGTCCGCGAAGTCATGGTGGCCCGTCCGGATATCTTTTCCCTCCCCTCGGATCTCACACTCGACGAAGCCCTGAACCGCGTAGTCGAAGGCCAGCACTCGCGCATTCCCGTCTACGACACACAGAGCGGACCTGAGCACATCGTGGGCGTCCTTTATTACAAGGAACTCGTTCGCTGGGTGCGCCTCAGGCTGGTCAATCTCGGACAGCCTCTGGCCTCGCGCATCGCCCGCACTCAGATCGGCCAGATCATGCACGACGTACTCGTCGTTCCGGAAACCAAAGTCTTGTCCGAACTGCTGGATGAATTCAAACAGCGTCGTCGCCACCTCGCAGTCGTTGTCGATGAGTTCGGCTCCACCGCCGGTGTGATCACGGTCGAGGACATCCTCGAGCAACTCGTCGGCGACATCGAGGACGAATTCGACGTCTCCGTGCCAGAGCCGGCGTTGGCAGACGAGTCTGTTCTGCTGCTCGAAGGCTCGGTGAACATTCGCGATCTCGAGACCCAGCATGGCCTCCTCCTGCCCCGCGACGCCGGCTTCGAAACCCTTGCCGGATTCGTCCTGGCGCGCCTGCAACGCATCCCCTACCTCGGCGAATCCTTCGAATACGAAGGCCATCGTTACACGGTGGAAGAAATGGAAGGCCACCGCATCGCCAAAGTGAAAATCGAAAAGGTAGAAAATGTAGAAAGCAAACCAGAGCCCGCGAAGCAGGCCGGAGATTAAGAACTTGAATGTTGTACTGTGTGGGGACAGCCGCCCTCGGCTGTCCATTCGAGCGACGCTCGGTTTGGAATTGTCATCCCGACTGGAGTCTCTCATTCCCGATGGGAATGAGAGGCGGAGTGGAGGGACCTGCTGTTTCTGCACACGCCACTGACTTCATGCGCTTACTCTTCCAACGCGTCCTCTACACCCTGCCAGTAATCTGGCTCGTCGTGAGCCTCGTCTTCCTGTTAATCCATCTTGTCCCCGGAGATCCCATCCAGCAGATGCTCGGCGAAGGCGCGCCGCCCGCCGACATCGCCGCCACCCGCCACGCCTACGGCCTCGACGCGCCGATCGGTCAGCAATACATCCACTACTGGAAAGGCGTTCTGCGCGGCGACCTCGGCCCATCGTTCCGCTACAACCAAAGCGTGACGCACCTACTCACCCAGCGCTATCCCTACACCCTGCAGCTCACGCTCGCATCGCTCGTCGTCGCCATCGTCCTGTCGATTCCCGCAGGCGTGCGCTCCGCCCAGCGCCGCAACCGTTGGGACGATCGCCTGCTCAGCGTGGTCAGCCTCTTCGGCCTGTCATTCCCCAACTTCGCGCTCGGCCCCATCCTCATTCTTCTCTTCGCCATCAAGCTGGGATGGCTGCCCGTCTCCGGCGCCGGCTCGTTCGCCAACCTCGTGCTCCCCGCCATCACCATGGGCGGAGCGCTCGCCGCCATCCTCACCCGCATGGTGCGCACCTCCATGCTCGAAGAGCTAAGCCAGGACTACATCCGCACCGCCCGCGCCAAAGGCCTGCCCGAGGGCACCGTCGTCTACCGCCACGCTCTGCGCAACGCCATGATCCCGATCATCACCGTCCTCGGCCTGCAGTTCGGTGCGTTACTCGCGGGCGCAATCGTGACCGAGACAATCTTCTCCTGGCCCGGCATCGGCCGCCTCACGATCCAAGCCATCTCGAATCGCGATTACTATCTGGTGCAGGGCTGCATTCTGGCGATAGGCTTGACGTACGTCGCCGTGAATTTCCTGACGGACGTCCTGTACTCGGTGGCGAACCCTAGGATTAGGCAGTAAGACGCATCTATCGCAATTCCAGAATGGAACCATTAACGCAGTGTTCCCTTGGCATTTTGTAATCGCCCGACTAAACCCTGTCATCCCGAACGTAGCATTGCGATTGGTTCCTCCAATCGCAATGCGTAGTGGAGGGACCTGGTGGTGGGAGCACGCCCGGTTTTCCGCCGCCGCAAAGTCCATTCATCACAGACATCTCACGTCTGATTTGTCATCCTGAGCGCGTTCTTTGCGCGAAGGACCCATGTACTTTGTCTACATCATGACGAACCGGTCGAAGACCTTGTACACAGGCGTCACCAACAATCTCGCGCGCCGCGTGCGGGAACACAAGACTGGCATCGGCTCTGGATTCATCGCGAAATATAAGCTCGACCGCCTCGCTTATTTTGAGCGATTCCAGGACGTTCACAACGCAATTGAGCGCGAGAAGCGCATCAAGGGCTAGTTGCGAATCAAGAAAATCGCGCTCGTCGTTTCAGTCAATCCAGCCTGGAGAGATTTGAGCGAGGAGTGGTACGAGGGTCATCCGTACCAACCGCAGAGCGCCTGAGCCGCGAACCCCGTCCTTCCCGTTCCTTGTGAAGGGGCCTGCGGCAGGACATCAGCTCTTGAGCTGTATATACCATTATCTTATTCTGTATATACGTAGAAACAAGGCAGAGCACGATGGCTGTGACCATGACAACAATCCGCCTGGATACCGACCTGGCCGATGAGGCCGTGAAAGTCCTCGGAGCGAAATCCCGAACCGATGCCGTTCACATCGCCCTCCGCGAAATGGTCGCTCTCAAGCGATTCAAGGCCCTGATGAAAAGGAACTCCGGCAAATTGAAGTTCTCGGGACTTGATGAGTGACCTGGTAATCTTCGATACGTCCGTTCTGGTCGACGATCTCCGCACCGGCCAGAATCGCAGCAGGATTGAATCCATCTCTGGTTTGATCCGCATGTCGTCAGTCGTCCTGGCGGAATTGTGGCGTGGCGCAGTCGGCACTGCAGAGCGCGATTTGTTGCGCGTACTGGGCCGGAACCATCCCATCCTGACCCCGACGGAAAAGAACTGGCTGGAGTCCGGGCAGATCCTCGCAGACATTCGAGCGGCCCGAGGCCTGACGCCGGGGAAGCTTCGCGATCTTCACTGCGATGTCCTAATCGCTCTCACCGCTCGCTCCCGCGGCGCCCGCCTGATTACGTCCAACCGCACCGATTTCGAGATGATCCATAGTTATCGCAAGTTCCAGCTAGAAGTGTGGTAATTCAACTCGCTGCCGCTCGTTCTGCGTCCTCCTTCCGCTAAAGAGCCGCCAGCAGCCAGCAAATCAACTTTGCTTAAGCCAAGAGCAGCCGCATGAGTGATGATTCACTTCTCGTTGGGTGCGTCCTCCTTATAAGATAAGAAAATTGCTACTGCCGCCATCTCGTTCCACCGCGCCGCCCGCCACAATCCACTCGCGGCAACGGGCGTCGTGTTGGTCGTAGTCTTTGTGATCTTTGCGCTGTTCGCGCCTTGGATCGCGCCGCAAGATCCCGCAGCTATCAATCTCCCTGCTCGACTCGACGCTACATCGCACGCGCACTGGTTCGGCACCGACGAACTTGGCCGCGACATTCTTTCGCGCATCATCTACGGCTCACGCATCTCTATGCTGGTCGGAAGTTGCGTGGTGCTAACGTCGCTCGCGCTAGGCCTCATCATCGGTTCCATCGCTGGCTATTACGGCGGAGGCATCGACCGCTTCGTTAACGTCGTCCTGATGAACGCGTTCCTCTCGTTCCCTGGAATCCTCCTTGCCATTGCCTTCGTCGCGTTTCGCGGTCCTGGCATCTTCAATCTTGTTCTCGCGCTCTCACTCGGCGGATGGGTAGGCTACGCTCGTCTGGTCCGCGGACAAGTCCTCGCCGCGCGCGAACGCGAATTCGTTGAAGCTGCGCGTGCGCTTGGCGCGAGCGACCTGCGCATCATCGTGCGCCACATTCTGCCCAACATCATTCAACCGGTGATCGTGCAGGCGGCGATCGGCATGGCTGGAGCGATCCTGGCCGAAGCCACTATGAGCTTTCTAGGACTCGGTGTACCTCCGCCCACGGCTAGCTGGGGAACGATGCTCAACGACGGCCGCGCCCACCTATTCGACGCTCCGCACCTCGTGCTTTTTCCGGCGCTCGCCGTGATGCTGGCTGTGCTGTCGTTCAACTTTATCGGCGACGCGCTGCGCGATTATCTCGACCCCCGCTCCCGGATCGAAGCCGGCCTGTAGACCTAGCCGTAACCTCCTAAAAACACTCCTGATACATTTCTTGACATATATCGCATATTGCAATATAAATATGTCGATTTGAGATATGAAACTGGGCGAGAAAATCCGTTACTTGCGCGAGGTGGAAGGTTCGCTGCGCGGCTTGGCGCGTCCCATGACGCAGCAGGAGGTTGTGAGGGCGGTTCGCCAGGAGCTGCGCAAGAGCATTAGCCAGTCGTATTTGTCGCAGATCGAAAGCGGCACCCGGCGGCACATGACGCAGTCGTCGCGGGCGCTGCTGGCGAAGTTTTTTAAGGTGCATCCCGGTTTTCTGGTGGACGACCCGGAGGGTTATCACACGGAACTGACCTCGGACTTGCGCACGACGGAAGGGCAGCTTGATGTCTGGCTGTTGCAAGGGTCGGAGCGTTTCGTCAGCGACCCGGAGGTAAGCGACGTGCTGATTAAGGCCGCGCGCGAGAAAGACACGCGCCGCTGTTTGCTGCTGTTGGGCGCGATTCTGGACACGCCCGGGCTGGCTGAACGTCTGCTCGAAGCACTGCGGCCGGAGTTGATGGCGAGTGTGAATCACCGCCGCGGAACTCAGGGCCGGGAGAATCGTCGCGAAAGTCTTCATCACGAAAGTCGGGACCGCACGGCCGGTGCAGAAGGCAGGCAAATCCGATGAATCACTCCATGACATGGGCTGACTTTTATTTGATCTGTTTCGCGGTCGGCTTCTGCTTCAGTTTCTTTTCGTTTGTATTCGGAGGCGCACGCACGGGCCGCTTGCATCTGCTGCATTTCCACGGGCATGCGGGCGGGACACATCTTCCGCCGGCGGGTGGTCCGGCGCCACATGCACCGGTTGCCTCGGGTCACGCCCCGGCTGGGACGAATGCAGCAGCCAGTCAGGCTGGACAGCAGAGCAGCGGAGTTTCACCGTTCAACTTCGTCACGCTGACGGCGTTCCTGGCCTGGTTCGGCGGGACCGGATATCTGCTTACGCGTTACTCCGGAGTGTGGGTCGGCTTCGGATTGCTGGCGTCAATCATCAGCGGGCTGGTCGGCGGAGGCATTGTGTTCCTGTTCCTGAGCAAACTGCTGATCTCGGACGAAGAGAACATGGATCCCGCAGATTACGAAATGGTGGGAGTGCTGGGCCGAATCTGCAGTGCGATTCGCGCTGGAGGAACGGGAGAGATGATTTACACGCAGATGGGGACGCGTCGCGTATGCGGCGCGCGTAGCGAGGATAGCAGTGCCATCGGCAAGGGAACAGAAGTTGTGGTTACGCGCTACGAAAAAGGAATTGCTTACGTTCGGTTATGGAGCGAGATGTCCGGGGAGGAGTAGCGAATTGCGGTTTTGTGTTTTCGGGTTTCGGGGTATGTTGCGGCGAGGAGACTCTATCGAACGAAAAATATTTCAAGCCGAGGCTGGGCTGGCCTGGTTGGCGTTGCCGCTGACTGCGCTGAAATATTGGACCGCATGGGATCGTTTACCGATGCGCATGGCGGTGCATTTCGACGTGAATTGGCAACCGAATGGGTGGACCTCGCGGGAAGGGGCTCGCATGCTTGCCTTAGCTGGTACGGCCTTCCTGCTCGCGATGTTTACGATTGCCGGCTACGCATCGAGGCGCACCAGTTCGATTGTGGCCAGCTGGGCAATTGTCGCCGTCTTTTATGGCGTGCTTGGTTTCGTTTACCACGTAAACGGCTGGGTCGTGGATCGCAACCTTGGCGGGCAGCAACCTACTCCGTTCGCCGAGTTGATTGTTTTTCATGATCGAGACGCGGCCGAACGGTTTGCTTCATTGATTCTTTTGAAACTGCATTCGTAGGAGGAGGCGTTATGTTCGAGATGTCGCGGATGGTTGAGATTTGGATTTTCGCCGGGCTGGGAGTGATGGTTGTTCTGTTCCTGATGAGCGGAATGGCCAGGCTATATCGCAAAGCGGGGCCCCACGAAGCACTCATCGTGTATGGCCTGGGCGGGACACGTGTGGTGCAGGGACACGGCACCTTGGTGCTTCCGATGGTGCAAGTGTGTCGGGACCTATCCCTTGAACTAATGTCGTTCGATGTGGCGCCGCAGCAGGATCTCTACACCAAACAGGGTGTAGCGGTGACTGTCGAAGCTGTTGCGCAGATCAAAGTGAAGTCCGATCGCGAGTCTGTGCTGACGGCGGCCGAGCAGTTCCTGACCAAGAGCGATCAGGAGCGCGAAGGGCTGATCCGGCTGGTGATGGAAGGGCATCTGCGGGGCATCATCGGACAGCTCACGGTGGAGGAGATCGTCAAGCAGCCGGAGATGGTTTCCGACCGTATGCGGTCTACGTGTGCTGAGGACATGAACAAGATGGGGCTCGAGGTGATCTCGTTCACCATCAAGGAAGTTCGCGATAAGAACGAATACATCACCAACATGGGCAAGCCGGATGTGGCGCGAATCAAGCGCGACGCCGATGTTGCCACAGCGGAAGCTGACCGCGATACGGCGATCAAGCGCGCGCTGGCTCAGCGGGAAGCGGCTGTGGCCAAGGCACAGGCCGATCAGGAACGCGTGCTGGCGGAAACTTTGTCTTTGGCCAAGCAAGCGGAATCGCAGCGTGACCTCGAAGTGAAAAAAGCACAATTCCTCGAAGTCACGAAACGCCAGCAGGCGCAGGCCGACAAGGCGTACGACATCCAGACCAACATCATGCAACAGCAGGTGATCGCCGAGCAGGTGAAAGTGCAGCAAATCGAGAAAGAGCAGCAGGTGAAGGTGCAGGAAGCGGAAATCAACCGCCGTGAGAAAGAACTAATTGCGACCGTGCTGAAGGGAGCGGAGATCGAGCGTCAGCGGATCGAGACACTGGCTGCGGCCGAAAAGCAGCGCCTGATCGCGGAAGCGGAAGGGCACGCGTCGTCGATACGCGCTCAGGGCGAGGCCGAGGCGGAAATCATTTTCAAGAAAGGCGAATCCGAAGCCAAGGCCATGAACGTGAAAGCCGAGGCTTATCAGGAATACAACCAGGCGGCAGTGATCGACCGGCTGTTTACCTGCATGCCGGAAGTGGTGAAGGCATTGGCCAGTCCGCTGGCGAACGTGGACAAGATCACCATTGTGTCTACCGGAAACGGCGATGCATCCGGGATGAACAAAATCACCGGCGATATCGCGAAGATGGCGGCGCAGGTGCCAGCGTTGTTCGAGACGCTTTCGGGCATGCCGCTCTCGGAACTGTTAGGCAAGGTACGGCAACTTGGTGATCACACGCCGAAACCTCCGGTGGTGGACGCAACGAAGTGATAAGCAGAAGGACGCGTTTCGGATCGTCACTCGTCTGTTTTCTTTTTGGCAGCAGGAGCAAGGAAATGGCAGGCAAATCGAAACATACGGGATTGGGCATCGCGCTAGGAGCGGCGCTGGGCGCGGCTGCCGGAGTTCTGGCCGGGCACGTTGCGATTTGGTTGGGCGTCGGGATCGCGATTGGAATGGCTCTCGGCGCAACCTTCCGGCGCGCAGAAAAACAATGCCCCGAGTGCGCTGCTCTGCACCGGGCACATGAAGTGAATGCGAAGCAGCTACAGAGCTAGAAGTTCAAAAAGGAGTCCATCATGGCGTTACTAGAGCGTGTTTCCACATTAGTCCGAGCCAACCTCAATGACCTGATCGATAAGGCCGAGGAGCCGGAAAAGATGATCAAGCAGGTGATTCTCGACATGCAAAATCAGCTGCTGCAGGTAAAGACGCAGGTGGCGATCGCTATTGCCGATGAGCACCTGCTGGAGAAAAAGCGGAGAGAGAACGAAGAAAAAGTGGCGGAGTGGATGCGCAAGGCCGAGCTGTCTGTGGATAAGAAACAGGATGACTTAGCCCGTGCATCGCTGCAGCGAATGGAAAGTTATCGTGAGCTGAGTGAGAGTTTCGCGCAGCAAGTGACCGACCAGAAGGCGCAGGTGGAGAATCTGAAGTCCGCGCTGCGGCAGCTGGAACAGAAGCTGACTGAGGCGCAGGCCAAGGCGGATCTGTTGATCGCGCAGCATCGCCGCGCCCGAGCCGTGGGCAAGGCTAGCGATGCGCGCCTGGCGATGGGAGATGGCTCGAAGGCGGCTGCTTTCGATCGCATGAAACGGAAGGTAGCGCACTCGGAGGCCTTGAGCGAGGCGAAGTCCGAAATTGCCGGAGACAACATGGAAGACCGGCTGGCGGCGCTGGAGAAAGAAGATCGGATTGAGCAGTTGCTGGCGGAGTTGAAGGGGAAGCGGGGAGCATAATTTGATCAAATGAGAACCAGAATGAATGTCAGAATGTGGCAGATGGAGTTCAAGTTAGGGGCAGCTTTTTCCTTCCTCATGCTTCTGCTGGCGATATGCCCGGCGGTTCGAGCCCAGCAAAGGCCTGAGCAACTGGCTCAACAGTCCGCGGAGTCTTGGCTAGCGCTGGTGGATTCCGGCAAGTATGCCGAGAGTTGGCAGGAAGCCGCGCCGGTTTTCAAGGCCGCTGTCACCAAGGAACAGTGGCAGGGTGTACTGCGGGGGAGCCGCGATCCGTTGGGTAAAATGCTGTCGCGCAAGCTAAAGAGCGCCACGTATACCACGACGCTGCCGGGTGCTCCGGATGGCGAGTACGTCGTGATTCAGTACGAGAGCGGGTTCGAGCACAAACAGTCGGCAGTTGAGACGGTTACACCGATGCTGGATAAAGATGGGAAGTGGAAAGTTTCCGGCTACTACATCAAATAGTGATCGCAGGTCGCCGATAGGGATGCCGAATGCCAATAATGGCCTTACATCCATTGACCGGCAAGGGCGCATCTCTGTAGTCTTGCAGTAGAATTCTGCGTACGACTCCAAAGGTCAAGGAAAATTCATGAAGGAAATTGCAATCCTGCTGCTGCTCGCCGTTATGGTGAACGGTTGCGGCAGTTCGAGTGCCGTGCAGACCCCATCCGGGAGCGTGTGGCAGTCGGCGATGTCGGGAGGGGTAGGGACGTCGTCCGGGTTTAGCTTTAACACGCAGTTCACGGTGTCTAGCAATGGGGCGCTCAGCATTTCGACCTTTGAATTGCTGAACCCCAAGACCACTTGTTTTGGAACTGTCGGCCCTACGCCGACCGGAACGTTAAACGTGACCTTTAATTCGGCGGACCAAGTGACTGGCACGTTTTCGTTCACGATACCCTCGGGGAACGGCGACACTGTCACTCTTACAAGCACGTCAGTGACCGGGACGGTGAATACCAGCAACTACAACACGCTCAGTGGAGGCATCATCGTTGGCACTTGGGCGCTGGCCCCTGGCAGTGGCAGTAGCTGCGTGGTCGCGAGCGGCACCTTCACAATGACGCAGACCGGCACCTGAAGCATTCCTGGTTTCAGAACCAATCGCTGCGGTAAGCGACCCACCATGCGATGAAGACGATGGGAATGGTCGAGGCCAAGCCCCACCAAATGGGCAGCAGGAAATCCGCAAGCAGGCCGAGCACCAGGAAGACCATCCAGAAGATTTTGCGCTCCATAACAAAGATTGTAGGTGTGGCCGCCGCTGTGAGGAAGTTCAATCGAGTGTACGGCTTGTAGTATGCTCGGCTTATCGATATCCTGATGCACGTATTGCGCCGCTCACCCGATAATCCATGAACGCTNNGCCCAGGCGAACCCCCAATATTCGGTGCAGGGAAGCGCTCTGCAGTCGTCGCAGGGCGGGCCGGTGTCTTACGCGTCGGTGACGCAACTGAACGGATTGCTTTCGGAGTTGGAGGCGACGTCGAAGACTGCGCAGGCCGACCTGGCGAAACTGCGTATTGAGCGCTGGAAGACCGACAGCGCCTCGAAGAGACAGACGCTGGGCGACGTGGAATCTATTCAGCGGAATCTGCAGAGCGCGTTGCCGGAGATGATCGCGCAGTTACGCAATGGGCCGGAAGACATGCCCGCGACCTTCAAGCTCTACCGGAATCTGGACGCGCTCTATGACGTGATGGGCGGAGTGGTGGAATCGGCCGGAGCATTCGGGCCGAAAGACGATTTTCAGTCGCTGTCGAACGATCTGAACGGCTTTGAGGGCTCGCGGAAGCAGTTGGCGGAGCGCATGAATAATCTGGCGACATCGAAGGAGCAGGAGATTGTGCGCTTGCGCGCAGACCTGAAGACGGCGCAGGCGGCGATTCCGGCTGCGCCTCCAAAGAAGGTTGTGGTGGACGATAACGAGCCGGTGAAGAAGCCGGTAGCAGTGAAGAAGAAGCCAGTGACCAAGAA
>PLHQ01000096.1 GCA_003138975.1 Acidobacteriaceae bacterium | reverse complement strand
TCGGCAAACACCGGGCCCATCGAGGAAGTGTTCTCGCCGTTCTGCCCGTATGCGACTCCGAGATCGTTGGCGACCTCCTCAAACGTGCCGTCGCGCTTGTTGCGGAAGAGAAAGTTCTCCGTCTTGTCGTTGGCAACATAGATGTCGGGATAACCGTCGCCGTCAAAATCCGCTGCCGTGACGCCCATGGCGCGACCTTTGTAGGCGCCGATTCCCGACTTATCGGTCACGTCGGTAAAGGTGCCGTTACAGTTGTTATGAAAAAGACGGTTCGTGTCGGCGGCGTAGTCGAGCGGACCGGGATAGTTGTCGGCGGCGTAGTAGTTCCGATACTTGGGATCGAACTTCACATAGCGGCCGACGAATAGATCGACGCAGCCGTCACGATCGTAGTCCAGCCACGCGGAACCGATCGACCAGCCGTCAACTTTGATGCCGGCTTTTTCGGTCACGTCTTCGAACGTGCCGTCGCCGCGGTTGCGATAAAGAATCGCTCGCCCGTAGCCGGTGACGAATAGATCGACAAACCCGTCGTTGTCGAAGTCGGCGGCAATCGCGGCCATGCCGTAAAGGTTGCCGGCTACTCCAGCCTGCTCGGTGACATCCGTGAACGTGCCATCGCCATTATTTCTGTAGAGATGATTGTGTGGCGCAACCGCCGGAGGCTGCTTCAGCGGGTAGGGATGCATGCCCTCTTCGAGCGGCTTGCCGCTGACTACATAGAGGTCCGGGAGTCCGTCATTGTTGTAGTCGAACCAGACGCACCCTGCCCCTGTGCCTTCCAGCAGAGAGCCTAGCTCCTGCGCCCCGAAGCTGTGCGTGAACTGAATCCCCGACTTCGCGGTAGCGTCTTCGAAGCGGATCGGACTCAGCGTGCTCGACGACGGCGATTGCGCCAGCAGAGCGGCTGACATCAGTGAGAATCCAAGGGTTAGCACGATCGCGGTTCGCATGACCCAGCTCTGCATGATTAAGATTCGCGTTTTCAAGTTATTTCCCCCCTGCGGAACCCCGGACAGCGCCGGTCATGTCAGCGGGAGTCGTAGACTTCAACAGAACCATGGGCACCGCGTTCTCGGGTGCAGTTTGCGGTCCCGCGTGGCATCCCACACACGCCCGTTGCTCACCGCGGCGCATCCAGAACCATCCCGCCTGCCGCTTCAAGGTTTTGCCGGAGCCGTCGAGCAGCTCCATCTGCAGCGGCTGCTCGGTTGGGACTTGAACAAAAAACGATCCGTCGTGCTCCACCGGCGCCGAGCCCAGCAACCTTATCGCCCCCGCGCTATCCCGCGTGTACAGCCGAACCGAGCTGATGGATCCGGCTGCGAACCTGTATTTCGAGGTGTAAGCATTCAGACAAAGAAGGTTGGCGTTTGGCCAGTCGTGCAGTCCTAAGGGATGACGATTCGGCACAGTCCGTCCAACTACCAGCGTCGGCTGCACCACATTCGCGTTCGTCTCCGCTACTGCTAGCCGCAGAGCAGCGGCGCCTGGTCGCCACCACATCAATTGAAAGGGAGCCTTCCCATTTCGCCACGCCATTAGCCATTCGCCCGACGGAGTCTCAGCGATGTCTCCGGCGTATTCTCCAGCAGGAGCCGAGATGTGAACCTCTTCTGACAGGGCTGACGTGAACCGCCCGAGGCCAGAACCAGAAGCGAATACTATGTCGCTCGATGCGACCTGCTTGCCGGAGTGGCGCGCCTTGCCATGATCGCAACGATAAGACTCAACCCCGCTCCCGTCGGAATAAACGGTATAGAGTTCCGGTGCGCCGGTGGTTCCGAGTGGGTATGTTGATTCAAACAAGATGCGGCCATCATGGAGAACATCCGTCGGTAAAGAGTTTCCTGAACTCCAGGCTAACTGGATGGTTTTCCTGTCCGCTGGGTCGGCGGCCTCAATGACAAAACGGCCGTCGCTCCTCTTCGCATAGACAACGCGATCTTCCGGCAAGTAGAAGGGACGAACGCAGTCCTCGACGCACGAAGTGACGCGCCGTGGTTCCCCGCCGGCCAAGGTAAGTTCCCAGATTTGCCATGGATCCTGAGTCTTTTGCTTGCCGGCAAACAGCACTCTATTCCCGTCGAACGAAACGGTTGGATCGGCCGCAACCGCGAAATTTGGGATCAGCGGATGTCGACCGTTCGCGTCTTGAATAAATATGGTTGCGTCGGAGCTGAATCGGTCGGCGCCGTGAATCCATGCGAGCGGCTCGTACTGCTTCGCAACCGTGAAAAGGAATGCAGGAGAATCTTTGCCCGAGGAAAGAACAGAGCGCGTGGGCGCAAATCCAACAATCGTAATGATAAGGAAAGAGAGCAGCCCGACCGTGATGGGCCGCGCCCGCACTAGTCTGCTCCCCCGACTGCGACCAGTTGTGGAACAAGCCGCCGCGAAGCATCTCGAATCGCAAGATAAGGTTGCAGATCGTCCATCATGTCGCGGAAACCGCGGAAAGTGAGCGACTGCGCCCCGTCGCTCAACGCCTGATCTGGGGATGGGTGCACTTCGACCAGCAGACCATCCGCCCCCACGACCGCCGCGGCCCGCGACAGAACCGGAACCAGGCAACGCACTCCAGCGGCGTGACTGGGATCGACAATCACGGGCAGATGCGAAACCGTCTTCAGTACCGGCACCGCTGCGATGTCCAGCGTATTCCGCGTCGCCGTTTCAAAAGTTCGAATGCCGCGCTCGCAGAGAACAATCTGCCGATTGCCATTCATCGCGATCACTTGCGCGGAGCGCAGCAACTCTTCCAACGTAGCCGTCATCCCTCGCTTCAGCAGCACCGGCCGTCCACATCCGCCCAATCTTTCCAGCAGAGCGTAGTTCTCCATGCTTCGCGTGCCCACTTGCATGAGGTCGGCATACTCTGCGATCAAGTCGACGTCTTCCTCGCTCATCACTTCAGTGACGATTGCGAGCCCGGTTTCTTCCCGCGCTTTGCGCAGAATCTTAAGGCCTTCGATACCCAGTCCCTGGAACGCATAAGGCGATGAGCGGGGTTTATAAGCGCCTCCGCGCAGGAGGCGCGCGCCCGCTTCCGCTACAGCTTCGGCGGTCCGCAGCAACTGCCGCTCGGATTCGACTGCACACGGCCCTGCCATCACGACGAAATCGCCGCCGCCGATCTCTACACTGCCAGCCCGGACGACGCTGCTGGCGCACACGTCGGTCTTGGCTACTAGATCGAAGCACGAGAACTGACCGTTCCATTTGGGATTCATGAATGGCGACCCGCAATTTTACGCAGCTGCGAGCAGCCAATCACTACTAAGAAACTACTAAACTATTTGTGATTTCAATCACATCCCGGTTTGGGGCGCGGGTGCGCGGGCGGGGCTGTAAAGGCCAACGTATCGACGAACAGACTCAAGTGTCTCATCATCTTGATTGGAATTCGCTTCTGTGTTTTCGACGAGGCTTGAGCGGAAAAGAACCGATGCACGCCGCCTGGACACAATCGCTTCAGTATCCAAGCTTCACAGAGTCTATCAGGCGAACGTATTTTGATCACAAACCGAGCCAACGGCGGGCAATCTGACACCGTCAGAAATTATCGACGACCGAAAACCTCGTGGCGCAGAGGCGTCCCCTCGCTCTTAGTACGAAGCCGTGACCACAGCGTCTTCCGGATAACCTTCCATTCCGAACTCCGGAACGTCGAGACCTTCTTCTTCCACTTCGGGTGATACTCGCATGCTCTTCGCTTTGTTAACGCACCAGAAGACAGCGTAGGTTGCACCGAACGCCCAGACGGCATACAGAGTCGCTCCCATGAGCTGGCACAAGAACTGACGCGTATCGCCGTGTAGCAAACCTGTCACGCCTTGGCCCGCTCGTCCCAGGTAGGATGTTGCCCCCACGCCGTTCCATCCAGCACCGTAGGCCCCGTCGGCAAAGATACCAACGCTGACGGCCCCGAGCCAGCCGCAATAGCCGTGCACGGAAATCGCACCACAGGGATCATCGATTTTGAGAACCCGGTCGTTGAAGAGAACGCCGAGACAAACTAGGCATCCCGCAAGTAAGCCGATGACTGTCGCAGAAGTCGGAGACACAAAGGCGCAGGGCGCAGTGATCGCGACTAATCCCGCCAGCATTCCGTTACAGGCCATGGTCACGTCGGGCTTGCCAAACAGGAAATACCACAGAAGCATTGCAGCGGCGGAGGCTGCAACAGCGGCCAGATTGGTGTTTACTGCAACTACGGAGATGCGAAGGTCGGTAGCTCCGAGAGTGGAACCAGGGTTGAACCCCATCCATCCAAAAAGCAGGATGAATGTGCCGGACACGACGTACACGATGTTATGAGCGGGAAAGACGCGGATTTTCCCCCCTGGACCATATTTACCCACACGCGGACCCAAGATAATGGCGAGAGCCATGGCGCAGAAACCGCCCACCGCGTGGACTACCGTCGATCCCGCAAAGTCGACATAGCCGTGACCCAGATTCAATGTGGAGCCGACTTGGGACAGCCAACCTCCTCCCCACGTCCAACAGCCGGAGATTGGGTAAAGGATCGCTCCGATGAAGAGCTCACAAAGAAGGAATGCCCAGAAGGTAATCCGCTCGCACACCGCGCCGACAATAATGTAGCCGGCAGTCTCCATGAACACGACTTCGAACAGTGTTAAACAGTTGCTGGCAGTGTCATAGGCGGGACCGACGAGAAAAAAACCCTTCCCACCCACGAACCCCCATTGACCGCTCCCCACGAGAAAGTGGTTGAGTGTAGGGATGCCGCCCAGGTTGGTGGGCGCGGCATTGATGGCAACAGCTCCGAACTGGAACGCGTATCCGACTGCGTAATAGGCCAGGAAGGCAAATACATAGGCCGCAAAATTCAGCATCATTAAATGGGCGGCATTCTTCTTTCGAACCAGTCCGCATGTGAGCAGGGCAAAACCTGCCTGCATGAACAGGACGAGGTAGCCGGTGTTCAAAGTCCAGGCGAAGTTGGTTGCGACGCGAACGTGCCCAACGCTGTCAGCCAGCTTGACCGCGAGCGGCTCTTTGGCCGCCTGAGCTTGATAGTCATCGAACGCCTTCTTGTTCGCGGGGTAGTCTGGAGCGGTCTTGTCGGTTGGCTCAGGGACAACAAAGGGATTGCCGGCGGCGTCCACGGCGGTAGTCTTGTCGCCGGTGGCGGTACCAGATGGGTCCGGTTTCGGCCCATCGTCGGCAAAGCATGGCGTCGATAGCCCTGCCAATAATCCGGCGGCTAGAATGATTGCGGCACCGGCCGACACTAACGACAGGCGTAGCGAGTGCCTGCCTGCTCGCTTTATCATATTTTGCTTGCTCCTGTTTCTGAAGGGTGGGCAATGCTCTGGCGGCCGTACGGTGACTGGAACAGCGCAGCAGATGCCGACGACCGCACACCTGAATACTTTGAGGGAAGGGCTGACCCAGGAAAGAGCCGACCCCGACGAGCGCCATTTGCGTTCAATCGCAGTCCTCTCCCTATTCCGCAAACGATAACGGGAGGAATCAACTGAGTCCAATTCAAATTTCTTCTGTCGCCTATCAGACTCTCTAATAACGCTGTCAGCCGATTGTGTAAACTTTACAGACTCCTACAGAATTCTTTCGTGGGCGTAGCCGGCCGCCAGCAACGCCGCCAGCAGCTCGGCAATGTGGGCGGGACCTCGGGTTTCCATTGTGATGTCAATGGCGGTGTCGCCCAGGTTGACCCCATGATAGGCGCGATCGTAAGCGGTTTCGACTATGTTGGCGCGATGCTCGGCCAGAATTCCCGTTAGCCGGTGCAACGCGCCGGGATAGTCCGGCAAATGGACACGCAAACGGACCAGCCTGCCATCTTTTACGAGGCCGCGCTCGATGATCCGAGAGAGCAGAGTAACATCGATATTGCCGCCGCACACCAGCACCGCAACTCTTTTGCCCTCCAGTGGCAGTTTGTGATTCAGCACCGCAGCAATGGACGCGGCGCCCGCGCCTTCCGCCAGAGTCTTCTCGCGCTCCAGAAGGAGCAGGATTGCATTCGCGATCTCTTCTTCTTCGACCGTGACAATGTCGTCCACATATTTCTGAACCAGTGGAAACGTCCGTTCGCCGGCTCGCCTCACCGCAATTCCGTCGGCAATCGTCGCGGCAGGCTTAAGAGTTACAGGTTTTCCTTGCGCGACCGCAGCTTTCATGGAAGGCAGTTTGGCCGGCTGTACTCCAAAGACTCGGACCGCCGGATTCATTTCTTTCACCGCACAGGCAATGCCGCCAATCAGCCCGCCTCCTCCAATCGGAGCAACGATTGCCTCAATATCAGGTTGCTGTTCCAGGATTTCCAACCCCAGTGTCCCTTGCCCAGCAATGACGGCGTCATCGTCGAAGGCGTGGATCAGCGTGAGATGGTGTTGCTGGCTTTGCTCAACCGCTTTCTCGTACGCCTCGTCGTAGTTCGTGCCGTGCAGAACGACTTCCGCTCCGTAAGCGCGCGTAGCTGACACTTTCGTGAGCGGTGTAGGCAAGGGCATGTAAATGAGCGCACGGATGCCTCGCCGGCCCGCATGATAGGCCACCCCTTGCGCATGATTGCCAGCAGAAGCGGCAATCACTCCTTGGGCTCGCTCTTCGGCGGTGAGCGTGAGCAATTTATTCAGCGCGCCCCGCTCTTTGAAAGCTCCTGTGCGCTGCTGATTGTCGAGTTTGAGAAATATCTCGCTCTTGGTAACTGCGGAAAAGGTTTCCGAGTGCGTGCAAGGAGAAACGCGAATGGCCTCGCGTATCCGGCCCATCGCCGTTTGGATATCTTGGATCCCAATCATAGCGTTCGCGCAGTTATCTTAAATACTTGGGACCATCGCCGACATCGATGATCATGAGGCGATTTGCTGTACTGTGGAAACTAAGTGAGTAGAATGCACGGCCGCGGCTCTGAGGTAAGTATCGACGGCCGCTGCCGCCTTGCGGCCCTCGGAAATGGCCCACACCACCAAGGATTGGCCTCGCCGCATGTCACCAGCCGCAAAAACTCCCGGCACCGAAGACATGTAATTCTGATCCGTCGCCACATTGCCTCGCCGATCGAGCGCCACGCCCAGTTGTTCAATCATCCCATTCCGCACCGGACCCAGGAAGCCCATCGCTATAAGCACCAAGTCTGCTTCCAGCGTAAAGTCGCTGCCGGGAATGGGCTCGAACTTAGGCGGAGGACCAACGCGCACGGCATGCAGCTGGTTGACTCCTGCTGCGCCGCCGCTGAACTTCGTCGTGGCGATACTCCAGTCGCGAATGCCGCCTTCCTCGTGCGCGGCTTCGGTGCGCAGTTGCATCGGCCACAGCGGCCAGGGAGTTTGTGGCGATCGCTCGTCGGGCGGCTTTGGCATGATCTCGAACTGGTGCACCGAGAGGGGCTTCTGCCGATGACAGGTACCAAGGCAGTCGGCTCCAGTATCGCCGCCCCCGATGATGACCACTCGCTTGCCCGTCGCCAGGATCTCGCCTTCAGGCTCGACCGTATCCCCGAGGCAGCGCCGGTTCTGCTGCGGCAGGTACTCCATCGCAAAATGAATCCCCTTTAGCTCGCGTCCCGGAACGTTGAGATCGCGCGGATGTTCAGCCCCGCCCGCGAGTACGATGGCATCGAAGTCGCGCCGCAGATCCTCCACGGGAACATTTTTCCCAACTTCCGCACCAGTAACGAACTTCACGCCTTCGGCCGACATCTGCTCCAGGCGGCGATCGATGACGTGTTTCTCCAGCTTGAATTGCGGAATGCCGTAGCGCAGTAATCCACCGATGCGGTCCGCTTTTTCGAACACCACCACCGCATGCCCGGCACGGCATAGCTGCTGGGCTGCCGCCAGCCCAGCTGGTCCGGAGCCCACAATCGCGACTTTCTTTCCGCTGCGAAGCATCGGCGGCTCGGGCCGGATCCAGCCTTCCATGAATCCACGCTCGACGATATTCTTTTCGTTTTGCTTGATTGTCACCGCAGGTTGATTGATGCCCAACACGCACGACGCTTCACACGGTGCTGGACAGATGCGACCGGTAAATTCCGGAAAGTTGTTGGTCGCGTGCAGCTGCCGAACCGCGTCCTTCCAACGCCCGCGATACAACAGATCGTTCCAGTCGGGAATCAAATTGTTGACAGGACATCCTGTCTGACAGAAAGGTACACCGCAATCCATGCAGCGCGCGCCCTGTTTCCTGAGAGTCTCCTCGGGAAGATCCAGGTAAATTTCGAACCAGTCATTGACACGCTGGGTAACGGGACGGCGCGGAGCAAGCTCGCGAGAGTATTCCAGGAAGCCGGTGGTCTTACCCATTCTGCACCTGCGCATGCTGCGCTTGCTCTGCATGGGCGAGAGTAACCAGCGCCTGGCTAGGGACATAATGCTTCGGGCTTCGGCCCACTCCCAGCACTCGCTTGAATTCGTGTGGGAAAACCTTGATAAAGCGCGGCAATGTCTCGGGCCAATTTTCGAGAATCCATTTCGCGCGGCGGCTGCCGGTCAGCTCCAGATGGCGGCTCACGAGCTCTCTCACGATCTGAGCATCCTGCGCTTCGACTACCGGTTCAAGATCGACAGAGTCAAGATTGCAACACTCTTCCGTGAAGGTACGGCTCTCGTCAAAAACATAGGCGACACCGCCACTCATGCCAGCAGCGAAATTCCTTCCGCAAGATCCGAGCACCAGCACCATTCCTTTCGTCATGTATTCGCAGCCGTGGTCCCCAACGCCCTCCACCACGGCGGTCGCCCCCGAGTTGCGGACGGCAAATCGCTCGCCGGCGACTCCGTTGAAAAAGGCTTCTCCGCTGGTTGCGCCATAGAGCGCAACATTTCCGATCAGGATGTTTTCTTCCGCAGCGAAGCTGGAAGCGCGCGGCGGGTACACAACCAGGCGTCCACCAGACAAGCCTTTGCCGACGTAGTCGTTGGCTTCGCCCTCGAGCGTAAGGGTCACGCCGTTCGCCAGGAAGGCACCCAGGCTTTGTCCCGCCGATCCCGTCAAGCGAATCTGGATAGTATCGTCGGGCAATCCCGCGGAACCGTGTTTGCGGGCAATCTCCCCGCTTAACATCGTTCCAACACTACGGTGCACATTGCGCACCGCCAAGTCGATCTCGACGGGAATAAGCGTATCAATCGCTGCGCGCGATGCAGCAAGAATTTTGTGATCGAGCGCCTCTTGCAGACCGTGATCCTGCGCCTGCACGCATCGCCGAGCCACGCGCGATGGGAGCGGGGGACTATGGAGAATGGTCGAAAAATCGAGGCCCCGCGCCTTCCAGTGATCGATAGCGGGTTCAACATCGAGCATGTCAACGCGCCCCACCATCTCATCGAAACTGCGAAACCCCAGCTCCGCCATGTACTGTCGAACTTGTTCCGCAAGAAAGAAAAAGAAATTGATTACGTGCTCAGGCTGACCTTGAAACTGTTTGCGCAGAACCGGATCCTGCGTGGCGATGCCGACCGAGCATGTGTTGAGGTGACACTTGCGCATCATGACGCAGCCCATCGCAATCAGCGGCGTTGTAGCAAAACCGAATTCTTCAGCTCCGAGCAATGCCGCGATCACAACATCCCGGCCCGTTTGCAACTTGCCGTCCGTTTGCACGCGAATACGGCTGCGCAGGTCGTTCAATAGCAGCACTTGCTGTGTCTCGGCCAGACCCAACTCCCACGGGATGCCCGCGTGTTTGATGGAACTCAGCGGCGAAGCTCCTGTCCCACCGCTGTCCCCGCTGATCAGAACCACGTCGGCATGCGCTTTAGCTACGCCTGCGGCCACCGTCCCCACACCCGACTCGGCCACCAATTTCACGGCGATACGAGCTTGCGGGTTGATGTTCTTCAGGTCGTAGATCAGTTGCGCCAGATCTTCGATGGAGTAAATGTCATGATGCGGCGGCGGCGAGATCAGCCCAACTCCTGCTATGGAGTGCCGCAAACGAGCGATCACTTCGTCTACTTTATGTCCGGGAAGTTGCCCGCCCTCACCGGGCTTCGCGCCTTGCGCCATCTTGATCTGCAATTCGTCCGCGTTCACCAGATAATTCGCTGTTACGCCAAACCGCGCCGAAGCCACCTGCTTGACCGCGCTGCGCCGCAGGTCTCCGTTTGCATCCGGCGTGAACCGTTCTTCATCTTCTCCCCCCTCGCCGGTGTTCGACTTGCCTCCAATGCGGTTCATCGCAACCGCGAGGGTCTCATGGGCTTCTTTACTGATAGAGCCGAATGACATCGCGCCGGTATTGAAGCGCTTCACGATTTCCTTTGCCGCCTCGACTTCTTCAATCGGAATGGGCTTGTCGCTCTTCTTCAACTTCATCAAACCGCGTAGCGTACACAAATTGCTGCTCTGCTTGTCGATCAGCTCGGAGTATTCCTGGAAGGTCTGAAAGCTCTCTTGGCGCACGGCTTGCTGCAGTTTGCTAATGGTCAGCGGATTCAGCAAGTGATATTCGCCATTCGTCCGCTGATGGTAGTTGCCTCCCACTGAAAGCTCGGTCTCGAACTCCGTGACCGGGCGCAGGGAATGCTCGTGCATTAGCTGTGATTCGCGAGCGAGGACGTCGAGCCCCAGGCCTTCCAGGCGCGATGTTGTGCCCGCGAAATAGGCCTCCACCAACTCTTTGTTCAGTCCGATCGCTTCGAAAACTTGCGCTCCCTGATAGCTTTGTAATGTCGAGATGCCCATTTTCGCGAAGGTTTTCAACAGGCCCTTCTTGACCGACTTCATAAAATTCTTGACGGCGGTCTCAGGCGTAATGCCATCGGCCAATTCGCCACGCCAGGCAAGATTCTCCACCGTCTCCAGCGCCAGATAAGGATTGATTGCGCTGGCTCCGTATCCGCTGAGCAAGGCGAAATGCATCACTTCGCGCGGCTCGCCTGATTCCGTAATGAGAGCAACCTGAGTGCGAGTCTCTTCCCTGACGAGCAGGTTGTGCACCGCCGCAAGAGCCAGCAAGCTCGGAATCGGCGCGTAGTCTTTACCTACTCCTCGATCGGAGAGAATCAGCAGAGAGTATCCTGCCCTGACCGACAACGACGCTCTCTGGCATAGCTCATCCAATGCCCGCTTCAGTCCAGCTTCTCCTTCGCTAGCCCGGAACAGCGCAGGCAGGGTGGTGGCGAGCAGATCCCTGGTCGAGACGCGCCGCAGCTTTTCCAATTCGCGATTGGTCAGCAGAGGATGCTCCAGCTTCAACATGTGGCAGTTTTCCGGCGCCTCTTCGAGAATATTGCGCTCGCTGCCGATGTAGCTGATCAGCGACATCACCATTTCTTCGCGAATGGGATCAATGGGAGGATTTGTTACCTGCGCGAACAACTGTTTGAAGTAATTGAACAGAGGCTGAGGTTGGTCCGAAAGACATGCGAGCGGCGTATCTGTGCCCATCGAGCCAATCGGCTCTTCCCCGGCCGAGGCCATGGGCACGAGGATCATCTTCAAATCTTCGTCTGTATATCCGAAGGCGCGCTGCCGGCGAAGAAGAGTCTCCGGATCAGGCGGATGAGTCCTTGAAGGCTCGGGCAACTGATTCATCGTTATCTGGTTGTCCTTGAGCCATTGCACATACGGCTGCTGTGAGGCCAGGCTCCGCTTGATCTCCTTATCCGAAACGATGCGGCCTTCGACCGTATCCACCAGAAACATTTTTCCTGGTTGCAAACGGCCCTTCATCTTCACTTGTTCCGGGGCAACGTCGAGCACACCGGCTTCCGAGGCCATGATCACAACCTCATCATGAGTAACGACGTATCTCCCGGGCCGCAGGCCGTTGCGATCAAGCGTGGCTCCGATGACGCGACCGTCGGTGAACGCAACCGCCGCCGGGCCATCCCATGGTTCCATGAGGCAAGCGTGATATTCATAGAAGGCCCGCTTTTCCGGCTTCATGTGCGGATTTCCGGCCCAGGCTTCCGGAATCAGCATGGCGATCGCGTGCGGCAGGCTGCGCCCGGCCTGGAGCAGAAGCTCCAGCGCATTGTCGAAGTTGGCGGAGTCGCTGCCTTCCGGCTCTGTAATCGGAAAAAGTTTCTTCAGATCGTCGCCAAAGAGTGGCGATGCCAGCAACGACTGCCGGGCGTGCATCCAGTTAACGTTGCCGCGAAGCGTATTGATCTCGCCGTTGTGAGCGATGTACCGATATGGATGTGCGCGCTGCCAACTCGGGAACGTGTTCGTCGAAAAACGCTGATGCACCAGGCAGAGAGCGCTGACCACGTCCGGATCGGAAAGCTCGCGGTAGAAGCTCGTGAGCTGAGAAGCCAGCAGCAACCCTTTGTAAACAACGGTGCGGCAAGAAAACGAGGGAATGTAAAACATTCCTGCGTCCTCAAGGTCCGACTTCCGCATTTCATTCTCTGCGCGCTTACGGACGATGTATAACTTGCGCTCGAAAGCGTCTTGGTCGAGACCTGGCCGGCAGCCGACAAAGATCTGTTGTATATAAGGTTGCGAGGCTCGCGCCACACGGCCAGTCGCCGAAGCATAGACCGGCGTGTCTCTCCAGCCCAGAACCGACAAACCCTCCTCGCGGATGATTCGCTCAAGAACCCCTTCGCACTGCAACCGGGCGTGTTTTTCCACCGGCAGGAATGTCATTCCGACGCCGTAGGAGCCGGGGAGCGGCAACTCGAATCCCAATTTAGCGCAGTCACGTGCGTAGAATTTGTGCGGAATCTGAATCAGCACGCCCGCACCGTCGCCGGTCTCGGAGTCACAACCGCAAGCGCCACGGTGCGCCAGATTCAGCAGCACCTGGATGCCGTTGCGAACGATGTCGTGGCTCTTTTCGCCGCGGATACTGGCCACGAATCCGATCCCGCAGGCATCATGCTCCTGCGCGGGATCGTACAGACCCTGCGCCGGCGGGATGCCATTTATATGGCTTATGCGGGACATCGCGGCGTCTCCCTACAGGTGAATTGCTACACGAATCGGTTGTTCCTGGATTCGAGCCAAAGGCTGCGGGCGCAGCCCACACCCCACTCCAAGCATATTCCGTCAATTCTGTGATAAGCCCTCGCCGTCGACAAGTACAATTCAGAATTTCGATGCAGTGTATGTAAATTTCAACGCGCCCTCAGACTGGGTGTGCGTCGGCGACCGGCATCGAATCGAGCACACTTGCGGCGCGAGAGAAGACGGGAACGGTCAGGTCTTGCCCGAAAAGGAAAGCCGAGACCAGCATGCATGCCGCGGCGCAAAAATAGCACCGGGCATCGAGAGCGTGGCTTCGTTCGTGGATTCATGGCGCATGGAGTATAGCTGCCTCGGGAACCGCACGCATCTGGTTCGGTCTAGCCTACGGAAGCAGATGCGTCAGGAGCACAACGGGAGACCGGGTAAGGATCTCAACTCGGAAATCCTTCCAGTTGAACGGGCCTGGTGCAATATGCGAGGGCAGATCTTTGACTTGCACCCCATATAATCGAGGACCATGCGAAGTTCCGATTACTCAGCCATGCTCGAGGTGGCGATTGCAGAGGCCCGCCAAGGGCTGGCTGAGGGCGGCATTCCTATCGGTGCCGCGATTTTTGACGGGAGCGGCAAACTTCTTGGCGCCGGCCACAACCGGCGCGTACAGAACGGCGATCCTTCATTGCACGGCGAAACCGATGCCTTCCGCAATGCGGGACGCCAGCGCAGTTATCGCAAGCTCATCATGGTCACGACGCTTGCGCCCTGCTGGTATTGCAGCGGGCTGGTGCGGCAGTTTGGCTTTGGCACGCTAGTTGTCGGTGAAAGCCGTAACTTTCAAGGCGGCGTGGAGTGGTTGCGTCGGCTCGGCGTAAAGGTCATCGACCTCGATTCGGAAGAGTGTGCGTCGATGTTGGGCGAGTATATTCGCCTGAACCCTGAGACTTGGAACGAGGACATTGGGGAGGAGTGACCCGCGGCCGCTTTTCTCCCCACCTGTCTTTCACGCGTGAACTAGAACTCGACCCGCAGCGTCATCTGTATTTGGCGTGGGCTGCCGATGGTTTTATTGACGGCGCCCAGACCCGAGGGACAGTTGTAAAAACCATTAGTGGGAGTGGGAGTGCTGCACCCAGCAGGCAATGGAGTTGTCCCCACTACCGGGAATTGATTGTAGGCTGCATTCTGCGAAACATCATCGATGGGGATGTCAAAGCTGGTGGTGTTGGTCACGTTGAAGATATCGAAGCTGTATTTCAGCGCGACTCGCTCAGTGAGCTGGGTGACCTTCACAAAGGAGATATCGGCGCGCCTCTGCCAGGCTTGGCGGAAGATGTTGCGCTGTCCGGTAGTAAAGTTGGTCTCGAAAGTGTCGCCGGCGGGAATTGCGCCCCCGAGATCGCCGGGACTCAGCAGGGGCAAGGTGAAACAGCTTTGTTTGAGCGCGTAGAGGCTGGGGTCCGAGGGATTGGAGTTGGCGTATGCGCCCGAGGCGCCAGTGAGCGCATTCTTTGGTGTGCAACCGGGAGCAAGCGGGACAATTGGGTTGGTGATGCCGTCGTAGACGCTGTAAAAGATGCTTCCTACCGCGCCTGTGTAGTCGATGATGCTATACGGCTGGCCGCTCTGGAGCACGGTGATTCCTTGAATGGCCCAGCCATCCGCTATTTTACCTTTGAGCGTGGACGCGGAGTAGAACTTGGGAAGCTGGTAGACGTAGCTGAAATTGAAGACATGGGTTCGGTCAAAATCAGAGGATCCGTAGGCTGAGCGCAAATCCAGAGGATTGTTGCCGTTGAAGAACAGGCCCATGCCGCTTTGTTCATCTAGCGCGTGGGAGTAAGTGTACGAGAAACCCAGCTGCAGCCCGTGGCTCATGCGCTTTTCCACGTGCGTCTGCAGCGCGTTGTACGCCGAGACGCCAGCTGCTTTGTAGGTTTCTGATTCCGCCGAATACCCGATATACGGCACGCGTAAGTCAACGTTGCCGCCTTCGTAGTTGACTTGCATAGGCTGCCCGTTGGGCAAATTGATTGGACAAAACGGAGAGCAACTGGATGCCGTCTGCACCGTGTAGCCGTAGGTGTAATCCTGCTCGAAAGGAGTGCCGGGACGGATAGGCGAGGTGGGGGTGGCAATGCCCGCCTGATTGAAGGGAATCGGAATTACTTCGTGGCGGCCGAAGTTACCCACGTAACCGATCTCGATGGCTAGGTCATTCCGCGGCTGCCATTGAAAGTCAAGCGTGTCGTTGATGGTATAGGGCAGTTTGTTAGCGCGATTATAGGTTGCAAATGAAAAGAGCTGCTGTCCTTGCGCGATTCCTGCCGCTACTCCGGTCCCTGGCGTTCCGGTATTCGGCAGGTACTGAGTGATATCGGCCGGATTACCGCTGGGAGCAGGACCGAGCGTGGCACCCCACGGACTGGCGAGGGAGTAGCCATCAGAGGAAGGGCATGTGGGGATATAGCCCAAGTAGTAGTAAACGTTCGGATCGCTTTGGCAAGACTGCGCATTCACGTAAGGCGGGGTCTGATTCACGCCGAACGGTCCGCCATTAATCACGCCTTCGGCGAAGCCGGGCGAGAGGTAGGAATACAGTTCGCCGCGATCGTAGTAGATTCCCGTGCCGGCACGGACGACTAGTTTGTCGTTGAATTTTCTGGGACTCCAGGCAACGCCCAGTCGCGGCGCCAATCCCCATTGCCTGCCGGTAAGCGTCGTGTTGCTGACACCCTTGGTGGGGAAAAGCTTGTTGTTACCTGCGATGATAAAACCATTGGAAGCGAGGGTGTCGGTGGTTGCGTTATAAGAGTACAGCGAAGGGTCGAAATTAAAGACGCGACCGTATTTCTCGGTGAGGCCACCATCCCAATCGAAGCGCAGACCGGCGGTCAAGCTGAGGTTGGACCGAAACTGAAATTTGTCTTGTACATACGCCCCGGCTTGACCAGCACGGTAGTAGCGGTTGGCGTTGCCTTGAAGAAACTTGGTGGTGGTGAAGTCATCGTTGGTGGTAACGAATCCCTGAATAAACTGCGAGAAATCCGCCGTAGAAATAATCCCTTGGTTCGTCCTCTCATCGCGGGTATTGAGCTGGGTGTAGGCATAGCTGCCGCCGAATGTAACAGTGTGCTTGCCATGATTCCAGATGGCATTTGCGGACGGCATAATGCGGTTTTGAAACACTCCGGTAAAAGCGCCCTGGGAAGCGGCGCCTTGACCGATGGTCAGAAACTGCAGATTGACGATGCCGCCGGTATTCGCGGCGCTAAACAATCCCAGGGGATCCACAATGGTGATGCCGGGAAAGAACGATGAGCCGAATGTGTTGATTGGCGTGGTCCCCGTTTGAGCGGCAAACGACTGTGGTGAAAAAGGCTGCGCTATGGTGCTGTAGACCTTCTCTCGAAGAATCCCGAGAACTTCCGTGACGCTCAGGTTGGACCTGAGCGCCTGCGTATTGGTGAGCGATGCAACTTGGCTGCCGGCATCGAGATGCTGAGAAAAGCCGGCGACGTTGGAGTAAGCGTACGGAGCGATGCTTGGATCGTGTTGGTAATAGTATTTCGCCGAGACAGTATCTTTGGCGCTTTTGTTCCAGTCCAGATCGGTCACTGCCTGGTCGGAGGTGAAGTAAGCCGTCCCGGGGCTAATCGCGTTTTCTGGAAAAATCGGTGTAGCAGTCTGCCCGTCCCACGAAGGAATCAAATACTGACCATTGGGTAATTTGTATTGGAAGAGTGCAACAGCTATGGGATTGAGATCGCCGTTCCCGGTGAGACTCGTACCCCAGTACGTGTTTGAAATAGTGGCCAGAGCCGCCGGCGAGCGGTCATCGCTGAGTCCGAAGGGGACGAGCATGCGTGACAGTCCGATTTCCTGATCCGAGTCGTGGAGGTGCTGATAGCTGACAAACCCGAATAGTTTGTCTTTGATGAGCGCGCCGCCCAAGGTTCCGCCTGCAGTGTAGCGATGCAACTGCGGAACCTTGTCGTTGGCGGGAATGTTGGGATCTTGCTTGTAGAAGAACGGCGCGGCATTCAGCCAATCCGTGCCGCGATGAACGTAACCACTGCCGTGAATAGCGTTCGTACCGGAGGCAGTGCTCATGTCGATATGAGCGCCGCTGGTAGAACCTTGCTGCGCGTCGTACATCGAGGTGTTGACGCGAAGTTCCGTGATCGTTTCGGGGGCAGGCGTGGGCAATGCCTGGCCGATGGCCAAGTAGACTGACGCGGTACTCTGAATTGGAGCTGCGCTGGTACTGGCAGCGTTCGCTACGCCAGTGTTGTTGACGATCCGAGCGGAGGCCACCTGGCTCGTACTCTTGCCGTTGAACAGGTTGCTGGCATCGACGCCGTTAAGCAGAAAGCTGTTGCTGGTATCGCGTTGCCCATTAGCCCAGATCGGCTGGTTTCCTAGGCCGCTATTGGCTCCTGTACCGCCTGGAAGCTCGGCATTCACTCCCGGGGAAAGAATGGCAAGCCCGGTGAAGCTCCCGGTAGGCAATGGCACGGCGTCGATCTGGTTCTTGTCTAAGATGTAGCCGTTGGTGGTGTCCACCGAGTTCATCAAAGGATCCGCCTGCACCTCGACAACGGTCCCCACTTGGCCGATCGGCAGTACGGCATTGACGGTCGCAGTGCGATCCGCCTGAACCGTGATGGAAGGCACCCTCTGGGTCTGGAAGCCATCATGGGTGAAGGTAAGCGTGAAGGTGCCGATGGGCAGATTTACGAAATCGTAGCTGCCGTTCGCGTTGGTCTTTTGGGTGCGCGTGAGTTTCGTCTGGTCCCCTACGATCGTCACCACCGTTTCCGGCAGAACCCCTCCAGTCTTGTCGGTGACTGTACCCGTGATGCCGCCGAGTGTTTGCTGAGCGTGAGCGTACGGGGTGAAGCTAAACGGTTTACACAGGGATAGAGCGACCAGCAAAGCGACCGGTCTAATTCTCTTGAACATCAATGACCTCGTGCAAGCAAGTACACTCGTGCGGGACCGCCTGCGCGCCGCCGAACCGCTTATGTGGTGTTGTGCAAACGATATCCGCAGCCGAGATGGTCTGTTCTGCACGCCCGAAAAATAACGGGATGACTTTACACGAGTGTCGGACGGAACGAAAGCCTTCCTTTCAGTGAAAATTCCTTTGCCGCAGATTCAATATTTTCATGGGGGTGACGTTTTTCGGTGTCGCGGGCATCGGATGCCCTAGCTCTCAGCCAGCGCCTCGTCTTTACCGCGTGCGCGAAACGCAAACCAAAGCAGTCCCGCCGTCAAATAAGCGAGATAGACGTAAGGAAGTTTGCCATACGGTCCTTCGGGCACCGGGTAGAAATTGCCAACCAGCGCGAGCAGCATGGCGATGCCTGCGAGCCAGGGAACAAGCTGCGCTCCTGGACGAAAGACACCGTGCTCGCGCAAGTAGCGCGGCAATGCGACGCAAACCAATGCATAGGCCACGATAAAGCCATAGGTCGCCAGCGAACCCAGCCAGCCGTAGACATCCAAACCACTGGCACCACGGGCCGCCAGCACTGCCACGGGGAGCAGTGCGGCAACGCCGGTGATGACGACCGCCCGGCTTGGAGTTCGATTCCGGACATGCGTATTGCCGAGAGAGCTGTGGGCAAGCCCGTTGTGCGCCATCAGCATTAGCACGCGTGCCGCTGCTGTGATGCATGCCAGAGTTCCAGCAAACAGGCTCACGAGTGCGCCGATATCGATCAGAAGACCAAGGACCGGGACACCGCCAACTCGGGCCAATAGGTACATCGGGGCTTGGCTCGCGCCTAAATCCTGGCCCGCAGTGTGGAAGCCCAACACTTCCGCGTAGGCACAGATCGTGAAGAAAGCTCCGGCAAGAATCGCGCTTTGGATGACGGCGCGAGGAATCGTTTTCAGTGGATTTCGCGCCTCGGAGCCCAGCGTAGTCGCGCTCTCGAAACCCACAAAGCTGAACAGCGCCAGCACCAATCCTAGCCGGAGTCCGCTGCCGGTCATACCGCGGAGATGCAGTTGTTCTGCATCCAGGTGCCAGCCGTGGCGCACCAGCAAAAGCGTTACCACAATCACGATCACTGTGACGGAGGCGGCCTCAATCCACAGCATAAGGCGCGCGGAAATCTTTACGTCACGATAGGCAATCCATATGGAAACTGCCGTGACCAGCACGGCTAGCAATACAGCCGAGTAGACATGGCCGGTCGCATCGCGCAGCAGCAAATTCGCGTAGTGATAGAAACCACCGATGACACTGGATCCCGTAGCCACATAAGCGAGCAACAGACTCCACGCAACGGTCGCACCAAGCCACGGTGGAAGCGTCATCGAGGCATAGGCATAGAGTGATCCGGGCGATGATGAATGGCGAGCATAGCGGCTGATGCACAACGCGACGAGCAATACAGCCACTGTTGCCAGCACATATGCGAGCCAGGTGCCATTGCCGGCAAGCGCGCAAACCAGCGGGATGGTGGCCGCAGGCGTGGTGGTGGGAGCCATCGTGGAGACAGACTGCGCCAATGTTTCCATCGGAGAGAGAATCTCGCGACGCAACCCATAGTCTGCATTCTCAGAATGCTCGTTCACTGTCCGCTCCACACTGGGCCGATTATTGCTGGGCCGAACCTTCCGCAAATCAGACTGGCGTCGGATTGTACAACACGAAGCGGCAGACAATGGAGGGATGACCTGGTGGTGTATCATCTTGCAAAGTTTCCCCCGGTTCGATGGACACTGCCTCGGCTGGGGGAACCGGATCCGATGAAACTCGATAAACAGGTACTGCAGAGTCTTCCCAAAGTCCTTTTGCACGAGCACTTGGACGGCGTGCTGCGGCCGCAAACTGTAATTGAATTGGCTCGAGATGCGGGATACAAAGATCTTCCAACGAATGACCCTCAGGCACTCGCCCAGTGGTTTTTCCGTGGAGCAAATCAAGGAAGCCTTGCCAAATACCTGGAAGGCTTTGCTCATACCATTGCGGTAATGCAGACAGAAGATGCGCTGCAGAGGGTCGCGTATGAGCAAGCCGAGGATTTGAGTCGGGACGGGATTGTTTATTTCGAGACTCGCTTTGCGCCAGTCTTTCATACCCAGAAAGGATTAACCCATCAGCAGATTGTCTCGGCAGTCCTGAAAGGGCTGGAACGAGGACGAAAAGATTTCGGGATCTCCTCCGGTTTGATCATTTGCGCGATGCGCAACATGAACACCTCTCTCGAAATGGCGGAGCTCGCAGTTGATTTTCGCGCGCGCGGCGTGGTTGGCTTCGATCTGGCGGGCGAAGAGGGCGGTTATCCCCCGAAGAAGCACGTGGATGCTTTTCATTACATCCAGCGCGAGAACTTCAACATTACGATTCACGCGGGCGAGGGTTACGGAAAAGAATCGATCTGGCAGGCGATTCAGTATTGTGGGGCGCACCGCATCGGGCACGGGACGCGGCTGATCGATGATATTGCAGTCGTAGACGGCAAGGCAGTGAAGTTGGGCGATCTGGCACAATATGTTCTCGACAAGCGCATCCCGCTGGAAATCTGCTTATTGAGTAACGTTCACACCGGTGCCACTCCGAGTCTGGCGAAACATCCTTTCAGGATTCTCTATCAGGAGAAATTCCGCGTCACGCTGAACACAGACAACCGGTTGATGAGCCATACCACAATGACCAAGGAATTCGAAGCCGCTGCGGACACATTTGGCTTGTCGCTGGCAGATTTTGAGAAGATCACGATCAATGCAATGAAGAGTGCCTTTTTGCCCTACAAAGAGCGCTGCGATTTTATCTATTCCGCCATTAAGCCTGGATACGCCAGGGTCCGTGAATCGACCGTAGCAAAGACGTCTTCTGAATCTGCATAGCACACGGAGATTTCATGTGCAGTCTTGCTAGGAGGTTAATCCTCACTCTCGCGCTATCCGCGCTCTGTTCTCGCTCCCTTACTGCCCAGGCCGCTTCGCCGACTGCCCCGATCCGCGTCAAAGTTGTCGTAGTCACCATGTTCGAGCGCGGCGAAGACACCGGCGATGCTCCCGGGGAATTTCAGCTTTGGGTGGAGCGTGAGCATCTCGACCAGATTCTTCCACTGCCTTCGGGCTATCACCACGTCCGCTTGAACAAGGACGGCGTGCTCGGCATGGTGACAGGAGTCGGAACCGCTAAGGCCACCGCGTCAGTAATGGCACTGGGGCTCGACTCACGTTTCGACCTCTCGAAAGCGTATTGGATCGTCGCTGGCATTGGCGGCGGAGACCCGGCGGACGTTTCGGTCGGGTCCGCGGTTTGGGCCGACCACGTTGTTGACGGCGATCTTGCGTTTGAGATCGATGCGCGTCAAATTCCTGAAAGCTGGCCGACAGGTTACCTGCCGCTGCGCAAGGGAACACCTTACGAGCAACCCGCCGACGACTCATACGGCGAAATGTACACGCTGAACCCGGAACTGGTGGGCTGGGCGTTTCGCCTTACACAAGACTTGCCGCTGGCCGACTCCGACTCCCTGCGCAAGTCACGGGCGCGGTTCGCCGGCTTCCCAAATGCGCTGAAGCCGCCGTTTGTAGCGAGGGGCGACACGCTATCGGCAAGCACGTTCTGGCACGGTTCTAAGATGGACGAGTGGGCCAACGCATGGACTCGCTACTATACAAGCGGCAAAGGCAATTACATGGTGGCTGCCATGGAGGATTCTGGCACGCTGCAGGCTCTCACGTTCCTGAGCCAGGCTGGGCGCGTTGATCTGCGCCGAGTGCTGGTGCTGCGCTCGGTCAGCAACTACGACCGCGAAGCGCCAGGCGTACCCGCAGCGGAAAGCCTGCAAGAAATGGTTTCCGGGAACTACTCGGCGTATATGCCAGCCTTGGAAGCGGCGCAGATCGTTGGAGACAAAGTGGTGCAAGACCTCGTGGAGCATTGGGGCGAGCGGGAATCCATTATTCCTCACGCCCCGTAGTCAAAGCTGGCGCTGAAAACATCACCTGGACACGGTTGCGAGAGTCTCGGCCAGTACAAGCGTTCCCCGAACGATATCTTCCGGGGATGCGTGCTCGTCTGGACGATGGCTGTATCCGTTGCGGCAGGGGATGAACAACATCGCCACCGGAGCGATGCGCGCGATGAAAAGCGAGTCGTGATAGGCACGACTGACCATGGGAAGAAATTTCAGTTCGTGCCTTCGGCAGGATTGGGAAAGCGCTTCGATGATAGCGGGAGCGCAGTCGGCAGGCGAGTCGGCATTCAGCAACTCGTTGTGAGTCGATACTTGCCGTTTGGCTGAAATCGAATGGCACGCGGCTTCAATCGTGCGCATTACGATGTTGCGCCGCTGAAGGTCTGTATCGCGGATGTCCACGCTAAGGCGAACCTTGCTGGGAATGCTATTGACCGCGCCGGGAAACACATCGCAGATGCCAACGGTTGCCACCGTATCAATGGCTCCGCTAGTGCGTGCCGCGCTCTCGATCGCCAGAATCATCTCGGCCGCCGCGCAAAGAGCATCATGGCGGTCGGGCATCAAGACACCACCGGCGTGTCCGCCCGAACCTTCAATCAAAACTCGCAGACTCGCCGGTGCCGCGATCTTCGTGACGATACCGAGAGGGATTTGCTGACGCTCCAGTAATGGACCTTGTTCAATGTGCAATTCGATGAAGGCCTTGTAGTAGCCACCGGGTAGCTTCACTTGTTCAAGCTCTCCTGTGAATCCAGCCTCACGGCGAACCTCATCGAGAGTGGCGCCGCCGTTATCCGTCAGCTTCCTTGCCGCATCGGCAGAAAGAGTGCCAGACAGTAGTCTGCTTCCGAGACACCCAATTCCAAACCGCGTTGGCTCTTCAGCAGTGAAAATAAGGAGCTCAATCGAATGCTTTGGACGAAATCCACTTTGCCGCAAAGCTTGTATCGCTTCCAAACCTCCCAGCACGCCCACGACGCCATCGTATTTCCCGGCGTTCGGAATGGCGTCGATGTGCGAGCCGGTCCCGACAACTGACGCGGCCGGTTCAGACCCATCCCAGCGAGCGAAGGTATTTCCGACGGCGTCCTCGCGCACCGTGAGCCCGGCTTCCTCGCAACACGCTTTCATCCACCCACGGGCCTTTAGATCGGAGGGACTGAAAACAATTCGAGTTACGACAGGGGGCTCGGCTTCGGAAATCGAGGCCAGCGCTTCGATTTCGGAAAGGAGGCGATCTCGGTTGATGGTAAGACTCATCGCTGCGGGCCTGCCAAAGGATGCCGGTTCCAGTTTTTGTAGATGAGATATTTTGCCGGCACCTTACCGATCGCCCCGAACCACTGCGGACACCACGGCCCCATCCAGATGAAGTCTCCTGCTGTAACGGGATACCAGGAATCGCCAAGGCGGTAAATTCCACCGCCTTCGAGCATCATGAGCCCGTGTTCCATCACATGCATTTCGACCATACTCAGTGAGGCTCCCGGCTGGTAGACCATCGTGTTCACTGCGAAGTCGAAACTCATCTCATCGGGAAGCAGACATTTCACCTGCAAGCTGGGATCATCGCCGAGCGGATGTGAGGAGACCGCGTCTTCGTTGGAAATAATCAACTTTGGCGTTTCCACCGACCCGAGAGCCTGATAGGGCTTCTCAATGACAGCCACACGACTCGCCTTCCTGGCAGTCACTCGGTGATGCAAGCCTTCGGGGAGATAGGCGTAGCCCCGCGCGCCCAGCTGCTTCGATTTGCGATTAACTTCCAACTTCACGCCACCCTCGACCACAAAAATGAAACGCTGCGCCGATGTTCCGCCCAGTTCTCCTCCTGCTTCAAACTCGGCGGTGTACTCCGTGAACTTGGTGCCCAATGCTGGGCCGGCGTGCACAACTGCGGAGCACGCCTTCATTCCGGGCAGAGCAGTACGCACGAAGGTGTCCGCAGTCAGCAATAGATGATTCGATTGTTGGGAACTTCGTGTGCGACCAAGATTATGCACGGTTTATCCTTTTGTGAAATTCGGGCGAAGAGGCGAGTTGATCGAGAAGATGCAACCCGCACTCGATCGCCTTCTCGACGTCCGCGCCTGCGACGGATTCCGCGGGGTCGTGGCTGATGCCGCCCGGAGTCCGCAGGAAGATCATTGCGGCAGGAACCTTTTCCGCCAGGATCATGGCGTCATGACCGGCGCCGCTCACCATCCGATGCAGCTTGCATCCTGTCTTGAGGATTGCCTGTTCTATCTCCCCAATGAAGAACGGATCCATCGCAACTGCCCGCTGACTTAACAGGGTATTCTCCCGTACAGTTAATCCGCGGCGCGTGGCAATTCCTTGCGCTTGACGAGTAAGGTCCTCGACCGCAAGAGTGCGAATCTCGTCGGAACTGTGACGAACGTCGAGTGTGAGCCGCGCCTCGCCTGCGATCACGTTCGCCGCCCCGGGTTTGGCTTCGATCTTTCCGACAGTCGCGACCAAACCAGGGACTTCCTGAGCTACTCGTTCCACTATGCCAATCCACTCCGCCGCACCTGCGATGGCATCGCAGCGAAGATGCATGGGCGTCGTGCCCGCATGATTGGCGGAACCGCAAAACGTGAACTCAAGCCGGCTCTGGCCGGCAATCGCCTCGACCACAGCGAGTGGCTGACTTACGCTCTCCAACACCGGTCCCTGCTCGATGTGAAACTCAAGATAGCCGAGCGTATCGCTTCCCAACTCGGCTTGAGGAATCTCCTCGGGATTCAATCCAAAATTGTCGAGCGCTTTCCGTACGGATATCCCTTGCGCATCCTTAGCGTCCAAGAGTTCCTGATCGAGCCTGCCAACCAAAGCACGGCTGCCGATGAAAGCAGTGCCGAAACGTACTCCTTCCTCTTCGGAGAAGCCGACCACCTCGATGCTGAAGGGAAGCCTTCGTCCTTGCAACTCTTCCAGCAACGCAACGGCAAGCACAACTCCGAGGATGCCGTCATAAGCACCGGCGTTAGGAACAGTATCGAGGTGCGATCCGATCAGGAGACGCGGAGCGTGGGGCTGTGCGGCCGAATAAAGTCCTCGGAGATTTCCTGCGGCATCGACTCTTACGTGGACTCCGAGCGGCTCCATCCATCGAGCAATTTCCTGGTGGCAGTCTCGCATTGGCGGCGTGAGGAACGTCCGGCGGATGCTGCCAGCGTCCTCAGTAAAAGAAGCCAGTCTCAGGCACCGTGCCATAACTTCGTGAGCGCGAGTTGTGGTCACAGTTGTTGGCACTGGATTCTATTCACTGGCAACAAATGCGCGCCAGGCGGCCCTAAGCTTCGCGGATAATTTTTGCCGCCGTCCAGCCGAGAAGAACGAGAACTACGAGGACCTCCCAACCGAATGTGTTCCCGTAGGTTGCAACAGGAAAGTGATTGCTGATCATGATAAAGACAACGGGAACTGCCATAAAAGTATTGTGTTTGGAGCGCAGCTTGGCTTGAGCCCCGAGAGACGCATCGAAGGTTTCCCCGGCTGCCGCCGCCGCGATCATTTTGCGCTGCGAGGGAAGAATTCGGAACCAAACGTTAGCCGTCATAATCGTGCCCAACACCGCTCCAACGTGGATGTAGGCCGCGCGTCCGCTGAACACGTGCATCAATCCCCAAGCGAGCACGGCAATCATCAGCAGAGAGAATACAGCAAACATGGTTGCCGACCTGCCCAGAGATGACCGCACCGCCAGATCATAGACGACCCAACCACCAGCCAGTACAGCCAGTCCGATGGCTACGCCACGCAGTTGGGAGATCCCAGCAACATCGGGGTCAATGAGTCCACTGCTGGAATAGTAAACGAGAAAAAGCAGCACCATTCCACTCAGCCATGTCATTAACGCTTCCCAGCGGAACCAATGAACTTGCTCGGGGCCGACCCTCAGCGATTTCTGTTTGTCAACGGTGTAGAAGCCGCCACTATGGACCATCCAGATCGCCGAACTTGCGGCATCAGCAGCAGAATTTTTCGCGAGCTTGCCAAATTGGCCGTCCAGCCACGTGAAATAGTAGGTTTGGCCAACCCACATGATTGCCGCAAAAACGTGAAACCAGCGGACCAGCAGATTCAGCCATTCGCGGATTGACGAAGTCACTTTGTCAACTCCATCTCGAGAAACCCCTCGCCGTTCAGCTTCCCCGGTAAGTCGTATATCCATTCGGGCTCAGGAGCAGCGGAATATGAAAATGGGATTCGCCCTCTCGTGCCTGGAACGTAACTTCCACCACCGGATACAATGCATCGACTTTTTGCAGTGCGTAGTAACTTCCCGTCTCAAAGATCAAACGATAGACTCCTGCAGACAGATCGTCCCCTCCCGGCAGCAACTGAGCGCACCGGCCATCGTGATCGGTGCGCGTCGAAGTCAACAATCGCCAATCCCCGTGCGCATTCTGTTGCTCTAGCCGCACAGGCACATCCCCGGCAGGCTTGCCTTGAACAATGTCCAGAATGTGGGTCGAAATGCGTTTCATTCTTGAAGCCATTTCCTCAATCGGATCTGCGTAATGTGCCGCTGCTGCTCAGCTGCTTCGTGAAGTTCAGTTTCTGCGTCATTCTTAAGCCGGCGCCGAAGAGTTTCTAGAATCTCCGACGCAGACTTACCGGTGGCGCATACGATGAAGATGCGATTGAAACGTTGCTCGTACTCTCGATTTGCATCCGCCAGAGCGGTCTTCACGACAGCCTCGGCATCTCCTATGTTCCGCTGTTCCTGCGCCGACCATTCTACAGACTGATCTATCGAGGACAAGACTGGCAGAGACTGGGTTGACGAAGAGTTAGCCGGTCGAGACTCTCCGATTCGTGGATGACTGTGGAACGCTTCCATCCACTCTGATCGCGCCAGATTGTGCCACGTTTCGTTGGACGCAGCCAGCAGCGCAGCTTCATCCGCGAGCGGTCGTCTGGCCGCCATCCCTTGAGCCCAGGCCTTCGATCCGCAACAGGGTAGGATCATTTTGATGGCGTCGTCGATCGGAAGATCGTTCCATCGCGCCAGAGTGTCTTTCAGCCCGTCTCTTTCGGCGGATGCCGCACTCAACCGATTCAAGAATTCAGCTACAAGATTGCCCGCCACCACGCCGCGATACTTGGCGGTAGATCGAATATCGTCAATCGGTCTGATCTCAGCAGCTACTGTCTTTTTCGCCAAGAGCCACAGATCGGAATCAATCGCCTTTCCCCTCACGGCTTGCTCAGTCTCCGTCAAACGGACCGGGACAGGCGCCACACTTCCGAGAGCGATGCGGGCATCTGCAATCACGCCATTTGCAAGTCGGCCCAGCGCTGCTATACAGACCTTGGAGATAGCCTGCGCATGCCGGGCTCCGACCTTGCGGGCATAGCTTAGATATCCTAGAAATCGTCGGGGCAGACATACCGCTTGAATCAACTCATCCGGCGCCATCAGCGTCTTCTTGTAGTCGGTGTGAAAGCCTGCGTAGGGCAACCGACGCTCGCCTCGCACTGACACCAGAACCAAGTCGGCGTCGTACACCAGCAGTGAGGGCAGCGAGTCCGCAGCCGGCGATGCATTCACAATATTTCCACCGATCGTTCCTCGATTCTGGTTCGCGATTCCGCCGGTCCACCGGGCGGCACTCGACAAGAGAGGAAACTCGCGTCCAATGGCCTCATGCTTGCGGAGGTCGGTGTAAGTACATCCTGCACCGATCCGAACCTCGTCAGGAGTGACCTCGATGCGCCGTAATTCGGGGAGATTCCAAATGCTGACCAGCTTCCGCGCCACAAGCTTCCCGGCCGCGTACTGCACCATTACATCGGTGCCTCCGGCGATCGGCAGCCACATGCCCGGGTCCTTTGCCAGCAAAGAAACAATCGCATGCAAGCTGCCGGGCGCGACCATTTCGTAGTCCAAGGGATTCGATCTCATGCGATCGTCCTGCGGCGCGCCGCTTCCGCCACAGCTTCAATGATCTGGCTGTAGCCAGTACAGCGGCAGAGATTGCCGGAGAGGCCCTCCCGGATTTCCTCGATCGTCGGTTCCGGCTTTCCATTTAATAAATGAGCGGATGCCAGAATCATTCCCGGCGTGCAGATTCCGCACTGCGCGCCGCCGCAATCGAGAAACGCCTCCTGCAAGACATGTAGCGTCTCTCCTGTCGCCAGTCCTTCGATCGTCACAATGGTGGACCCTTGAGCCTGGAGTACTGGTACGAGGCAACTATTTACGAGTATGCCGTCCATCAGTACAGAGCACGAACCACACTCGCCTTCTCCGCAACCTTCCTTCGTGCCGGTCAATTGGAGTTGTTGCCGCAACACGTCGAGCAGGCGCTCCATCGGGTAAGCATGCGCCGTTTTCAGCTCACCGTTAACCGTGAATGAAATCTCGGCTTTGGCGCATCCCTCCCGAGAATGGGTCATCGGGTCCCGCCCCTGGAGCCAACACCGCCGTCGCTGAACTGCGACACGAGCCCATCCATGATGTCTTCCGGAAGCAACGGAACAGAATCGAAATGAATTCCGAGCGCGTCTTCCACCGCATTGACGATTGCCGGTGCCGGACCGTCCATCGGGAGTTCGCCGATGCCCTTTGCACCGTACACCCCGTAAATATTCCCCAACTCTTCGAAGAACACACGAATGGGCGGCAGGTCGGCTGAAGTCGGCATGATGTAATTCGTCATTTGGCCGTTCTGCATGCGTCCGTTCTGCCAAACTACTTTTTCATAAAGGCTGAATCCGATCCCTTGGGCAACGCCACCGATGATTTGCCCTCTTGCGAGAAGCGGGTGCAGAACTCTGCCAACTTCCTGGAGCGCGACGAAGTCGTCCACCGATACGCCATACGTCGTCAGATCCACCGTGACTTCCGCGATGTAAACCGCCCAAGCAAATGCCGCGTAGGCTTCTCCTCGATACTTTTGATCGTCCCAGAAAATGCCGTCTGGCGCCTCGTAACGCGACCAGGACCGGAATTGGCCATGCTCGGAAACGTAGTGCTGGCAGGCGGCACGAAACTCCTCCGCGGTATAGGATTCGCTGAGCAGGTTGGATGAAATCAGTGTCTGCTTAATTCCCAAAGCTGCGGACTGCACCAGCTTCCCAACCACCATTACGGTGCGCGACGCAACGGTTGGGCCGCTGTTCGGCACTTGCTGAGTATCCGGCTGAACCATGCTGACGTTCTCGTAGGGCAGACTGAGCGCTTCGGCGGCAATCTGGCTGAGAACGGTATTCGTCCCCTGACCAAATTCTGTGCTCGAAACCAGCACGCGCACACTGCCATCGGCACAACCCTCTACCCCGACTACCGAACTGAGATAACGCTCGCCCGATCCGGTGAATCCCGCACCGTGCAGAAACGCAGCAATGCCCATGCCTTTCCGGGTGGTGTCGCTTTCATTATGGTTTGCGAACCGCTGTTTTTTAGAGTGATAGTCCGAAGCGTCCAGAGCACGGTCTAGCAACTTCCCGAGACTGATTGGTTCGCGCACAACCTGCTCTGTAGTAGTGGTCTGCCCAAGTTGCAGGAAATTCCTGCGGCGGATTTCAACGGGAGAAAGACCTACTGTCTGCGCGATGCGATCCATATGCCGTTCCATCGCAAACAGACTCTGCGGTGCTCCGAAACCACGAAAAGCTCCGTGGGGTGGCGCGTTGGTGGCGACCGCCTTCGCACGAATGCGAACGCTCGGCCAGTGGTACGGTCCCCCGGCGTGTATCGCCCCGCGGGATAGGACTACGGAGGACAAAGTTGCATACGCTCCACCATCAATCGTGAACTCAATCTCTCCGCCCAGAATCTTGCCGTCCCTGCTGACCGCCGTCCTTTGGCGCGTGCGCGAGGGATGTCGCTTCGTGGTCGCCGCCATGTCTTCCATGCGGTCGTAAATAATCTTCACGGGTTTTCCGGATTTGATTGCCAGCAGCGCAGCATGCGCGGCGATCATCGACGGATATTCTTCCTTCCCTCCGAAAGCGCCTCCGGTCTCCTTCTGCACGACACGAACTTTTTCTGCCGGCAAATTGCACAGAGCCATGAGCGCGTTGTGAACGTAATAAGGACATTGCAGTGAGCCCCACACGGTGATTCCCTGCGTGCCGTCAAAGGTCGCGATCATCCCGTTATTCTCGATGTAAAGCTGCTCCTGCGCTCCAGTCGTGTACTCGCCTTCCACGATGTAAGCGGCTTTTTCCCAAACGCCATCGACGTCGCCCTTTTCGATCAAGTAAGTTTTGAAGATGTTGTCCTCGCCCCAAATAATTTCCGCGCGGCGCTCGCTTTCTTCAATCGTGAAGATGGCAGGCAAGGGATCGTATTCGACTGATACCGCCTCAACCGCCTTGGAAAGAAGATAGCGATTCGGATGAGCCAACAGCAGAATTGGTTCCTCGGGATGATTCACGAACTCGCTTGCCAGGCATGGCTGATCGTCTTCGATCAACGAGATGCAATTTTTCCCGGGAATATCTTCCGCGGAGACGATCACGAATTCATCCCAGCTAACTCCCGGACCGAATGTGATCTTCTTGATCCGGCCGCGCGGAATCTGGCTGCGAACCGTTGCTCCGAAGAGCATGTTCGGTAAAACCATATCGTCGACGTACTGCGACCTTCCGGTTACTTTGTCGCGTCCCTCTTTCCGCGGGACCGAGTTTCCGACGATGCGATCGCTGTTCATCCCGACCCAATCTGACCGCGAGACTACCGTAACCTGGCGGGGACGCCGAGACCCGCGGATGGGATAGTGTATGACAGACTAGGTCACAATGGAGTGAAAGTATTGCAAAGCGAAACAGAAAAAGCTTATGCGGTTGATCGCCGACTTCTATTCGCAGCGTGTTCCCGCCCGCCAGGCTCACCGGGAAACTCTCCTTCCGCAAAGACAGCGTTTCCTCGCAGATAGGTGGCCTTCACCACGCCGCGCACCGTCTCTCCCAGGCACGGAGAGACTGGATGCCGGTAGTGCAACCGGTTTTCTGTCACAGTGAATTCGCGGTCAGGATCAAACACAACGAAATCCGCGTCGTATCCCGCGGCAATTCGACCCTTGCGCGAATCGCAACCAGCTAGTCGAGCCGGCGCCGCTGCCATCCAGCGTGCCAGATCGAGCAGCGTGAATCCGCGCCTGCTGGCTTCAGTCCACATCAGAGGCAGCGCTACCGAAAGGCTTGCGATACCACCCCAGGCGGTCCGGAAATCGCCCTCGGCGAGCTGCTTCATCGCCGGAGGACACGGCGAATGGTCAGTCACCACCATATCGATCGTCCCATCTCGTAGACCTTCCCACAATCCTTCGCAATTTTCGCGGCTTCGAATCGGCGGAGCACATTTGGTCAGCGTCGCCCCGTTTGCGATTGTTTCAGCAGACAGGTGCAAGTAGTGCGGGCAGGTTTCCACGCTCACGGGAAGTCCGTCAGAGCGCGCAGCGCGCAGCTCCTGAAGCGCCTGACTGGTCGAGAGATGGACGATGTGTAAGCGGAAGCCGTATTCGCGGCACAACGACAGCATCATCCGGATAGCAGCCAGTTCCGCCTCATCGGGCCGCGATTCGAGATACGTCGAATAACAATTCCAATCAGCATCAGCCAGAGCGTCCGTTGCCTGATCGATTGGGCCGGGAAGTTCTGCGTGCACCAGCAGCGGCAGGCTAGTCCGGGCAACGTGAGGCAGGGCCGCTCGCAGCTGCTGCTCCGTCACCATGGTGAAGCCATCGATACCAGGATTGATCAGAAAGCATTTGAACCCCGGCACTCCAGCGGCCGCGAGAGCTTCGATGTGGTTTTGATTATCGTGGACCACCCCGCCCCAAGCCATCCAATCGACGCGGCATCTGCCTTTTGCGGCTGCGCGCTTGACCTCAAGCGCAACGACCGTCGTGGTCGCGGGAAGACAGTTCAGGGGCATGTCGACAAGCAGCGTATAGCCTCCCGCCGCCGCTGCCCGTGTCGCCGTTTCGAAGCCCTCCCATTGCGCACGGCCCGGGTCGTTGATATGCACGTGGGAATCGACGAGCCCCGGGAGAATGGCAGCTTTGCCGAAATCATGGATTTGGCAACCGTCGGCAGGTATTTGATCGGCAGAAACAATCGCCCGGATTTGTTCTCCTTCCACCAGGATGGCCGCTGGCCGGATTCCTTCAGAAGTGATTACGCGGCGAGAGAAGAAGGCCTGCAAACTCAAAATGTCCGCTCCTTGGATTGGGGCCTGGAGGCAGAGCGTACTCGGGCCCCTCCTCTTTTACAATGCACGCTTCACCGGAATCAAACAACATTTACGAACTTCTAAGTCCCAGCATATACTCGCTTCTCAGCGAAGCGGCTGCCAAAGGGTCCATGTCGACTGAATTGCGGGTTCGCGGTTTGCTGGCACCGGCATATCGTTAACGATTTACGCATGATGAGCGAACACATGGACAATCCTTTCATGGCCCGCGCGATTCAGCTCTCGATCGACAACGTCCACTCCGGACGCGGTGGCCCCTTCGGTGCCGTGGTAGTGAAAGACGGCGCCATCATTGCCGAAGGAGCGAATCAGGTCACTTCCGCGAATGATCCCACCGCGCACGCCGAAGTGCTCGCTATTCGCAACGCCTGCAAGAAGCTTGGCGTTTTCGATCTTGAAGGCTGCGAGATCTATACGTCCTGCGAGCCGTGCCCCATGTGCTTGGGCGCAATCTATTGGGCTCGCCTCTCTCGCGTCTATTTTGCCAATGCCGATGCCGACGCTTCCAGGATTGGCTTTGACGATTCATTGATCTACCGCGAAATCGCGCACCCGCATTCGCAGCGCAAAATACCAATGATTCAAATGATGCGCGAAGAGGCACTGGCAGCGTTTCGTGCCTGGGAAAACAAGCCTAACAAGATCGAGTATTGAGTCTGTTCGAGCACCCACCAATCTCAACAGGGGGAATGATTGATCGATCGCTATTTCAAACTTGCCGAGAACCAAACCTCCGTGAAACAGGAGATGCTGGGTGGCCTCACCACTTTCGTCACGATGGCCTACATCATCGTCGTGAACCCCCAGATTCTCGCACAGGCCGGAATGCCGCCCGACGGTGTAGTCTTTGCAACTTGCGTTTCTGCCGCAGTCGCTACTTTGGTGATGGGGCTCTACGCCAACTATCCCATCGCGTTGGCGCCGGGAATGTCTCTGAACGCCTACTTTACCTACTCCGTTTGCATCGCCATGCATGTCCCTTGGCGCACGGCACTCGCCGTGGTCTTTTGTTCAGGCGTTCTCTTCCTTGTTCTCACGGTGACGCGCGTTCGCGAGCAGATCGTCAACGGCATGCCCGACTGCTTGAAGCACTCAACTGCCGCGGGGATTGGAATGTTCATCGCCTTTGTAGGACTGCGTAACGCAAAGCTCGTAGTGGCGAATGCGGCTACGTACGTAGGCCTTGGCAGCTTTGCCGACAAAGAAGTGCAAACCGCTTGCTTCGGCCTGGTCCTGACGCTGATCCTCATGTCACGAAAGCTGCATGGCGCAATCTTAATCGGTATCTTTGGCACCGCACTGCTCGGGATGTTGCGCGGGATTGCGAACTGGCCCGTCGCAATCTTTTCCATGCCACACCCCTCCTCCACTTTCTTGCAGCTTGATTTTCGCGGAGCCAGCCACCTCGGCTTACTCGAAATCCTGTTCGCGTTCTTGTTTGTGGATCTCTTCGATAATGTTGGCACCCTGGTAGGGGTGTGCGAACAAGGCGGCTTCGTCAAGGATGGCAAGATTCCCCGAGTGGGCCGTGTTCTGGTTGCAGATGCCGTAGGAACCGTGTTCGGCTCCTTGACGGGAACTTCCACTGTGACCAGTTACATCGAAAGCGCCGCCGGCGTTGCCGCCGGGGCACGTACCGGTCTAAGCAATGTCGCCGTCGCCGCCCTCTTCCTGTTGGCCATGTTCTGCTCACCGCTGGCCACCGCGATTCCGGCCTACGCAACCGCCCCCGCGCTGATTTTGGTTGGTGTTCTGATGACGCAATCCATTGCGCAAATCGCTTGGCAGGACTTCAGCGAAGCCGTCCCGGCATTCATCACGATGCTGGCCACGCCGCTTACATTCAGCATCGCGACCGGCCTCAGCCTCGGCTTAATCTCCTACACCGTCGTGAAAATTGCGGCTGGGAAGCTCCACGAAATCAACGCGCTCGTTTGGATCCTCACGATCCTCTTTATTCTGCGCTACGTCTATCTGGCCGCAGCATAGGACCCTCTCGGTTTTGGGTTCGTGCAAGGCAGGTCGTGCTCCTTTCAGAATCACTTTCCCCCCAGGTATCGGATGCGGCCGGTGAAGGCACGCCCGTTGCCGTCGATGTAAGTCGGAAACGGGTGGGTCGGATCGATAATGCCGTTTGCCAGCGCAGCGTTGGCGTGGTTGGTAACGTTATCGAAGCCCCCACGTAGAGCCCAATAGCGTCCAAACAGATGAAAGCGCTTTTCGAACTGCAGATTTACTGAATAGTAAGTAGGAAGACGAAAAGTTCCCGGAGGATAACCCGGAGCGATTTCTCCCTGATCGGTCGTCGCGTTGAAGGGCAGACCGGTGCGCGCTTCGGCGGAATAGACCATATCCACTTTGTGGAGGATGGGCAGCTTGAAAAAGGGCAGCACGCCCCAGCCGACGAAGCGATTCGGGGTATCCCACGGATACGGACCGGGCAACTGCGGGCTCAACAGCGGAATATCCAAACTGAAATCGAATACCTGGTTGGTATGCGACCGGGAGCGAGTGTACGCGCCGAAGACCTCATAACGCTGGCGAAAGCGGCGCTGCAGGCTGACCTGCAAGGCATCGTAGCGATCATCGCGTCCATTCTCGAGGAAGTAGTTACCGTCCACCGCTCCATTCAGCGTGTTGTAAGCAAAACCATGCACTCCGCGTTTTTCGAGGAACTCTACTTTCAGAAAGACGGCCGCTGGCAGCTTCTTCTCGAGGCCAATGCTCCAGTTGAAGTATCGTGGCGCTGCCAGATTGTTCCGGTTCACAGAGAACGTGGTCGGCACGGGTACTGGCACGCTGGTCGCTTTCCCGTTCGCATCTGTCGGATTTCCGCTCGAATTGAAAAAGTAATCGACCCTCTGCCCATTGAAGGGTTGGTCGATCAATCCCAGGTTGGTTGTGTCATAGATAATTCCAACTCCCGCCGAGAGCTTGGTATTGCCTTCATCGTCGAGAATGTAAGTTCCGGCGAGGCGAGGCGAGAACAGCGGAGCCCGCACGATTTCATCCCAATCCAGGCGTAGCCCCGGCTCGAGCAGCACACGATTCGTGACCAGCCACCGATCCTCAGCATAGGCGCTGGCCTCCGCGTTATGAGTTGTGGAGTAATTGCCTCCGGAGAAAACCGAATAGCGCGCGCAAATGGACGGGACCACAGGAATGCCATCTGCGCCGGTTGCACACGGCTGCGGCGCTTGGTTCGGCGGCGGCTCATCCGGCTGCAGAAACGAAATTGACTGCCGCAGGAATTGCGAGTCGTAGCTCAAACGGTCCAAGTCTGTGCCAACTTTGATGTCGTGCCGTCCGTGCCACTGATGTGGCGGAAAGTACAGGTTCGCCAAACCTTGCAATCTGCGGGCCGAGGTGTTCTGGCGCAGATAATAGTTGCCCGCAGCCGCCTGGGTTGTCAGGATATACGGACCACTGCCTTGAGGAGTCAGCGCAACGCTGTACTGATCCGCGCCAAAGCCGGTTTCGAGAAGCGCGCCGCCGCGGAAATAATATTGGTCTTTGAGCGAACCTATATAAGAAGTTTCCGCGTCAGTCTGGGTGGTTGACTGAGGCTGAAGAAACGATAGTCCGGAATATTGGTCGTGATAGTAGTTCGACAAAAAGCTGACAGTCACAATATTGCGCGTTGTCAGGTTGGACTGCAGCTTTGCCAGGTTATCCACGCGCCAGACGTGGTCACTGTCGGAACCGGATGGCAATTGCTGAATGATGTTGTTGTCGTACTCGCCGTCAAGCGAGTCAATCAACCACATTTTCCCTTTGCGAATCGGTCCGGACATGGTGAGAAGGGGCACCCATTGACCGATCGAGATCCCTTTAATGGTCTGCAGTCCGGGGACGAAGTCCATGGAGGTAACCCGAAAGTGATCGTCGCCCATTCGAGTGTTCAAGGCGAGCACGCCGCCGGAACCCTTGCCAAACTCCGCCGGCTCGCGGCTCGGGGTCACCTCGATGGAGCGGAATGACTCGACGCTCGTCCGCACGACCAGCTGGCCATTCGTTGGCTGAGCCACGTTGAAACCATCCAGCAAGACCAGCGTTTGGTAGCTCTCGGCGCCCGCCACGTGGGGCTGGCCAAAGGCGTCGGGTGTAACTCCGGGGATGAAAATCAACGCGTTACGGTAGTCGTGTGTCCCCGGATAGGGAATATCGACAATCTGGGCGCCGGTGAGCTCCTCTTTGGTGGAAACTTGCGACGGATCTATAGCCGGGGAGGATTCAACCACGTCCACGACTTCGCGCGACTCTTGCTGATGAGAAAGAATTACATCCACATTTGCAGTCGCGCCAACCTGCACGTTGCTTTGAGAAATTGCATAGAAGCCGGTTTTCTCCACGCGGAGTTCGTAAGCCCCGGCAGAGAGGTTGGTGAATTCGCAGTGGCCTGCAAAATCGGTTTCGCAGCGCAATGGAATGTCAGGCGGCGGGGGTTGCAACTGGGCGCGCGCGGATCCGACGGCCACTCCGTTTTCGTCCGTCACCGTAATAGCAAGTTTCTGCCCTGTCCCAACGTGTTCCGAGGAAGCATGGTCGGAAGCTACCCGTTGTGGAGAGGACGATTGTGAAGAGGAAGACGATGAAGACGTCTGCGCCACGGACGACATCACGCACCACGCCGCCAGCGCTAACACAAATACCCATCTCACGGATGCGCTCCGCCCGTGCATGGTTCGAGTATGGAGTCATTCAGGCCGCGGAGTCCACTAAAACGGCGAGCGTGGCGAGCGGTTATGCTTTCATCTTCTTCTGCAAGAGCGTGAGTAACGGCCGATCCAGCTTGTGTCCTTGCCAGTCCTCGAATTTTGTTCCCTGGCGTTCCGTGTCGAGCACGCCAAACGGTCCCCGGAAATTCCACAAGGCCCAGCCAGAGTTCAATTCACCAAGAACATCGAGAGTGTCGCTGAACCACGCCAACACAACATCGGGCGGAGTGTGTTTATAACATCCCATCTCGCCGAAGTGTATGGGCACTCCCTCAACTGAAAGGCCCGCCCAGGGATGGCAGTTCCTTTCCAGCGTTTGGCGGTCGTAGATGACTTTCTCTTTTTCATCCTTGAGAGGCCATGTAGGTATGGGTTCTGATCCGTTGAGGATGCCCCGTACCCACTCGCAGTTGTGGTGCGTGACTTGAATGGGATTGTAGGTATGACAACTCTGCATCATCCCCGTGCCGAAGAGGTCCGGAATCGGCGAGCCTCCTCCGGGATAACCATCGGTCACTACTAAGCGCTGTGGGTCGTGCGCACGAATCGCGTCCGCGGAAGCCTTGGCCAAACGCGTGTAGTCCTTGGCATGACGTTGCAGAAATTCGGCGCTGAA
>PLHQ01000144.1 GCA_003138975.1 Acidobacteriaceae bacterium | reverse complement strand
AATTGAGTAGCTTTCGGGGGAGGGCTGATCAAATGTTTGGTGCCCCGAGAGACTCCTTTCCCCAGATTCCCGATTCACCCGAGAAAGCCCCCGATTCGGCAAGATCGCTGACGCGGAACGCCATCTGGCGCTCAACAAAGGGAGAACGTGGATGACACTTAAACTGTACAACCCTCGGCAAACGGGTGCTCGTTTGCCAGCACGCCAGATGCAGATTCCTCCATGCGGAAGGGACTGTGCGCGGAGACTCAATCGGTGATGCATAATGACAGGGATTGGCTCGACTTTTATAGAGCCGCGGCAATGGAATTCGACCGGAACAAGTTGCCAGCGAGCATCGACGTGGCTGAGAAGGCTATCCAACAACGCTTACGAGGATTGCCGATTGCTCTCTCTAAGGAGCATCGCGAACTGAGAGATGCACTCAACAGCCTCGCGGCTCTCAAGAGAATGCTTTAGCAGATTTGGCGTGTTGAAGCGCTGCCATGATTCATCGCGGCAGCTACCGTCCTTACATTGCTCATACCCTCGACCCTTGTCGGGGAAGCGAAGGGCACGCGTTCGTGGCGTTGTTGGCCGAGACTCGCCTGACCGAGAACACGAAAAAAGGCATTTGCTCACTGATCGGCGATGCGAGGCGCGGTCTACGCCTTGTGCGCGATGAAGGAGACGGGCGGGTAACACACTTCCCAGCAAGCCAAACCATCGCGCTCGGCGGCTCGTAACTCATAGGTTGTTGGCAGGTCTAGCAAATGACCAAGTTTGATCCATTGTCCACGAGTCAGCGCCATCTTCCTCTCGACCGCATCGCGAAGCACCATCTCGGGGATGAATGTCGTCACAGCTAAATCGCTGTAGGAAAGTTTGAGATAGGTAATTGTTTCCTGAATCAAGCAACTAAGGTACTGCCCCAAAAACATCGTGGTCAGTGGCGAATCGGACGGCGGTAACGAGGAAGATTTCTTCAAAGCGTGAGCTTTTGTTCATGCACCGGAATTGTCATCCGGCTTCTGACTCAACGTATTAATTGGAGCCACTTTCTGCCTTGCGGAATTGATCGGCAACGAATGCCGGGAGTGTCTGTTCCAGCTTTTGTGACAGCCACGCCTGTAGCTCGGACTTGTGGTCGTCTGAGATGGACACGAAGCGAACTCCCAGATGACCCGTTTTCGACCAGCAGATCGTCGATTCCGCCAACACGGGGGCTTCGCGATCTGGCAGGGTGAACTGGACGCGGACGTGTTCTCCGGGAACAAGCGGAACCTGTGTGCTCAGCGCCATTCCCCCTCCGCTAACATTTACGCTGCTGCATCGTACTTCCTGCCTGCTTTCCCTCTGGATGATGACGGGAATTGAGACAGGACAGCGGAAATAACGCCGCCGTTCTCTCAGGATGAGTCCATATGCGGGCTTTAGTGTTTTGTGGATTGACTCCGCGGAAAGGGGTCTTTCGAAGACAAACTGCGACTTCTTGCGGAAAGCTGCTGTAGTGTCCGCATTGTTGTTGCTGATGCCAAAGGTCACTGCCGTTCTGTTCGAGGAGGAAAGATGAACCTCGTCCAAGATCATTCCACACTGTTCTCCTAATTGGAGATCAACGATGATGGCCTCGAACTTTTGGCGGTTCAATAGCCCAACCGCCGCTGGCACTTCCTGACACACATCAGACGAAATAGACAATTCTTTCAGGGCGTGGTTGAACTGGTGAATTGTAACTGGATCAGCGGACACCAGAAGAGCAAGGCCGACTTGCATAATGAAGTACACTCCTTCGTAAAAGGTCGTCTATCATGATTGTTTCCCGCTTGCTTGTGCTCGAACTTGCGGTTTAGGACTGTTGCCGCGCAGCTTGTCGGCGACCTTATCAACCGCTAAAGGCTTGCTGAAGTAGTAGCCTTGNNGAGCGGTCGATTTTGAGCTTGCTAACCCGAAACTGTCTCAAGTAGTTGAAGTTGGAATAGCCAGTCCCGAAGTCGTCAATCGCCAGCGTCAACCCCATGGCCTTTAATTCCTGAAGAACTGAGAACGTCACGTCTGCATTCGCCAGCAAGAGACCTTCCGTCAGTTCCAGTTCGAGGTATTGCGGGGCGAGGCCTGTCTCATGGAGCACTCTTCTGATGAGTTCGCAGAAGTCCTCTTGGCGAAATTGTACCGCCGATACATTGATCGCTATCGACACTGCGGGAAGCCCTTCGTCTTGCCATTTCCGCGCCTGACGACAGGCCGTCCTCACCACCCATTCCCCAATGGGCACGATCAGACCGCAGTTCTCGGCAATTCGTATGAACTTATCGGGGGGCACAAGGCCCAACGTCGGGTGTTGCCAGCGGAGGAGTGCTTCCAGTCCGATGATCTTTCCGGAGACAATATCCACCTGCGGTTGATACACGAGAAAGAGTTCTTTCTTGTCGAGTGCCAGTCGCAAACCGTTCCCCAAGGTCAATCGCTCCACACCCTGAGCATTCATGTCCTCGGTGAAGAACCGGAAGTTGTTCCGTCCACTCTCTTTGGCACTATACATAGCGGCATCGGCATTCTTGATCAGGATTTCGCCGTCCGTACCGTGTTCGGGGAACATGCTGATGCCGACGCTGCAATTAATGCTAAGGGAGTGACCTTGAACGACGAATTCGGCGGTCATTGCCTGCATGAACCGCTCAGCGGCAACGGATGCGTCGGCGATCTCCTTCACATTAGTGAGCACGATGAGGAATTCGTCACCGCCCAGCCGGGCCACGGTGTCCTGTTCACGCGCACATCTCTTGAGCCGTTCTGCAACGTTTTGCAGAAGAAGGTCGCCGAGCGAGTGTCCGAGCGAGTCGTTGGTGTCCTTGAATCGGTCGAGATCGAGGAACAGAAGCGCAACCCTGTCCTTTTGCCGACGAGCGTTGGCCAGTGCCTTGGACAATCGATCCTGTAGAAGGGCTCGATTGGGCAGCTCCGTCAGAGCATCGTAAAAAGCTAAGAATTTGACTCGATCTTCGGCGACCTTGCGCTCGGTGATGTCTTCGTAGGTTCCAATGACGCCGATCACCTTGCCCTCCCGGTCCCATAGGGGCAATTTGCTCGTCCGGAGCCACAGCAGACTTCCGTCAGCCCTGCTCTGGGGTTCGTCAAAGTTGAGCTTTGTCGATCCTTGTTCCATGATCCGCTTGTCATCGGCGCGATAACGATCTGCCGTCCCGCTCCAAGCGAGCTCAAAATCACTTTTGCCGATAATCTCTGCCGGGTTGTTCAAACCCGCATCGGTCGCAAAAGCCCGGTTGCAGCCCACGTAGGTGCAGTTCCGGTCCTTCCAAAAGACGCGTTGAGGAATGGTGTTCAGGACCGTCTGAAGCATCTGGTGTGCCCGGTACAGTTCCTCCTCGGCCCGCTTTCGCTCCGTGATGTCCTGCTTGATAGCGATAAAGTGTGACCAGTTCGCTTGGCCGACGTTCTGGGCTATGGGAGTGATCGTCATCTCCTCGGTGTAGGTTGTTCCGTCTTTCCGCCTGTTGACGAGTTCGCTATGCCAGATTTTGCCTGACGAGATGGTTGACCAAAGCTCGGCATAATAGCTTTCGGGCTGCTCCTCGGATTTCAACAGCCGAGGGTCCTTTCCCAAGACCTCTTCCTTGCTGTAGCCAGTCATCGCAGTAAACGCCCGATTCACCCACACTATCTTGCCTTCGTAGTCTGTGATGACGATGGCATTGGCAGCCGCTTCCAAAGATGCGGCCTGCAATCGTAATTGCTCCGCATCACGTTTTCGAGGAGTGAGGTCGCGAGCAATCGCCGAAGACCCTGTAACCTGCCCGCTTGCGTCTCTAATCGGGGAGACGGACAATGACACGTCCAGTACCGAGCCCTCCTTCGTGAGTCGTTGTGTCTCAAAGCACTCCACTGAATGCCCCGCTCGTACACGCTCGATTAGGGCTCGGATTTCCTCTCGCCGTTCCGGGGTCACCAGAAAGGATAGGTTTCGCCCCAGCACTTCGGTCTTCGTGTATCCATACATCTTTTCCGCTGCTCGGTTCCAACTGGTGATTACCCCTTCGGTTGTTTTCCCAATGATGGCGTCTTCCGAAAACTCAACGATAGATGCCAGCCTAAGTAGGCTTTCTTCTGCCTTCTTGCGCTCGGTAATGTCCGAAAGAAGGCCTGTGGCGACCCGAATACCATTCTGGTCATGAGTGGCAACGGCCCGATCATGTGCCCAGAACCACTCCCCATTCTTTCTTTGAGCCCGGAACTCTACATCGTATGGTCTCCCGTCGTCGAACAGAGCTTCAAGCGCCTGCTTCACTCGCTGTCTATCATCTATGTGGATCGAGTTAATCCAGATAGATGCTCTCTGTTGATAAAGCTCAGCCATAGAGTATCCGAGGATGTTTTCCCATTGCGGACTCATGAAGGTTAGACTGCCTTCTCTATCGACCTTCCAGACGGCGTCCGGGACACTGGCGACCAACGACCGATACTGTTCTGCGCTAGCTGTGTAGCCACGCAGCCCTTCACAACTGGAGTTCCACTGCCTGAAGTTCCCGGCATCATCGAAGATGCAGGCGATCTCGGGAAGGTTCCCGATGATATTTTCAGAAACCTTTTCCGACTGAACCTTTTCGCGGCGCAGCAATCCTAAATTTAGAAGGAAAACAACAGAGGCGCAGATCAAGATTGCAGCAATATACTGCCCAGCGGAAAGATTTGGAAAGACAACTTGCTTGAGTCCCTCAAGACCTGCCGCGAGAAACAGTGCGATTGTCGCGTAGCGAAGTGCCCGAATGAGGCGGTATTGCATGGACATATTGAAGACCAATCACCGATACCGATCCCAAAAACGCGACCGCCGCGACCCCAATCTAGACAAGGCCCTTGATAGAAGTGAGCCGAAAGTTAAGGCGAAGGCGACATTTATCCGGTGAGATAGACTACAAGGCTGCGTACCGCTCATGAACGTTTTATCCCAAGTTAACCGTACTCCTGCTGGGAAGGCCCCCATAGTTACGAAAGGGGACAGTGCCCCAATGTGGGGTGTTATGGCTGCGGTTCGCGCCTTCAGCCCAGCCTTTGCGTGTGCTGGAGTGCCCAGAATTGATGCCCAATCTGCCATAATCTTCTTCTCGTGTGCGGACGCTACAAACTTTCGAGGAGGAAACAGCTTGTCGCGGAATATTTCGACTGCGCCTCCGACGAAGCAGACTGGGTTCCCCGGTACAACATCGCGCCGACCCAGCCTGTAGCAGTCATCCGCCAGAATCCCAAGGAACCCGTCCGGGAATTGTCGCTGATGCGATGGGGGCTCATTCCGTCATGGGCCAAGGATTCGACTGCCGCTGCCCGGATGATTAACGCAAGGTCGGAAACGGCAAGTGAGAAGCCAGCATTCCGCGATGCGTTGAAATCTCGCAGGTGCTTGATCCCCGCAGACGGATTTTATGAGTGGTCTCGGACCGGGAGAGCCAAGCAGCCGTACTGCTTTGAAGTCAATGAAGGGGAGTTGTTCGCATTCGCTGGAATCTGGGATCGCTGGAGGGACCCGAGCGGGCAGTGGGTCAAGTCCTGTTCGATCCTGACCACGACGCCAAATGCTGTGACATCAGTCGTCCACGACCGAATGCCTGTCATTCTCGATCCAGACAGCTACGACCTGTGGCTCGATCCGGGGATGACGAACGTAGCTGCCGCGTCCGAATTGTTGAAGCCCTACGATGCTCGGTCGATGCGGTGCTACCCGATCAGCACGCGGATCAACCACGTGGGCAACGATGACGAAGAATGCTCCGCACCCGTGGAACTTGCACAGATTCAGAATTCTCTCTTCTCGTAGTGAGGACTGTGAGGCTACGGCTCACATGGGAGTTAGGACAGTTTCTTCTTGGCAAACGGAACTGCATACGCGGCGGCGGGGTTGTGCGAAATTGCCGTCGAAGCTTTGCGGTAGTACTCCATGGCTTCGTCCTTCTCGCCCAGTTTTTCGTAGGTCTGACCCATCAGGCACTGGATAAACGGATCGTTCTGGTTCGCCTGTTTTAGTTCCTCAAGAGCCCCTTTGTAATCTCCCGTGTAGAACGCGACATAGCCTTTCAAATAAGGGAAGAACGGCGCTTGCTCGGGATTGGTGCCCTTGTCGAGAATCGCCTTTGCCGCAGCAACATGCTTTTGTGCTTCCGCTTGGTCGCCGCGCCGGGCGGCGATGCGAGCTTGCGCGTGCTCCCACCGGAAGTTCCACAGGTCTTGCCGAGCAGGCTTGATGTCGGGTTCCTTCAGTCCCGTGTCGTGGCCGAGCTTGTACCACTTGTAAGCGGAATCCAAATCGCCGGAATCGATACAAACGCGTGCCGCCTCGTTCGCAATCTCTCCCTGCTGGAAGAAGTTCTTCACGCTGCCGTGGAAGTCGAAAACCTGTTGTTCGTACTCGATGGTTTTCTTGCAATTCCCCTCGAACGCGTATGACATTGCCATCGCTCTCTTGGCTGATGCCTTGCTCTCGGGCGTGTCCGCAACATCGATTGCCTTGGTGAAATACTTCCGTGCCTCCTCGCCTTTCCCCATCAGGTCGAGTACGCTCCCAGCCGCGACGTTGGCAGGAACCGAATCCGGCGAAGTCAGGAGAGTCTGGCGATAAAGTGCCAACGCCTCTTCCGCCTTTCCATCCCGCATCAACTGCTGACCTTGTTTGACGAACTCAGGTTGCTGCTGTTGGACAGGCGCTTGTGCGAATAGCGGAGCCAGAGAACCGAGCATGACAAGCAATGCCGAAGCAATCACACCAGTGGTAACTTGCATGAGCCTGATTATAAATCGCGGTTCGGAGTGAGCGTGTCCTGAGTTCCTTAGTGCCGCCACCTTGCACGCAGGAGCTATTCACGAACTTTGGGACGGAGCCTAAGTTGGAATTGAGCTTCAGCGAACGCCCCATGACTCTCTGACCAGAGTCCGGGGCGCTTTCGTTTTATGCGTTTCTTACCAATGCAGTCTGCAAGTCGCCGTTTGCAGGTCACCGCCAACGGTTCAAGCGGCAGGTCGGCTCCGGTACGGATCGGCACTGGGTACGCCCTTCGGCAGAACTGAAGCGTGCCTTTCACTGCTGGTGTGGGCAGCGCAGACGAAGTCCTCCCGTCCATGTTCGTTGACTTCCAGATAGTCAGCGATGTCCTCGCAGCTCGAACGATTACAAAGAGTCAGTCGATCAGGTGGATGGTCAAGGCGGAAGTATTCCATGAAATCCTCCAGTGAAAAAGTGAAAGAGGCGGCCCTTGAAGGAGGCGGCCGCCCCGCACCGCGGACGATCCCCCTTACACTGCTACAGCGACGTTATGGAAGGTCGAGGTGACGGCCTCAAACGTCTGTACCTTGGGCGTTCCATCGATCATTCTTGCCAAGGTTTTCAACACTTCTGCGTAGGCAGTGGTGTTGTAAGCTTCTGCATTGGCTTTGCTCTCCCACAAACTGATCGCAATCACATCCACGCTGCTGGGATTTGACAGTGTGATTTCGTCCTTGAAGCCTTTCTGCTTGCGAAGTAAAGGAAGGACTTGGTTTTCAAAGGTCCGGGTGTAATCGGAAAGCATGTTCGATTTCAGGCGAAAAGAGACGTTGCGTGCAAACATATGAACCTCCTAATAAGGTTGTGATCGCTAAGAGGAGAGAACTTCAGATGGGCTGACTTAGTTTCAGGGAACCTGAAAGAGGGTAGAAGCCACCTCAATTGCACGCTAGTCCTCTGCAACCCTATTGTCAAGCTGCCGAACCACAGACGAACAGCAGAGCGTGGTTGCAGTCACCGAATGCGAGTAGAGCGGGAGTGCGAGCGATCCAAGCTGCCGATAGCGACACCGCTGCCTCGATATTCATCCAGACAATCGTGATTGCCTGAATCCGTTGAATGCGGCAAGGCGTCTGCCCCGCCTGCCTTCACCAATGGACTGAGACCCAGTGCCTATCTTGCAGTCGATGGTCGGCGCATTCGCTCTGGTATGCGGACTGATACTCTCGGAGGATCGGTTTAGAATAGGCATTCAGCACGAAGGCAGCACCGCTGTGACTCACGACAACATCACAATCTCGCCCGGTTCGCGCTTTCGAGCCGCCATGGTGCTGGCCATCATTGCGGATGCACTCCAGATCGTCGTTTTTCCCTCATTTGTCGAAGGCGCTTTATCGCCTGCCGATGACATCCTCGACTTTGGTATCGCAGCCCTGCTGATCAACCTTCTCGGTTGGCACTGGGAATTTCTGCCATCGTTCCTTGGCAAACTCGTACCCGGAGTCGATTTGGTTCCCTTCTGGACGCTTGCGGTCATAAACGTCTATCGGAAATCGAAGCGGATCGCGGTCACCGCAGAAGAAAGTCGTGAGCAGCACCCGGCTCTAACGGACAAAGTCCATAAAGCGTGAATCAGATGAAGGCCAGATGGCAGGTTCCAAGGACAGGCTGGGGCCGCAGCGGTGCGTCGGTCCTCTTGTTGGCGACCAGTACGGAAAAAGGCCGAACCCGTGTGGAGTCCGGCCTGAAACGTGCACGTCTGAAAACAGTGAAGCGATGCGGTCGTGAGGGTCCGAATGGTCGGTATTTCCGCCACTAACCCATGACCGCATTTCAATCTATGAGACCAAGGCAGAGTATCTGTTAACGGTTTCAATAACTGTTCACTTTTATACATTTTTGAACATAAAGCCGAGTAACACTGCCACTATTCGTGAAGAGAGGCATTGCCGTATGACTCCGACCGAACCACCCGCTGCGCATAAAGTCCTGCTTGTGGATGACGATGATGCCGTCCGCGCCATGATGAGTGCGACACTTGAACGCAAGGGATTTGACGTGGTGACGGCCGCCTGCGTGACGGAAGCTCTGAGACTTATCACGACACAGAGCTTCGACGTGCTCATCACCGACCTGCACATGCCGAACCCCGGTGATGGTTTTACGGTGGTTACCGCGATGCGCCACTGCCAACCGGATGCGCTTACGCTGCTGGTCAGCGGCTACCCCGACGTGCAGAGCGCCATGGCCGCCATCCTTCTGGAAGCAGACGAAATCATCGTGAAACCATTCGAAATCAGCAGACTCGCCGAACTGGTCCGTGAAAAGACGCTTACTCGCAAACCTGCTGCCCGGCTGGAAAAGGAGAGACTGGGTGCGATACTGCATCGGTGCGTTGAAAGTATCGTCGAGGGGTGGTTGGTGCGTGCGAAACAGAGTAATCAACTGAGCCGCCTTAAGCTAAGCGATGACCAGCGTACTGGACATCTGTCTAAGCTGGTTGAAGACCTAGCTCTCCGTCTGAGCCAGTCCAGCGCCTCTGACAAGGACAGCGATGCCAGCCCTTCCCCTGCCGCCGCAGCCCATGGCGAACTGCGGTATTTGCAAGGCTACACCCCCGCAATGCTTGTGCATGAATCGCGAATACTACAGGTGACCATCTTCGCAACGTTGCAAAGCAATCTGGAATATCTGGATTTCAGCCTGCTGTTGCCAGATGTCATGGCTATCGCGGACGAGATTGATTCGCAGTTGACACAGTCTATGGACGGCTATATGAAAGCCATGCAGCAGTCAGCGGCAGCGTAGCTTCATTTTCTGCGCTTGTGAGCAGAATTGAACAGCGATTAACCTTCATCTGTCGGCACAATCCAAGTTTGTGGTCTCTCGCGCACCAGAATGGACCATCTATATGAGTGGGAAGACAAAACGTGATTTCGACCCTAAAATCTTCCTTTCCACCATCGGTGATGGCAGGCAAATTGTGTCCTTTCGGAAGAAACAGATTATCTTCGCTCAGGGCGATGCGACCGACGCAGTGTTTGTAGTCCAAAAAGGTAAGGTGAGGCTCAGCGCCAAATCCAAAGCTGGCAAGGAAGCAACACTCGGCATACTAAACGCTAAGGATTTTGTAGGTGAAGATTGCCTTACAGGTCAGCCGCTCCGCATAGCATCTGCAAGTGCAATGACAGATTGTGACCTTCTGCGGATCGAAAAGAAGGCAATGATGCTCTCACTTCATCGGGAACAGACCTTGTCAGACCTGTTCGTTGCATATCTATTGATGCAGAACATCCGATACCAAGAGGATTTGATCGACCAACATTGCAACTCTAGCGAGAAGAGACTCGCACGGATTCTTCTGTTGCTCGCCAAGAAAAACACACCTGACTCTGTCGTTCCCAAGCTAGATCAGACGACTCTGGCACAAATGGTCGGTACTACGCGGTCGCGGGTTAGCTTCTTCATGAATAGATTCAGATCGTTGGGCCTCATGGATTACAGTGACTTCAGGCACGGAATGCAAATTCATGGGTCACGTCTTTCTCTCTACACCAGAAAAAACGCGCTCACACTCGCTCAGAATTAGCGACGAAACTCTAGTCGTTTAGCACGACGTTGAGAAGTGAACTGTGGACCTGTAATTCATCGCCAGTTTGATAATCAACGAAGCCCAACTTCCTGAACTTGTTCATGAAGAAATTAACCCGCGAGCGAGTTGTGCCCACCATCTCTGCTAGAGCTTCCTGACTGATTTTGGGAATCGCACCTTCGGGCTTTCCTTCCTTGCCGAAATGAGCCAGCAGGAGAAGAATACGAGCAAGGCGTTTCTCGCTGGAATTGAAAAGCTGGTCTACCAAATCCTCCTCGTATCGAATGTTCCGTGTCAGCAAGTGTGCCACGAACATATCGGAAAATGCGTGTTCCCGGTGAAGCACGTCCAGCATGGACTGCTTATCGATTCGCATCACCGTGCAATCGGTCATCGCGGTTGCGGAGCACAGGCGAAGAGGCTGCCCTGTCAGGCAACCTTCTCCGAAGAAATCNNGCTTCCTTCCCGGTCTTCGACACCACGGTGAGTTTAACCTTGCCCGTCTGGATATAAAACACCGCATCAGCGGTATCCCCTTGGGCAAAGATCGCTTGTTTCTTGGGAAAGGCTACGATTGTCCTGCCACCGTTTATGGTTGAAAGGAATGTTTGGGGATCGAACTTGCGGCGTTTCTTGGCCGCTGCCACGGGTGTCATGACTGGACCTCCTGATTCTTAGTGATGTCAGGAACCCATCGCTCGGATAATTAATATTGTATTTGAGGTTCGGCACGCAGACCGCACTATTTTGTTCGATTTACAAAAATGGAACAAACGAGCTTGGTGGGGAGGGCTGTTTGACTTGAGCGTCCCGCGACTCGAAAAGAGTTTGGGGCGCTTTCGTTTTTTCCCTGCCTCCTATCTGAGCGCACTGTTGGCTAGAACCTTATCTGCCGAATCACAACCCTGTGTGACTGCTGTCACCGTAGCTTGAAGGGTCACCTGCAACCATAGACATATAAGCTTGTTTAGCGGCGAGGGACTTCCACGGCAGGAGAGCGCGTAATGGAGCACATCATCCAAGTTGAACTAAGGACTGACACCACCCACACGTTGACGTGGCTCGACGCTGCCCTGAAACCGAAGCCCGGCATGGTTCTTCTCTGCAAAGGCGATCCACGCCCGTGGACCGTCGTACACGCATACCTCATCACCGCGAGGGAATCGAGGGACAGCAACGTAGGCTGGAAGGCTGAAGTTCATTGAAACACTGAGTCCTCACCACGATGCAAAATGCTGTAACCGCACCAGTCCACGACCGCATGCCAGCCATCCTTGATCCAGACAGCTACGATTTGTGGCTCGATCCGGGCATGAACGATGTGAGCGCGGCGTCCGAACTGCTGAAACCCTACGATGCCCGGCTGATGCGGTGCTATCCGGTGAGCACGCGGATCAACCACGTGGGCAACGATGACGAAGAATGCTCCGCACCCGTGGAACTTGCCCAGATGCAGAATCGACTATTCTCATAGCACGATGACCAACGACGAACATGCAGCGAGAGTCCAGCCTGATCGCCACGATCAGAAGGAAGCTTCCAGAGTTCGCGAAAGCCTGCGCGGATGACACGGAACTGGTTTTGCTCCACCAAGATGCCTTCGCAGCCGATTACCAAGAAGATGAATACACGCTCCTCGGCATGGCGATCAAGTACGCGGGCCTCCGTGGGAAAGAAGTGCGCGTGATTGGACGGAACCGAAGCTCTCTCGGCGAAGGGGAGAGAATCCATTGAGAGCAAGGCTCATCCTGCGCCCATCGGATTGGGAAAGCCCGGAATCACTAAGCTGGAGCTTCAAATATCGGAAGTTTCCGCAGTTCTTTGTACGTTACTCGCTCTGTTTGCTTGTTGAACAGGTCCACACTTTGGGCGCTCTAATTCCCGTGTAGAAGCCGTAATCCAAGATCAGAGCGAGAAATTTTCGTCCTGCCTCGCCAACGGTAATGCCTTCGCTTATCACGTGTACGAGCCGCAAGTCTACTAGTTTGAGGATATTTTGGTACACAGGGTCATCGTTCTGGATTTCCACCAAAAAGGCATTCTTTCGCTCCTGCTTAATGCAGAAATCCTTCAAATTTTCCAGCACCAGAGAAACGCTACGTTCTTGTGGCAACAGTGGCAGGTCGATTTCTAGGTCTCGCATCTTCTGACTGACCATCTCAGAGGCTGCAAGATTCACATTTGTTACGGAAACGCGGCTACGGCTCGAAATGGTTCCCTTTGTCATTGCCTGTGCGAACAGGTTCAGAGCGTCGCGAGGCACTCCAGCAGACACCCAAATTAGACGTGAGAGCACGTCATTGCTAGTAGAGAGGAAACGCACAGAAGGTAACCCACAGTAGCTCGCGTGTGCGTCAAGAATTCCCTCGATATGGGCCGCCGCCTTGTCGGGCATCGTTAGGTTGAAGTCCAACTTTATGGTTTGTGCGTCATGGGGAACTTGCAGTCCTGTGTGGCTCACACTGTCCCAAGACTTCGTGAGTGTCTCGATTGCTGAGAGCTTCAAGAAAACATTCGTTCCTCGCGTGACGGAGTATATGAACCCGAGCAGTTTCGGCTGCATCTCGGCATCAAGTACATGAAAGTCATCTAAAAAGACAAATAGGTTTGTGGAGCCCGTCTGAAGGGGAGAAAATGCTTGTCGCATTTCAGGGAGAAACCTTCTAATTTCTCCGTCATCTAAATCAGGCTTTGCGCGAAGATGGTCAATTGCGCTGGTAATATGCGAATACACAGGCAACCGCACAGGAAGATCAGTTAGCTGCCTCAGGATTTCTGAAAAGACGTCGAGAACTACGCGGTTGTCTGACCGTTTCTGATATACCTGCATATCGAGCCATACGGACGGTTGATTTTCTCTCTCCCTCGTCCGCTATGCGTACAGAAGCAAACTCGATTTGCCTGCTCCTCTACGGCCAAATACGATGTGATTTGCGGCAGCGGTGATTTGTGCCTCTGCGTTGGATACTGATTTTGTATACCGCGCAAAGAAATCGTCTTTGAAACTAGTCCGACTTATGTTGAGCGACTCGGACAAGATTCGAAGAAAATACGGCCGACGATTCCTGTAAGTATGGTCGCTAAGATGAGGAGCCCAGCAAACTTCTTGAAAGCAGCGGAACTCTGGAGGTATGTGCCGCGCCACATGGGCCAGAAGTAAGCGATTACGGCGAACATCGTACCCGTGTGGAGCATGACCAAAAGCAGAGTCATGGGCGGCGACGATGGATCGAGGCCCATGAGTTTCTCGGCCACGATTACGTGAGCAGAACTCGACACTGGCAGCAATTCGGCCAGTCCTTGCAGGATTGCTAGGACGATGACATTAGGCAGTGACATCCGCCGATTCTAAACTGCCACCCGAATGTGCGACACAGGCTCGTCGAATGATGTGGCTTTCTGTCGGTGCCAGATCGCAAGGAAACAGAGCCGATCAATTACAATCCATTGCCGAGGGGGTAACAATGACAAATCTAAAGGGGCTGGCGTCCATTGTGTCGGAGTTGAGGGTAGAGAGAACGAATCTGGCAAATCAGCTTCGACATGTTGATGCGGCTCTTTCAGTTCTTGGCAAGTTGGACGGCGGCAGTAATTACGCCAAACCGAGGCACACCCTGTCCGCTGCCGTTCGTAGGAAGATCAGCTTGGCGCAGAAGGCGCGGTGGGCAAGGGTTGTGAAGGGATCGAAGGTAGCAGCAGTCGTAGCTAAAACAACTGGCTCTGCTCATGTGAAGCGCACCATGTCGGCATCTGCCCGCAGGAAGATCGCGGCGGCGCAAAGGGCACGGTGGGCGAAGGTGAGGGCGGGGAAGAAGAAGGCGGCGTAGACCAAACGAGCCTTGACGAACGCAGAGGAACAAAAGTTCCAACATGCGATGCAGGGCACTTCGCTACCTGCAAAACGTCGTTGGACTCGTGTGGGATACCCTGTTAGGGTACGGGCAACGTAGGATTTTCCTCACCTTTGCTGGTGCTCGTTAGGCTGATCGTCGGTAATTGCGAATGGATTGCCTCTCGGCTCGTGCTGACATTCGGTTAATCTCCTCGCAGCGTTGGCAGGAACATTGGTGCTGAGGGAGGTTCGGCACGTCGAGATGTCCGCACTTGTCGCAGAGGAACGAATGCCCGTCAGCCCTCGCCGTCATGAGTTTGAAGTTGTTGCCTTCAACGCAATACGGGCATCGGATGGGATCAGACATGGGCGAAAAGCCCTGACTCCCTTTGCCCTCTCATCTTCGGAGTCAGGGCGAAGCGGATATTACTTTGTAGGACCGATCCCGAACGATTACAAGAGCACAGAAGGGCATGCCGCTATTTCGACGGTTCTGTCAGCGAAAACCGTCGCTCCAGACCGCCGCTCAAACAGGCTCAATTTACTGCACAGTTGACTGCACAGTTNNTTGACTGCACAGTTGACTGCACAAACTTCCTTCTACAGACGTAGTCAAATGCGGTCAACGCAATCTCAGTGCCGTGTTCTCTTCCCACACGCCTGCAAGTTCTAGAAATGTCGTACCGCTCTCGGGAAATTTTGTGGAGCATGGCCCACCTCTAAATCGCCCGAAAATCTTTCACCATTTTTTCACTACGGGCACCAAATTTGCCAAAATTTCGCCTAACGTAAAGTGTTTAAAATAGGCATGAATGGCTAGACGGTGCCCGCTAACCTAGCTCCAAAACCCCGGAGGACGATTTTGGGACGCTTGGGTGGCTCGCTCCATCTGCCGCATGACCCTGCGGTACCCTTTTCTGATTGGAACCCGAAATCTGGAATCGAAGGAACGCGATGCGAAGCCATGCGGAATCCTGAATGTGGTGGGGTTCTACTCGCCGCTGCTGGCGATGTTTGACCATGCCGTAGAGGAACGGTTCCTGAAGCCGGAGAACCGGGCGTTGGTACTGGCTCGGGACCAGCCCGCTGACCTCCTGCAAGCACTGGAGGAGTGGCGTCCGACGCACATTGAGAAATGGCTGGATCGGGAGACGCGGTGAATCCTAGCTCGCTCTGGCTCATCAAGAGAGCATGGTGGACGTAGCCGCCTATCTGGAAAGGATCGGGTATTCGGGATCGCGCACACCCAGCGCCGATACCCTTCGATACATACATCGCGCCCACCTGTTCTCTGTACCTTTCGAAAATCTTGACATCGGCTGGGGACGCGAAATCCGAATGGATCAGGAAGCCTTCGTCCGCAAAATCGTTGAGCATCATCGAGGCGGATTCTGCTATGAACTGAACGGAGCCTTTTCAGTGCTGCTACAGGTTCTGGGATTTCAGGTGACATTGCTGTCGGCTCGTGTGCCGCTTGCGGACGGAAGCGACTCGCCGGAGTTTGACCACCTTACCCTGCGCGTTGACCTGAACGAGCCGTGGGTCGCCGACGTAGGTTTTGGCGACTGTTTTGTCGATCCCCTTCGGCTTCAGATCGGTCTGGAACAGGAGCAACAGGGAAAGTGGTTTCGCATTGTCGAGGCGGGCGATTCCTTGAGACTGGAGACGCGAGACGGGGAAGCTGGTTGGAAGACCCAGTACTTGTTCCGTCTAAAACCACGCCGACTGGAGGAATTCGCGGAGATGTGCCGTTACCACCAGACCTCGCCGCAATCTCCTTTCACGAGAAAGCGCGTGTGCAGCCGAGCCACCCCGGAGGGGCGCATCACGCTGTCGGAAATGAAGCTGATCACGACGAACGGCGACAGGCGGGAAGAGCGGTTGCTGAAATCCGAAGCGGAGTGGCAGGCGGCTTTGGCTGATCACTTTGGCGTGCAGATGCCGCACTCCTGATTCGCTCATTCGGCTCCTGCGAAGCGCAAGGTAATGGTTCATCCTCACGTGTTCCTCAATTCCCAAGTTCCGATCTTCGTGATGCGAACTCCCGCTGTGCCAGAGAGACTGCGCACAGAAACTCTCACAAAGCGATTCCCGGTTTGCCCTCAAAGCATTTCGATGAGCGCCTGATCGCCATCGAGGAGATATTGGGCGATGAACTTCATTGGGGCAGTCGCGGAAGCGTTGTCGAAGCGCGTAATGATGACATCGGCCGGTTCATAAAAAGCGGAGCCAGTCGGCAACTGCTGAGGGCGTTGCCCTTCAATCTGCAAAACCGCCGAGCCTTCCGCAATGTACCCAATTACAGGGCAGGGATGCTTATGGCGGCCGGTTTGCTGACTGGGTTGAAACGT
>PLHQ01000182.1:9943-12661 GCA_003138975.1 Acidobacteriaceae bacterium | reverse complement strand
CGCGGGTGTCACTCTGGATCTTTAAGAGATCCTTGAGAGAAACAGGAGGAGTCCGATCATGCGTTCTGATATTGTGCCCGGAGGTATTTTCCCTGACTACGAACTGCCCGATCACACGGGCACACCGCGCAAGCTCAGCGAGTTACAGGGCGACGATCCGCTAATCCTGACGCTTGCGCGCGGCCACTATTGCCCAAAGGAACACCAGCAGCATTTGGAACTCGCCGCGTTCTACCCGAAGATCGCGGTGGCGTACACTCAGATCGCCACCATCGCCACCGACGATCACCATACTCTGCAGGAATTCCGTGCCTCACTCGGAGCCGAGTGGACATTCCTTTCGGACCCCGACCGAACGATTCAGAAGGATCTCGACATCCAGGAGTACACCGACCCCGAGCACAATCCGATGATCCCGCACACGCTCGTGCTCAAGCCAGGCCTCGTGATCTACAGTATCTATAACGGCTACTGGTTCTGGGGCCGTCCGTCAGTCGTCGATCTTTGGCACGACCTGCGCGCCGTGACCAGTGAAATCCGCCCAGACTGGGATCTGAGTACTCCTGGACTCCGTGAAGCGTGGAATGCGGGTGACCTCTCGCGTTTCCACGGGTGGAACAAGCGGGCCAGTGTGGAAGATGCCTCGATTGTGCGGAAGAAATAGTGAGTTGAGAGACAACAGCGGAGAGAAATGAAGCCGACTGCTTCCCCAAATCTGTGGCGACCGCTTCGAGTAACAATTTTTCGCAATCTGCTAATCGCGGACGTCATTTCAGACGCCGGCGCTTTCATGCAGAACGTCGGCGCTGCATGGTTGATGGTCTCACTCGGCGCCGGGCCGATTTATGTTGCGCTGACGCAGACTGCCGCTTCCTTGCCATATTTTCTACTGGCCCTTCCAGCTGGCTCCGCTGGCGATATCGTCGACCGACGCAAGCTGATTCTTTTCACCGAGTCGTGGATGATGGGCATCGCGTTGATTCTAGCCATCTTGACCATCGCAGGATTGATGTCGCCATGGATACTCTTGGTGCTCACATTTGCGCTCTCGGCCGGAGATGCGTTCGAAACGCCGGCCTGGCGTGCAATCCTCCCAGAATTGGTGCCCAAAGAAGACCTGGCAGCGGCTTCTGCGCTCAACGGGATTGAATTCAACCTCGCCCGAGCGGTTGGTCCGGCGCTCGCTGGCACGCTCATATCGATTGCTGGTGTCGCCACAGCCTTCGCCGCAAATTTCGTATCGTTCTTCGGTGTCATTCTTGTTGTTGCCAGGTGGAAAAGGCCTGCCCGCAGGAGGAACGCGCCCCCGGAATCTTTTTCGGGGGCTACTGTCGCGGCAATTCGATACGTTCGGCACTCTCCCGCAATCCTGACGGTATTGCTCCGAACAGGCGTGGTCATGTTCTTCTCCAGCGCACTTTTCGCGTTGCTGCCAACGGTTTCTCGAAGTGTGAATCAGAGTGCAACCGGCTATGGACTCTTGCTGGGCTGCTTTGGTGGCGGTGCAATCATCGGTGCTCTGGTCATGCAGTCGGCCCGTGACCGGTGGTCGATGGAGACCATCGTGTCGACGGGCGTCGTGAGCTTGGGGTTAGTGATTCTGGCGATGAGTGGGTTGCACCGATTGAGCACGCTGGCTGCGGTTATGTTGGTTGGCGGTGCGGCATGGGTCATTTTCATTTCCCTTATCAGTGCCCTGATCCAGAACCTGGCGCCTGATTGGGTAAGAGCACGAGTCCTCGCCATCTTCATTCTGGTTTATCAGGGGACTTATGCGCTCGGGACCGCGGCCTGGGGAGCCGTCGCGCAACGCTCGGGCGTTGGAACCGCGCTTGTCTACGCTGGAATAGGGACAATCGCCACCGCAGCGATTGCCCTTTTAGCGCAACTTCCCGATTCGACCGCGGATCTGAGTCCCTGGAACCACTGGCGCATGCCGGTCGTCATCGGGGAAGTTGGGGCTGATGTTGAGAAGGGACCGGTACTGGTGACCGTCGAATACGCCGTCATCGAAAAACGGACGGCAGAATTTGTGGATGCGATGCATGAATACGGTCGGATCCGGCGTCGCGATGGCGCGTATCGGTGGGCAATCTTCCGCGATACTGAAGTCGCGGATCGTTATCTGGAGATATTCTTGGTGAACTCTTGGGCGGAGCATCTGCGTCAGCATGAGAGGCAAACCCAGGCCGATCGGGAGTTGGAACAGCGAATAAACAGCTGTCTTTCTGGAGAACCTATGGTGCGTCATTTGATCGACGCCTGGACTGAACCCATCAAATGAGACACTCGCAATGGGCACACTTTGCAGAGAAAGGAAACTGCGAGTGGCAAAGAAACGAGTGATAGGTCGATATCCCAAGGCGTTTCGGAAGATGGCGGTCGAGCGGTTGAAGCGCAGCGATAATATCGTCGCGCTCTCCCAGGAACTGGGGGTGCACCGCCGACTGCTCTACAAATGGCGAGATCAGTTGGAGCCCATCGAAGACGGTGAAGGACCACCGGCAAACTCGCGCGAGCGTGAACTGCGGCAACAAGTCACGCAATTGAAGCGGGTGGTGGCGGACAAGACGCTGGAGGCGGATTTTTTCAAAGGTGCCTTGCAAAAAATCGAGGCTCGACGCCAGAGCAGAAGCAACTCTGGCGAGACGGCATCTATGAACAGATCCGAGAAGTGATGCCTATGCAAGGCGGCCTGAGTATCGAGCGGATGTGTCG
>PLHQ01000182.1:0-9905 GCA_003138975.1 Acidobacteriaceae bacterium | reverse complement strand
TTGCGGTGCAGCCGCGTGCCTTCGTGGTCACCACGGATTCTCAACACCAGTTGGAGGTTTACCTGAATCTGGCTAGCCGAATGAAGTTGACCGGGGTCAATCAGCTTTGGGTGGCCGACATCACCTACATCCGACTGCATCGTGAGTTTGTCTACCTCGCCGTAATTCTCGATGCCTACTCTCGCAAAGTGGTGGGCTGGGAATTGGCCGGAACGCTGGTAGCGCGGTTGCCGATCGCGGCGTTGGAGAAAGCGATCGCAGAGCGAAAGCCGCCTCCGGGTCTGGTACATCACTCCGACCGCGGAGTACAGTATGCTTCCGGTGACTATGTGAGAATCTTAGCCAAGCACCAGGTGATTCCGAGCATGAGTCGCCCGGCAAACCCGTATGACAATGCCAGCTGCGAGAGCTTCCTCAAGACTCTGAAGCGGGAAGAGATTTACGCGAGTTCGTACGAAGATCTGGAGCACTTGCGGGGGAACATCGGAATCTTCATCGAGCAGTACTACAACCAACAACGGTTACATTCGGCATTGGGATATCGCTCGCCGGAGGAGTTTGAACGACAAGCCGAGTGCCAAAGTGGGATGGCAGATTCGAAGGGGGCGACGCTCACTTTCTTCGCCAGCTCAGCTCAATCTTCTACAGAGCTGCTGGGGAAGGGGACTCAAGCTCCGTCCCCTTCCCCAGACCCCATCCCTGCTGAAGAAAATCAGTGAGACGAATCGATGAATGCCAAATGTGCCAACGATAGATTGTCTCAATGGAAGGGTTCAGAAAACGAAACTACAGCAGGTGTGCCAACATAGTTTGTCTCAACCGAGGGGTTCACCCCACGCCTATGTGCCAGAAACGTGATCGGACGGAGCCCATCTCAGCTAGGTGTGACACGAGAGCTCTCTAGGCGATGTCCATCTTGTTCATGTCATTAGCTTGGCGTACCGAACTTGGAGCCATTCTTCGGTTCAAACTTCCGAACCACTCTCGTCCCAAATTCTTTGTCAATTTGAATTGTTGGACTCCCAGAAAAGCAAACCGCCAGTAATTCACTGATCTGTTGGGCTTGCTGCAGACCCACAACAACACCGCACAGTCACACTCGGCCTTCACACGGCAGAGGTCGCTGCTCGGTCGCACAAATAACTGGTATCAGCGTTGCGGCCGAATTTGAGAATTTCGAGCAGTCCGACTCGGGAAAATGAAGGTGGTCTTTCGTGTTCTGCGAGAAGCTGTTAGGATATTTCTGTGACAAAGATTTGCGAAAGTTTTGCTGGTGGTTTTGCCCGGGTTGGCAGAACTCTGGGTCGCCGGCCGCCGCAGCCCGTAGAAGGTGTTTCGCGCCTGCAAAAGAGCGCGGACATATTTATTAGCGGTTTATTGGCGGTTTTGGCAGGGACAGCTGCTACCGCAGGCAATACCGGCGAAGAGTGCGCTGTATGCGAGACTTGCAAACGCCCTGTCTGGCAAGGCTTTGCGGCAAGTTGTTGATTTGGCGAGTGGGGACGTAGTTCAGTTGGTTAGAACGCTGCCCTGTCACGGCAGAGGTCGCGNNCGTCGTCCCCGCCATTCTTTTCAGTAGGTTGGAAGGAATGGTGCCCAAAAGTCCAACCCACAATTTCACCCACGCCTTCATTGCACGGTTTCCCTTTCGAATCCCACCGCGTCAATGAATTTGTCTTGAGCAGCGATCATCTCGTCGAGATCCTCGTCCGTGTACAGATCGAGCGTGGTCTGAATACGCGAATGACCCAAGATGCCCTGTACTGTCTTCGGGTTCTCCTTGGCTTTGTTGACCAGCCAGTTCGACAGGCTGTGTCGAAGGTTGTGTAGACCCCACCGATGCCCATCGTGGATGGGAACCCCCGCCGCTTTCGCCGCAGGGCGTAAGTAGTCGGAGCAAAATACCGACGAACAAATCGGCACCCTGCCGCTTCTATTCATCGACGGAAACACGAAGTCCGTGGGCTTGGCGTATGGCGTTTGCTTGTGCCATTCGTGCAAGTAGTGGGCTAACACGCGGCCCATTGGTACGTCGCGTTCCGAACACGGAGTCTTGGTACTTCCGTCCACGCCCGTCTTCTTCCACGACTTGACGATCCTGATCTTCCGCTCTTCCCATAGGATGTCAGCCCAGCGGAGCGAAAGCAGTTCCGAGCTTCGGAGTGCCGTCGCAGCTACGACAAACACCAGAGTGAAGTGCAGCATGTTCCCCATGACAGACCGCAGGATCAAGAGTGTCTGAGCCGGGGTGATCTTTGATCGCCTTGTACGTGGTTTTGACGCTGGTCCTCAGCCCCTCCACTGGATTCTTCGTTACCTTCTTGTGAATGATCCCGATTTTGAAGATTCGGTTCATGATGCCCCGAATCTTCGAGACAGTGGTCCACCCGTACTCTTCCTTAGTTGTGCAGGGTATTGAACCACTTCTGGATTTCAAGCGGCTCCATGTCCTCCGCGATCTGGTCGCCCCACTCGGCAATCAGGAAGTCGCGGACGTAATGGTCAAGGATGGGCTTCGTGTTTTCCGATTTCGGGCTGGCGGTTACCTCAGGGTCGAACTCGACCTTGAGGTAATACTCCGCAAGCTCGTTGAACCTGATCCGCTCGTTCCTTGGGTTCGTGCAATTGATCTTGACTCGGAGCCCGAGGCGATCAACCTCGACATTCGCTTCACCCTCGGTGGGGAAATCGCTGACCAGACCGATAACGAGCGGTGTCTGCTCCTTGCCGTTGATCCGGTAGCGAAGTATCCAAGTCATTCCTTCTTTCCTTTCCACTTTCTTCAAACTCCCCCGCTGGTATGACATTAACGGCCTCCTTTGCGGGGGCTGCCGGACCGCATTGTATGGCTATGGGGTTCAGTTTTGCCAATGCTCGTGGTGCTGTAGCGAGCGAGCATCCAAGCATGAAGTTCGGTAAGCAAATAACGCCATGTCCGACGCTGCGTCGATCCGGGCAATGGATGGGCAGGAATTAGCCCCTGATCCGAAAGCCTAAGGACATGTTTGCGGGAGCAAGAGAGATACCGGGCCGCAATAGCCGCGTCCACGAAGTATTCCTCCTGTGCATATTGAGAGCAGGGTCCCTGCTCAGGGGTGGATTCATTGGAATTTAACTGCGATTTGAAGGAGTCCAAACATCATGCCTCACACTGTTTCAACTGGACCCCCATTGTCCTCGTCGATCCTGACGTTGGGCATCCATGCTGCTTCGCATCGGGCGTCTTAGGGAATCGAAACGTGGCCGTGCCGATCACATCGACGCTCGCTGCTGAGTGCTAATACTGGATTTTGGTGGCAATCGCGGACTTTATTGGAGAAGTCTTTCTTTTGGCGGGAGGATACACTCGTTGCGTCTGGGGCAAACGCACAATTCCAAACTTACTCGCCAAAGCCGGTGCAACTAGAACCGCGCTACGGAAGTTTTTTGAAAAAAGGAAGGCTCGGACGAATACAGGCCCGGAAGCAGTTGATTTTATTGCGGTTATATTCTTTGAATTCCTAGCGATTCCGCTGAGCTCGCCGGTATAATAGGAGTGTAATTGGCAGAGCATTATCGGGTGCAACGCCCGTCCTATCAAGAATCTCTGCCAGCGGTAGTGCTGGTTCGGCACTCTCTGAACCCCGCAATGAATGCGGCGTAAGGCGTTTCTGGCAGCCCGCAAGCTGAGGCTGACTGAGGCGAACATCCCCAAACAATCTGTGCACTGAACCACGCGGACATACGTGTGCCCACGAGAGGGCGGGCGTGTGCCTGAGCAGAAGAAAGCTGAATTAGTGACTGACTTCGTCCAAAAACCTCGTATTAGGAACTCATGGAGGCTAGGACCAAGGGAGACTCGATGCTAAGCACCGCCATCAAAGCCCAACCCGACACTTCAGCTCACCTTGAGCCAAAGTTCGCCGATATCGCGGCGGCAATGTCGTTCACCGAACTCGACGCGATGATTGCCAGCGGAATCGACGCCTACAAAAGCGACAACGTAGCGATGCTGAAGAACAAGGAACGTCTCCGTGTATTCGTCACTGAGATGCGAGAACGTCTTTCCGCTCAGGGCAAGCGTACCGATCTGCCCGACACACCGAAGGGACTGACATGGCAGAAGTGGGTCGAGAGTAAGAAAAAGGCAATTGGTTCTCTCTCCACGATCAAACGGCTTCTCGCCGACCCGAAAGAGAAAAGCAAAAAGACACTCTGGAAAGAATTGATTGACCGTCTGGAAATTTTGCTGCCGACCGTCGAAGACGGTAACGAGCACGTGATCGTGCACAAGCTGGAGACGGCCATCCTCATACACGAAATACGGATAAGGCTCCCACTCGAGGTCAAGCTCCAGCATCTTCTGCTCGAACTCGGCCTTGGTAAAGACGTTGCAGACGACGCAGGAGAAGCCCCAGCCGTTCTTGCCGTAGATGAACTCGGTGACTCGATCCCTAATGTGCTGCTTCTCATCGCCACTGCGGTGCGTTCCATCGTTCAGGGGACATGTGTTGGAAACCACGTGCAATGCCCCATCCTTGTTGTAGGAAAACGCTTCACCTGCCTTGTTGTGCTCAAGGTGATCGTCAAGCTCGAAGTCTGGGTGGAACTTCCTTGCTGGACCCGCCGCTCCCTTACCCTTCGGAGCACCCACAAAGGTCCCGTATTTGCGGAGCCATTCCACGAACTCAGGATTAAGGCCCTTGGCGAGTCTCTTCTGATCGCGAGGCTTGTAGACGCCATCACATTTGCCGGGCTGACCCGACCGCACGGTCGTAGGAGCCGCAACGGAATTCGCTCCGTTCAGTTTGAGTTCAAGAATCTTCTTTGACTTGGGATTGCCCGGCTCGGCGTAGACCACAACAAGGTTGCCAAGCGATTCGGTCACTGCGTCGTGGAGCCCGTACTGGTGCTCTCCTCCAGACGGGGTGTCATCGGTGTAGGTCTCGGTCAGGAATGGCTCGGGCATCCCCATTGCCTTGCAGACCGCAGGATCGTCCTTGTCGATCATGAATTGGTGACCATGGGTAGCCACAGCCACGAGGTCGTATCCACTGTCTGCCTATTCCTTAAGTTTGCTGATGTTGTCTGTGCCCTTGTGCTGCCATTCGCTCCAGTCGGAGCGAGTTTTGCCAAGGGATGTGCCGACAAAGATCACACCTTGGTTAGCGAGTATTGAAATTTCCTGAAAGTCCATGATTCTTACCCATTTTGTTGATTTCAGCCCATTCCTCTCTTTTTCATTTCAGCCTTATTAAGGGCTGTGGGGCGGGGGTAAGAAAAGGAAGAACCCGCCCCATCTAAAATCTTCGTTGCCGTCGCGCCGAAGGTCCGTTCAATCAAAGAACCTCATAGTCGGTTTTCTTGAAATACACGTATTCGAAATTCTTTTCGTGACGTAGCTTCTGAAATCCATTTGGGGTGGGCAGAGGCTCTGCTTTTCCGAAAATTATCTGCGGGTTTTCTGGCGGAATCAGTATTAAGAGAATGTGGTGCTGATTCATTCGGGATAACCCGACAGCCCCACAGATTAGGTTAGGTCGGTTGTTTGTTCGCTTGGGCCGTGTGCTGACTGGCAACAGGAACTCACGGCCCGATTTCTAGGAGGTTGTTAGTCATGAAAGAAATATATTTTGAACGTCCCCAGCAGCCGATCTGCAAGCAGGATGAGATTCAGTGGCAGGAACCAAGGCAATTGGAGGACGAGATGGGAGCCATTCGCTTCTGCTGGCCGCTGGCTTCTGAAGGTCAGATGTGGGAACAGGCAAGGTGCCGCGAATGTAATCAACCCGCCCATTGGGTCGCCATCGGAAGTCCATTTAACGATGGCGAGCAGTATTTCATGGGGTGCGATTCGTGGTGCTACTGGTGCTTTCCGCGCCGCCATTTTACGGAGGAGGAACTGCGGCTTGTACGCCACGCAGAATGGGCTCGTGAGCAGACCACAGATGAAATCATCCAACTCATCCGTGAGGCCAACTTATTTACCGATGACAACACGGTCGAATCGGCTCTGTCTAATGTAGCCGATGAAATTAGCGAACGCATGGAAACTCGGGGGGGGGAACTAGAGAAACGTGCTAAGTGGGGAGCAGCTTTACAACCCGCAGTGAAGGGGTAGAGCGACCGAAATAATTTAGATCGCCAGTAGCAGACTGTGGCGCCGGAGTCCTCCGCGGAGAGATCTTGGCCGAGCCACAAACAGGGCTTCCCGAGCCAGAAGTGGAATTGGATGTCGAGCAAGTTGCCACTGAGCTTGGGGCCTGCGGACGTTGAGGTCGGGAACTCGGTATTGCTAAGGCAGTAGTGCAGTGCGAATGATTTTCGCTGGAGAAAAAAATGGAAAATGATGCTACAAAGCAAGAAGTAATCGAATCGCCTGAAGAAGTTGCCGCATTTCTGTCTGACATGAGTCTAGACGAGTGGCGGAAAGCTACTACGACTAACAAACGCAAAGCATGTCCTGATAGCGAGGGCCTCGGCTTCTGGGGCGATGAAAGGTTTACCGTTGGCTCCGTGGACGAAGTGAACGGCCCCAACTCGGCTGTGATGCCGGAGTTCCTACCCACACGATATGAACTGATCCAGCTCGCAAAATATTGGGCGACGATCGCACTCGACCTCAGTTTCGACTACTTCCTCTACACACAGACGGGAAGCTCAGAATGGCGGCTCGACGCATTCGCCCGGCGTCGTGTTGGACGTATCGGCGAGATTCTTGGGCAGGACGAAATCAATAAGGTGATCGACCAAGCCTACGAGGAATATGGCAAGGAGCAGGACCCGAGGGCGTGGTCGATATTCCTGAATGGCACTCCAGAGGAGCAAGAGGCTTTTCAGGACGAGATTCAGCAAAAGATCGGTGAACAAATCGAACGTGATGATCGCTCGCCGCTCACCCCGGAAGAGCTTCTAAGTTCGACGTTGAGATGCTTGCGGAAGCAGCTTAGGCCCCGAAAAAATCAGCCGTTCACAACTGCCGATCCCCGTTCGAAACCCATATCGATCTTCTGTCGTCCAGCCCGAATTGCTGCCTCAATTGCGGACTCCTGCTGCGTGGGGAATGCGTCTGGCAGAAAGAATTCAGTTTCCATGAACCCATCCGTCTCATGCTCCTCGACGGAGAATTCCGCCGAGAATCCCCCATCCTGTAGCTCGTATGATCGTGCCACGATAACGTAGCTTTTGTATCCCTGTCTGCGCTTCATGCCGAAACCTCTTACGCAAACGTTTGCTCGGCAACCGAGGCTCCGAGGAGATGATGAATGGTCAGACTACGGGTAACGACTGCCGTGATGCTCGTTCTTTCCATCGCGACGGTCTTTGTGTCTTGTCTACAAGCCGAGGCGAAATCGAAGATGCAAAACTAACCGGCAAGCCTGCGTTGAATTCTCACGGGGCCCACAATGACCAGCTCACGAGAGTAGCAACCCACGTACCGGCCCGCTTTCGCAGTATCCACAGATGGTTTCCGAGGGCTTGTCTAGGAGTGGAGTCTTCCGCCGAGGAAAACGTGGTTTTGTAGCTTGCGGTCAAGTAAGCAATTTCGTTTGAACCTCGAATACGACGATCGGTAATCTCAATGCAGTGAATTCTCGTTGTCCCGTGCGCCATCTGCGCCGAAACCGCTGCGCGTCCAAGCAGAGGCTGCGCGTCAGGCGGCCACAACTCGACGTCATCAGCGCACAACGCCATCAAGTTGTGATCATCTCCAGCGACTTCGAACTCGATCCAGCTTGAATGGATCTGTTCAATCTCGCGGACGGCATCTTTCGTGAGTTCTTCCATACACCGGACATGGATAGCAGATGCGCCCATCGCCCTGCAAGACCGTACCTTCGTTCGTGCGGAATAGCCTCATGGAACTGAACGAACGGGCGCTCAGTTAACCGTCACCCTGCCGCAGCAACGCTTGAACTTTTTCCCGGAGCCGCACGGGCATGGGTCGTTCCGCTCGACCTTGGAAGCACTGCGCCGAGGTTCACTCCGGTGGGCACCGGAAACAGATATTATCCGTGCTTTTTACTACGTGTGGCGCAGCCGCGTTGGCCGTCGGGAACTGAAGCATAGAACTACGTAGCGTCGGCTGCTCGACTGCGAGAGAATAGGGGCGTTTATTAACTTGATCTTGCGAAACGGAGCTGGCATGAAGGTTGTTGCGTTCAACGGTAGTGCTCGCAGAGGCGGGAATACAGCAATTCTGCTCGGCTACACTCTGAGCGAACTCAAAAAGGAAGGCATCGAAACCGAACTAGTGGAACTGGGTGGTGCCGAAATCCATGGCTGCCTTGCCTGCCGCAAGTGTTCAACGAAGAAGAACCGCCGCTGCTCGCAGGAAAACGATATGGGGAACGTCTGTATTGAGAAAATGGACGCGGCGGACGGGATACTGCTGGGTTCGCCGACCTACGTTGCCGATGTTTCCCCGGAGATCAAGGCGTTGATGGACCGTGCCTGTCTGGTTTCCAGAGCGAACAGCAGCATGTTTCGCCATAAAGTTGGCGCGGGCGTGGTGGCGGTGCGCCGCGCGGGCGCCATGCATGCTTTTGACGCCCTGAATCATTTCTTCCTGATCAGCGAAATGATCGTGGCGGGATCGTCGTATTGGAACATCGGCATCGGTTATGAGCCCGGCGATGTGGAGAAAGACGAGGAGGGCATTCGGACAATGAAGGTTCTTGGACAGAACATGGCTTGGCTACTGAAGAAGCTCCATGCCCCAAGCTAGAAACGCGGGTTCGGACGCTTCTCAGGTAGCCCATTCTGTTGAGATTTGGCTGCCCGGAGGGGGCTCAGATCGGCTCGGGCGTTTCACAGGTGCTGACAGCCTTTGTGACCACCTTGGCGACCGTATGCGGTGAGCCGCTACCTTCAGCTTTTCGGTTCAAAAAGGGAACGCGTGTCCCAAAAGCCAAAGTAGCCGTTGGCAGCTAAAGGACTCCAAACCCGCCGGAACGCGAGCTTACTCCGGTTTCGGTTCGGTTGGCGCGGGAGAAGGGTGGCCGCCCATTCCGCCGTGGTGCATCGTGCCCTTTTCGGGACCCATGGCCTCCATGTGTTTCAACATCTGTTCCATGTGGCCAACCATCACACCCCACATATCTACGTTGGTTTGCCAGCGCGCCTTCTCAGCGGGCTCGCTGATCTTGTCCACGTTGGCTTTCAGTTGGTCGAGGGATGCCTTCATTTTGTCCACGTCGGCCTTCATGGCCTCCATGTGCTGTTTGTCCATCTCCATCATGTTGCGGAGGTGCTCGCTACCCATCTGGTCACCATGGCCGGGCTCGCCTATGGGGGGCTTGGGGGGAGGTGTCTGTGGCGGTGCGCTCTGCGCCCACGCTAGAGAGACCAGAATCAACATTACGACAAGTAGAAGGCTCTTGCGATTCATAAGGTTTATCCTTTCCGACAGTTTCGGTCCAAGTATATGCCTAGCGATCTCTGATTCCACCGACGCTTGGGTTTCGGCTCGTGACCTTTCGCCTTTGCCCAGCCTGGAACAAAGGCCACGTTGCGAAACCAGCGGGGCCTTTTCTTTTTGTGTTGTTTGCGATCTTGGTGTTTACGCTGCTGCGTGTTGTTGATAGGCCGGGACGAAGGACTCGGCTACGAAGGTTTCGAACTTCGTCGGCGTTGTGTTGCTGGCGGTGCGAGGTTCTAGGGCTCGCATGTGTCCTGCGTTGAGGGCGGCGGCCAGCTCCAAGATCAGGCCGGCGAAATTCTCGGACATCCCCATTTGGACCATTGCGGCTCGAACCTGATTGTCGGGCGCCTGGATGTATCCAAGATCGGGTTTGCCGATGGCCCTGCCGATAATAGTGGTGGCTTCGGTGTAGTCGAGATCGCGTTGTCCCTGCAGCTCCTGCGTCTGCTTGCCGCGGAAGGCTAGACGCACGAGAGCGTCGGCGGCTGCCGCTCCGATGTCG
>PLHQ01000025.1 GCA_003138975.1 Acidobacteriaceae bacterium | reverse complement strand
CTAGACTAGTCTAGTTAGTCTAGTTGTCCGTAGGTTCGACTTTCGCTTTGGGGGCGGGCAGGGATTTGGCAGGCTTCGCCGGTGTCGCCGGAGGCGCAGGGGGTGCCGATGAAGCGGTGGCAGAGACCTTGCGAATCTCAATGCCATCGTGCTCATTGTTGATCACTATGTGGGAAGTTCCATTCCCCACGGTGCCAGTGGCGCTGGCCTCGTGGTCCCCGTTCTCGACTTTCAACTCCGGAAAGTCCGACTGGATTTCGCCATCGCGGGTGCGCGCATCTACGCGGAAGCCTGCCTTGTCAGGCACGCTCAACTGCACGTCGCCGTTACGGCTGTCGATCTGCACATTCCCCAGTGAACGCATCGATACCTCAATGCCGCCGTTGTCATTCTGCAGGCGGACATCGCCGGAAACATCGATCAGGCGAATCTGCTTGGAGCGCGTGGTCAAGTGGAGGGGGCCGGTGATCTTTTCTGCGTGGAGGTCGTCGGAATCCAGATCGAGATCGCCATCGATCCGCGAGAACTCCATGTCGGTGCGGGAAGACTTGAAAGACACATTCTTGCTGATGCGGGCGAGTTTGACACTCTCCTGGAATTCTCCGTCGAGTTGAGCTGAACCCTTCACATCCATAACGGAGACTTCGTTGAGGCGGCCGTCGATGTGGACGTCGCCGGTAATCTGCTCGACCTTGGCGGAACTTTTTTCCAGATTCAGTTTCACGTTGCCGGTGACGTCTTCCACGGAAACTTCGCCGTGCTGGTTGGCAATCTCGACTTCTCCCTCGCGGCCGGTGACGGAGACATCGCCCTTGTGCGCAGTGATGTGGAGTTCCATCTTGCGGGGGACCGAGATATCGAGATCAGTTTGTACAGAATGGTCGCCGGCGGCCTGGGTTCTGGCATCGAGAACCATCATATTGCCGGCGAGGGCTATCTCTGGTGCAGTTTGTTTGTTGTACTTATCGGCGTCACCCTGGTTTTCCGCGCCGACGCGTTTGTGGATTATGACTGTGATTTTGTTGTTGTTGGCCACGCTGACGCGCACCGCGCCGTGCTCGTCATTAACGCGCAGACTGGTGACGGCGGGCGGTATGTCCTGTTCGAGGTGGTCATCGAAGTTGTAGGTCTCGCCGAAGATGTTATTAAGATCGCTGTCGTCCATGTCCATGTTGTCGCGGATTTGGCCCCAGTTGAAGCGCGAGGCTTGCGTGGCGATCAGTCCGCAGATCACGATGACGATGACCAGAAAAATCCCACCCGCACCAATGCCACGAGCGGGCAATCCGTCGCGTTGAGCTTGCTGGTGCTCGATCAGCTTGATCACTCCCCACAGGATCAACAGCAGCGGCCAGTAGTGAGCAAACCATGCGCCCAAGTGCGGCCACGACAGCATGTGCAGATTGCCGAGCAGGAAGATAATTCCGAGGACAATCAGCACGAACGGTCCGGCAAAAGAACGGCGATAGCGGCGTGGCGGAACAGGCGGTTGAACAGGGGTTTGAAGTGGGCTAGACATTGCGCACCTCCCCGGAAGGAGACGTTGCTCCCGGATCGGAAGATGAAGGCGGTGGGGGCGGCGCGGCGGGTGGCGGCCCTGGCGGCAGCAGTCCGATGTGTCCGGCCGATGAGGCGCTGCTCTGCAGCAGTTTCACTATGCCAACCACCAGCAGGATCGCGGGCCAGGTTCGTTCAAAGCTGGCGACATTGAGGCTCTGGAGCAGGAGCAACGTTCCAATGGTCACCAGGATGGCCGGCCCCATGATTTTCCGCATGCGGCAGCGATCGCATCGGCAGTTCATCCCGACGGCTTTTCGCACGCGGCAGGTTGCGCAAGTGCAGCCAGCGGGGTGAACTCCGAGCATTCCCCACTGCCTGGCGAACATCCATCCCCCGAGAGCGATGAGAATGATCGGCCAGAAACGGTCGAGGCCGAACTCCCAGATGTTCATGGTGTGCAGGAGGAAGAGCACGCCCAGTCCAATGAGGATGATCGCAACGGTGGGAATGTTCTTGGTCTCGCTTTTCTCTCCCATGCTGAAAGCCTGCGCTAGACCGAACGGATCCGGTGCAGGCTGGCCAGCCTGGAGAGCGTGAGCAGTGCGGACCGCGTCGATGATCTGGTAGACGTAGAAAAACGCGATGCCGATGCCGAACAGGGCGTCCCAACTTCCAGCGTGGTCCGAGCCGAAGATAAGCAGGCCGAAGATGAGCAAGTGCGCCAGTCCCTTGGCGTATTGCGAGCAGTAGACGGCGCCGACGCCAAAGGGAAAGAATCCAGCAAGAATGCCAGCGACTGCGGGATTCGGGCCTGACCCTGTGGATCGCGCGGCCACAGGCGTTCCCGCCGGCGGATATACAGCTTGCGGAGGCACGAATCCGGCCGCCGGAGCCGGAGTGCTACCTTCCAAACGGGCTGCTAGACAGGGCTCGCAGTAGACGACTCCGCGGACGTCGCGGGTGCAATTGGCGCAGAGCGGCTTGCCGCAGGTGCGGCAAAACGCGACTGCGGCCGTATCGTTGTGTGCAGCGCAGTTCATACGAACCTCCTGTACGTGGTCACCAACACTACAGGCAGATCGTTTACAGATAGACCCAGCGGAGCGCTGGCCAGAATGAGATGATTCTCAGTCTGGCTGTAGTTGCGCTCCTGCTTCTGCTCGGGCTGTTGAGTTGTGTCGTTCTTGTGGTCTTTCCTTTCCGGAGCGGGCTCGGCGGGCGTCACGGTGCGCTTGAGTTCGCGCACCCGCGATTCCACCTCATACACGAACCGGATATTTTCGTAATACCTTACTACGCGGGCTTGCGTGTTGTAATACGTGTGGCGTATGGCGGCGGGACGCAAACTCACCTGGCGCAGGTCGGCGGGTTTTACGCCGATTACGCTTAACGCCACCGACAGCGCGAAAAACGCCATGCCAAACGACATGGCAAACCGCGGCTGGCGGACCGTTGCCCAGAGGGGTTGCATTGCCCCCGAGGCCCACGCGTGCGCCCGCTCCAGCCATGTAATGCGTGGCTGCGGAGCAGACACGTTCACCCGCAGGCGTTGGGTGTCAACGCCCGTCGTGGATGCCAGGATATTCGTGACCAGGCTGACTGGAGGCTCCACCTCCGTGAGATCCTTCAGCCAGTTGCGGCCCGCCTCGACTTCGGCGAACAGCGGCCTGCAGGCGGAACAAGTCCGCACGTGAGCCTGGAACCGGTCGAGTTGAGCGCCGGTCAGGACACCATCGATCGCGTCCGAGAGCAGGCCTTCAAACTCGTGACACTGCATTCCGTTACTGGTGTGGTCTGGCATCACATCACCTGCCTATAGGTACGTTGTAAAAGGCGTGCAAGTTCCGCCCGCCCACGATTTATTCGACTTTTCACAGTCCCCTCCGGAACCTTCAAAACGGTTGCGATTTCGCGATAGTCCATATCTTGTAAATCCCTTAGAATCACAGCTTCACGAAGCTCCGGCGACAGCTTTCCGAGCGCTGCGTGGACGGCTTCTCCCACCTCCCGGCTGCGGACGTGCTGGTCGGGAGGCGCAGATTGGTCCTGAATTTGCTCACTGAGCGGCTGGGCGTCCTCATGTGCGGATGACGTGGCATCGAGCGAGTCGGTGATGCGATCCTGCTTGGTCTTGCGGAAATGATCGACCAGCAGGTTGCGGGTGATGGTGGTCACCCAGGTGACGAACGCACCCTTCGAGCTGTCATAGCTTGCCAGCGTGCGGTACATCTTGATGAAGACTTCCTGGGCGAGGTCTTCCGCGTCGTCGGCCGATCCCGCGAAGCGGTAGCAAATGTTATAGATACGCCGGTTGTAGGTCTGGACGATTTCTTCCCAGGCGGCGGCGTCGCCCGCAACACAGCGGCGGACCAGCATCGCAACTACCTGGACATCTTCCAAACGGAGCTCCCCGGAAAGCTAGACCTTGCCAAGACGCTTACTTTGCAAACTCTGACGTTCAGCTTGGGATGGTGACAGCACGGCACCCCATGCCCTACAAGACAGTACGCGGATGTAGTGGCGTAAGTTCGCCGGCGTAATGATGCGGGCGCAAGTTGTTCGAAACAAGGCATTGTAGCAGCGGGAGGAGGTGAGAGACTCCGACGTGCGCGACTACTCGCTGGTGAAGTAATCCACGGTCACTGGGTTCTCGAAGAGCGAATAGTCGCGGGTGACTACGGTGATGCCGCTATCGGTGACAAAGTAGCGGGAACGGTCGGCTTCGGTGTCATAGCCGATGGTCGTGCCTTCAGGGAGATGGACGTTGCGGTCGATGATGCAGCGGCGAATACGGCAATGGCGTCCTACAGCGACGTGCGAGAACAAGATGGAGGCGTCGACTTCGGAGTAGGAATTCACACGCACGTCAGGCGAGAGCACGGAATTCTTGACCACGCCGCCGGAAACGATGCAGCCATTCGAGACGATGGAATCGAGCGCTGTGCCCATGCGATCTTTCTCCGCGAAGACAAATTTTGCCGGCGGATACTGGCGTTGATGGGTGCGGATGGGCCATTCCTGATCGTACAGATTGAAGATGGGCGAGACCGAGACAATGTCCATGTTGGCTTCGTAGTAGGCCTCGAGGGTGCCCACATCGCGCCAGTAGAGAGCTTCTTTCTTGTTTTCGTCGAGGAAGTCGTAGGCGAAGACGCGATAGTCATCGACCATCTTAGGCAGAATGTCCTTGCCGAAATCGTGGCTGGAATTGGCGTCTTCTGAATCTTTCAGCAGGACGGGGATGAGGACGTCGGCATTGAAAAGATAGACGCCCATGGAGCCGGCAACTTTCTGGGGGTTCCAGGGGGAACGCAGTTCCGTTTTGGCGGGCTTCTCTTCGAAGCCATTGATCCGGCCGTCCTTGTCGACGTCGACCACGCCGAAGCGAGAGGTTTCTTCGAGATCGATTTGGATCGTGGCCAGGGTGACATCGGCAGCGGAATCCTCGTGCTGCTTCATCATTTTGCCGTAATCCATTTTGTAGATGTGATCGCCCGAAAGGATCAGGACGTACTTGGGTTGCTCAGAGCCGATGGAGTAGATGTTCTGGTAGACCGCGTCCGCGGTGCCCTGATACCACTGATCGCTCACGCGCTTCATGGGAGGAAGCACTTCGACGAACTCTCCTACCTCGCGGCCAAGAATGTTCCAGCCTTCGCGGATATGGCGATTCAGGGACAGGGCTTTGTATTGCGTGAGGATGTAGACGCGGCGCAGATCAGAGTTGAGGCAGTTGGAAAGAGTGATGTCGATGATGCGATACATTCCGCCGAAGGTGACGGCGGGCTTGGCGCGGTCGCGAGTAAGGGGATAAAGGCGCTCTCCGGCACCTCCTGCGAGAAGGACTCCGAGTGTGTCTTTCATCAGACTGACTCTGACTTTCGAACAGACTGCATTCGGTTTTCCGCTGCCACAGAAAACAGTAGATGGTAGCACAGGGCCATGGGGTTGCGGCGATTCGAAGACGCGTGGCTTCCCGGCGCTCTTGGCATCCGCTTAGCGGGCTACGGGAGTTGGGTCGGGGACTCGGCTCCGGTATTGTGACGGTAGAGCCTTATCTGTTGCTTGACTGCCTCGAGGGCCCCGAAACCCCAGAGACTTGCGGGCTCGATATCGTCGGAAGTGTTGGCGTCAAAGCCCTCGTCGGGCGGCACGAACTCATTGAACTGATGAATGATGAGAAAGATGGGGTCCAGTTGCCGGGCGTAGGTCATGAAAGAGTCGAAGGTGTCGTATCCTCCATTGTCTCCGAAGCGCAGGGCGGCGTCGGGACAGTAGGGCGGAGCGTCGGGATTCGGGCAGCCCCATCCGTTTTGGCCGGCAGTGGCGATGGAGGCGATAAAGTTTTCTACGCGGGAACCGGTCCCGTCATGAACCTCGTTGTATGACGGATAGTAAGGGCAGTACGGGGCGAGGGTGCAGGTGGGGTTGAGGCGATCGACCCAGCTCCAGAAGCCGTAGGCGGGATTGATTTCGACAGGTCCGTCGGGAGTGCTCTGGTTAAGCCAGAGGTACGGCTGACTGTCGAGATATCCCGCGATCATTTTGAATGTGTACCTGCGCGCGATCTCGGGATGGTTTTTCAGAAATTTTCTGATCTGGAACCACAAAGGATTGTCTGACCGGCTTGGATCCTGCGCCGCCCCAAGGAAAATCAGCATGAGGGGCTTGCCTTTGTAGATCACCTGGCGATCGGGATATTCCTGCAAGAGCGACCCAAAATACTCGATCTCTTTTTCCAATGCGGTCTTACCGTCGACATCCTTGAACAACACATTGTCGTCGATGCCGCCCAACTGGGGAATGAGTTTGAGTCGAGTGCCCAGCTTTGTCCATGCCGGAAAAAGATTGCCGGTGTTGTCGCGGATGGTTTGGTTGTAAGAGCGGAAGGAGGGCGTGCAGTACGGGACATATTTCTTGATGAACCACTCGCTGTTGAAGATACAGCTCACGTTGTTGGTCAAGTCGCCGATCGCGGCGTCGATGCCCATGTATTCCATCTGGGCGACATGCTGCTGGATCACGGCGGGCTGGGCGCTGTCGTAGCCGCCGCCGCGTTGCATGTCCGGAGACTGAAGCAGAGGCATGGCGGCGCTGGTTTGAAAGGTAACCGCTTTGGGACCGAACCAGGCTTCATATTCCATAACCACGATGTGGCTGTGCGCGTCGACGATCAGCGGGCCAGCCGGTACCGAGGAGGAAGCGGCCGACAGTGCGGATGCGAGAAGGAGGGCCAGGGTTAACGAAACAGCCTTCATCGCACGAGTATTACCCTTCATACACAATGTAACCCTTGTCTCAAAGGAAGTTTCGGCGGTCATCGGGAAAACTAAAGACCCGAAGCGGAGATTCCCCAATTGATTACTTTTCTTCCTCGATCTTGATGCGGAGCTGCTTTAGGAACTTCAGATCCTGGTCGTTGATTTTGAATTCGGGATTGGTGGAGAGAGTGGTGACCAGGGAAGTTTTGTCGGAGGTTTTCTCACCCTGCTTGCTGACGCCGATAGTGGCTTCGAGAACCAGAAAAATATCATAACCGCCCTCTTTGATGCGAGAGACGACTTCGGCGATCTGTTCCGAATCAGAGAGAGATTCGTTGATGGCTTCGCCGAGTTCCTTCATCAAGTCTTTGAGTTGCTGGTCCACATATCCCCCGATCGCCGTTCGGTACAGACTTCCTACTACGATTTAGATGCCTGGCGCCGTCGAACGGTTTTGCTGGCGCGCAGGTTTGCGTCATTGTAGCGCTCCGGGCTGTTAAAATCGAGGCCGTGAGCAAGGTTTCTACGGTACGGAAGTTAGGCGTGGTGGCGCGGGTGGCGAACGAGCAGGCCAAGCGCAGCCGGACCCTGCGGGCTGCCAAGGGTGCCGTGGCTACCACAGCGCGGGCTTTCGGACGAGTGCTGCATCAGTTGTGGCTGGAGGTTACGGGGGTTATTTTCCTAATCATGGCCTTGAGTTTCGCGGGTGCGTCGGTGAAAGAGTACGGGAAGTATCATGCCGGGCAGACGGGGTTGGGGCGCGTGGCGATTGCAATTTGTTGCACAGTGACGTTTGCGTGGTTCGGAGTGAGTTCCTTCTTGAGGGTGAGGAAGAAGGGAGGAGGTGGCGCACGGTGAGGCGAGTTTGTAGCGCCGCATAGGGCAGCAGATTCCTCTCCGCTGTGCGGTTCGGAATGACAATATTTTTGGGCATGCGGAATGACGAAGATTTTCTGGGGTGGAAACGGGCGGGGTTAGGAAGAGTTGTTCACCATGGCGGACAGAATCAAAGTGGCGGCTGAGAAGCGTGTGGCGGACGTTGAAACGTCTTCGCACCTTCTGGTGAACCCGCTGTATACGCCGGCGGATCTCAAGGGCTCGGATTACGAGAGCGAGATTGGGTATCCGGGGGAGTATCCATTTACGCGGGGGGTGCAAGCCACGATGTACCGCGGGCGGTTGTGGACCATGCGTCAGTACGCGGGCATGGGCGACGCCGAGGAATCGAACAAGCGCTACAAGTATCTGCTGGCGAACGGGACGACTGGGCTCTCGGTAGCGTTCGATTTGCCGACGCAGATCGGGATGGATTCAGATCACATTCTGGCTGCGGGTGAAGTTGGCAAGGTGGGCGTGGCGATCGATTCGATTGAAGATATGGAGCGGCTTTTCGGCGGCATCGAGCTGACCAAGATTTCTACATCGATGACCATCAATGCGACGGCGTCGATTCTGCTGGCGTTGTACGTGGCAGTGGCGCGGCGTCAGGGCGCGGACATCCGGCAGCTTTCAGGCACGGTGCAGAATGATGTGCTCAAAGAATACATCGCGCGCGGAACGTATATTTATCCGCCGCAACAGGCGATGCGGGTGATTACGGACATGTTTGCCTGGGCAAAGGAGAATGTTCCGGAGTGGAACACGATTTCGATTTCGGGGTATCACATGCGGGAGGCGGGATCGACGGCGGTGCAGGAAGTGGCGTTTACGCTGGGGAACGGCATGGCCTATGTGGAGGCGGCGATCAAGGCCGGGCTGGATGTGGACAAGTTCGGACCACGGCTGTCATTCTTCTTCAACGCGCACAGCAATTTTCTGGAAGAAGTGGCGAAGTTTCGCGCAGCGCGAAGGATGTGGGCGCGCATTATGCGAGAGCATTTCAAAGCGAAGAATCCGAGATCATGGATGCTGCGCTTCCATACTCAAACGGCGGGGTCTACGCTGACGGCGCAGCAGCCGGAAAATAATATTGTCCGCACGGCGATCCAAGGGTTGGCGGCGGTGATGGGCGGGACGCAGTCGCTGCACACGAATTCCTATGACGAAGCGCTGGCGCTGCCGACGGAGCAGGCGGCGAGAATTGCGCTGCGAACGCAGCAGGTGATTGCTTACGAGTCCGGCGCGGCGCAGACCATCGATCCGCTGGCGGGTTCGTATTACATCGAGACGCTGACCAATGAAATTGAGAAGCGGGCGGCGGAATATTTGGGAAAGATAGAAGTTATGGGCGGCATGCTGAAGGCGATTGAGCGCGGATTTGTGCAGCAGGAGATTCAGAACGCAGCGTATGAATACCAGCAAGCCGTGGATCATGAAGAAGCGATTGTGGTCGGAGTGAACCGCTTTGAGGTGGAAGAAGAGAAGCCGATCCCGATTCAGCGAATTGATCCGGCGCTGGAGTCCAGGCAGATTGAACGGGTGCGGGCGTTGCGGGCTCGGCGGGATGCGGAGCCGTGGAAGCAGGCGGTCACATCGGTAGAGAATGCGGCGCGATCGGGCGAGAATGTTATGCCGAGGATTCTCGCGGCGGTTGAGGCTTATGCGACCGTGGGTGAGATTTCTGACGCCATGCGGCGGGTGTTTGGGGAGTACCGGGAAGCGGTGGTGATCTAGCGTGTGGCGTCCGAAGTTTTGTAGTCGCAAGCGTTGCGGCAAGGCTCGCAATACATGAGGCCGTCCGCGCAGATGCGGACGTCGAGCTGCGACTGGCAGAGGCAGCAGAACTTATCGCACTCGCACTGGTCCTCCAGCATTTCACATTGACCGCAACGATACTTGCCGTGACTGGTTCCGGCGCTCATAGCCGTAATGTAGCGCCGCTGGGAAAAGCTGGGAACGTGCCGTTAGTAACCCACAAAACTCTTGGGCGCGCTCTCGCTGGCGCGTATGGATTTTCCCGTGCCCTATAATTCTGAGCAATGACCTTCCAACAGTTGCTGGATGGAGCGGAAGTCCTCGCGCAAAACGGGGATCCGGGCGTGAGCAGTGTGGAATATGACTCGCGGCGGGTGAAGCCGGGGTGCGTATTTGTGGCCATGCGCGGCGAATCCAGCGACGGTAACCGGTTTATCGATCAGGCGATTCAGGCGGGGGCTGTAGCGGTGGTGACAGACTCGGCAGAGGAGAAGCCACGTCCGAATGTGGGCTGGGCCGTGGTTCCGAACGGGCGGCGTGCGCTGGCGCGGGTTAGCGCGAACTTTTATAAGAAGCCGGCTGAGCGGATTGCGGTCACGGGCATCACCGGGACGAATGGGAAGAGCACAACGGCGTTTCTGCTGGAATCGATCCTGACGGCAGCGGGACGGAAGAGCGCGCTCATCGGGACAATTGAATATCACGTGGCCGGGAAAGTGTTGCCCGCACCGCACACTACGCCGGAGGCGCTGGAACTGAATCGCATTTTCAATGAAGCACTGGGGCACGGTGCTACGGACGCGGTGATGGAAGTTTCTTCGCATGCGCTGGCGCAGGAGCGCGTGTTTGGTGTGCCGTTTGATGTGGCCGTATTTACGAATCTGACGCGCGACCATCTCGATTATCACAAGACGATGGAAGAGTACTTCGCGGCGAAGCGAGTGCTGTTTGCGGGCTGCGGCACGGATGCGCCGCGAGCGGTAGTGACGAATATAGATGATGAATATGGCGCGAAGCTGGCCGAGTTCAGCCGGAAGCGCAGTTCCTTGGTGCTGAAGTATGGATGGGAGCGAGGCGATCTGCACGCGGAAAAAGTTGAGATCACAACGCGCGGGACACGGTTTGATCTGCTGACGCCGGAGGGGAATATCGCGGTATTCTCGGCGCTGATTGGGCGCGTGAATGTGTACAACATTCTGGCGGCGGCGGGAGCGGGCTACGCGCGGGGGTGCAAGACTGACGCGATCGCTGCAGGGATCGACAAGCTAGGTTCCGTTCCCGGAAGGTTTGAGCGAGTGGACTGCAGTCAGCCGTTCACGGTGGTGGTGGACTACGCGCATACGGACGACGCGTTGCGGAATCTGACGGCGCTGGGGCGGGAGTTGGTTTCTGGCGCGAAAGGCCGAGTGTTGACGGTGTTTGGGTGCGGAGGGGATCGGGACAGGAAGAAGCGTCCGCTGATGGGCGAGGCAGCGGGTCGGGGGAGCGATTTTGTGGTACTGACGTCGGACAATCCTCGCAGCGAGGATCCGGTCGCGATTATTAATGATGCGGTGGTGGGGCTGCAGAAGACTGGCGTGAAATACAGTGTTGAGGCGGACCGGCGCAAGGCGATTGCTCTGGCGATTGGAGAGGCACGGCCGGGAGACATTGTGTTGCTGGCGGGGAAAGGGCATGAGAAGGTGCAGGTTACGCGGGAAGGTGCGGCTTCGTTTGATGACTTGGCAGTGGCGCGCGACGCGCTGCGGGCGGCGGGGTTTGAGTGCAAATGTGATCAAGCGGGAGCGAAGCGGTGAGGCTAACGCTGGCCAGGATTGCAGAGTTTATTTCGGCGGCGGGAGAGTTCGCGCCGGAAGAGGTGGCGTGTGGATACTCGATCGATTCGCGGACGGTGGGGCTGGGCCAGCTTTTCTTTGCGGTGAAGGGTGAGCGTTTGGATGGCCATGACTTCGTGGAGCAGGCGCTGGAAAAAGGGGCGGCTGGTGCGGTTGTGCGCAAGGATCGGTTGGGCCGCTATCCGCAGCAGGCGCGGTTGTTGGCGGTGGAAGACACGCTGGTCGCATTGCAGACTCTGGCGACAGCGGCGCGGAAACTGTGGGGCAAACCGCTGATCGCGGTGACGGGGTCCGCGGGGAAGACGACCACGAAGGAAGCGATTGCACACGTGTTGGGCGCGCGGTTTCGGGTGCTGAAATCGGAAGGGAACTTCAACAATCATTTTGGTTTGCCGCTGATGCTGCTGAAGCTGGAGCCCGAGCATGACTTGGCCGTGATCGAGATGGGAATGTCGCACGCGGGGGAGATTCGGGCGCTGGCGAAGATTGCGCGGCCGGAGATTGGCGTGGTGACGAATGTGGCGGCGGTGCATCTGGAGTTTTTTGATTCGTTGGCGGGAATTGCGCGGGCGAAATATGAGTTGGTTGAATCGTTGCCCGGCAGTGGCACTGTGGTGTTAAATGCCGACGACGAGTACGTCTCACAGTTCGGGCGTGGCTTCAAGGGGAAAGTTGTGATGTATGGCACGCGGACGGCTGCGGATGTGCGCGCGGAGAAAATTCAGTCACAGGGCGCGCAGGGGACGGAGTTCGATGTAGTGGTTGGAAGCGTGCGCGAACATGCGACATTGCCGTTGGTGGGGGAGCACAACGTATTGAATGCGCTGGCGGCGGTGGCTGTGGGATTAGAGCGCGGGCTAAAACCTTCGGAGGCGATTGCGGAGTTGTACACGCTGGCACCGGCGGATAAGCGTGGACAGGTTCTCCAACTGGGTAACATCACGGTGATCAACGATTGTTACAATTCGAATCCGAAGGCACTGGAGGCGATGGTGGATGCGCTGGCCGCGATGAGGGCCAAGCGACGCATCGTGGTTGCGGGCGAAATGCTGGAGTTGGGTCCGGCGGGCGAGGAAATGCACCGGCAAGCGGGGCAGCATGTCGCGGATAAAAAGATTGATGTGTTACTCGGAGTGCGCGGACTGGCGCGGTCTATGGTCGAGGGCGCGAGGCAGGCGGGAACCCGATCAGAGTTTGTGGCGTCGCCGGAGGAAGCAGGCGAATGGCTGGCGGGTGAAGCTCGGGATGGCGACGTGGTTTTGCTGAAGGCTTCGCGAGGCGTGAAGCTGGAGAAGGCGCTGGAGGCCTGGAAGGCACGGCGCGACGGCAACAATTGAGACCATCGCGGGACGGAGGCTGATTGCTCTACTGGCTGTTGTTCGTGAAGCTGCAACATTATTTTCCGCCGTTCCGCATCTTCCGCTATTTGACGTTCCGTACTGCGTTTGCCAGCCTTACCGCACTGTTTACCGCGCTCATCGTGGGTCCGCTGGTGATCAACCGGCTGCGGGAATTCCAGATTGGACAATACATTCGGGAAGAAGGACCGAAGGCACATCAGAAAAAAGCGGGAACGCCGACCATGGGCGGGCTGCTGATTGCGATCGCCATTGTGGTGCCGACGCTGCTGTGGGCGGACCTGAGCAATCGGTTTGTGTGGATTGCGGTATTCGCCACGTGCGCGTATGCGGCGATTGGATTTACCGACGACTACACCAAAGTGGCGCACCGCCGGAATCTGGGGCTGACCGGAAAGGCCAAGTTGGGGCTGCAGATTGCAACCAGCATTCTGATCGCGGTGATGCTGATTGCGATGCAGACTTACGGGATGTATTCGACGAAGCTGATTGTACCGTTCTTCAAGCAATTTCATCCCGACCTGGTGGTGCAGAATCTGGAACGGTTTCCGCATCTTTGGCCGCTGGCGTTTTTGCCATTTATCGCGTTTGTTGCGCTGGTGATCGTGGGCTCGAGCAACGCGGTGAATCTTACGGATGGGCTGGACGGGCTGGCGATTGGCTGCACCGTGATTGCCGCGGGCGCGCTGACCGTGCTCACGTATGTGAGCGGGCACGCGACGTTTGCGACTTACCTGGAAATTCCAAAAATGCCGCAGGTGGGCGAGTTGACGATTTTCTGCGGTGCGATGGTGGGATCGTCAATTGGGTTTTTGTGGTACAACGCGCATCCGGCGGAAGTGTTCATGGGCGACGTAGGGTCGCTGGCGCTGGGCGGGGCGATTGGGACGGTCGCGGTGATCATCAAACAGGAATTGCTGCTGCCGTTCATTGGCGGAGTATTCGTGATTGAGGCAGTGTCGGTGATCCTGCAGGTGGGATCGTATAAGCTGCGCAAGAAGCGGATTTTCAAGATGGCGCCGATTCATCATCATTTTGAGTTGATGGGATGGTCGGAGTCTAAGATTATCGTGCGCTTCTGGATTGCGTCGCTGGTGTTTGCCCTGTTCGCGCTGACGACGCTGAAACTGAGATAAGAACCGATTCACCACAGAGTCACGGAGACACAGAGAAAAAACAATAATTGGTTTTCTCTGTGACTCGGTGTCGGAGCCTGCCCTGAGCGAAGCCGAAGGGTGGTGAAATGGATTTAATGGAACTCAAAGATAAACGCGTGCTGGTGGTTGGTCTCGGTAAGTCGGGGGTGGCGTCGGCGCTTTTTCTAAAGGCGCACGGGGCGCGAGTTACTGTTTCTGACACCAAGAGCGGAGATGAACTGCGCAACGAGATTCCGGTGCTGCTCGATCATGGGGTTACGGTCGAGACCGGCGGGCACGGCGAGCGTTTGTTTCGCGGGCAGGATCTGATTGTGGTGAGCCCGGGGGTTCCGGTAGATGCGCCGCTGCTGGCGCAAGCGCGGTCTTTGGGCGAGGCTGTGATCGGCGAGATTGAACTGGCGGCGCAGTTTCTGCCGGGACCGATTGTGGCCATCACGGGGTCGAACGGGAAAACTACAACGACAACTTTGACAGGGGAGATTCTGGCGGCGGGCGGATTGCCGACGCTGGTCGGTGGCAACATTGGTACTCCGGCGATTTCGCTGGCGGAGCGGGCGAAGCCGGAGACGGTGATTGTGCTGGAGGTTTCGAGCTTTCAATTGGAGACCATTCAGACCTTCCGTCCGAAAGTTGCCGCGGTCTTGAATGTGACACCCGATCATCTGGATCGGCACCGGACGTTGGAAGTTTACGTGGATGCGAAGACGCGAATCTTTGAAAATCAGCAGGGCGGAGATTTCGCGGTGCTGAACGGCGACGATCCTATTTGTGTGGCGATGGCGGGGCGGACTCGAGCACAGGTGTTCTGGTTCAGCCGACAACAGGAAGTGAAGCGGGGAGCGTGGGTTCGTGACGGGAACATTCTGTTTCGTGATAGCACGGGACAGCGCGAGATCATGCAGGTTTCCGAGATTCCGCTGAAGGGAGCGCACAATCTGGAGAACGTGCTGGCGGCGGTGTGCGCGAGCGCGCTGATGGGATGCGCACCGGAGAAGATCCGGCAGGCCGTGCGCGAGTTCAAGGCGGTCGAGCACCGGCTGGAGTTTGTGGCGACGATCCGCGGCGTGGATTATTACAACGACTCGAAGGCCACCAATGTGGATGCGACCATCAAGGCGCTGGAGTCGTTTCCAGCGAACATCCACCTCATTCTTGGCGGCAAGGACAAGGGCAGCGACTATACGGTACTTAACGAGTTGCTGCGGCAGCGGGTGAAACGCGTGTACACGATTGGGGCGGCGGCGGCGAAGATCGAGTCGCAGATTAAGAATGTAGAAGTTGTACATGCGGAGACGCTAGAGAATGCTCTTCGCAAAGCGAACGCGGTGGCGCAGCCGGGGGACGTGGTGTTGCTGGCTCCGGCCTGTGCGAGTTTCGATCAGTTCAAGAGCTATGAGCACCGGGGAAAGGTGTTCAAAGAGATTGTGAGCTCGTTCGCCTGATGTGCGTTTTCACCACCCTTCGGCATCGCTCAGGGCAGGCTCCGACACAGAGGCACAGAAAAGACAGGGAAGATCGTTCCGCCCAGGAATCAAAACAATCAACATTCAAAACTCGACAATCGACAATTCCTCCTCCGTGTCTCCGTGCCTCCGTGGTGAAATGAACTTCCCATGGCAAAGCGGGTGAGTGTGGATCGCGGGCTGTTCACTGTGACCATGCTCTTGGTGTTTGTGGGGCTGGTGATGGTGTTTTCGGCGTCGGCGGTGATGGCGCGGGAGCGGTTTGGGTCTCCGTATGCATTTTTGTCGAAGCAGTTGATCTGGGCGACGGCGGGCCTGGTGGCGATGGTGGTGGCGATGCGGGTGGATTACCGGCGCTACAAGCATCCTGCGCTGGTGTTCTCGGTGATGGGGCTGACCACGCTGCTGCTGATCTCCGTGTTCTTTCTGGACCGCTCACACAATACGCATCGCTGGATTCACGCCGGAGGTTTTTCATTCCAACCTTCGGAACTGGCCAAGCCGGTGCTGATTCTGTTTCTTGCGTATTTTCTGGAGGGCCGGGCGAAAACAATGGATGACTGGCGCAACACGCTCGTGCCCGCGGCGGTGCCCGTATTGGTCCTGCTGGGGCTGATCGTATTGCAGCCGGACCTCGGTACCGCGATCGCGTGTGCCGGGATCGCGGCTTGCATCCTGTATGTGGCGGGGATGCGGCTGCGGTATTTCGGGTACGCGTTCGGGGCATCGCTTGTGCCGCTTTATTTTCTGATCTTCCATGTGAGCTTCCGGCGCGATCGCATTTTGGCTTTTATGAATCCGTACGCAGAGCGACAGAAGGCTGGGTTTCACTTGATTCAATCGTTGATCGCGGTGGGTACCGGCGGGGTGACTGGCACGGGCTTGATGGAAGGCAAGCAGAAGCTTTTTTATCTGCCCGAGCCCCACACTGATTTTATTTTTGCCGTGACGGCCGAAGAGTTAGGTCTGGTGGGAGCGCTGTTTGTCGTGACGCTGTTTGCCATCTTTCTGTGGCGCGGCATGCGGGCTTCGTGGCGCACGGAAGACGTCTTCGGGAGATACCTGGCGGTGGGGATTACCAGCATGGTGGTGCTGCAAGCGTTCATCAACATCAGCGTGGTGCTGGGCATGATGCCTACCAAGGGGATTCCGCTGCCGCTGGTGTCGTACGGAGGGTCGTCACTGTTTGTGACGCTGGCTTGCGTGGGCGTGCTGCTGAATATTACGAAGCAGGCGGAGTAAGGAAAGCCGGCGCGGATTGCGCGGATCTCAGACCGATTGAGAAATAAGGGAGGGCGGTTGAAACGTCTATTTCTTGTGCTGGCGCTTTGCTGCGTTCTAGGAACGATGGCTGCAGCTCAGAAGACATCTACGTCTCAAGCTGTTGAAACGTCGCCGCAGGCGCCAATGTTCTCCGCGGCTGACCTTGCGGCCCAAGTTCCGGTGCCGAAGCCGGACGATGTCAAGTCAATGGATGCCATCCTACGCGCTATCTACGACGTAATCTCAGGCCCTGCCGGCGATCGCGACTGGAGCCGCTTCCGTTCACTGTTTCTTCCGCAGGCCCGTTTCACGCAGGCGGCGAAGGCTCCCGATGGCGCCACGGTTGTTTTCTCCTGGAGCGTGGACGAGTTTGTCCGCGATGCGGGACAAGCATTCGCCAAAGAACCGTTCTATGAAAAGGCCATTGTGAACCAGCCCGACACATACGGGAACGTGGCACAAGTGTTCAGCAGCTACGAATCGCGGCATAGCCCAGGCGAGAAGCCTTTTGAACGCGGCATCAACACTATCCAGTTACTGAATGACGGAAAGCGTTGGTGGGTGGTTTCAATTTTATGGGATTCGGAGCGCTCTGATAATCCGTTGCCCGAGAGGCTTGCAGCGAAGCATTGATTTGCCGCGGTTTATCTTCGCGTCGTTTATAGTCACCTCATGCGGGCCATTCTGGCGGGCGGCGGTACGGGCGGTCATGTAATCCCCGCGCTGGCCATCGCCAACGAACTCAAGAAAAGTTATGGGGCCGAGGTGCTGTTCATCGGGACGGCGCGCGGGATTGAGAATCGTTTGGTGCCGGTGGCGGGATATCCGCTGCAACTGGTGCGGGTGGGGGCGCTGAAGAATGTGAGCCTGATGACGCGGGCGAAGACGGCTTTCGATTTGCCGCGCGCGGTGTGGAGCGCGGCCCGCATGCTGAATGAGTTTGCGCCCGACGTGGTGATTGGGGTGGGAGGATATGCGTCGGGTCCGGCGATGCTGGCGGCGGTGGTGAAGCATATTCCGACGCTGGCGTTTGAGCCGAATGTCGTACCCGGATTTGCGAACCGAATGGTGGCGCGGTTTGTGTCCGGAGCTGCAGTGCACTTTGAAGAAACGGCGAAATATTTTCGGCACGCGGAAGTGACGGGCGTGCCGGTGCGGCAGGCGTTTTTTGAGATTCGAGCGAAGTGCGGCGGGACGCCGACTCTGTTGGTGTTCGGCGGAAGCCAGGGGGCGCACGCCATCAATGAGGCGATGATCCGGTGCTTGCCGGAGTTGCGGCGGCAGGCACCAGGGATTCACATCATTCATCAGACGGGCGAGCGTGACTATAATGACGCGCTGGCGGCGTATCGTGGGATAGGTGAATCGGCGGAAGTCTTCAAGTTTATCGAAGACATGCCGGCGGCGTTTGCGCGGGCGGATCTGGCGGTCTGCAGATCGGGCGCGAGCACTGTGGCGGAAATCACAGCGGCGGGGAAGCCTGCGATCTTTGTACCGTTTCCGCGGGCGGCGGATGATCATCAGCGGGTGAATGCGGAAGCACTGGCGCGGTCGGGAGCGGCGGTGGTGGTGGAAGAGTCGAAGCTGGAGGGAGTCTGGCTGGCGGAGACGATTGCGGCGTTGCTCGGTGACCCGCGGCGGTTGGAGCAGATGAGTGAGGCCGCGCGGGGGTTGGCGCATCCCGATGCTGCGCGGGATATAGCGGCGATGGCTGCGCGAGTAGCGGGGATGGACCGCGAGGGTTCGTAGAGAATCCCGGAGGAGTTTCTTGATGAGTCTGCGGAGAGGTCGGAGTGACCGGGATCCTTCGACTGCATAAATGCTTCGCATTCGCGAAGCACTTACTCCGCTCAGGATGACAGAAGTGGGAAGCGTTGGGCTCATATGAACGGATTTTGGGGACGGCGATTGGGCGCAGTTGTGATCGTGGCGCTTGTCCTGTTCGGGATGCTGTATGTGGGCGACTGGCTGGTACTGCGGTTTCGCGTGGCGCGAGGTAGGGCGTTTGGCACGGTAGAAGTCCATCAGTTTCTGGCTACATCGCTGAAGGGCAACAAGACTGAGTATGACTTGGTGGGAACTTTTCAGGAGCCTGCAGCCGGTCGATCTTCCCACAGCAGGGGAAGCCGGCTTGCTGGTGGCTGGAACGGCATAATGCGCAGTGGGAGTGAGTGGTTCGTCGTGTGAATCGGTAGATGCAGATCCGCGGCTAAGAACTTGATTTTATGTTTGCCAAGATTCAGCAGATTCATTTCGTGGGCATTGGTGGGATCGGCATGAGCGGGATTGCCGAGGTGTTGCTGAATCTCGGCTACAAGGTTTCGGGATCGGATCTGAAGCATTCGGCTCTCACGCAGCGGCTGGCTGGACTAGGCGCCGTGGTGTTTGAGGGACATCGTACGGAGAACATTGCGGGAGCGGAAGTGGTGGTGACGAGTTCGGCGATTGCGGCAGAGAATCCTGAGGTTGTCGAAGCGCACAAACTGCACGTGCCGGTAATTCAGCGGGCAGAGATGCTGGCGGAGTTGATGCGGTTGAAGTATGGCATCGCCATCGCCGGCATGCACGGCAAGACGACTACGACTTCGATGGTGGCGGCGGTCCTGGCTGGAGGCGGGCTCGATCCCACGGTGGTGGTGGGCGGACGCGTGGATGCGATGGGATCGAATGCGCGGCTGGGGAAGTCGCAGTATCTGGTGGCCGAAGCGGATGAAAGCGACCGGTCGTTTCTGAAGCTCTCGCCGATTCTTTCGGTGGTGACCAACATTGACCGCGAGCACATGGATTGCTACCGCAACATGCGCGACGTGAAGAAAACTTTTCTGGAGTTCATGGATCGCGTGCCTTTTTATGGGATGGTCGTAGCGTGCAATGACGATCCGCTGCTACGGGGATTGCTGCCGGACGTCCAGCGGCGGACGGTGACGTACGGAACCAAGCGTAGATCGGATTTCTGGATCAGGCTGGGTGCCGGCTGCGCGCCGGCGAACGGCGGTGCAGGCGGGCCGTTGAGCTGCTTTCATGTGAGTTATCGCAAGAAGGACCTGGGCGAGTTCACGCTGCATGTGCCGGGAGTCCACAACGTTCTGAATGCGACGGCGGCGATTGCGGTGGGAGTGGGGCTTGATGTTCCGGTCGATGCGATCCGCGTTGCGCTCGATCAGTTCCGTGGAGTGGACCGGCGCTTCCAGTTGCGCGGTCGGGTGGCGGGCGTGAGCGTGATAGACGATTACGGACATCATCCTACGGAGATCAAAGCGACGCTCGCGGCAGCGCGACAGTGCGGCTATCGCAAAGTACACGTTGTTTTTCAGCCGCACCGGTACACTCGCACGCGCGATCTCATCGAGGACTTCACCACGGCGTTTAGCGATGCGGATTCGCTGTTGGTGCTCGACATTTATGCGGCGAGTGAGAGGCCGATCGAGGGAATCAGCGGGGAAGCGTTGGCGCAGGCCATCCGCGAGAAGGGCGGACGGAACGCGGAGTATGTGAGTTCATTCGCGGACACAGTGAGTTCGGTGGCTGCCAGGGCGACGGAGGGGGACATGATCCTCACGCTGGGAGCGGGCAGCGTTTCGCAGTTGGGACCGATGATTCTGGAGAGGTTGAAAGAGGCTAAGAACGTGGGGGAACTAATTCACGACTGACTAAGTATCTTCCATTGCTAACGGATCGAGGCGCGGTTCGTCCAATCTGCCAGATGGAGAGATGGCGATGAAAACGACGCACGGGTGGGGATGGCTGGCGACTGGGGTGCTGGCGCTGGGATTGAACGGCATTTATCAGGATGGCGGCGCGGCTTGGGCACACCGAGCTGTGGGTCAGGTGATGGCCCGGATTAGCGACCGGTCAGAGGCAGTGATCGCGTTGGCTTCGGGCCACGCTGACTGGTTCTTCGCGAAAAGCAGCATGGTAGCTGCGCGAGACGAAACTGCGTCCTGCCGTTTAGCGACCACCGTGGCACGATTTCAGACTAAGATTACCCGCAAGCCAACGGGATTTGCTCCATTTGAGGAGATGTCTGCCCGGGAAGAAGCTCGATTGGCCCGGCTGGAAGCTGATCGGGCGCGGATTGAGACGCAAGTTGCGCGCATGCGTATCGCGCCGGCTGCGTTCAATCCGGTCGTTTGTCCGCGAGTGCGCGTGAGCATCCCGCACGTGCAGATTTCGGTTCCGAGTGTGCACGTCGAGACGATGAGTCTGGACAACGAATAAGATTGTTCCTCCTGGAAGGGCGTCCGCGCTCAGCAACGGCGTCCGCTCTTGTTTTGTAGACGAGTCTGAGGATAAGCGGCCGGGTCTCGCCCTGGCCGGACAGCCGAAGGCGGCTGTCTCCACATGAGCTAGTTCCGCTTTCAGAGTTTTTCCAATGATGCCCAATGCGATTCCTGCCTGTGCAAAAGTTTGATATTTTGTCTGTCTCAATTCGCGAAATAAAGTTATAGTTTGAAGGCTCAGCGATTCCACAGCGACAACTGACCTGAACTGATGGCGTGGAAATCAGGCCCCACCATCTTGCAGGAGGAGTTGTACCCACCCAGCGCCGGAGCCGCGCGCGAGGAGATGGATGACGCGCGTCTCGTCGACCTGGATGTGGACGAGGAATCGCCGTTCCTGCGCGGGCAAAAGCGAGTCTCCGCCCGCCGAAGTTCCCTTCCGAAAAAAACAGCAAACCGCTTGCTTTGGGCCGTAGTAGCCGCGGGCATGATGTGCGTAGCGGGGCTCGCCGCGGCGGCTCTGTATCACTATGGCGAGCGCTCGTGGCGTTTCCGTGTGGAATCGAGCGACAACATTGAAGTCACGGGCATGCAGAACGTGACCATGCCTCAGATCATGGAAGTGATGGGCGCCGATATCGGACGCAATATTTTTTTTATTCCGCTGGCGCAGCAGAAGGCGCAACTGGAGCAGATTCCATGGGTAGAATCGGCCAGTGTGATGCGGTTTGTGCCCAACCGCCTGAAGGTGGAAATTCACGAGCGCACGCCTGTGGCATTCGCCCGGGTGGGGCCGCGCATGTCATTGATCGACGGCGGTGGCACGCTGATGGAGCTGTCGCCTAAACACAAGTATTCCTTCCCAGTCATTCTCGGGATGAATCCTGGCGAGCCGCTTTCGACGCGTGCGCCGCGCATGAAGACCTACCGGGAGATGGTGCGCGAACTGGATTCGGGGGGAGCGCGGTATTCGCAGGATCTGAGTGAAGTGGATCTCTCTGATCTGGAAGATGTGAAAGTGCGGGTCAATGATCCGGCGGGCGATGTTCTGGTGCACTTGGGGTCGTCCGATTATCTCCGGCGCTACAAAATTTACATAAGCCATGCACAGGGTTGGCGGCAGCAGTTCCAAAAGTTGGAATCGGTGGATCTGCGCTATGACAACCAGATCATCGTGAATCCAGACATGGAGCGAACGGCGAAGCAGGCGCCGTTGAATCCCAGCATGGCGAAAGCGGCGGCTGCGGCCGGAGTGAAGCCCGTGTCTTTGCTCACGCGCATGAGTCCGAACGACCGCGCGGTGCCGAAGCCGGCATTTGAGTTGACCCAGAGGAAGCTCGATCCCAAGGCGTCGGTGAGCGGAACGAAGAAAGCCGCCGCGAAAACGAAAGCAAATAAGACTGGTGCCAGGCCAGCTGATTCAGGTGCCGTCGCAAAAAAAGCCGCACCAACTGGGAAGACGACGTTCAAGGCTACGAAGAAGCCGGCCTCCCATACCACGGCAGCCCGGCGAGCGGCGGCAGGGAAAAAGTCACCGTTCCGAAGTTCGACATCGACCGCGAAGGTGCCGAGTCGCAGCAGCGGCGGTCAGAAACCGAGTCCGGCGATTGCCAAGATTCCGGCCAGTCAGGAGCCGAGCAATTGAGAATTCAAGTTCATAGCGGTGCGGAGAATTTCATTGGGGACTAATTAAGAGATGGCGAAGCAGCAGGGAAATGCTTTGACGGCGATTGATGTAGGAAGCGCGAAGACGTGCGCGCTCATGGTGGAGGTCACCGACAGCGGCCTGCGCTATCGCGGACACGGAGTGGCGGAGTCGCGCGGTTCGCGCAAGGGCGTGATCGTGGAACTGGACAAGGCGGTCGCGGCGATTCAAAAAGCGGTGGAAGCGGCCGAAGACGTGGCGGGTGCGGCGGTGGAGCACGCCATTGTGGGCATCGGCGGAGCTCACGTGCGCGGCGTCAATAGCCATGGAGGCATCAGTTTGGGCACGCGTCCGCGGGAGATTGGCCGCGACGAGATCAAGCAGGCGGTGGAGCGGGCACGGGCGATTCCACTTCCGGCGGATCGCGAAGTGCTGCACCTTCTGCCGCAAGAATTCATTCTGGACGACCAGGCGGGCGTGCACGATCCGCTGGGCATGATGGCGGCCCGACTGGAAGTGCGAGTTCATCTGGTGACGGCGGCGACCAGCGCGGTGCAGAACGTGATCACGGCGGTGAATCGCGCGGGCGTTCACGTGGACGACACCGTGTTCGAGCCACTGGCGGCGGCCGATTCCGTGTTGCGCGCCGACGAGCGAGAGTTGGGCGTGTGTCTGGCAGATATCGGCGCGGGATCGACGGAGCTGGTCGTTTTCCTGCAGGGAGCGGTGGCTTATACGGGGGTGATTCCAGTGGGTGGCGACCACTTCACCAGCGACTTGTCGCTGGGCATGTGTACGCCACTGGCGGAGGCGGAAAAGATCAAGAAGGTGTACGGCAATGCGATCGTCACGTTAATTCCGGAAGGGAACGAGGTCGAGGTGCCTTCGGTGGGTGATCGGCCTTCGCGTCTGCTGCCGCAGCGACTGGTGGCGGAAATTCTCGAACCCCGGGCTCGCGAATTGTTTGAAATGATGCGCGATACTCTGCGTCAGTGCGGCATGTTCGACGCGTGTCTGGCGGGCATCGTGCTGAGCGGCGGAGGATCGCGATTGCCGGGAATGTTTGACGTGGCCGAGTCTGTGCTACGGCGTCCGGTGCGGCTCTCCTGGCCTACGCCTCTGGCGAAAATGCCCATCACGCTGGCGGAGCCCGAGTATGCATCGTTGCTCGGCATGGTGAACTACGGACAACGGGCGCGGGTGGCGCGCGGGTTTCAGGGCGACCGATGGGGGTCGCGGCTGAAGGCGTTATTGGTGGGATGAAGCCAGTGCGGCGCGGTTTCAGGTGTTTGAATTTTCAAGTACGAGAACGGACATTTCAAATTGAAGGTGGAAAACATGAGCAAAGATTCGAGCATTCGCATCAGCTTCAACGAAGAACCTCTCAACGATGCCAAGATCAAGGTCATTGGCGTGGGTGGTGGCGGCGGCAACGCGGTGAACCGCATGATTGATGCCGGAGTGGAGGGCATCGAGTTCATCGTCGCCAACACCGACTTGCAGGCGCTGCGGATGTCGCGCGCTCCGGTGAAGCTGCAGTTGGGCGTAAAGCTCACCAACGGACTGGGCGCGGGGGCTAATCCGGAAGTGGGGCGCAAGGCGGCGCTGGAGGACTCGGACAAAATTATTGAGGCGCTCGAGGGAGCCGACATGGTATTTGTGACCACCGGCCTGGGCGGGGGCACGGGCACGGGCGCGGCTCCGATCATTGCGTCACTGGCTAGTGAAATGGGCGCGCTTACGGTCGCTGTGGTCACCAAGCCGTTTTCGTTTGAAGGGCGGCGGCGAATGACGCAGGCCGACCGCGGCATCGCCGAGCTGATGGAATCCGTCGACACGACCATCGTGATTCCCAATGAAAAACTGCTGGCGGTGGCGGAGGATGCGGGCTTTTTCGAATCGTTCCGAGTTGCCGACGACATTCTGCGGCAAGGCGTGCAGGGGATTTCCGACATCATCACGATTCCCGGCATCATCAACCGCGACTTCGCCGATGTGAAGACCATCATGGCGCGCATGGGTTATGCGGTGATGGGGACGGCGACGGCGAGCGGGACGAAGCGTACCATCGAAGCGGCGCAGCGCGCCATCGCATCGCCTTTGTTGGAGGCGGGTGCGATCGACGGAGCGCGTGGCATTCTGATCAATATCACCGGATCGGCGTCGCTCAAGCTGGCCGAGGTGCAGCAGGCGTGCACCATCATCCAGAGCGCGGCGCATGAGGATGCGAATATCATCTTTGGCGCGGTGCTGGACGAGAAGATGAAGGATGCGGTGAAGATTACCGTGATCGCGACAGGATTCCGCGAGGTTCCTCGTTCGCAACGGACGGCCGAGATGCATCACTCCTTTGCGGCATCACATGACGACGCCATGGATTTTCCTGATCCCCTGAGTCCGTCGCAACCCACGCCGCCGGCTTTTTCCGAGCCCATGCCCGAACGCATGATAGAAGAGCACCGGATGGTGGAGGCGTCTCCGGCGACGCATTCCGCCGCCGAAGTGATCTCGCTCGACAGCATGCGGAGCGCGATGGTGGCGAATTTCGAGCAGGAGGACTTGGACGTTCCGGCATTTCTGCGCAAGCGTGGCGAAGTCATGTAGCGAAGGCGCTCGCGCGGAACGAATTCAACGGAAATGGCACAAAGCGAAGGGAAAAGTTTTACCCACAGGGCAGCACCTTTTCAGTAATGAGGTAACGCGTTACCGAGGCTGCAGTACTCAAGTAATTCCCGTTTAAGTACTTGTTTCATAGCGGGTTAGATCGAAACTTGTGTTCACGTCTAGAAAAACTTTGTTATTGCTGAAACACGCTAACTCTCGTAGTATCGCGGAGTTGGGACAAGTTACCAGGCGACGACGGTAGCTGGCAGGCTTCGTGCATCGAAATCAACAGGGAATCCGGGAATCAGAGGAACGAATAAAAGATGTCTAAGTCGGGAGCGCGCTATTTTCGTCTGGTGGTGGTCGTGAGTGGTCTGGTTCTGGCGCCGGTCATGTGGGCGGCGCACGTGAACCCGCACGCGCTGAATGCCAGCAAGCCCAAATCAACTCAGAAAGTGAGCGAGACCCAGCGGACCAGGCGTCGCATGCGGCATTTGGCGCGCAGCCGTAGTGTGAGCAGCCGTACTGCGACCTTGACGCGCACCTCGGCGAGCACGCGTCGGCACACTTATCACGAGCGGTTTTTCATGAGTTCGTTCGCCGAGGGAATTACCGGCGGGGACGTAACAGACGGCGAAGATCCCATCGTGCGCCAGGCAGCGATCGACGCATTAGGCAACATGAATGGCACGGTGGTCGCGATTGAGCCGACCAGCGGCCGCGTGCTGGCGATGGTGAATCAGAAACTGGCGCTGTCGAGCGGTGCGCAACCCTGCTCGACCATCAAACTTTCCGTGGCTCTGGCAGCGTTGAGCGAAGGACTTATCTCGAAAGAAACTGAAGTTCCACTTGGGGGCCGGAGCCGGATGAACCTTACAGAAGCTCTGGCGCACTCCAATAACGCCTATTTCGAGGCGGTGGGGCGTAAGCTGGGATTCGAAAAGGTTGCTTACTACGCCCACGAATTCGGCTTGGGCGAATTGGCCGGATATGACATTCCGGATGAGAAGTTAGGCACGTATCCCGATGAAGTGATACCGGAAAAATTGGGCGGCGTGGCCAAAATGTGTTCGTTTGGCGAGGGCATTTCCATGACCCCGCTGCAACTGGGAGCCATGGTTTCCGCCATCGCGAACGGGGGCACGCTTTATTATTTGCAGCATCCCACAACGCCGGAAGAGATTACGAATTTCCAGCCGCGCATCAAGCGTCAATTGGATATCGCGCCGGTGATTCCGGAAATTTCGGTGGGTATGGCCGGAGCGGTGCAATATGGCACGGCCCGCCGCTTAGGACTCAACTTCAACGAGGAAGAGATTTTGGGTAAGACCGGGACCTGCTCGCACGCCGGCACGCGCTTTGGCTGGTTCGCCTCCTATGCGAATACCAGCAGCGGACGCATTGTGGTGGTGGTTTTCCTGCAAGGCGGTCGCCCCACCTTTGGTCCCAGGGCAGCTGAGATTGCCGGCCACATGTACCGCAATCTTTACGATCACAACTTCTTTCTGGCGGGTCCCTCCCGGTCAGCGGATACTGCCGTGGCGCGGTAACGTTCCTAGCCAGTTCACATAGTCAAACCATTTGATTCTTGATTCGATGATTACCAGGGCCTCTTACCGGAGGCTCTTCTTGTTGGGCATGGTCACATTAAAATCTGCCACCAACTGGGGTTAGTTTCTGAGTGCTATTCGGATAGACGGGAAAGCCAGAATGCCAGCCTTTCGCCAGAGCATGCCGAGTGAACCGAAATTTATTTCTTTCTTTCGTCGCGCTCGACCACGCCGTCCTTGATGTGGACCACACGGTGAGCGTATTCGGCGATGTCATGCTCATGGGTGACCAGCACAATCGTATTTCCTTCCCTGTGCAGGCTATCGAACAAAGCCATGATTTCGCTTCCGGTTTGCGAATCCAGATTGCCCGTAGGTTCATCCGCCAGAATGATGGAAGGCTTATTGACCAGGGCGCGAGCGACGGCGACGCGCTGGCGCTGTCCGCCGGAAAGCTCATTTGGCTTGTGGGTCATGCGCGAGCCCATTCCTACCGCTATTAATGCAGCTTTGGCGCGTTCGATGCGTTGCTCGGTGGGCACGCCCGCATAAATCAACGGCAGCTCAACGTTGTGCAGAGCGGTGGCACGGGCCAGCAAGTTGAAGGTCTGAAATACGAAGCCGATCTCTTTGTTGCGGATGCGGGCCAGTTCGTCGTCGTCCAGTTCGCTTACCAATTGGCCGTTAAGCCAGTACTCGCCTTTGGTCGGCGTATCCAGGCAGCCGATCAGGTTCATCAGCGTTGACTTGCCGGAACCAGAGGGTCCCATGATGGCCACGTATTCACCCCGCTCGATGCGCAAGTTGACGCCGCGCAGGGCGTGAACCTGCTGCTCCGAGCCCATATCGTAGGTCTTCCAAAGATCCTCGGCCGCGATCATGCGGGACTGCGGCGGCGCGGTGACGGCGGGCGGCATGCTGATTACTTCGGCGGTAGCCATATTTTTCTCCTGCTCCGGTGCCACTGAGTTCTCCGTGTTTGAATTCGATTCCGTGGGCTCCGTCTGCTGTTGACACCGTGAAACTTGTCGCTCAAGACTGCGATTCGAGACCTCTTCTGCGGCACCGGCTTCTCCGTTAGACGGATGAAGCCGGCGAACGTCATGACGATTCTTCTTCCTTCTTCGGAACCGAGTTGTCGATCTTGACGCGACTTCCAGAACGCAGCGTACGCAAAACCTTGTAACTGCCGGTAATTACTTCGTCCCCATCGCTCAAACCATTTACCACTTCGATGTCGCTGGTACCAGTAATGCCGGTAGTGACAGGTACGAATTCCGCTTTCTTATTGCGAATGACGAAGACGCCCTGCACGTCCTGCTGCTGATCCTTGTTCTTGGATGCTGTTTCCTTCGGCGCAGGTGCCGCCGCATGCACCGAGCCCGGCGTTGACTTCTCTTGTTCCAACTGGGCCTTGCTGCGAACGGAGAGGGCTTGAATCGGAATGGAAAGCACGCCGCTCCGGGCCGCCGTTGTGATCTTAGCGGTGGTCGAGAGTCCAGGGCGCAGATCTGCCGGAGGATCGGTCACGGTTACAACCACTTTGAAGTCTTTCGCTTCTTCGCTGGCGGTGGTCTGTTGGGAAGTGGCGACGCCAGTAGAGCGGACGATAGCGTTGTCTCCAATCTCGGAAACCGTGCCGTGGAAAACTTTCTTGGGAATCGCGTCGATGGTAACTTCGGCAGGCTGACCCAAATGCACGTTGACTATGTCGGTCTCATCGACTTTCACTTCGGCGGTGATCACGGACATGTCGGCCAGCGTAAGCAACGTGCTGCCGAGCGCACTCTGAATGCCGATGACCACCGACTCGCCTTCCCGAACCGGCAAGTTCGTGACAACTCCGTCGTAGGGAGCCGCATAGCTAGTTTTCTGCAGCACATCAGCCACGCGGGTAAGATTAGCCCGCGCCTGCGCGACATGCCGGTCCGCAGAGTCCTTCTGAGCCTTTGCCTGGGCGACACGCGCCTTGGCTTGTACAAGCGCGGCGTCCGCTGTGGCCCACGCGTTCTGGCGGCTGTCAAAATCGGACTTCGCGATCAGACCTTCCTTAAAAAGATTTTGCGCGCGATCCCAGTCCAGCTTGTTGCGCCCGTAGTCGGCTTGGGCGCGCAGCAGATCGGCGTCGGACGTTTTGAGCGCCGCGTCGGCGGCGATCGCGTCCGTTTCCGCAGCCTGCACCGAGGCCTGGTTGGCGCTCACGTCGGCCGTGGACTGCACGTTTTCCAGTTGCGCCAGCAATTGCCCCTTCTTTACGTGATCGCCTTCCTTAACGTACAGGTGGGTGATCTTTCCGTAGGCATTCGCGCCGATGTTGACGTACGTCTTCGGCTTAATCTCGCCCGAACCGCTTACCACCGACGACAAGTCCTGGCGCTGGACCTTCCCGGTCTGCACCGTGACCACGTTCTTGCCGCTCTGATGCACCGTGACCCCGACAGTGATGGCCAACATCACCACCACGCCGGCGCCGATCGCTATTTGTTTCCAGGGCTTCATTGTCTCCGTCACGGTCCCGGGTCTTGGCCGTTTCTTAACCCCTCGGCCTTCAGGTCGATTCTGGCCAGCCGGATTTCACCGGTCTGACGGACACGTTCTCTGATACGTTCCCGGTTACAGGAAAGTTCCAGAGATGCCTTACCGACCCAATATAGGAATGCAAACAGCCGAAGGTATCTGACCCGGAACCTGAAATTATAGCTTGCTCACCGCCGCTTTCGCCGCCCTGATCTGGATGTTCGCCCGCTCCGGGTACTTTTTCAGTCGAGCGGGCAACTCAGAATCGCCAACACAGCTTCCAATGAAAGGGTTGGCTAGGACGGTCTAGTGTGACTTAGCCTTGCATTCGCTGGACTCGGAGCCTAAAATAAACAGGCGAAAGCTGTACCGTTGCAGGAGTCCTTCTCATGGTTCGGGTTGGTTCACGCTACCTCTCGTCTCTGGTTGTCCTGGCGGTCGCCTCTGGTTTTGCCGGTCCGGCCACAGCGCAAAGTGACAAGCCGGATCCTTCCAGCCAGCCCCCGTCGAGCGCGACATCCAGTGCGACGGTGACCGGCTCTCAGACGCTACCCACAGACCAAGTTGATCCCCTCAAGCGCACGCCCACGGAAAAGCAGAAGAAGCAGCAGAAGAGATCTCTGAACATCGAGCTTAGCAAGACCTATAAGAAATGGCTAAACGAGGACGTGGTCTGGATCATTACCGACCAGGAACGAGCCGCCTTCAAACAACTTTCCAACGATGAAGAGCGCGATAACTTTATCGAAGCTTTCTGGCAGCGCCGCGATCCCACTCCGGACACGGAAGAGAACGAATACAAGGAAGAACATTACCGGCGTATTGCCTATGCCAACGAGCATTTCCCCGCCGGCATTCCTGGCTGGAAGACCGATCGCGGTCGCATCTACATCATGTACGGTCCGGCGGACGAAGTCGATTCGCACCCCTCCGGCGGCTCCTACCAGCGCCCCATGGAAGAAGGCGGCGGCGAAACTTCCACGTTCCCCTTTGAAGACTGGCGGTATCGTTATCTTGAAGGTATCGGTCAGGAAGTAATCATTGAGTTCGTCGACACTTGCATGTGCGGCGACTATCACATGACTTTGGATCGGTCGGAGAAAGATGCCCTGAAATACACGCCCAACGCCGGACTGACGCTCTATGAGCAGATGGGCATGTCCAGCAAGGCGGACCGCTTCAGTAGCGGTGGGCTAGAGCAACTAGGAGCTGGGCCGATGAGTTCGAGCCTGCAGACCAAAGAGTTCGATCGCCTCGAACAGTTCGCGAAGTTGCAAGCTCCTCCGCCCGTCAAATTTAAGGATCTGGAAGAAATCGTCAATACCAAGCTGATAACGAACCTGATGCCTTTCGACGTGCGCTCCGATTTTGTGAAAGTAACTGGAGACACGGTGCTGGTGCCGATCACGATCCAGATGAAGTACCGCGATATTACATTTGCCAACAAAGATGGCGTGCAGCGCGGCACAGTGAATATCTTCGGTCGCGTCACCACGTTAACCGGGCGCGTCGTGCAGACCTTCGAAGATACGGCCCAGGTGGACGTTCCGGCGGAGTTGCTCCCGCGCACGGCGGAGAACTCTTCGGTCTATTGGAAGGCGCTTCCGCTGCGTCCCGGACGTTATAAAATCGAGATTGCTGTCAAAGATGTGAACGGCGACCGCAAAGGTCTGTGGAGCCGTGGTATTGTGGTTCCCGAGTACTCGGACGACAAGCTCTCGACTTCTTCGCTGATCGTGGCCGATCAGATGGAAGCAGTGCCTACGAAGGATGTGAGTACGGGCAATTTCGTGATTGGCGTCACCAAGGTTCGGCCGCGCGTTGCGCCCGCCGATGGCAAGCCTGCCCTCTTTAAGCGAAATAAGGACCAGAAAGTAAACTTTTGGATGCAGGTGTATAACTTGGGCGTGGACGAGAAGACGCACAAGCCCTCGGCCACTTTCGAGTTTGACATCATCAACATTGCGACCAACAAGGCTGTGGTTCAGAAAACGGAATCGACCGACACGATGGGTAACGTCGGCGAACAAGTGACGCTTCAGAAGTCGATTGCATCAGCGAACCTGCAGCCAGGCGTGTATCGGATCGAAATCAAAGTGAACGACAACATCTCCAAACAGACTATTGATCCTTCAGCGACGTTTGCTGTTGAGTAACGGCCTGTTTGATTCCCCGGGGGTGGTATTGAAGGTTCGCCAGCTCGGAACTTGGGCGGTGATCGTCGCGTTGTCGCTTCCTGCGTGGGCCGCAGAGCGGCCAGGGGCGATCTCTGGATACGTACGCGATGCCTCAGGCATCCCCCAGATGGGCGCGGTCGTCGAGATTGTCGGAACCGCGGCGCGTACCCTTACTGTGTTCACTGACGGCGCCGGATTTTACTCCGCAACGGATCTGCTGCCGGGCCTATACACGGTTAAGGTTTCGGTGCCTTCCTTTTTGCCTGCCTGGCGCGACAAAGTGGGATTGCATCCCGGCACCAGCACCCACCTAAACATCACTCTGAATACTCTGCTGAATGCCATGCGGGTAGGTCAGCTGCGCGGCACCTCCGATGATGACGACTGGAAGTGGACTCTGCGTTCGGTGGCGAACCGTCCCGTACTGCGGGTATTCGACGATCCAACATCAGCCGACAAACAGAATCGGGATCTCAAAGGCAGCCTCTCGTTCCTGGCAGGTTCGGCGGCTGACGGCTATGGCAGCGGCTCGGACATGAGCACGGGATTCTCCATCGAGCGCTCCATTTTTTCCGTTGATCGTGTAGGTCTAAAGGGGAATGTCGGCTATGGAGACGGCCTTCCCGCCGCCGTTTTGCGCGCGATGTACTCGCATGAGTTGCCCGACGGTTCCGGGCCCTCGATGGGCGTTACCGTCCGTCGTTTCGCGCCCTCCGATCCTAATCTGCATAATGCTTCGTTGCAGGCACTGGCGCTTTCTGGCTCAGATGATTTCTCGATTGGCGATGTGCTGGAGTTAAAGTTCGGCAGCGAATTGCAGACGATTCAATTCCTCGGACGTGTGACCGCATTCCGGCCCTATGGCTCCGTGGACCTGCATGTCTCCCCGAATACAGTTGTCGGTTACGGCTATGCCACGTCCTTGCCGAACACCCAGTCCGAGACTGGATTCGATTCGGCGCCGGCGGATTTGAGTGAAACCGATCCTCGGATCAGCGTGGCCAATTTTGCCACGAAGCTTGAAAGCGCTCACCATCAGGAACTGAATGTTTCCCGGCGCGTCGGCAAGAACAACATGCAAGTGGCAGTCTTCACTGACCGCGTGGACAATACGGCATTGCTCGGGACCGGCAATGTTACCGCGGCTGGCGGGTACCTGTTGCCTGACATGTACTCCGGTACTTTCACTTACGCCGGCGATACGCTGGCTGCGCACGGCATGCGGGTGGTCCTCGAGCGCAAGCTTTATGCCGATCTTAGCGCCACGCTGGATTATGCCTGCGGCGACGTTCTCGACCTCGCCAAGCCGGATGTCGAGATCCAGGATGCCCGGCAGTGGATCAGCACCGAGCGCCGGCAAGCCGTGGCCGCCAAGTTCAGTGGCACCGTGCCCCGCACTCACACGCAATGGATCGCCTCTTACCGCTGGGTCAATGGTCCGGCGTTGACTCCCGTGGATATGTTCAACGCATCGCCGGGACACAGTGACGCATTTCTGAACCTCTTCGTTCGTCAGCCGATCCCAACTATGGGCTTCCTCCCGGCGCACATGGAAGCGCTGATTGACTTGCGGAACCTGCTGGCTCAAGGCTACGTGCCGGTCATCGGCCAAGATGGCCAAACCGTCTATTTCGTTCAGTCCGCCCGCTCCGTCCGTGGCGGCGTGACCATTAACTTCTAAGCTAGAGTTCTTGCGCCACGCCCTCCGCTTGACGGTCACCTTGCATGCTTCATTTGTAGTCGAGGGGTAAGGTCGGCCGCCGCTTGCCGGCAGAGGTTGCATTAAAGTGCCTCATTCATAAAATCTATCCTCTGGATCGCAACTCAATGGTTGACTCTTGGGATAGCCTTTCGATAATGTTTCGTGTGCGGCCGGGGTGCTGCATCTTGTTCGTATGCAAGGAATTGCAAGCCTCTCTTTAAAAGCTTGAAAACTTGGCCTGCCGCACCGACGTCACCCCCTAAACGATCAGCATCAAGGAGACTCTATGAGAGCGCGCATCATCCTGGCGTTTGTGCTAATGGCTGCAGTGAGCCTTTCGGCACAGACCTTCCGTGGCACGATTCTCGGCACCGCAACCGACGCTTCAGGTGCGGTCCTCCCCGGCGCCAAGGTAACAGTAAAGAACGTGGGCACAGGATTGGAGCGCACCACCGAGACCAGCGCGGACGGCAGCTACGCTTTGCCGGAGTTACCGATCGGTACCTATAGCGTGACAATCACTCTGAGCGGCTTTCAGACTTTCGAGACCACCGGTGTGACGGTGGACGTTTCCGGAGAGCGTCGTGTCAATGCGGTCATGAAGCCAGGCCAGGTGTCAACCAAGGTGGAAGTCGCTGGCGACCTTCTGCCCCAGGTGGAAACGACGTCCACCGAGATTGGAGGTACCCTGACCGCGGACACGATTGAGTCGCTTCCGGTCAATGGACGCGACTACCAGAAACTGATCTACATGAATCCAGGTGTGGCTGGATCGCCAGACCAGATAACGGATTCTCCCGGTTCTTACGGAACTTTTTCGATGAATGGCTCTCGTGGTCGGTCGAACAACTTCCTGCTCGACGGCACCGATATGAACGACGGCTACCGCAACGATCCGGCCATCAACGAAGCGGGGGTATTCGGCGATCCGGCGACCATTCTGCCGCTCGATGCCGTGGCCGAACTGAAAGTGATTTCCAACTATGAGGCGGAGTACGGACGGAATAGCGGCGCTGTGATCGACATTGTTACGAAGAGTGGCAACAATAGACTGCACGGCTCGGCACTGGAATACTTGCGCACGGACAAGTTGGGCGCACGCAATTTCTTCAACTTCGCTCCAAACGGCAAGAACCCCTTCCACAACAATCAGTTTGGCGGATCGCTCGGCGGACCCATCGTTAAGGACCATACTTTCTTTTATCTGGACTACGAAGGGCAGCGCGAAACCGGCGCACAGGGAGGGCTTAGTTGCGTGCCTGACCCGGCTCAGATCGCCGCTGACATGGACTCGATAACAGCAGGCGGAGGCACGGTCAACCCCGTCGCGGTCGCGCTGCTGGCCCGTAATCCATGGCCGACGCCGAATATTCCTGGAACCTACGGCGGCGCGCTGGTCGGCACCGAGGACTCCGGCTGTCCGAATGGCCCCGATCTTTCAACCGCTACGACCTTCAGCAATAGCGTGGACAGTCTGATTGGCAAGGTTGACCACAATTTCGCCTCCGGCCTGCTGACTGGCCGCTATTACTTCGGAAATAGCACGCAGAGTTTCCCCTTCGCGCAGCTCGCCGGTGGTCTATTGCCGGGGTTCAATACGGTGACACCCACGCGCGTCCAATTGGTTTCCGTATCCTATGTTAAGAATGTGAGTGCATCCCAAGTCAACGAGGCTCGTTTGGGCTGGAACCGTTTTGCCGAAGGTTTCTTCCCCCAGGACAGCACCTTTAACCCCAACTCCATCGGCTTGGATACGGGCGTGACCAGTTCTTATGATTTCGGTCTTCCCAAGATTACTGTGGACGGCTTTTCGCCGATCGGAGCCACAGAGTCTGTGCCGCGCTCGCGTGTGGACTCGAACTGGCATTTCATCGACAATTATTCGTGGAGGGTCGGCCGTCACGACGTGAAATTTGGTTACGAGTTCCGGCGATCTACCATCGAACTAATTCAGGACAACACCTTCCGCGGTGAGTTAGGCTTCGGAGACCTCACTTCTTTCCTGCAAGGGGTTCCCGGCAGCGGGAAAATTGCGCTTGGCAATACTTTGCGCCACACCGCAGAGAACAATCATAGTCTATACATTCAGGACGAATTTCGCTGGACTTCGCGGCTGACGGTCAACTACGGCATGCGATGGGATTACTTCGGCGTAGTACACGAGAAGAATAACCTGTTCTACCAGATGTCTGCTGCCAACGGCGGTACCGAGACCCAAGTCGGCAGCCCCGGGGGCCCCAGCGGCTTATACAACCCCGACTACAACAATTTCGCGCCGCGCGTGGGCCTCGCTTACGACTTCACCGGTAAGGGCCAGACGGTTGTTCGGGCGGGATGGGGCTTATTCTACGATGCCTTCTCCCAGGATATTTTCCTGGGACACATCCCCTATAACTGCGCCTTCTGTCCGGGGCCGGCTTATTCAGGGGTAGGGCCAGCTGCGATTTCATTTGCCAGCTTGTCGGGCAACAACTTGGGTGCTGGTGATGTTTTTGCGAGCCCCTCCCCACTGGGGGACTTCTTCGGTGCTGATCCAAACATCCGTACACCTTATATTCAGAACTTTAATCTGAACGTGCAGCAGCAAGTCGGCAGCAAGGCGGTAGTTCAACTGGGATATGTCGGATCGAGGGGAACCAAGCTCTTTCGGTTCCGCGATTTAAATCAGCCCACACAGGCGCAGATCACAGCTTTTGACCTGGGTCAGTGCGCGACCTGGGGCCAGACGGCTCCAAACTGCTTCATCGGGGGCTTCGACGGTCCAGACGGAGTGGACTTTAACGTGCCCCGCACCGCTTTCCCCAATTTCTTCTATGTCAATCAAGAGGAGTCGACGGCGAACTCCAATTACAATTCCCTGCAGGCCAGCCTGCGGGTGAGCGGTTGGCACGGGTTGACCTCGCAAACGAATTTCGTCTGGTCCCACTCCATTGACAACGCCAGCGACAGCGATGATTTCATCCCGAACGCCTCACAGCCGAACAACAGTTTTAATACCGCTGCGGAACGCGGCAACTCGAGTTTCGACATCCGCCGCCGTTTTAGCTGGAATCTGGGCTACGAACTGCCCAAACATGGCGGGAACCTGGCGAAGTTGAAAGACGGTTGGGGCGTAGACGGCGCCGTTACGCTTCAGGACGGTCAGCCCTTCACTTTGAACTACAACTTTGAAGGTGATTACTCTGGCAGCGGTGAAGGCTTTGACAGGCCTGATGTCGTAGGTCCCATCCAGTACGGGAACGCGCCATACAATTTCATCAACCTCACTTCATTCCAGGTTCCGTGCACGTTCGGCAACACAACTGCCATCTCGTCATCTGGCGACAGCAATTGCCTGGCTGGGAGCCGTCATTTCGGGGACTTGGGTCGAAATGTCCTTGTCGCGCCGAGCTTCAAGGAGTGGAACTTCTCTGTGTTCAAGAACACGGTTATCACCGAGCGGGTTGTGCTTCAACTTCGGGCGGAGTTCTTCAATTTGCTGAACCACCCGAACTTTGCCAATCCGGAGCTACCCAACTTCATCGCCGACCCTGCGACCAACGGGCTCGATTCGAATGGACGCGGCATCGGCAATCTGGCGCTGACCGCGACTGGCGACGTAGGCATCGGCAACCCATTCCTGGGCGGGGGCGGACCAAGAGGCGTTCAGTTCGTGGCAAAGATCACCTTCTAGCTAGTTCTCCTAACTCTACC
>PLHQ01000189.1 GCA_003138975.1 Acidobacteriaceae bacterium | reverse complement strand
GGCTGAGGGCCGCCCACGTGTTCCGAGCGATAAACCGCCGCATCCAGATACAGATGATCGTTCCACATCGCATACCCACCGAATCCTGCGACATCCTGCGCCAAAAGACCATTAATGATGGGGTTAGCGGTTGGAGTAGGTGCAAAATCGCTGGCCATCCACGGGTAACCCCATGCCGGCGTACTGTTCCACAGGTCCTCTACAGTTGGATTGTTGTTGAGGTCCAAGCCGTAAACCAGTTCCTTGCCGCCCAGTTTCCTCTTATTCGCGTAACGGACATCTGTATTGTCGCTGGTGAAATGATCGTCTTTGGTGTCGTAAGTCACCTGAAGAAAGCTGCCGATGTTGCTGGTCCATGCACCAGAAAGGAAGAGCGAAATGTCTTGAGGAAACTCAAAATTGCCATTCTGGGTCCCCGGCACTGGAGACTTGGTTGAGGTAAATGAGGTCTCAAGCATTACGGAAAGGGGCAGTGACGACAGAAGGTCAAGCGCGGCACGCTTTTTGCCTCCATCCGTCTTTATGACTTTGGTGTCATCTCCCTTATCGACGTAACCGAGCAGCTTGAACCTTCGTCCGGCGGGGTTGAGTTCCGGAGGCGCGTAGTGGCAGCCACTGCATGCCAAGCCCGTCTGCCGCGCATAGCTCGGAACCGCCGACGCGCTGGGTGGATTCACTGCGGCAAAGAACAGCAAAACCATAACAGGAACGGCTACAAGCAAAGAAACCGCCAGCTTTTTTATCTCGAATCTCATTCTTGTCTCCGAAAACAGCGCTGATTGGTTATCCGAGCGATGCTGTAGTGTCTGGTCCCCGGATACATTTAGCTGTGACTACGCACAAAGCAACGGTCTTGCTATTAGCTGCCACCTACGCTTGACCGCTTGCGGGGCAGGCCAAACTGCGGCAGCCCTGAAATGGTTCCCGTGGAAAGATGACATGGGGGACGCAGCTTGTCTATTATTTGTGTTTACTACTTAAGCACCGTATGACGGTTCCACTAACCGGAACACGTAATAAACCCAGCATGAATCAATAGGTTGGCGGTTTCTCCATTATGCGATGAACGCGGACGACAAACGCGAACACACTCGTCTTGGGCAAAACGCTCCAGCGGTTGCACGCCCTGCCGGAGCATCATTCGGGAAGCCCGAGCTGATCGCGGCCCGGACGAACTTTATTTTGCCGCGGTAAAACCGGAACCGGCAACGAGTCAAAGGTAGATACGTGGCGTCCCGTACGTCCGTATATTTCGCCAGAAGGTTGCAGGCCCAGAAGCCGAGTGCGGCGCTAACGCTAGCAATGAAAACAAATTTGATTCCATGGCTCTCCTCACCGGCTGGCTTTTAGCAGGATTTGCAATGCCTTCTCAGTATCGTGTCTGGTTAATCCAGCTCGAATTTGGTTTGGACGAGGCGATGTTACGTCAACGATCGAAAAGGGGACCGAAAAGGTTTCTTGCCGCTGTCTCAGACAATGACATCGGCTTTGAAATTTCCCCGATAGTTGATTTGCCGGAGTAGATCCCGGTTGACAACAACCGCCGCTTTATAGAAATCGAAGTACGATGTTCAGATGAGCGCAGCTTTGAAGGTTGAATTGAAAATGACCGAAACGCGGGAATCTCCCTAGTTGCTCGTCGTGTTCCTAAGCACGAGGACGAGAATGCGTCCGTCGGAATGAAACTCGCCTCCAGTCGCAGTCTTGGCCGTGGTGAGCGGATCGGCTGGCGTAACATGATCCCGCTGGACGACAAGCCCAGTTCCCGAAAGTGTTCCATTCACATACTCGCGTTCACCGTCGATGGCTGGATCAATCTTGTGCGTAAAGCCGTTGTTGCGCTGATCGCGCTCGAATCCGATATCGTGCGTGGCCGCAACGCACCACAACGGCCGCCCGTCGACCTCGTAAGGCGATTTCCAGACTCACAGGTGATTCCGCGACATAGCAACTCTCACTGGCTCGGCGTGGGCGAATCCGTAGTCCTGCGCTCGGCCAAAAAGAAACAGTGTGCTCATCGGCATCGTCAGATAGTCTCTCTTTTCCAGCGAGTCCATCACCGCATTCAGCGCCGTATTCCCCACTTTTGCGTCGACCTTCACCCACTCGGCCGTAGTGAACACCTGAACCATCTGGTCCTGCGTTCCCACAATCAGGACGTTTACCATGTCGCCGGGTTTGCCGGCGGGGTCGGAAACGCGGCGAGGGATTTTGCTGAGCAAGTCAGCAGTGATGCCGGGCACGCGGGTTTCAACGGGACCTCCGGCATTGGTGGCACCACTCAGACCCTCGTCCAGCACTTCGATTTTCGTGTGGAAGCTGCCTTCCGCAGTTGAAGCTTCGCTCATGCTCTGATTGATACCCAGGAATAGCCTTCCGGCTACAGGCACAACGTATTCCTTGCTGGCGTCCACCAGGAACGCCTGCGCATAAGTGTCAGAACCGATGCGACCGACCAGGGCGCCATGCCCGGCATCTCGGACTGCGTATTGGTGAATCAGGTCGGCAAATCCTCGCGGAAGTCCATCCGGTCCAAACGTTACCAAGGTTCGAGATCTTCCACTGTAGGATTGGTCAGGCGCATAACCAAGACGCGAAGTCTCATCCTGCAGCCGAACGATTGCGACTTCGGAAGCGCGATGCCAAGAGGAACAGCCGCCTTGAAGCCTCCAAAATTAGCAACTCGGACCCGTAGACTATAATTGCGCTCACGCATGGCTCTAACCTCTGGCACGAAACTCGGTCCCTACGAAATTCAGTCAGCACTGGGTGCGGGCGGAATGGGCGAGGTGTACCTCGCGCGCGACACGCGTCTGGATCGCACCGTCGCGGTCAAGATTCTGCCGCCACATCTTTCTTCCAATCTCGAGGCAAAGCAGCGCTTTGATCGCGAAGCCCGCGCCATTTCGTCGCTGAACCATCCCAACATCTGCACGCTGCACGACGTCGGCCACCAGGATGGGACGGATTTCCTGGTCATGGAATATCTCGAGGGCGAGACCCTGGCTGATCGACTCATGAAAGGTCCGCTGTCGCCCGAACAGGTGCTGAAGTACGGGATCGAGATCTGCGAGGGCCTGGAGAAAGCCCATAAGAGTGGCGTGATCCATCGCGACCTGAAGCCGGGCAACATCATGCTGACCAAGTCCGGCGCCAAGCTGATGGACTTCGGATTGGCCAAGGCCACGCCCGCTCACGAACCTCCCGCGTCCAGTTTGACGATGACGTTGTCGGGGCCTTCGGGTCAGCCGTTGACTGCGCATGGCACGGTGCTGGGGACGTTCCAATACATGTCGCCGGAGCAGTTGGAAGGCAAGGAAGCCGACGCGCGCTCCGACATCTTCTCCTTGGGAGCAGTGTTGTACGAAATGGCCTCGGGCAGGCGCGCCTTTACGGGCAAGAGCCAGGCCAGCATTGTGGCCGCCATTCTGGCTTCTGAGCCGCAGCCCATTTCGGCGGTGCAGCCCATGTCTCCGCCCGCCCTCGACCGCGTCGTCAGGACCTGCATGGCGAAGGATCCCGACGACCGCTGGCAAACCGCGCACGACGTCAAACTGCAATTGCAGTGGATTGCGGAGGGCGGCTCGCAAGCTGGGGTGCCGGCTCCCGTGGCGGCGAGGCGGAGAACGTCACAGAGACTGGCCTGGACTGTAGCCGCCGTGGCTGCCGCCGTCGCCATCGCATTTGCCGTTGGTTTTGTGTTGCGCGCTCCCGCGCCCGTTCACCCATTGCGCGTAAGCATTCTGCCGCCGGAGCAGCACTCTTTTGATCCGCTGAGCATCGCCCTTTCACCCGACGGCACCAAGCTGGCGTTTGTGGCGACGGCCGCCGCAGGGGCACCCCAACTATGGGTGCGCCCTCTGGATTCGACCGCGGCCCAACCGTTGGCGGGTACCGACGATGCGGCTTTCCCTTTCTGGTCGCCGGACAGCCGCAGCCTGGGATTCTTTGCGCAAGGGAAACTGAGGATCATCGATGCTAGCGGGGGAGCGGTGCAAACCCTGGCCGACACTCCCCAGCCTCGCGGTGGCTCTTGGGGAGCAGATGGCACCATTTTGTACACGCCTGACACCTTGTCAGCCATGTTTCGCATCCCTGCGGCCGGCGGAACACCATCCCGCGCGATCGGCCAGGAACGGGCAGCCGCGAGTATTGGATCCCCGCGCTGGCCCTCATTTCTACCGGATGGAAGGCACTATATCTTTTTTCAATACCTACCCGACAACCAGGGAGGAGGGGGAAGTATTCATCTGGGCGCGCTCGATTCGCAACAGGACACAATTCTGGTGGATTCGGATTACCGCGCCCAATACGCCAGCGGACATCTGGTGTTCGTCCATGGTGGGAATCTGATGAGCCAAACCTTCGATGAGAAAAAACTGAAATTGATCGGGAATTCTGTGCCCATCGCCGAGCAGGTCCGCGGTGAAATTCGGGGAGCGGCGGCATTTTCACTTTCGAGTGAGGGCAAGCTGATCTTCGCCGGCGGTCAGTCGGCTACCATCGACCTCGCATGGTATGACCGCAGCGGAAAGAAAGGCGACACCATTGACAGCGGGACCTTCCAGGACGCCCACATCTCGCCCGACGGAAAGAAGGTCTCGGCGGCCCGGGCCGATGCCGGTGGACATCTGGAGATTTACATTTACGACTTAGTCCGCGGCACCAAATCACAATTTAGTTTCTCGCAGTCCAGAGATGACGATCCCATCTGGTCTCCTGACGGGAACACCATCGTCTTCGACTCCGCGCGTAACGGGAAAATTGACCTCTACACCAGGCCAGCCAATGGCGCTCGCCAGGAGGAATTGCTCTATCACGACGACTTAGACAAATATCCCTTCAATTGGTCTCTGGACGGAAAATACATCGCGTATGAAGCCATTTCCAACGGTCACTTCGATGTATGGGTAATGCCCATGTTTGGCGATCGCAAACCCTTTGCTTTCCTGCAGGAAAAGTACAACACCCGTTATCCCGTGTTCTCGCCCGATGCAAAATGGATGTCTTTCACATCGACAGAGTCCGGGCACAGCCAAGTCTACGTCGTCGCGTTCCCAAAACCTGGGGGCAGGTTCCTGGTCGGTGATGGTTTGGGAGCAGTATGGAACCGCAACGGCAAAGAAATTCTCTACCGGGATGACCACTCGCGCCTTGCCTCGGTGGAAGTCACTACGCACGGCGACAGCGTGGAACTGGGTAAGCCGAAAATCCTTTTTCCCACACAGTCCGTAGGAGCCACTCAGTTCGAGGTCAGCCCAGACGGCCAGCGCTTGCTTATGATCCAAGCGCCGGTGCAGGATTCGTCTAACCTTACTCTGATCGTGAACTGGCAGCAGGAACAAAAGAAATAGAATCTGCTCTTTCGCGTCGAGCTTCCAGATTCGAGCCGCAAGGGGTAACTTCCAGATGGTCGGCAACACTTACCTTAGCGGATTACGGAAGGGTTGCCCGTCATCCGTCAACAATCTGGTCCAAGCCAACCGAAAGCAGGTTCCGATGACCGCACAAATCGTCTGATCAAACATCAAGAATCGCCTCGGTCATCGGCGATGCCGTCCCGGGACGTCTGGTCCGGTAATTGCCGTGCGGCTCGCTCCGGCGATACCATCGGCTCTATGCCAACCGGAATCCTCATTCTTGCCTGCTGGGTTGCGCTCGTCGTGTACTGGAATATCAGCGCCCGCTCCGTCAAGACCGCGGCAGAGCCGCAGAATTTTGCGGCCAGGCTGGCCCGGATGCCGGTATGGCTGGGCTTCGTCCTGTTCGTCGCGGCCTGGGTGCACCCGTTTGGCCCGGTCGCGATGCGGCGTACAGTCTCTTCGGATTCGGTCGCCGTGGCCATCTGTGCGCTGGGGCTGTTCGTGGCCATCTGGTCGCGCAAGGTACTGGGTGCCGAATGGAGCCGGGATGTCGAATTGAAGCAAGGACACAAGCTGGTGGAATCCGGCCCCTACAGGTTTGTGCGCCATCCCATTTACACAGGGCATCTGCTGATGGGCCTAGGAACCGCTGTCGCCGCGGGCTTGCTGGTTGCATTCGTGGGGCTGGCGTCGTTCGCGGCAGGGTTTTGGATAAAACTGAACCAGGAGGAACGCCTCCTTCAGCGCGGCTTTCCCGACGAATATCCCGCTTACAAGGCACGTGTCAAGGCGCTGATTCCCTATGTGTTTTGACGCGTGAGGCGGGCAGCATAGGGAATGTCGCGTCCGCCCAGAAGGCCGTCTATCCGCCTATTGTCGGGATTGTCGGCAAACCTTACCTTACCGGATTACGGAAGGTTTGCCCGTAACTCAGGCATTTCAAGATACCTCACGCGGCTCGGGGGCCGCGACGAGCTGCTGGATTAAGCCTATTCCTTGGGAAGATCGATCATGACGACCTGCGAGTTTTCGCGTAAGCGGTCGAAGACGATTTGTTTCCCGTCGCTTGTGACGTCGAAGGTCCGCATGGCGGCACGGTTTTGCAGCCTGGTAAGGGGGTGCGATTTCATGGAGGCGAGATCGAGTAGCCAGAAGTCCTGTGATGCGAGCAGTCCCTGCATGTAGATCAGACTCTTGCCATCAGGCGAGAAGCGCACGTGCTCGCCCAAGCGCCGCAAGCTGATATGGGGCAATTCGACGCTGGTTCCGTCCGGACGTACGGCAAGGAGCGGAGCGAAGGTGCTCACATTCGTACCCGCATATACGATCAGGCTTCCATCCGGCGACCAGACTGGATTGAGTGCTTGCCCGGCGACCAAGCGAACTGGCGATCCGCCCTCCAACGGAATCTTGAAAAGCCCGGGACCGGTGGCGTCGCTGCCACCAGTGACGATCCATCTGCCATCCGGCGACCAGCAGCTCGAACCCTGGGCGACAATTCCCTCCGCGATGGGCTGGAGTTCGGCGCCGTCTGAAGAGAGGACATGTAGTTGGCGTTTCCCGTTCCGCCGTAGCACAATGGCCACGCGACCTCCATCCGGCGAAACAGCGGGCGTTTCCAGCAACGCGCCATCGGCACCCTTCCAGACCTCAGTGGCCTGCCCGTCCCGAAGGCGCCACAGTCCGTCGCCCGTCCCGAGGGAAGATAAATAAAACAGCGACGAGCCGCCGAAACGGGGCGCCAGCGCCCGCACGGTCGGCACTGTAAACGGCTTTACATCGCGTTCTTCGGCGACGCGATCAAGAATCGGAACAGTCCAAAGTCCCGCCACGGGATTGCTGATGGTGGCCACCAGCTTACGGCCGTCCGCGCTGGCTTGCACGGACGTATATTGCTCGAGACCGATGCTCGCACGCCGCGAGTCCTTCCGTTTCAGATCAAACGCCCACAGCCACGGTCCNNGGATACGCGATGTCTGTATTGCGTTGCGTGAGGCGCTCTGGAGTCCCGCCGGCCGGGTCGATGCGCCATAGATCCATCTCCCTCGTCGCCGGCGTCCCATGCACGAAATAGATCCAGCGGCCGTCAGGCGACCAGGTTGGAAAATGGTTGTGAAGTCCCGGCCGGTCCCCGAATATCTGCCGCGCATTGGCGCCAGAGCGGTCCGCCACGAACATGGGGTCGCCACTGCCGAAGGTATGATAGACAATGCGCTCGCCGTCCGGTGACCAAGCCAGGTTGGCGGCCTCCTCGCCGAGGAAATTACGAGGCGTACCTCCTGTCAGGGGCATCAGCCGCAGCCGCATCCCCACATCACCACCGCCGATCCAAATTTCCGAGCCGTCGCCGGAAAAACCGACGTTTCGTAAGGGCCCAGGTAACGGGCCCGCCTTTCCTTGGGTTAGATTAATTATCCGTCCCGTACCCACCTGGGTGAGCCATACATCGAAGGGGCCGTCATGATCGGAGACAAAAGCCACGAACCTGCCGTCCGGCGAGATCGCGGCCTCCACGCTCTCGAAGTCGGTCACGCGCGTGAAATGCGCTTTTTCGAGCGGGTTGGCCGGTGCAGCCGCCGGCCGAACCATTTCCCAGACCGCAGTTCCCATCAGCAGTGCAGCGGCTATGACCCACGGGAGCCACGCTCGCCTTGACTTCGGCTCCGACACTCTCTTCGCGGTCGACGTTCCGCTCAGCGATTCAATGGCAAACGCCAGATCACTGGCCGACTGGAATCGTCGCGCGACATTCTTTTCCAGGCATCGCGCAAGAATCCGTTGCAGTTCCAGCGGACCTTGCCAGCCGGTATCGTTCAGCGCCTGTGGCTCTTCGCGCAAAATTGCGGTCATCGTTTCTGCGGACGTCTTGCATTTGAAAGCGCGTTTGCCGGTGAGCATCTCGTACAACACTGCACCGAAACTGAAAATGTCCGATCGCGGGTCGATCGGTTCGCCCCGCACCTGCTCCGGCGACATGTAGCCTACGGTACCCATCACCGTACCCGGCAAAGTCGCCGGGCTCGTTAGCGTCACTGCCGTTTCGTGGTTTTCCTCCGGCCTAACCAGCTTCGCCAGCCCGAAATCCAGCACTTTAATCCGTCCGTCACGAGTGACAAACACGTTCTCCGGTTTCAGATCCCGGTGCACGATTCCTTTCTCGTGGGCCGCCGCGAGTCCCTCCGCGATGCCGAGCGCGTATTCGATCGCGCGCCGCACCGGCAGCGGCCCTGATACGAGCTTCTCCCGCAGTGTTTGTCCTTCAAGAAATTCGCTGACCAGAAACGGCGCACCGTCGTGCGCACCAATGTCATGGATTCCCAGGATGTTCGGATGGTTCAGCGCCGCAATCGTGCGCGCTTCCTGTTCGAAACGCCGCAGTCGGTCGGCATCATTAGCCAGCGCCTCTGGCAGCACTTTGATCGCGACATCACGCCCGAGCCGCGTGTCGCGTGCGCGGTACACCTCGCCCATGCCGCCCGCTCCTACTGGCGATACGATCTCGTACGGCCCGAGTTTGGTGCCCGAGGTAAGCGCCATCGATGCGCGCAATTATAGCTCGTACGCATCGCAGAGGATGCGCACCAATTCCGGACGGTTGGTCGGCAAACCTTACCTTATAAGATTAGGGAAGAGTTGCCCGTCTGCGACCTGAAAGCTGTTGGAATGATTGTCTGAAGGAGGAATAAAAACACTATCAGACCGTGCGTGCCATCGCACGTAGCCTACGAGGTAGGAGCGGGGGCGGCAACAAACCGTTCGAAGCCCTCGGACAATGTACCCATACCCGCAAGGGTAGCATCGGAAC
>PLHQ01000218.1 GCA_003138975.1 Acidobacteriaceae bacterium | reverse complement strand
GAACATAAGAACATAAGAACATAGGAGCTAAGAGCTAGAAGCTAAGAGCAAAGACCGGAGCGAGAAGAAACGGAATTCGTGAATGGCGATATTTTTAACGGGATCGACGGGATATATTGGCGCGCACGTGGCGGCGAATTTGCTGCGGGATGGCGCGGCGCTAAATGTGCTTGTGCGGGCGCGGGACGTGGGCGAGGCGGAAGCGCGCTTGTGGCAAGCGGTTCAATTGCATCTCGCGTTTCCACAGTTTTATGAGTATCTGCAGACGCGGGTGCGCGTGTTCCGCGGAGACTTGACGGATCCCGGCTTTGGATTGGGGCGCGATGAATACGACCGACTGGTGCATACGACGGATTCGGTGATTCATTGTGCGGCGTCGCTGAACCGGAAGTCGGAGAAGAGTTGCCTGAATGTGAATCTGCGGGGAACGCTGGAGGTGCTGACGCTGGCGCGGCACGCCGAGCATTATCACGGATTGAGACGCTTCAGCCAGGTGAGCACGGTGGCCGTGGCGGGAAAGCGGCAGAATGAAGTGGTGAGCGAGGACCGATCGATTGAGTGGGAGCGGTCGGATTACGATCCGTATGCGCGGACGAAAAAGTTCTGCGAACACATGATGCGGGTGTTATTGCCGGAGACGCCGAAGACAATTTTCCGGCCGAGCATTGTTCTGGGTGACAGCCGGTATGCGGAGACTACGCAATTCGACATGGTAAAGGCGTTTGTATTCCTGGCCGGGCTGCCGGCGTTGCCGTTTCGTCCTACAGACAAGATCGACATCGTAAATGTGGATTTTGTGGCGGAGGCGATTTCGACGCTGCATCAAAAGGAGCATCCGCAATACGACACGTATCATCTTTCGTCCGGGATTGGGTCGCAGACATTTCGGGAGATTACGAAGGCGTTGGCGACGGCGCAGAACAAACGCGCGCCGGTGTTTGTGCCGGTGGTGGAGCGTCCGTTTGCCGGGTCGGTGAATTTTCTGGCGAGCCGCAAGGGAGCGATTGGGAAAGGCGCATCGCTGATGAAGGTGTTCATGCCGTATCTGGTGTGGAATACCGTTTTCGATAACACCCGCGTGACAAATGAACTGGGGAAGAAGCCGGTGCCGTTTTCCAAGTATTGTTATCCGCTATTGAAGTTCAGCAGCGAGAGCAATTTTGAATACAAATATCGGCCCTGGCCGGCGGCAGCGGGAGGGACAGCGGCATGATGGACTTCATTCTGGAAGCGTGGGTGAGTACTTCGATTGAGCGCGCCAAAGCTGGGTGGATGCTGGGCGCAAGCAAGCGCTGGAAACCAGGCGAGAAGCTGAAACTGCTGTTTGCGGGATACAACGGCACTCGGAATATGGGATCGGATGTGCGCGTGGAGGAGATGTTGCGGCAGATTCGACACATTCTGGGAGCGAATCGCGTGGAGTTCAGCGTGATGAGCCAGAACTTCGATTTCTCGCGCGGATATTTCGAGGGGACAAAGCAAGTGCATCTGCCTGATATTTTCCCGCCGTTTCTGGCAAATGAAGTGCCGCAGCATGATGGAGTGGTGGCGTGCGAAGGATCGATGTTCAAGAGCAAGTTCGCGAATGCGCTGACCACGATGATGATCGGGTCGCTGGGAATTGCGGCGGCGCAGAACAAGCTTTCGGTGGGATATGGCGCGGAGGCGGGACACATGGATCCGTTGGTGGCAAAGATGTGCGGACGCTATTGCAAGAACTCATTCGTGATTACGCGAAATGAGGAGTCGCGGGGCGTGTTGCGCGAACTAGGCGTGCCGACGGAACTGGGAACCGATACTGCATGGACGTTTGAGCCAAGCCCGCCGGAGTACGGGCTGAGCGTACTGAGGAAAGTTGGCTGGGACGGGAGAACACCGGTGCTGGTTGTGTGTCCGATTAATCCGTTTGAATGGCCAGTGAAGGCATCGGTGGCGAAGTACGCGGTGCGCAGTTTGACGGGAGCGTATAAGGACAGCCACTACCGCACAGTGTATTTTCACAATTCGGGGCCGGCGGCGGAGCAGGCGTATCAGAAGTATTGGACCGCGATTGCGAACGCGGTCGATGCATTCCGCAAGAAGAAGAATGTTTTCGTGATCCTGGTGGCGACGGAGCGGTTGGACGCACGTCCGGCGAACCGAATCTCCGAGAAGTTGGGCGGAGTGCCGGTTCTGACCGCGGACGAGTACAACATGTATGAGTTGGTGAGCGTGTTGCGGGCATGCCATATGATGGCGTCGTCGCGGTATCACGGGATTGTGACATCGATGCCGGCGCTGGTCCCATCGGCTGGGATCACGATGGATGAGCGCATCCGGAACTTGATGCGGGAACGGGGACATCAGGATCTGCTGATGACAGTGGACGATCCCGAGCTGGAAGGAAAGTTATTGGCGGCGCTGGAGAAATTGCGTTGTGAGGGCGAGGCGATTGCGACGGGAATTGCGCAAACCGTAGTGAAGAACTTGAAGGTGATGGCGCGCATGGGCGTGTATTTTGAAGAAGAAGTGCAGAGAAGGTATCCGGAGTTTGAGACGCGCAGGGGAGAGTGGAGTTGGGAGGACTATTTGCCGCCGATGAGTAAAGGGTTGCGGGAGTTGGTAGCAGCTTACAACTAGGGGCGACGATTTCTTGCGTGCGGCGTTGCACTTCATATTTTGAATACACCCATTCCATTTATCGGGGAGATTTTCTCGCAACTGCAGGCGGCTGCGGACACGCAGATTCTTGCCGAGATTCGCGAGGGCGAAGTCACGGGCGTAACTGGAAGTGAGTTGCTGGAACACATCCGCAAAGCCAGGACATTTATCGCTTCGAAGAGGCTGAAAAAGGGCGACCGGTGCGGTTTGCTGGCGGCGAACAGTATCCGCTGGGTGGCCATGGACTTGGCGCTCATAGCCGAGGGGCTGATCGTGGTGCCGCTGTATTCGCGGCAAGCGCCGGCAGAGTTAGTCGCGATGATGAAAGATTCCACGCCGTCGCTGGTGTGCTGCGGCGATGCTGCATTGCTCGCGATCGCGCCGAATTGGCCGGAGGCGCCTCCACAGCATTTGTTCGATGAGATTTTTGCGGGCGCGGAAGGCGTGCAGTTGGAACGGCCGCAGGTGGGCAAAGAAGATCCAGTAACGATCATCTATACGTCGGGGACCTCCGGCGAAGCCAAGGGCGTCGTGCTCACAGCGGCGAATGTTGGCTTTATGTTGGATCGGACGGCGGAGCGACTGGGGCAGTTGATGTCCGGGTCGACGGCGCAGGAGCGTATCTTTCATTATTTGCCCTTCACATTCGCGGCGTCGTGGATTGCGCTGCTGACGTTTCTGAAGCGGCGGAGCCTGGTCGCGATCAATATGGATCTGTCGAAGATTGCGAGTGACATGCGGACGGTAGCCCCGGATTATTTCTTGAATGTTCCGCAGTTGCTTGAGCGCATGCGGCGTGCGGTGGATCAACAATTGTGGCAGACTGGCGGCGTCGCTCAGGCCATTTACTCAAGGGCGAAGGCTGGGTGGGTGCGCAAGCAGGAGAAGCAGTCGAAACCGGGAGACGCGATGTGGCTGGGGCTGGCGAACCTGCTGGTGTTTCCGGCGATTCGGAAGAAGATGATCGGCAGGAATCTCAAGGCGCTGATTTGCGGGTCGGCACCACTGAGTGCGGAGACGCAGCTTTATTTCATGATGCTGGGCATTCGAGTGTTACAAGTTTATGGGCTGACGGAGACGACAGCAATTTGTACGATGGATGACCCGAATCGTGTTGAGGTGGGATATGTGGGGCCAGCGATTCCGGGCATGGAGATGAAACTCGGGGACAATGATGAGCTCCTGGTGCGCGGTCCCAATATTTTCCGAGAATATTGGAACCGACCGGAGCAAACAGCGGATGCGTTGCGCGATGGTTGGTTCCATACCGGCGATCAGGGCGAAATGAGTGCGGCGGGGAACTGGCGGATCGCGGGGCGGATCAAGAACTTGATCGTGCTGGGGTCCGGGCACAAAATTTCTCCAGAGCCGATCGAAAGCGCGATTGCGAAGCTCCTGCCGGAAGCGCAGCAGGTTGTGGTGGTTGGAAACGGCCGGGGATATTTGTCGGCGCTTGTGACGGGAAGCGTGACGTCGGCAAAGGTGCAAGCGGCGCTAGATGGGGTGAATCCGGAGTTGCCGCACTACAAGCAGGTGCGGGCGTTTGTTGTGGTGCCCGAAGCATTCTCGATTGAGAATGGGTCGCTGACGGTGAATGGCAAATTGAAGCGTGATGTGATTTCGGCGCGAATGAAAAATGAGATCGAGGACATGTACCGCGTGAAGCAGGCTGTGTAGTCGGGGCAGAAAGTGCGGGAAACCACGAAGGACACAAGAGTGCGCGAAGCAAAGTGCGAAACGGAGCTGGCGAGCGGCCGCGGCGGAAGTGCTTTGTCCTGGACTGTTGCTGATGGCGTGATCGAACTGGCGCTGCACCGTGCGCCTTGTAACGAGCTAGGATCGGAGTCATTAGAAGAATTCGAGCAATTTGTAACGGCTTTAGGGCGCGTGCAGGAGAAGACGCACGCGCTCATCATTTTTAGCGAAATGAAGCCGGGATTTTGCGCGGGAGCGGATTTGCGCGAACTGTATCACCGGTCGCAGGTGATGGATAAAGCTGAGGCTGCCAAAGGCGTTCGCGATTTCCTGGAGCGCATTCACCGCGTGTTGAATCTGCTTGATGCCGCCCCGTTGACCACGATTGCGGCGGTACACGGAGTGACGTTCGGAGGAGGATTCGAACTGGCTTTAACTTGTGATTTGATTATCGCCGATAAGATGGCGCGCTTTTGCTTTCCGGAGTTGAGGCTGGGATTGATTCCGGGGTTCGGTGGGATTCCGCGTCTGAAGCGCGATTTGGGAAACGCCGTGGTGAGGGACTTGTTGCTGACGGGGCGCAGCTTCAATGCAACTAAGGCACAACAGATTGGTCTGGTGAGCCAGGTGGTTGGCGAGGGGGAGGCGTTGCGGGTGGCGCGGGCAACGGCGGCTCAGTTCAAGAAGTTCGATCATGCTACGGCGGTAGCTGCGAAAAGGTTTATCAAGCCGATTCCGTACGAGGAGTTGCGGCGAGAGATCGATTTGTTTTGCGAACTGTTCGCGCGTCCGGCAGTGGAGGCAGGATTGCGTAAGTTTGTGGAGAGCACGGAGGCGCAGCCTTACTTGCCGTAGGGCGTGAAAGAGTATGTCTTGGCGAGTAAAGTTGCATAGGTCCTTCGCTTCGCTCAGGATGACAAAGCATTTGTAAGATCACATAGCATTTATGAAGACTGCTGATCAAACCGTGGATGAAATATTGAATCTTGCCGCGGCACACTTCAAGGTGCCGAAGGAAAAACTTTCTCCTGACGATGACTTCTTCAAAACGTTGGCAATTGACAGTTTACAAACGCTTGATCTACTGACCAAGCTGGAGAATCATTTTCACGTGGAACTTCCGGATTACGAGTTGCAGGGCGTTTCCGACTTTCGTACGCTGGCCGAGAAAATTCAGGCAAGGCTCTAAAGCGAGTTCACACGGAGATACGGAGGCACGGAGAAGATTTGAGCGGGTCCCTCATGCGCGTCTTCGATCCTTCCATCAACTTATGTGGATAACTGTGCGGGTAGCTAATTCATTAATACAGTTTCCTCCGTGTCTCCGCGCCTTGTGGTGAAATGATCCTTAATGCTTGATCTTCAAAAATACAGCTGCCTGGGGGCAGCTCTGCGTGATGCGCTCGACCGTTTCTCGGGCGAGACCTGCCTGATTGAAGCGGAGCGCGACCGGGAGAAGACTCGGCTTACCTACTCCGATTTCAAAGAAATCAGTCTGCCTTTAGCGCGAGCGCTCGAGGATGCGGACTTTGATGCTGGCGATCGCGCGGCGATCCTGATGACGAATCAGTCGAAGTGGCTGATTTCGGCGTATGCGATTTTCTACAGCGGCGGCGTACTCATCCCTCTGGATTACAAACTGACGGCGGCCGAGCAATTGCAATTGTTGGAACACTCGAAGGCCAAAGTATTGGTCGTGGAGTATCACTTGTGGCGGGCGATCACGCAGTCGCCGGAGTTTCACAACATCAAGACGAAGCTGGTGCTGGTCACTGAGGCTCCGCTGGGCGCGGATCTGGCAGGTGGATTCCGGTGGGAAGACTTCAAGCGCAAGGGCGCGCCGGATTTCGTGATGCGGCTGCGCGAAGACGTGGCGTGCATCGTGTATTCGTCGGGCACGGGCGGGCGTCCGAAAGGATGCGTGCTGACACACGAAAATTATCTGGAGCAGTGCCGCGCGTTGACCGCGTGGTATCCATTCTGGCCGGGAGTGCGGTATTTGAGCATTCTGCCGACCAATCACGCGATTGATTTCATGGTGGGATTCATTGGGCCTTTCGTGTGCGGAGCGTGCGTTGTGCATCTGCGGACGCTGCGTCCGGAATTTGTGCGGGACGCGTTTGTGCGCTACCGGATTACGTATGTTTCTTTGGTGCCGATGATTGTGAAGAACCTGGAGCGCGGGCTGCGGGCGAAGTTCGACGAGTTGCCTCCGTGGAAACGGGCGATTCTGAATCGAATGATTGCGCTGAACAAGATGCTGACTCGCAGCCGGCCGCGCGTGAAAGTGAGCCGTACGTTACTGCCGCAAGTGCACCGCGCCTTTGGCGGAGAGTTGCAGGCCCTGATCACCGGCGGCGCGTTCATCGAACCTTCGACCATGCAGTTTTTTTACGATCTGGGAATTCCGGTAGCGAACGGATATGGCCTGACCGAAGCCGGAACCGCGCTGACCTTGAACGATCTGAAGCCGTTTCGCGCGGATACAGTGGGCAAGCCGCTGCCCGGTGTGGAACTGCGTGTGCTGAGTCCGAACGACGAGGGGATCGGAGAGATTGCGGCGCGAAGCAAGACGGTGATGTCCCATTATCTGGAGGATGCGGAGTTGACACTGGAAACGATTGTCGATGGATGGCTTCTGACGGGCGATTTGGGGCGGTTCGACAAGAGCGGACATCTGCAGCTTTTCGGGCGGAAGAAAAATATGATCGTCACGGAGGGCGGGAAGAATATATATCCGGAAGATATTGAGACGGTCTTCGACGGATTACCGGTGAAGGAGTACTGTGTGTTCGCGGCGAACTATGTGTGGCCGCAAAAAGAGATGGGACAGGAGATGCTGGTGATGGCGCTGCGGCTGGAGCAGAATCAGCGCTTCGACAGCGCGCTCCTGCAGGAGATCGTGGACCGCAACCGACGGCTGCCTGACTTCAAACGCGTCGGCGGATATCTGATCTGGGAGAGAGATTTTCCGCGGACCGCCTCGATGAAGATCAAGCGGCAAGCGCTGGGAGAAGAAATCGGAAAAGCAGTGGAGCGGGGAGTGGTGGTGGGGCTGTGAGCGAGGAGCGATCGTATCTTGCCATTGTGAATCCTGCCGCGGGAGGCGGACGGACTCGGAAGATGCTGGGTCCGGCGTTGGAACGATTGCGAGCTGGCGGAATCGCTGTTGATTTAGTTGAGACTGGTGGCGTTGGCGATGCTACGAGGATTGCGCGCGAGGCTTATGCGAGCGGCCGGCGGAAGTTTATTGCCGTCGGCGGGGACGGGACGTCGTACGAAGTGGTGAATGGCCTTTTCCCGGAGGCCAGCGCGGCTGAGCCGCCCACGCTGGGTTTCCTGCCGCTGGGGACGGGAAATTCCTTTCTGCGCGATTTCAGCGATCGCGGTGTGGAGCACGCAATCGAGTCGTTGATTTCGCGGAGAACGCAGGCCTGCGATGTGCTGCGCTTGCGTCACCGGACCGGAGTGATCCACTACATCAATCTGCTGAGCGTGGGATTTCCGGCCGACGTGGCCACTCTGCGGGAACGGCGCTTTAGCGGCCACGGAGAATTGGGATACATCATTTCGATTTTTCTCGGGCTCGCTCGATTGCGGAGGCGACCCTTTCCGGTGCGAGCGGATGGGGAAACGGAATTCGACCGGCGGCGCTGTCTTTTTCTCACCTTCAACAACAGCAAGTTTACGGGGGGGACGATGATGATTGCGCCGAAGGCCGAAGTAAATAACGGCCTGATTGAATACGTCCGATGGGGTGCAATTGGGAGGCTGGGGCTGATGCGGAACTTGCCGGGACTTTACGATGGTACGCATATTGAGCATCGCTTGGCCGAACGAAAAGCCGTGCGGCGGGTGGAATTCGATTTGAACGAGGCAGTGGATGTGATGGTGGATGGGGAAGTGCTGACGCTGCATTGCGAAAAGTTGGATGTGCTGCCTGGTGCGTTGACCGTTATGGCTTGAGCGCATGATATAAGAGTGCATCATGTCGGAAGGAAATCATGTCTGAACAGCGGCGAAAGCAGCAACAGAAGCGGGTTGGGGGGGCCGAAGCTAAGGTGCCGTCGCGGAAGATGCTGATCTGGGGCGGCGTTGCGATGCTATTCGTTCTGGCTTACGCAGGTGGCTGGTACTACAGGAATCACCGCTACGATGGCTTTGCGAAGTGTCTGGCATCGAAGCAGGCGAAGATGTATGGCTTGTATTGGTGTCCGCATTGTGCCGAGCAGAAGGAAATGTTTGGGAAAGCCTTTCGGTACGTTCCTTACATCGAGTGTGCGATCAAGGGCTCGCGGGAACTGGCACCGGCGTGTTCGGCGGCTGGGGTGAAGTTATTTCCGAGTTGGCAGTTTGGATCCAACCCGCCCAAAGAAGGGGTCTTTCCGCTGGAAGAGCTTTCCGACAAAACTGGGTGCAGTCTGCCATGAGTGCAGCTTCAAACCAGCCGACTGCGTCCAACCCAGCTTCCGTGGCACCTGCCACGAAAGATAATCGACTCTTGTTTGTGGCGATCGCGATATTGGCACTGGCGGGGATGGTGGTCTCGGCGGTTTCGCTGCAACGCCACTACGCCAAGTCAGCCTCGGCGTTTTGCGATTTCGGGGAGAGATTCGATTGCGACATTGTGAATCGCAGTGAATATTCCAGCCTGATGGGAATTCCGGTAGCAGGGATTGGTATCGCTGGGTACGGCGTGCTGCTCTTACTGGCAACTATTTGCCGCTCGCGGATGGAGACGCCATTACGGCTGCTGGTAGCGGCTGTGGCGGGATTAGCGTTCGCCCTCTATTTGACGTATGTCGAGGGCTACGTTTTGGAAACGTGGTGCATTCTGTGTTTGAGTTCGCTTGCCTTGATTGCGACCATCACGGTGCTGGCCTCTGTGGTGAAGGCGCGGGCCGGACTCAGCAGCTGAAGCTCTTCTGATGGGAAAAATCCAAAAAACAAAAGGTAACACTGGAGCCGTTTCTGAAGTGATTCGCGCCAGTGGTGCGGTGGGAGACCTGCGTCTGCATGAAATTCGTAGCCGTGTTTTTCAGAATACGCGGTTCCTTCGGGTGTGGTTGCCTCCGGGCTATGACGATGCGGAGAATGCTGCGCGGCACTATCCCGTGCTCTATCTGAATGATGGTCAAAATCTGTTTGAGTCGTCGTCATCTTTCACCGGAGTTGAATGGGGAGCGGACGAGACTGCGGACCGGCTAATCCGCGAGGGCGCGATCGCTCCGATCATCATCGTGGGCATGGACAACACGGGCAAGGATCGGCTTCGCGAATACATGCCGCACCGGCCGATGCATCACATGATGCTGCGGGCGCAGGGGCGTTCTTATCCAGATTTTCTGATGAAGGAAGTGATGCCGTTCGTGGAGCGCACTTACCGCGCCGCTAGAGGGCCGGAGAATACAGGATTGGGCGGATCGTCGCTGGGGGCGCTGATTGCTCTGTACACGGCGATCGCGCGGCCGGGAGTGATTGGGCGTTTGCTGCTCGAGAGCCCGTCGCTGTGGGCTTCGAACCGGCAGGCCATTAAGGAGAGCCGCATCGTGAGAATTTGGCCCGAGAGAATATTTCTAGCTGCGGGCACTGCAGAAGCAGGAAGCGCCGAGCGCAGCCGCACCGCGGTGGATGATGTGCGGGAACTCGCGGCCATCATACGGCGGGCGGTGTTAAGTGAGAGGCGGTTGCGGCTGGTGATCAGGGACGGCGCCGGGCACAGCGAGTCAGCGTGGGCCCTGCGATTTCCCGAGGCTCTGCAGTTTTTGTTCGGTGAGTAATTTAAGTCAGACTGACTTCACAGCGAGAACTGATTTCTTGCCGAGTTTCCATATCCCATACAAAAGAGCGGCCATCACGGGGACAGAAAGTTGGACGTGTGTCCAGCCTGCGAACGGGCCTAGTAGCGGCAGCACGAAAGCGAGATATAAAAGAAGTTTGAGATACGGATTGGCAGGGTGATCGGGTTGAGTGACGATCCAGTCAGAGAGCAGGAGGAAAGCGGGCGCAAGGATTACGAGATCGTAGACGGTGAGATGCGGAGCAAGCAAAACGGTGGCGAGCAGGAGCGCCGAATAGCGAAGGGAGAAAGGTACGCGGCTGCGCCAGCAAGCGACGGCCAATGCGGAAACCAGAAGCGCGCTTATAACGTAGGCGGCGAAAGAAGCTGAGGGCCAAGGGAGGAGCATGGTCCAGAAGGTGCGCAGGGAGTGGGTTTGGTAGAGTCTGGGCTCCAGTAGAGGCAGCACTCGAGGAACATTGAGCAGCACGCGCAGCCATTCGCGAAGTGGGCCGGGACCGTAATAGAGGCACGCCACGATCAACTCGCCGGCCGTCGAGACAAGGGCCCCAGCAATGACCTTCCAGCGCGGTGTGACGAGGAAAACAACGGCTGTGGCCAGGCCCAGTTGGGGTTTGAAGATGAGACATCCGAGAGCGAAGCCGGCCAGGAATTCACGCTGACCGCGCAGGGCAAAGAAGGCGAGCGTGAAACATCCGAGAGCCAAGGCGGAGGTCTGTCCCCAGGCGATGAGGTGCCAAAAGGGCGGGAAGGCGAAAGCGAGAATCAGGACGGTCGATGCGTGGTTGCGCAGCCCGGGGCAGGCACGCCACACGGCATAGCAGCACACACCGTAAATGAGCGAACTCAGAGTGAGCCACCGCACCAGTGCCCAGGGATAAGGCAATCGAGCGAAGGGCGCGAAGAAAATTGAAACCTGCGGCGGATAAAGCGGCAAATAGTTGACGCCCGAGGCGGCTGGAACGCGCTGCGTCGCCACTTCCGATTGCAACTGCAAGTCGTAGAGATCAGCGCCACGGTGAGCGAGCGCGAGTGATCCCAGAGTGTAGAAGTGAAGAAAGTCAGTGCCTTTAAGATTGGCAGAGCGATCGCGCAAACCCGGCGCGGCCATGTTCCACAGGTAGACCGACCAGAGACACGCAGCGAGGATTAAGCCGTGCGCGCGCAGGCGGCGGGCGGTCAGGAACGAAGCAGCGGGTGCCGGCATAAGGTCAGCCTATAATACGCGGCGTTTTGAGCGGATCGCGAAAGAGTAGGTTCTGCAGGTCGCGATGGATGCGTCGCTCAGCGGGGATAGGGTAGCAGCCGCGGCGTGGGATTGTCGCCCTCCACGAACCAGATCTTTCGATCAGAAAAATACTGCAGCAGTTCCTGGTTGCCCCTCGTGCCCATGTCGCGTGCCCAGACGACTTTGGCCGCGTCAATATCAGCGTGGTTGTAGACCCATTCGTGATCCACATCGTGGCGAGGCCCATAGCCGACAATGACCAACTGCGGGCCGGGAAGTTCCTGAAGCTGGTGCAACAGCGCGGCGCGGTCCAAATTGCCGCGTGGCCAGACAGGTTCGATCTGGACGTGAACGACCGCCGCTGTTACGCGCAGAAGGATCATAGCGCACGCCAGTATAGGAATCGCGCGAACCAAAGCTGGTCCAATCACGCGATGCCCACGGCGCCAGTGCCAGATGTGGCGCATGCACTGAACCAGAAGAATGTAGAGCGCGCCGACTGCGGGAGAAAAATAATGGGGAAGAGTCCAGGTTTGGACGGCCAAGCCCGCGACCATAACAGCGCAGATCGCAACCGGCAGGCACATTTTTTTCTGGCGCACCGCCCAGGGAAAGGCCAGCAACGGGAGTGTCAGCAACGGTCCCAGATAAAACTGCCACCAGGACTCGGCTTTCTGCGCGGCGCGCAACAAGAAGCCTCTTACGTTGAGGTTTTTCTCAAACTCCCCCAGTTCCCAGCGATAAAAGTCGCGCATGACCTCGTGGTGATAAACCGGCTCTGGTCGCGGCGTCTGCCAAAGGAAATATGGCGCGGTGGCGTAGGTGGCGCGGTTGATTTGATACGTCATGCGAAAGGGATCGCGGGTAATGCGGCGATAGTAATAGCCGGTAGCGAACGCGCCACAGGCGAGAACCACAAACAGCGGCAACACGATGCGAGCAAGCGAGATTCCTAACGCGGGACCTACTTTGCTCGTGAGCCACCACAGCATTGCCGCGGCCACGGGCAGGCTGAAGACCAAACCTTCGTAGGGACGGCTGTTGGCTAAGATCACCAGTCCCGCCCCCATCAGCACAGCGTCGCGCACTCGAAGACGCTTGCGCAAACGGGGCCAGGCTCCAAGCACCAGCGCGCCGGCGAAAGCTGCGACGGAAGCACACCAATAGGTGTTCATCCAGTAGCTCAGAATGCCCAAGCGCAGCACAGCCAGCACGGCTCCCAGTAGCGCCCACGGCGGAGGCAGCCAGCCCTGCAGCATCCAGCATAAGGCGGAGCACACCAGCGCGGTTACCAGGATTTGCCCAATCCACGGGTGACCAAGCAATTGGCCGGCTGCAAGCACGAGGCCTTGTGCAGGTGGATACATCGACATGTAGGTGGGGCGCTCGATGATGTGGAAGCTTTCGAAATGGATCCACATGGGATGCGTGGGATTGGTGAGCCTGCCGTGAGCGAAAGTGTCGCCTGCGAGCAAGTAGCTGAATTCGTCATTGAATCGCGGTTGCGGAACGCCGAGGATCGGGATAAGTGCGATTCGAACCCCAACCACGCTGAGACCGACCAGCAGCACGGAGAGGCACCTGCGTCTTGCCAGGCGTGCACCGGTGCTCTCGATCCAACGGAAAGCGCTCGGTGGATTACGGTGGGAAGAACGTCGAGAAGCGAATAAAATCAGCGCGCCCGTGGCCGCCAGCAGGAGGGCTTCGATCAGCGCCAGCAAGAACGGAGCGAGGCGAAAATATAGGTTCTGCATCGTAACCGAGCCGGGCACGCGCCGGCTCACCAGTAAGTTAAGTCAGTCGCAGTGCGAAAAGGCGCGTATCAAGACTGAGATTACAAGAACCCGAATTGCCTGGGGAAAAAGCATTGTCGAAATGCTGGTCACACAACTTGCTTGTCGGCGGCCCTTTCAAACAGTCCGTCGACGATCTGAATCATTTCGTTGTCGACGACGCGGTTGCGCGAAATGGCCTCGATCAGTGGAATCGAGACGATCTTATTGGAGCGCAGGGCGGCCATGCATCCGAATTCGCCGCGGTGCACCATGTCGATGGCGCCCAGGCCGTAACGCGTGGCCAAGACGCGGTCAAAAGCGCTGGGCGAACCACCGCGCTGGATATGTCCGAGAACCACGGCTCGAGTTTCGAAGCCCGTGCGTTTTTCAATCTCACGGGCGAGGATGTTGGCGATGCCGCCTAGTTTGACGTGACCAAACTCGTCCTTGCCCATGTCTTGCAGAACGGGCGCTCCCTGGCCGGGTTCGGCGGAGGAGAACTTTGCTCCTTCGGCAACGACGACAATCGAAAAATAAAGTCCGCGCTCGTGACGCTGGCGGATGGAATCTGCAACTTTATCGACATCAAAAGGCCGTTCGGGAATCAGGATGACGTCGGCGCCGCCGGCGATGCCGCTGTAAAGGGCGATCCATCCGGCGTCGCGGCCCATCACTTCCACGACCATCACGCGGTTATGAGCTTCGGCAGTGGTGTGAACCCGATCAAGGGCCTCGCAGACGATATTGCATGCGGTGTCGAATCCAAATGTGTAATCGGTGCCGCCCAGATCGTTGTCGATAGTTTTGGGAACGCCCACAACCTTCGCGCCACGTTCGTGGAGTTTCTGCGCGACCGAAAGAGTGTCGTCGCCGCCGATTGCGATCAGAGCCTCGATTTTGTTCTTCTCCAGCGAAGCCATGCAGCGGTCGATGCCATCAGGACGCTTCGAAGGATTCGTGCGTGAAGTGCGCAGGATGGTGCCGCCGCGAGGCAGAATGCCTCCGACCGCTTCGAGATCGAGAACCATAGTATTGTCGTCGACCAACCCGCGCCAGCCTTCCAGGAAACCAACGAATGCGTCGCCGTAAGTAAAAATGCCTTTGCGTACCACGGCGCGAATCACCGCATTCAGGCCAGGACAATCACCTCCGCCGGTTAGCATGCCAATCTTCATCGTCCACTCCCTCAGATGGAAATCCCTGGAATGCACCCCGGGAGTGGACTGCGATCAGCGGCAGCCCGAAGCGCGGGTTTCAGCAGTCGCCGGGAAGAGATAGATTATCATTAAAGCCGTCTGGTTCTGATCAACAAGTTGCGCCGCGTGCACGGCAATCGCGGAGTGAAATCGGAGGCTTCGCCAGAGATCGGCTCCCGCGTGATTAGGTCTTTGGGTTCAGTCGAGCCTCGATCTTCTCCAGTAGTCCCGCACAGGCTTCCCCAGCATCACGAGTTGAAAAATCGCTGCCCAGTTCGACCACGGGCAGACTCGCGCACGCGGTCTGGAAGGCCTGTTGCGCAGCCGGGGACGCCGTCATGTCGGGGCCCGTAAGCACCAGATCAAAATGCGTGACTCGCATCAGGATGAAAGCATCGCGCACATGGCCGCTGGTGTGAACATCGTATCCGGCGCGACGCAGAAGTTCACGCAGGTAGGCGAGTACGTCGGCATTGTTATCGAGGCAAAGAACGCTGCGGCCGGTAAGGGCAGGAGTTTCGGCGCGCGCCCCGGGGCGGTAAAAGGCGGCAACAGCCTTCTCCTCCGATTCGTGCGTGTCGAACAAACTTGTGAGGTGCGACAGTTCCAGAACTTTCCGCACATGTTCTGGCACGTTGCACAGCTTCAGGTCGCCGCGCGCCTGGCGAGCGCTGGTCAGTGTGCGGACGATCGTGCCGAGACCGCTGCTGTCCATAAAGCCCACCGCGCCCAGATGCAGGACGATGGAACGGCGGTCGCGCAGCAACCAGGCCACGTGCGCCCGCAAAGACTCGCTCTCACCTCCCGCAACAATCCGTCCATTGCAGTGCACAATGGTGACGCGTCCAACCTCACGAGTGTCGAGCGATAGGCGCAAAGGCCTCCTGTCCTGCTGGGAACCAGCCTGCGAAGTCGCCACATTATATCGATAAGCAGCTGGGACTAGTAGCGTGAAGTGGAACGCGGAATTCGCTCTAGCTCTTGAGCCCAATAGCGGCAGCTTCCAGTTGGTCGTGCACTTCCTCTGCACGGCGGATTGCGGCTTGCACGTTGTCGCAAATATTCTCGGCTCCCACCAATTCTTTGAACTCCGCCTGATGGATCAGGCTGGCCGGTTGCTCACGCGCGCCACAAAGAATCAAGGTCCGATTCGTTGCCTGCAACTCACGGGCAACTTCCTCGATGGCGAATAATCCGGTGGCATCGAGTGCGGTCATATTGCGCAAACGCAGGATGACGACGGGCGGAAGGCTGTGCAAGTTCTTGGTGACTGCGGAAATTTTGTCGGTTGCGCCGAACAGAAATGGTCCGTGGATGCGGAAAATGGTGGCGTAGTAAGGAATATCTTTGTCTTGCAGGATGTGCATGCGGCCATCTTCAACATACTCGTCGGTGACTTGGGAAACTGTGGTGGTGGAGGCAACACGGCCAATGAAAAGCAGGGCGGCGAGAATCATGCCAGCTTCGACCGCGACGGTGAGGTCGGCAAAGACGGTGAGCGCAAAGGTGACCAGCCAGACACTGACGTCGGTCTTCGTGAGCTTCAGCAGTTGCGGGATCTCGCGCCACTCGCCCATGTTGTAGGCGACCACCATCAGGATTCCAGCGAGTACGGCCAACGGAACATGGCTCACCAACGGCGCCGCGAACAGCAAGATGCAGAGCAGTGTGAGTGCGTGAATCATGCCCGCGACCGGAGACTGAGCGCCGGCGCGAATATTGGTTGCGGTGCGGGCGATGGCGCCGGTGGCCGGAAGTCCGCCGAACATAGGAGAAACAATGTTGGCCACGCCCTGGCCGATGAGTTCAACGTTGGGATTGTGGTGATCGTTACTCATGCGGTCGGAGACCACGGCGGACATGAGCGATTCAATAGCGCCCAGCATGGCGACGGTGAGCGCCGGCCCGAGCAGTCCGTGAATCAGGTCCGCGCGAAAGCGTGGAATTAGAAAGTGAGGCAATCCGGCGGGAATTCCGCCGAAACGGGAGCCGATGGTTTCCACCGGTAGCTTGAACAACACGACGGCTGCAGTGCCGAGCAGGAAGGCGACAATAGCGCCGGGAATGCGATTGGAAACGGCGCGGCACAAAATTATCACCAACACCGTGCCCGCGGCCAGTGCGGTTGCGGTGTAGGAAAGCGTGTGGAAGTTGCCGGCGAGAGCTTCTACGCGCAGCCAGAAGATTCCGGGAACTTCGCCGAGTTGCAGACCGAAGAAATCCTTCACCTGGGTACTAGCGATTAGAATAGCGATGCCGTTGGTGAAGCCGATCACGACGGGGCGGGGAATGAACTTGACCGCCGTGCCCATGCCAGCGATGCCCATGATCATCAGCAGGATGCCGGCCATCACCGTGCACATGAAAAGTCCGTCGACGCCGTGAAGGGCAACGATGCCGGAGATGACCACCACGAAGGCGCCGGTGGGTCCACCAATTTGTGTTTTGGAACCACCCAAAGCAGAAATCAGAAATCCGGTGACGATGGCACAGTAAATGCCGGCCTGTGGCGTCAATCCCGAGGCGATGGCAAAGGCCATAGCCAGTGGCAAGGCGACCAGGCCAACCGTGATCCCGGCAATCAGGTCGTGCAGAAATTTGTTGGCAGTGTAGTCGCGCAGACAGAGGATAGACTTCGGCAGCCAACGTTCTTCAAAGAAAACACACCCCATTTTTCTATTATGCAGCAAACTCCGGAAGAAGAAAGAGAATTACGAAGGGACGAACAAACCAAGGAACATGAACACGCGAAAGGGAATGAGGCGCTGGATTTCCGTGTTGCGTCGCAGCCCAGGTTTCGGCACAATGCTGCACTGGATTGAAGAGCATGAATAAGACTCTTGCGTTTCTAGGGTGGGGAACGGTTGCAGTGCTCGGCGCAGTGGCCGTGGGCGCGATTGCACTGCATCGCGGCGAACCTATTAATGCTCTGTGGTTGGTAGTTGCGGCGACGTGCTGCTACGCGCTTGGCTACCGCTTCTACAGCAAATTCATCGCGGCGAAGATTCTCTCGCTGGATGCTTTGCGCGCGACCCCAGCCGAACGACTGGAGAATGGCCGCGACTTTCTCGTCACCAATAAATGGGTCGTGTTTGGGCATCACTTCGCAGCGATCGCTGGGCCTGGTCCGCTGGTGGGGCCGGTGCTGGCGGCGCAATTCGGTTATCTGCCTGGAACGATGTGGGTGCTCGCGGGCGCGGTGTTTGCGGGCTGCGTGCAGGACTTCGTGATCCTGCTGTTCTCCGTGCGCCGGGATGGGAAGTCGCTGACTGAGATGGCCAAGGGAGAAATCGGGCGTGTCGGCGGATTCGTCGCCTATGTGGCAGTGATTGCGATTCTGATTATCCTGTTGGGCGTGGTCGCGCTGATCGTGGTGAACGCTTTGAAGGCAAGTCCATGGGCAACGTTCACGATTGCGATGACGATGCCGATCGCTCTATTGATGGGCGTCTATCTGCGGCGGATTCGTCCGGGGAAGGTACTGGAAGTTTCGGCGCTGGGATTTGCTCTGGTGCTGGCGGCGATCTGGGGCGGGCAATATGTGTCGCAGAATGTGGCGCTGGCGAAGCTGTTCACGTTTAGCGCGCCTACGCTGGCGATTCTGATCATGGTTTATGGGTTTGCCGCGTCGGCGTTGCCGGTGTGGTTGCTGCTGGCGCCGCGCGATTATCTCAGCACATTTGTGAAGCTGGGGACGATTGCTTTGTTGGCTGTTGGGATCGTTGCGTTGCATCCCACGCTGCACATGCCGGCGCTGACGCGGTTTGTTGATGGCACGGGTCCGGTGTTTGCGGGAAAGATATTTCCCTTTGCCTTTATCACCATCGCGTGCGGCGCGATCAGCGGGTTTCACGCGCTGATCTCCAGTGGCACAACTCCGAAGATGATTGCGCGCGAGACCGAGACGCGCATGGTGGGTTACGGGGCGATGATGGCGGAATCGGCGGTTGCGATTATGGCGATCATTGCGGCGTGCGTGATGCAGCCAGGCGTGTATTTCGCGATCAACAGTCCTGCGGGAATTGTAGGAGAAGCTCCGGCGACGGGGGCGGCGACCATTTCCAGTTGGGGCTTTCCCGTGACCGCGGCCGATATGCAGGCGCTGGCTCATGCGGTGGGCGAACAGACTCTTTACGATCGCACGGGCGGCGCGCCGGCGTTTGCCGTGGGGATGGCGCACATCTTCTCGCACAGTTTGGGCGGCGAGACTTTAATGGCGTTGTGGTACCACTTTGCCATCATGTTCGAGGCGCTGTTTATATTGACCATTCTCGATGCGGGCACGCGGGTGGCGCGGTTCATGGTGCAGGATGCGCTCGGGCATGTGTACAAACCGCTTGGGCGGACGAGTTGGTATCCGTCGATACTGGCGACCAGCGGGCTGATCGTTGCTGCTTGGGGATATTTCTTGTGGCAAGGCTTGAAGGATCCGCTGGGCGGAATCAATTCCTTGTGGCCGCTGTTTGGGATTGCGAATCAACTGCTGGCGACAGTGGCGGTGTGCGTGGCCACGACGATCATTATCAAGATGCATCGCGCGACGTATGCGGCGGTGACGCTGGTGCCGCTGGCCTGGCTTGTCGCGGTGACGTTTACAGCGTCGTGGCACAAGGTGTTCGATGCGAATCCGCGCGTGGGATTTCTGGCGCAGGCGCGAGTGTTGGCCACAGGTCCAATGACGAGCGAGACGACGCGAGTGATCTTCAACAATCGACTGGATGCGGCGGTGACTGGAGTATTGGTGGTGATGGTGACGCTGGTGCTGGTGGAATCGGCGCGGCAGTGGGTCGGGATTCTGACGGGAGCGAGAGAAGAGCGGGTGAAGGAATCGCCCTTCGTGCGGACGCGGTTTGCGCAGGAGCAGGGATGAACAACTTGCTAAAAGGGATTTGTGTTTTCGCCGCGAAGGCGGTCGGGACAACGCATGCCGTTCTGCGGGAGATTTTTGATGAAGCCGCCTATTCGCGTTTTCTGAGTCGTGCCGGAATGGTGTCGTCGAGTGAAGCGTACGCGGCGTTTCGGCGGGAGTTCGAAGAGGCTAAGATGCGTCGGCCGAAGTGCTGTTAGAGGTTCCCGTTTGGTGGCGCGACGAATCCCTTCCCTAGGATCCGCGCCATTTCCGCGGTAGACTGCACTCAACATGCGAGTACTGGGCATCGATTGTGGCGGGGAGTACACCGGGTACGGGGTGGTGGAGATGGATTCCTGCGGGAGCCTGGTGTGCCTGACGTGCGGGGCGATCAAGCTATCGGCGCGGGAGCCGCTGGCGCGGCGGTTGTCGCGGATTTATGACGGACTGGGGGCGCTCATTTTGGAGCATCGTCCGGATGAAGTGGCGATTGAAGGGATTTTTTATGCGCTGAATGTGAAGTCGGCGTTGAAGCTAGGGCAGGTGCGGGGAGTGGCGATGCTGGCTGCGGCTGCGGCGGGGTTGGAGGTGGCGGAGTATTCGCCGCTGACGATCAAGTCGTCGGTGGTGGGATATGGGAGGGCGGAGAAGCAGCAGGTGCAGCATATGGTGACGCGGTTGCTTGGGTTGGCTGAAGCTCCGGAACCGATGGATGCGTCGGATGCGCTGGCGATTGCGATTTGCCATCTGCATACCGCGGGGACGCTGGAACGGCAGAGGGCCGCGACACGGTGACGTTCTTAATGCAACGTATGAGCCGGTGGCGGGCGATTGGGGCTGTGGTGCTGGTTGCGGTTGGAATGTGCGGGCTGGCGGCGCCACAGCAGGCATCGAGCGACAATGCAGCGTCGAGTGCCGTGGTGACGTTTACGCTGGACTTTCCGGAGTCCGAGCCTACGCACTACTCGATTGCAGTGGATGCGAATGGGCATGCGAGCTATGAGTGCACGGTGAAGGTTGAGGATTCCGACGAGCAGACATACCGGTGGGAGTTCGATGTGACCCCGGGGAATCGCGAGCGCATCTTCGAGTGGACGAAGCAGGCGAAATATTTTTCGGGGAAGATCGACTCGGGCAATCGCAAGCTGGCTTTTACGGGGGAGAAGATCCTGAGCTATCAGGATGGGCAGCGATCGGTAACGGTGCGGTACAACTATTCGAGTCTGGAGCCGGTGCGGCAGTTGACCGCGCTGTTCCAGAATATGGCGGGGACGCTGGATTACGGACGGCGGCTGACTTATTACCACCGCTATCAGAAGCTGGCGCTGGACGAGGAGTTGAAGCGCATGGAGGCGCAGGCGAAGAACAACGAACTGAGCGAGATCCAAGGGGTGGTGCCGGTGCTGGAGGGGATTGTGGAAGATACTTCAGTGATCAATGTGGTGCGGGCGCGGGCAAAGGAATTAATCCAGATGGGGAGCGGGACGGTGGCGGGGCGTTGACTGCCTAGCTGCGAGATTTGACAATCGCTGGCACAAAACCGTGCTTTAATGGGCAGGTAAAGCATCCAGCGTTTTTGGGGGCTCTTATGTACAAGCCACGATTTCACTCGATGATATTAACGGCCATGGTCTGCACGCTTTTTGCGCTGCCGGCTGCGGCTGATTCACAGGTCCGCATCGTCCGCTTGAGCGACGTGCAGGGCGGGGTGCAGATCGACAAGAATACAGGACTGGGGTTTGAGAATGCTTTTCTCAACCTTCCCATTACGCAAGGGACGCAGCTGCGCACTCGAGACAACGGCCGCGCCGAGATTGAGTTCGAGGATGGCAGCACGCTGCGGGTTACTCCCAACACGACGGTGGAGTTCAGCACGCTGGGGTTGAGCGACGCGGGCAAGCGCGTCTCTGGGGTGAACCTTGTGGAGGGGCGGGCGTATGTGAGCTGGCTGGGGAAGAGTGGCGACGAGTTCACGGTAAGGTTTTCGCAGGAGAAGGTGCTGCTTACCCAAGAGGAGCACTTCCGGGTGGCGGCTTCGTCGAGTATTGCCGAGATCGCCAGTTTTAAGAACGAACTGGAAGTGGTAGGGCCGTCGGGCACGGTGAAGGTCGATAGGAAGAAGATGGTCACCTTCGATGTGAACGGCCACGATCAGCCCATGGTGGCGAAGAATTTTGCGGAGGATACTTACGACGAGTGGGACAAGCAATCGATTGAGTATCACGATCAGTATGCGAAGAATAATTCCACTCCGTACGGGTACGGATACAGCGATCTCAGCTATTACGGTGGGTATACCAACTTTCCTGGGTACGGGATGTTATGGCAGCCCTACTTTACGGGGGTTGGTTGGAATCCGTTTATGGACGGGGCGTGGTCATGGTATCCGGGGATGGGATACATGTGGGCCTCGGCGTATCCCTGGGGCTGGATGCCTTATTACTATGGGAACTGGGTGTATGCGTCGGGATTGGGCTGGGGATGGCAGCCTGGCGGATGGAACACGTGGCACGGCGGGCTGCATTATGTGGGGGCGGCAAGCTTTCAAGCTCCGGTCGCGCCTCAGGGCACGGTGACTACAGTGGTTGTGGGGAAGGGTGGGCCGGCGTTTACGAATACTCTTCCGACGAGTTTTGTGGTGAACCGCGGGTCGGCGGGCTTGGGAATTTCAAGAGGATCGGTGAGCAACCTGCACTACTTGAACTCGCAAGTGGCAAAGACGGGCTGGGTGCACGTGGAAGCGGCACCGCAGTTTTCGGCGAGTTCGGCGCGCGGAGGCGAATTCGGCCGCAGCGGGGAGAATACGGCCATGAGCGCTGGCGGCGTGGGTCATACGGGCGCAACGGCATCGGGACATTCGTCGGGCGGAACTGGCGGTGGACACAGGTAAGTAATTACTGATAACAGTTCTAAGGAGCGGCCCAAAGGCCGCCCTTTTTCGTGTGCCGAGCA
>PLHQ01000083.1 GCA_003138975.1 Acidobacteriaceae bacterium | reverse complement strand
CGTTGGCATACGATATAGCGGAACGATCTGGCGAATCGCTCGCGAACTTTTTGCTGTTCATCGGGCGCGAATGAGCTGACGATGCGCTCGACGGTTTTAGGCGCATCCATGGTATTGAGACTGGAAAGAACCAGATGGCCGGTTTCGGCTGCTTCCAGCACGATCTCGATGGTTTCGCGGTCGCGCNNTGGAGAGCACCAGGTGGCCGGTCTCGGCGGCTTCGAGGACGCTCTCGATGGTTTCGCGGTCGCGCATCTCTCCGACCAGAATCACCTTAGGTGCCTGTCGCAGAGCGGAACGCAGAGCATAGGCGAAACTGGGAGTGTCGCTGTGCAACTCACGCTGATGGATCGTGGAGCACTTGTGGTTGTGCAGAAATTCGATGGGATCTTCGATGGTGATGATGTGGTAGTACTTCTCGCGATTGATGCAGTCGAGGAGCACCGCGAGAGTGGAGGACTTGCCTGAACCGGCGGGTCCGGTGACAAGAACGATACCATCGCGCAACTTGGCGACATCGGCCAGGTGCGCCGGCAGGCCGAGCGAGGCCAAATCAGGGATCAAAGTGGAAATCACGCGCATCACGACGGCGCAACTGCCGCGCTGAATGAAGATGTTGACGCGAAAGCGCGCGACGCCGGCCAGGCCGTAGGAAACATCACACGATCCCTGTTCACGAAGGGTTGCGACCGCTTGCTTGTTGTCTCCAATGAGGTCGGCAGCGAGGCGTCGCGTGTCATCGGCTGTAAGGTTGCCGAGGCCTGGCACCTGTACGGGAATGAGTTGGCCGTAAACCTGGACCTGCGGCGGACGTCCAGGAGAAAAAATCAGGTCGCTGATCTTTTCCGCAGCGCGTAGCATCGCGGCCAGCAAAGCTGGCGTAGCCACTTTGCCGCTGCCGGAATAATCTTCCAGTGAAACCGAAATTGGCGAGATGCCGGGTGCTGCCATTCCATCCTCAGATTAGGGAATTGCACGCACCACAGAAACGGAGAACGGCCAAGCAAGTTTTGGCCTGATGTCTACACTCTACCGCGCCGGCGGGAGAAGCGTAAGGACAGTAAAGTACATAGCCCTTAGTAATGTGGAAGCGGGCGCGAATGGGAAAGGGCGACTGGTTGAGCCGCCCTTCGCACCTCGCAAGTTCGGTTGCAAATTAGGTAGATTCGAAGATGATCTAATTTGATTTCTTGGGCGGCGCCTTCTTCTTAGTGCCGTAGCTGGTTTCGATCGGCGCCCCGATGCTGGTGAGCATGGCTTTGGCTTCTTCGGAGTGACCGCCGGTAGGCACTAACTCCAGGTATTTCTGGAAGGCTTCCGCCGTGCCCGGCGCGGCGACCATCTTGTCACCCTGAAGGGTGGCTTTACCTAGCAGGTTCACGCCCTTCTGGTAATAAGCCTCAGCCTTGGTGGGATCGGCTGCGATGCATTTATCGAAAGCGTCGATGGCCTGATCGGCTTTGCCGGCGTTGGTGAGCACAGCTCCCATATTGAAGTAGTACTGCGCGGCCGCTGTGGGGTCGGCTTGGACCGCCTGTTGATAGGTCTTTATCGAGTCGTCAATCTTGCCGGCTTTGCTGTAGGCTTCGGCGAGATTGTTGTAATAGGCAGCGAGGGTCTTGGTGGCGTTGGGATCTTTGTCATTGGTGGCGGCTTGTTTGAGCTGCAGCGCCTTCTGGTAGGAGTCCACGGCGGAATCGAGGCGCTTTTGCTTTTCCGCAGACTCGGTCTGCTTGGTCGCTGACAGACGATAGGCGTCGCCGAGCTTGAACCAGATGAGATCACGCGTACCGTCGATCTGATTGGCCGCGGTGAGGGCCGCAATCGCCGTCTCGAAGTCGCCAGCATCGGAAGCGACCTTGGCCGCTGCCAACTTCTCGTTGAGGGACTTAACGGTGTTCACTTCTTTCTTTTGCTTCTCCTGCTGTTCCTGCTGAGCCTTGACCTGCTCAGGAGTCAAGCCCTGGCCCTTGGCTGCTTCCGTGGCCAGCTTTTTCATGTCGAAGTCGAGCGTGTTTTCGTCCAGGGTGACCTGAAATTTGTTTTGGTGGAAAATTTCCTTGTTGGCTGTGGCGTCTCCAGCGTTCTTGTAGAGCGTCACGTTGTAGCTGCCAGCCCCCACGCCCAGAGAAAAATACTCGCCCTTCTTGTTGGTCTTGAGCGTGTATTTCTGACCGTTGTCCTGGTTGGCGTAGACCACCACTCCGTCGACTATCGGATTGCCTTCGGTGTCTTTGCAAACGCCCTTCACCGTTCCCGAGGCGGCCTGTGCGAAAACCGGGGGAGCACATAATCCCATCATTAAAAGAACAAGAGCGAACATTGCTAGGTGCTTCTTCATTTTTGCCTCCCGGCAGAAAATTTGCTATATGGATTTCCGACTGTTGCTCAAAAAATGTGTACTTGAATTTTCGGCTACGTTTTACTATCCAACCATCGAAAGCCAGCAATCGCTAAACTCTCTCCATCGTGGCATAGGGAATTGGATCTCTAACCCCCGCCGCCTTAAACGCCTGCAATCGCAGAACGCAACTGTCACACACGCCGCAGGCTCGGTCCTCATGGCGATAGCATGACCAAGTTAAATCGAATGGTGCGTTCAGTTCAAGGCCAAGCCGTACAATTTCCGCTTTCCGCATGGCGATGAGCGGCGTGACAATTTCGATGTTGCCTTCTTTCGTCCCCGCGTGAATCACGCGGTTGAACGCTTCATAATACGCCGGGCGGCAATCGGGATAACCAGAGCTGTCAGGTTCGACGGCGCCGATATAGATTTTCGCCGCTCCCAGCACCTCGGCCCAGCTGACCGCGACGGACAAGAAATGCGCGTTTCGAAAGGGCACATAGGTGACAGGGATCCCATGGCCGGCGGACGGAACAGTAGGGACGGCGATGTTCTCGTCAGTGAGTGCAGAGCCTCCGATGGCGGGGAGAGCGTCATTCCGCACGACGAGTTTGTCACGAATGTTCAGGCGATCGCAGATTGCCAGGAAGGACAGGCGCTCGCGGTGTTCCGTGCGCTGCCCGTAACTGACGTGCAATGCCGCGGTCGCGTAGTCGCGGGTTGCCAAGGCTGCGCACACGCAGGAATCCATTCCTCCGCTGAGCAGGACAACCGCACGTTGGGCTGAGGGTGTCATGATGTCGGATCAATCCTGATTGTTGCTCTGCGACGATTGAGCACTAAACTCCCTTTACCGCCGGACCCCAAATAAACTTGTGCAATTGAAGTCCCAGGCGCGCAGGAACTTCATCTGCCAACATCCACTCCGCTAATGCTTGGGGATCGAGTAAGCAGTGCGAACTGTCCCGTGCTCCCGTGGCATCTTTGCGGAACGCTGGCGAGAACAGTACGGCAGTTACGCGCTCGGCCAGATTGTGTTGCCGGGTGAACTCGCGGGCAAACTCGTAATCGGTTCGGTCGCTGAGCACGAACTTCACTTCGTCGTGCGCGGTGAGGGTTGCCAGGTTTTCGGGAAGAAACGTACCGCCCTCCCCCGAATTCGGACACTTCACGTCTACGATCTTAATGATTCCCCCCGGAACTCGCTCCAGTGGCCGTTCGCCGCTGCTCTCCAACAATACGCGATATCCATCCTCCAGCAACTCCATCATCAGCGGCACCAGGTCGCGTTCCTGCAGCATGGGCTCGCCACCGGTAATCTCCACCAAGCCGCCGTTCGGACTGAGCCGCCTCACTTCGGCCAATACATCCTCCGAAGTCATTTTTCGTCCGCCGTGGAACGTATACTCGCTGTCGCACCACGAGCAGCGCAGGTTGCATCCGGTCAGCCGCACAAACACACACGGCAGTCCCGCATGCGTCGACTCTCCCTGCAACGACTTGTAGATTTCGGTAATCTGCATGGAACGCGGCGAGCGCGGCTGGGCAACCGCTATTCGCTGTACTTTGCGGTAGTGGTGTCGGTTTCAAACACCGTAACGTCTTTCACGCGTACGCGGCCGTTGGTCACGCTTTTTAGCCGCGTGTTCGACTCATCATAAAAATACTTAGCCAGATTCTCCGCTGATGGGTTGATCACGGTAAACGGTTCGATGTCGTTGATCATCTGGTGATCGAGCCGGTCGATGACGTGCTTCATCACCTCGCGCAAATCCTTGAAATCGAGCAGCAGCCCGGCTTTATCCAACTCAGCCCCAGCCAGCGTCACCCGGATCTTGTAATTATGGCCGTGCGGATTTTCGCACTTGCCCTTGTAGTTGCGCAGGTAATGTCCCGCCGCAAAGGTATCGTCAACCGTAACTTCGAACATGCATTCCTCAGCGGCTGGACGTGACTCGGTCCAAGCCGCGCTTAATGGCGAACTGTCTATTGTATCGCTCGTTGCCGTTATCCCGCTTGACTCGGCCTTGCGCAAATGCGGCGGCAGGTATGCGGATGTTTCACTGAAATGCGGCTCGACATTTCAGTCGCCCACGCCGAAGAACTCCTGCACCACCCGCATTTCCGTGGTCTTTTTATAATTCGGAAGGCTCTCGATAAACACGCGGCCATACTGCTTTTTCAGAATCCGGTTGTCGAGCAGCACCAGCAACCCACGGTCGTGTAATGAGCGGATCAGCCGCCCGAATCCTTGCTTCAGAATGATTACCGCGGCTGGCACTTGATACTGGAAAAACGCGTTGCCGCCATCGGCGTCAATCGCTTTCACTCGCGCGGCTACGACCGGATCGCTGGGGACTGCAAATGGCAGGCGATCGATGATCACGCAACTCAACTGCTCGCCCTGCACGTCCACGCCTTGCCAGAAGGAAGAAGTTGCAAACAGGACTGCATTTGGTGTGAGCCGAAACTCCTCGAGCAGCGCGCTCTTCGGCGCATCGCCCTGCCGCAGCAAAGGGAACTCCAACTCGCCCAGCAGTCGCTGGTAGACGTCATTCATCTGCGCGTAACTGGTGAAGAGGACGAAGGCGCGCCCGCGTGTAATTTCCAGGAGTTTCCGAATGCGCTCCGCTGCCTTCGCCGTAAACTGTGGTGTCCGCGCATCGGGCAGATCGGGCGGCACATAGAACAAGGCCTGGTTTTCGTAGTCGAAGTGCGAAGGCAAAACCGACTCCCGCGCTTGTTCCAGCCCGAGCCGCTGCCGGATGTACTCGAATCCTCCGCCAACGGCGAGCGTGGCCGAAGTCAGGACTGCGCACTCGAGTTTCGACCACAGGCATTCCCGCAAGATCGGACCGACATCAATCGGCGTAGCCTGAAGAAAAACGTTTTGCCGTCCGCTTTTCTCCGCGTCTTGGTGTCTCTGGGGTGAGTTCGTTCTCCCCCGCCCGCCCCGCCGCTCGATCCAGAACACAGTATTGCGATCGTCCGATTCCATGGCGAAGCCGAGTTGCACCTGCAGTTCCTGCGCGCGCCGCACGAAGTTGAAAATCTCCTCCGGCGGCTGCGGCAGTCCTTCGAGTTCGCCCGCCAGCCGCGTTAGCGCCTGATTAAGCGCGAGAAACTCGTCGCCGTTTTCTTCCAGAAACTCCCGCCGCGTCTCGAAGGCAAAGCGTCCCTCGCCTGGGGGCAAGAGTGAAAAAAAGAACTGCGACCGTTCGCGCAAACTTCCCAGAGCTCCCGACAGCGACGCGGAGAGCATCCGGTTATGTTGCAGCGACGCTTCGACGTCCCGCGCCAGATCCTCCACTCGCAGGTTACTCACGGAGATTCCGAAGTAGTTTCCAGCAACATCTTCCAGTTCGTGCGCTTCATCGAAGATCACCGCGGCAGCTTCCGGCAAGATGCCTGCATCAGGCGCGCTCTCGGCTTGTAACTTGATAGCAAGATCCGCGAAGAAGAGATGATGATTGACGATGATGATGTCGCTTTCCATCCCTCGCCTGCGCATTTCGGTGACGAAGCAGCGCTCCCACTCGCTGCATTTCTGGCCAATACAAGCGTCGGCGCGGGCATCCAGTTTGGGCCAAAGCGCGCTGGTTTCAGGCAACTCGGCGAGTTCCGCCCGGTCGCCGGTCGCGGTCGTCTTCTCCCACGCGGCGATTGCGCGATATTGCTCGATCTCCTGCAACCCGCTCAGCACAGGCTGATCGGTAAGGTCGTAGAGCTTCTTGCGGCACAAATAATTGTTGCGGCCTTTCATGTAACAGACGGAAAGCCGGCCGGGTCCCTCACTCGGCTTGACAGCCGAGACGGCTGTTCCTGCATGGTCCCCGTACAGCGCCTGCTCCAGGAAAGGAATGTCCTTGTAGAAAAGTTGTTCCTGCAAATTCTTCGTGCCCGTCGAGATGATGACCCGCTTGCCCGACCGAATCACCGGCATCAGATAGGCCAGGGTTTTTCCCGTGCCCGTACCGGCTTCAACGATCAGATGCCTCCTCTCTTCCAGCGCCTGCTCGACCGACTGGGCCATCTGAAGTTGTCCGCGGCGGAATTCATACGCGGGATGCGTGCGCGCCAACAATCCCCCAGGAGCAAAGAATTGATAGAGGGAAGCTTCTTTTCCGCTGGGCGCGGAGGGGTTGGATGTTGCACTAGACGCGGGATCGGAACTTAAAGCCACGGGAGTCTCTATAATAAACAGTTGTCGTCATCGCCTGCTGATTTCACTTCATTTTGACCCAACCCACTTACAACTCGACCAGCACTCTGGCCACCACTGCAGCCGGCGTTCCGACGCTCGCCATCGTGGGCCGACCGAACGTAGGCAAGTCCACGCTATTCAACCGTATCGTCGGCTCGAGGCGGGCCATCGTCGGCGACGAGCCCGGCATTACCCGGGACCGCCTCTACGGCGACGCGGAGTGGCGGGGCCGCCGCATTCGCATCATCGACACCGGCGGCATCTTGCCCGAAGAAAAAGATTTCATCCCTTCGGAAATTTTCCGCCAAGCCCGGGTTGCGTTCGATGAAGCCGCTGCGATCGTGATGGTCGTCGATGGCCGCGCCGAACTTGCCGGGCCGGACCTTGAGCTGGTTCGCCTGTTACGCAAGGCCGGACGTCCGCTCTTCCTCGCGGTGAACAAGGCCGACTCGGAGAAGCAAGCATCTATCGTCGACGAGTTCCATCGTCTGGGGATCAAGCAAATGTTCGCCATCTCCGCGGAGCATGGGCGCGGGATCGACGATCTGCTGGATGCTGTCTTTGAAATCTTACCGCCCTCCAAAGAGTCAACCACTGAGGGCGCAGAGAACACAGAGGGCAAGCAGGAAGAAGCATCAAAGCCATTAGACGAATCCAGCGCAGAGAGTGAACCCGTCTACGAAACCAAGGTTGCCATCATCGGGCACCCTAATGTGGGAAAATCGACGCTGCTGAATTGCCTGACGGCCTCCGACCGTGCCATCGTCTCGCCTATCCCCGGAACTACGCGCGATGCGGTCGACGAAATCGTCGAACACAATGGCCGCCGCTTCCGCTTCATCGATACCGCCGGAATCCGCCGCAAAGGCAAGACTCACTTGATGGCGGAAAAGCTTTCGGTGGTGATGGCGCGCAAGCATCTCGAAGGTGCCGACATCGCCCTGCTCGTCATCGACGCTACCGAAGGCGTCAGCCAGCTCGACGCTGCCATTGCCGGCTATGCCCACGAGAGCGGACGCTCAATGATCATCGTGGTCAATAAGTGGGACCTTATCACCAGCGGCACGCTAAAAGCTGGCAGGCCGTCGAAGGCGATGCGTATGCGGGAGAGCAAGCGTCCGGGTGACCGCGAGGCTTACGAGGAACGCCTGCGTCACGATCTTAAGTTCCTGAACTATGCGCCCATCGTTTTCATTTCGGCCAACACTGGCAAAGGCACGGAGAAAATCTTTCCGCTGCTCGAACAGGTAGCGACCGAGCGCCGCAAGCGCATCCCCACGTCCGCCATGAACCGCTTCATCGAAACCGTGGATTTCGAGCGCGCCTCGGTACCCATGCGCTCGCGGGTCAAGATTCTTTACATGACGCAGGCCTCGGTCGCCCCGCCGACATTTGTGCTCTTCACCAACCGCGCCGTGAAGTTGCATTTTTCCTATCAGCGCTTCCTGGAAAACCAGATCCGGCACTCCTTCGGTTTCTTGGGCACACCGATTTGGATCAAGAACAGGGCACGGAATTAGAGCTAGCATCCCACCATTGGTTGTCCCTTACTCTCCCCCTACCTCCCGATCCATCGTCAGCAGGCCTACGCGCTGCACGCCCGCGTGATGCGCCACATCAATCACGTCGGCGACATACTGGAAATCGACATCAGCATCTCCGCGCACGAAAACGACTTTCTCGGCGCGCGTTAAGTAAATCTTCGCGAGCCGCGTCTCCAGATCCTCCCAGCGCACGTCGTCCTGATTGATCTTCACGGTGGGTGCCTGATTTTCCCTCGTCCACACCACTTGGATGACAACCGTGCGTGGCTGCGAACTGTATTGCGTCTGCTTTTGATCCGGTTGCGGAATTTGCGCTGTCTCTCCCTGCTCCTTGTCCATCGATACCACCACCATGAACACAATGATCAGCGTCAGTAGCACGTCGATCAGAGGCGTGACATTGATCTGCGGACCAGACGGACCCCCGCCCGCCATTGAGAATGCCATAGAAAGCTCCTTAGCTGCTCTTTGGCACGCGCGTGTCTGCAACATCAGACACCTGGGGTGTGGTGGGAGTTCCTTGGGAATCGCCTCTTTTCTTATCGACTTTGCATTATTGGAAAGACGGCGGCACGTCGGATAGAAGCAGCGTCGCGCGCTCTATCCAATCGGCTCTGCGGTCGGCGGCAGTGGCGGAGGTTCGTATGGAGGAGCCGCTCTCTGTGGAATCTGAGGCGCGGCCGGTGCCGGCGGATAGAGTGCTACGCTCAACGCAGGATAGCGCGCAGCAAAAAAGTAAATCGAATACGCGGGAAAGAACACGATGACCGGTACGGAAATCAGCGCGATCAGATATAGAAAACCTGCCAGCAGAACGCTTCCCACTACCACCGCCAGTGTAATCGTATAAGCATTCCAAGTAAGCCCGGCTGTCTTCCCGGTCAGCACGGCGAGAATACTGAGACCCACCGTGGGTATGGCAATGAACAAGCCTAAAATCAGCGTTGCTATTCCGATCACGATTCCGGCGCCAATTGCCATCAAGATCTTCATTCCAATGTAGACGGCATACGCGCCCATCTCGTCCTTGATCATCGGCCATAGCCGGCTCCAACCCTCTATCGCCCCGATATCCTCCAGCGCCATTTGTGGTACCACGAAATCTTTCGTCAATACAAAGATCACGGATATTGCCAGCAAGAAAATCAGGAATACGAAGAACAGAACGATCCCACCTAAAACCAGCGGGATCACGTGCTCCTTTGGTTCCTTGAGCCACCCCACTGCGAAAGCAAAAGCCGCAGGAATTCCTACCAGCACTACCAGGCCAGCGATAGTGACGAATAGGTAAAGCAGCTTCCAGAGGAAGTATCGCCATCCGGGGCCTTGTCTTTGGCTCCATCCTCGGCTGATGTGACACTCTTTCGCGATGATGCTGTCGAACAGGACGAAGCGCATCACACTGCTGATGTACATAAGAATGATTCCCAATGCGAATGCGGTGATGACGACAACAGCGATGAGGCTGCCCAAGAGGGCGAGATTGATTCCCGCCAAGCCCGGACTGAGAGAGTGCGGTGAGGTTACCGGATGCCGGGGAAAGTGGAAATTAGAGCCATTGAATCCGCCGCCAGAGCCGAGTTCGCCGGCCAGCAGTCCGACTACTGCGAGCCGCGTCCACTGCCAAAAGCGGAAAGGTTTGAATAATTGCTGCTTGGTGTGTTCAAAGGCAAGAGTGACCGTATCAATGGCGGAGATTGGCAAAGCGCACCTCGGCCTGCGAATGGCTCAGCAGCAAGGTACTGCGAATTGCGCCGCGGATCAAATCAATTCTGACGAACTCTCATTCGTACCGCAGGGCTTCCACCGGATCCAGCCTGGATGCCCGCAAAGCCGGAACCAAGCCGCTAGCCACGCCCACAATCAGCAGCACCGCGCTCGAAAGTATGACCGTCATCATCGAAATTCGCAGATGAATATCGCCCTGTCCGGAGTCGTCCTCAAATAGCGGCCCCATCATCGGCAACGTTCCCACTGCCCAAGCGATGAAATATGAGAGCAGCACGCCGATCGCGCCGCCGAGTATCATAATCAACAAAGTTTCGGCCAGAAACTGCAGCTTAATGTGTCGCTTCCTAGCTCCTAGCGCCCGGCGGAGGCCGATCTCGCGGATTCGTTCATCTACTGAGACCAGCATGATATTCATCACGCCCACGCCGCCGATACCCAGCGTCAACGTTCCGACAAAAGCCAGCAGCACTTGCAACCCAATCGTCAGCGCATCAATCACCGGGCGGAACTCGTCGCGTCCGAACATCTGGAAAGCTTTCGGGTCCATGGGTGAGAAATTCTGCCTCGTAGCGACAGCAGCCAGTACTTGCGCCATCGCCTTTTTCTCAAACTGCGGCGCCATTGGTTCAAATAACAGTACAGCCGCGTAGCGCGTGTTCCACAAATCTCCGGCTGTGGAGTAGGGAATCCACGCGGAATCGTCGTCACTGCTGAAATAATTGCTGAGTTGAATTTTCCGCGCCATTACTCCAATCACTGTAAAGCGCACTCCACCGACTTCCACCGTCTCACCGATCGCTGGACGCCCGCTGAAAAGTTGTTCTTTGATGCGTCCACCGAGAAAGACTACACGCCGCCGTTCCAGTTCATCCCCGGCATCGATCCAGCGGCCCTCCGACGGCACTTCGTTGCGCATCTCGCCATACTCCGGGCACACTCCCCTCACCGCCGCCGTTCCCACGATACGGTCGCCATAAGAAATTCCCGGACGGTTCACGGTTTCGCGGCACACATGCTTCACTAGAGATGCCGTGGCTTTCACCATGTCGACGTCGGCCTGTTCGATCACAACTTTCTTACCCGCGCGCTGCCCGCCTGGTTGTTCACTCGTCTGCTGCGGCCAGCAAATCACCACGCTCTTTCCGAACGCATCGAACCCGTGCACTAGAATGCTGCGGAAACTGCTGCCGTATGCGATCAGCAGCGTAACCGTCGCAATCCCCCAAACGATTCCAAGCATGGTGAGGAAGCTGCGCGTCAGGTTGCGCTTCAGCGCAATCCAGGCTTCGAGGATGATCTCAATTAGCATCCGCTATCCACCGGCCTCGTATCGCAGGGCTTCGATAGGATCGATGGACGCGGCTCTCCGCGCAGGATACAGTGCTGCACCCACAGCTATCGCGCCTAGCAATCCCGCGGCGACCAGACCGGAAGTCCAATCTGGAATCAGCCCGGCAAAATAATCCGGCATGGGCAACATGTTCACCAGCGCGCAGAATCCGAATGCCACGCCGAGACCGATCGCACCGCTGAGGAAAGCAAGAATCAAAGCCTCAGCAAAAAACTGGCGCAGAATGGTTCCCGCCGGGGCGCCGATTGCCTTACGCACACCGATCTCGCGCGTCCGCTCGCGCACCGCAACCAGCATCACGTTCATCACGCCAAGGCCGCCCAGCAGAAGCGTTACGACTCCCACCGCGCCCAGAAAATATTTCATGCCGTCGGTCATCTGCCGGAATGCCTTAGCCTCCTGCACCGTATCCCAGATGGGACAGGCCTCCTTATCGTTCGGATCATAGCGGTGCATGCGCGCCAACGCGACCCGCACTTCATGCTTGCAGGCCTCATGCTGCTCGACCGACCTCGGAGTCACCAGCAGTTGATCGAAAGTAGAGGGCGTTCCTGGAGGCTTATCCGGAAAGTCGCGCCGCATCGCGGAAAAGGGAATAAAGACTTTGTTTACGTCCCAACCGTCATAACTGGAATCCTGTTTCTTTTTCTCCATCACGCCAATCACGACGAAAGGGAAGTCATCTAAATAGACGCTATCGCCCACGGGATTGCGCCCGGGGAACAGTTGCTTTGCCGCGTCCGATCCCAGGAAGGCGACGCGCCTCGCCTCGCGCAAGTCGTCCCAGTCGTAGAAACGTCCCAGTCCCACGTTAAGAGTACGAATCGAACTAAACTGCGGGTACGATCCGGTCACGGTAAACGATGCATTGTTAAAGTTGCTATGGGTCAGAACGGTCTCCTGCTCCAGTTCCGGGATCGCGTATTCGCAATCTGGCGCCTCCGCCTGCACCACCGGTACATCGGGATCTTCCCAATGGATCAGTCGCCCCGCGTGCGTCCCGCCTGCTTGCAGGCTAGTGCGACCGTGGAAGACGATCATCACGTCCTTGCCCAGGGTTTTCGACTGCTCCTCTTGGCCCTTGCGCAAACCTTCGCCAGCCGCCACCATAAGCACGATTGAAATGATTCCCCACGCAATGCCAAACATGGTGAGAAACGCCCGCAGTTTATGCGCCCATAGTGTCCGCGCCACATCGACTATGAGATCTCGCAGGGTCATCTCGCTTTTGGTTGGACGCAACCGGACGGGTTACGTAAGCCTCCGGGCCGATTTGTTCTCACTATCTGTATACGTATTCGATTCGAGAGTTGTTGCAGAAAAATGTGCCTGAAAGTGCGCCGCCTTAGGGGATGAAAACTTGAGCTTCTAAGCGTTTCAGGGCCCGGTGGGAAGGTTCAGCCTTTGGCGGTCGCGGTTTGCAAGGCCTCCATCCATCCGTCGAATGAGTTCAGAGCCAGTCTGCATTGCATCCGGTGCCGTTCCTTACGGTCGCGAATCTTTTTCTCCAGCGCCGGTAAGAGATCGAATGTGATATTCGCCGGCTGAAAGTTTTTGGCATCCGCATGGGCGACGTAATGCGTCAGCGATCCAAACGCCGACGCTCGCGGCGGCGGCATTGGATCCGCTCCGCGCACCAAGGCTGCCGCGTGCATCCCAGCCATCAAGCCGGTTGCAATCGACTCGACGTAGCCCTCCACTCCGCAAATCTGTCCGGCGAATAAGACCTGCGGATGCGCCTTCATCTGCAGTGTTTCGCACAGCAACGCCGGTCCGTTGATATAAGTATTCCGGTGGATCTGGCCATAGCGCAGAAACCGCGCATTCTCCAGCCCCGGAATCAGGCGCAGTACCCGCGTCTGCTCCGCGAATTTCAGATGATTCTGGAAGCCCACCAGATTATAGGAATCTGCCCGCAGATTCTCCTGCCGCAACTGCACTACTGCATAGGGCATCCGTCCCGTGCGCGGATCCCTTAGCCCGACCGGCTTCATTGGGCCAAAGCGCAGAGTATCGCGTCCGCGGCGCGCAATCTCTTCGATCGGCAAGCAGCTCTCGAAGTAGTTCAGCTTCTCCCAATCGCGTTCTTCGACCGACTGCGCTGCCAGAAGCGCGTCGTAAAAAGCGTCGTATTCCTCGCGCGTCATCGGACAGTTGATGTAGTCTGCCGATCCCTTGTCATACCGCGCCGCCAGGTACACGCGTGACATGTCAATCGAATCGGCTTCCACGATCGGACTGATCGAATCGTAAAAATACAGGTGTGGATTGTGTGCACAGGGATCGTGTGGGAGCGGGCAACTCGGTCGCTCAGGTTTTGATTCATTCGTCCCCCCACTTAACCGCCCAATTTCCGCAGCCAGCGCTTCGGAGGTCAAAGGACCCGTAGCTATGATGACGACGTGTTCGCCAGTTTCCCCGATTCGCGTCACCTCTTCCCGCCGCACCCTGATTTTCGACTCACGCGAAATCGTCTCCGTCACTCTCGCCGCGAACGTGACACGATCTACCGCCAGCGCATGCCCCGCCGGAACGGCGCATTCGCGCGCAATGTCCAGCAGCAGCGAGCCGGCTCGCCGCATCTCTTCCTTCAGCAGCCATGGAGCCGTATTCTCGGAATCTGATTTCAAAGAGTTCGAACAGACGAGTTCCGCAAAATCTGACGTCTGGTGCGCCGGTGTCGATCGTTCCGGCCGCATCTCAAACAACTCAACGTCCGCGCCTCGCCGCGCGCATTGCCACGCGGCTTCCGACCCGGCCAATCCTGCCCCGATAATGCGTACCAGTGCGCTCACGATCCGTTCTCAGCCAGTTCGCGGATCGGTGTTCGCCGAAGCTGCGCGTTGCTAGAATTCGCAGGAGGAATAAGGGGCATCAAAAGAAGAATACATCAGTGGTTCGCAAGTGTGACCGGGTTCTCGAACCTGCCATATAAACGACTTCGCCGCGTGGTCCACGATTCATCTATCATGAGTGAAATCTGTTTACGATCTGGGAGGATTCAATGGCACGCATCAGCCTGATCGCCCCCGAGGCCGCATCTCCGGAAGTGCGCGAAATCTACGACACCACGCTCCGCGGTAAGCCCGGCAATGTGCAGAAAGCTCTGGCTCACCGTCCGGAGATGCTCAAGAATTTTCTAAGTTTCTACGCCAGCGTGGGACGTTCCCTCGGCCGCAAGTTGTACGAACTCGTCTATCTTCGCGTATCGCTCATCAATGGATGCCGCTATTGCACACAGCACCACGTGGCCTCGTCGAAACGCGCCGGGGTCACCGCAGAAGATTGGGCGGCCCTCAAAGCAGGAAATTATTCGCGTTACGGCGAGAACGAGCGGGCCGCGCTAGTTTATGTCGAGAAACTGACCCGCGCCCCGCACGAGGTCAGCGATGCCGACTTCGCCGAGCTCAAGAAACACTTTTCCGATCCAGAGATCATTGACCTGCACATGCTCGCGGGCCTTGCCAACCTTACCAACCGCTTGACTGACCCGTTGGGATTGGAACTAGAGTTCCCAGAAGAAAAAATCTAAGGAATGGAGTTATTGGGTAATCGGATAATTGTGCAACTGATTCGACTGCGCGGCTCTGTCGATCGCCCAATTGCCGAAGTACTCAATTTCTAAAGAATCTGGCGCGCATCCCCTACACGCCGGGTCACCCGCTCACGATCCAGATACTCCAGCAGCGGAATCGCATACTTGCGGCTTACTCCCGTCACTTCTTTGAACTTGGCAACGTCAATTGTCGCGAACTTCACTTTGTAGACCGCCATCTGCCGACGTAACTCTTCCAGGGCGCTGCGATGAAAGACCAGTTCGTCGGAAACCTTGATCAACACCTTGTCCCGCAACAGCAGCGTCATAATTTTTTGCGCCCGCACCTTGTCGATCGTCAACCCGGCGATCACCTCATGCAGAGCCGGCACCGTCAGTCCCGCCGAGGCAAAGGCGTCTTCGATTTTCTTTCTTGATTCGGCTTCCTCGTCTTTCATCACTACGCCGTGACCGGGCAGTCGCACAAGGTCGCCGGCAACTTCGATCTTCTTCTCGTTAGCCAACACGGCGAGGGCTGCATCCAGCACCTCGGCTGACGCTCCGGCTTGCTCGCGCAACTCTTCCTTTGGCATACCGCCCGTTAGGCGGCTCTTTTTGTGAAAGTCATCAACCGTATCCACGATGCATAGCTTCAGCGTTTCCAGCGCGGGCAAATGTAGTATTAGTTCGCCGATCCGCACGACTCGTTTTTCCCTGACTGCTTGCGCCAGTTGAGCCTCGATAAAACTCTTCGTCCAACCGGTCTCCGCAATCAGTCGCGACATGGAGATTCCTGCGTGTTGCCTTCGTGCAATCCGCGTTCTCAGAATTGTTTCCGCGTTGCCGCCCGCCAGCACTTTCAGGAAGTCGGCTTGTCCCGGCATGCGCGGAATCGGTGCCGCGTCCAACAAAGTTCCACCGCCAATCGTCACCACCGGTGAAAACTGCCGCAGGATGAACCGATCTCCGGGCAGGAGCAGCGCCGGTTCTGGCAATTTGAGCCGCGCAAACGCCTGCTCGCCCGGAGCAATTTGTTTCGTCCCGTGGAGCAAAACCTCCGCAACGGTTTCCATTGTGTACGAGTGAAAATGCACTCGGGCTCGGTCCTTCAACGGGCGTTCCGCCGAAGACAGCAGGCGCAACGAAATGTCCGCACGCCGCGTAGTCTCAAATATCGCGGGAGGCGTCAGCGTCATTCCGCGCGACAAATCCTCCGTGCTCGCCCCCGCAAGGTTCAGCGCGGTTCGTTGACCGGCAACGGCCGCTTCTGCCGTTTGCCCATGAACCTGCACGCCTCGCACCCGCACGCGCCGTCCGGTGGGAAAAACTTCCAACTCGTCATCGCGGCGAACCGTCCCGGCTACCAACGTTCCGGTCACAACAGTCCCGAACCCTTTCATGGTGAACACGCGGTCGATCGGTAAGCGGGCGATCGCATGGGAATCTCGCGGCTGCACCTCGGCTGCCGCGGAAGCCATTGCGCGCTTCAATTCCTCCAGTCCCGCGCCCGTTAAGGCGCTCACCGCAAGAATCGATTTTGGTTGGTCGAGCCTTGATTGGTCCAGGCTTGGTTGATCCAGGAATGTCCCGCGCAGAAACTCTTGCACTTCCAAGCGCACGATCTCAAGTGTCTCGGCATCGACCGCATCGGATTTGGTCAGCACGGTAATGCCACGCCGCACGCCCAGCAGTTGCAAAATGTCAAAGTGCTCCCGCGTCTGCGGCTTTATCCCCTCATCCGCCGCAATCACCAGCAACACCAGATCAATGCCACCCACGCCTGCCAGCATGTTGCGCACAAAGCGCTCGTGCCCGGGAACATCAACAAAGCCCAGCCGCAGAGTCTCTCCGCTCGTCGTCTCGTCATTCGGGGCGAGCAGGTCCATGTGCGCGAAGCCAAGGTCAATGGTGATGCCTCGCCGCTTCTCTTCCTCTAGTCGGTCAGCATCAATCCCGGTCAAAGCCTTCACCAGCGCGGTTTTACCGTGGTCGATGTGCCCAGCCGTCCCTATAATGATGGATTTCATCTGGCTGGCATCTTACCGGAAAATGCTAAACCGCTGGAAAAGGTGAAGGTCCCTAACAAATGGTGATGATGGCCCTACCCAGCCGTCCCTGCAGATGCGACAATGGAGTTTCCCATGACCACCTCCCTGACCTCTGCCTTTACTTTGGACACCCTACGGCAGCACGGCCTTACTTCCGACGAGTACGAAAAGATTAGACAGCTTCTCGGACAGCGCGAGCCCACGCTCACCGAACTTGGTATCTTCAGCGTGATGTGGAGCGAGCACTGTTCTTACAAGTCGTCCCGTGTGCACTTGAAGCGTTTGCCCACGCACAGCAAGCGGGTGCTGCAAGGTCCGGGAGAGAATGCCGGCATCATCGACATCGGCGACGGCTGGGCCTGCGCCTTCAAGATCGAGTCGCACAATCATCCGTCGTTTATCGAGCCCTTTCAAGGCGCAACCACCGGAGTAGGTGGAATTCTGCGCGACATATTCACGATGGGAGCTAGACCGGTTGCAGTAATGGACTCGCTGCGCTTTGGGCCGATCACAGCCGAATCGAGAGCGGGAGACTCATCCGCGCAGGTTACCCGGAAAGACATTCATAAGAATCACTCCATCCTCGAAGGCGTGGTCAGCGGCGTCGCTTCCTACGGCAACTGCTTCGGCGTGCCCAACCTGGGCGGAGAGACAAAGTTCGAGCCGTGTTACTCCGGCAATCCGTTGGTGAACGCTTTCGCCATGGGCCTGGTTCGCAAAAACGAGATCTTCTACGCGCGCGCTGCCGGCGAAGGCAATCCGGTTATCTACGTGGGCGCCAAGACCGGACGCGACGGTATCCACGGCGCGACGATGGCCAGCGAGGAATTCAGCGAGGCCTCGGAGGCGAAGCGTCCCAACGTGCAGGTTGGTGATCCGTTCCTTGAGAAGTTGTTGCTCGAAGCCTGCCTGGAGGCCATGCAGACCGGAGCGATCATCGGCATTCAGGATATGGGCGCTGCCGGACTTACCTGCTCGACGTGCGAGATGGGGGCGCGCGGAAGCGTGGGCATCGAAATTGAACTTGATCGCGTTCCGCAGCGCGAAACCGGTATGACTCCTTACGAGATCATGCTGAGCGAGTCGCAGGAACGCATGCTGCTGGTGGCGCAGAAAGGGCGTGAGCAGGAGGTTTTCCGCGTCTTTGAAAAATGGGGACTCGATGCCGTCGAGGTCGGCAGGGTCACGACGGACAACAAGTTGCGCGTGCTGCAGCACGGCGAGGTCGTTGCCGAGATTCCGAATCAGGCGCTCACCGACGATGCGCCCGTGTACAAACGTCCTCTCGCGCGCTGGGAACCACCCGTGCCCCGTGAAATGCCCGAGCGCATTAAGCTAAATCGTGGCAGTGACTTCACGGAAAATCTGAAGCAGCTCCTTGCGAGTACAAATATCTGCGGTAAGCGCTGGGTCTGGCAGCAATACGATCACATGGTGCAAACCAATACGGTTGAGGCTCCGGGCGGGGGCGACGCGGGCGTGATTCGCATTAAGAATCCGAATCCGGGCGAACCGCAACGTGGGCTGGCGATGGCGCTCGATGGTAACGGACGCTGGTGTTATCTTGATCCGCGGCTGGGTGCGATGCATGCCGTCGCCGAGGCCGCGCGCAAAGTCACGTGTTCGGGTGCGACTCCCGTGGGCGCAACCAATTGCCTGAATTTCGGCAATCCCGAGAAGCCGCACATCATGTGGCAGTTCTCGCAAACTATCGATGGCATCACGAAAGCCTGCGAGGAGTTGGAGATTCCCATCACCGGCGGCAATGTCAGCTTCTACAACGAGACTCTGGGCGAAGGCATTTATCCGACGCCGGTGCTGGGGGTGGTGGGGATTCTCGATGACGTACACAAGGCCGCGAGGATGAATTTCGCCTCTAGCGGACGCACGATCGTGCTATTGCGCGGCGGCGAAGCCGCCGATATCACCGATGTAGAGAGTGAGTTCGGTTCGTCGGAATACGCAAAAGAAATTCTGGGTGCGTTGTGGGGATATCCTCCAGAACTCGATCTCGAAAAGGAAGCCGCTTTGCAGAAAATGCTCGTCGCGTTGATTCAGGAAGGCTTGGTAGAGTCCGTTCATGACTGCTCCGATGGCGGACTGGCGGTTGCGTTGGCGGAAAAAGCATTTGCGAAAAACGTGGGTGCGCGCGTGGACCTTGCGACGAATGAACTTCCATCGGAGTTTGTGCTGTTTGGAGAGGATCCGAGCCGGATCGTGCTCTCTTGCGACCAGGGTAACGTGGCGCGAATCCAACAGATAGCGGAGAAATTCGGAATCGCTGCCGATGTGATTGGAGAAACGATTCCGCAACGGCTGGAGATTGTCCTTGATGGCAAGAAGGTTGTTTCGACAGCTATTTTGGAATTGAGCGCGGCGTACGAAGGCGCGCTGGAAGCGGCGTTGCGAACTGAGCAGCAGACTGTGGCAGCGGATTGAAAAACTTCGGTCGCAAATTGCGAAGACGGCCGCGGAGTTTCGCTGGTGGATTGAGCTAGAAGCCAAGAGCTAAGAGCCAGGAGCTGAATGTCCTTCGATAAATTTCACGACGAGTGCGGAGTTATAGCGATCTTTGCCCATCCCGAGGCAGAGAAGCTAGCCTACCTAGGCCTTCATGCGCTGCAACATCGCGGGCAGGAATCCGCCGGCATCGTCACCTCCGACGGCCTGACTTCCCGCGTACACAAGGCGATGGGCCTGGTCGCCGACATTTTCACCGAAGATGTGCTCTCGAAGATACGCGGCACGCTGGCCATCGGGCATACGCGGTATTCTACGGCTGGCGATTCGGCGCTGCTCAATGCGCAGCCGATTCTGGTGCAATCGAATAAGGGATCGATCGGCGTGGCGCACAACGGCAATCTGGTGAATGCGGCGGACGTTCGTAGCCGGCTGGAGCGTCAAGGGTCGATCTTTCAGACGAACAGCGATACCGAAGTGATCGTTCATCTGATCGCGCTTTCGCGGGAACACACTTTGCCTGAGGCAATCGCGGACGCGCTGCGACGCGTGGAAGGCGCTTTTTCGCTGGTCGTAATGAGCCCGGACCGGATCATTGCGGCGCGCGATCCGCGCGGCTTCCGGCCACTGGCCATGGGACGGATTCCGGCGCTGGAAGGGCAGAAGTGTGACACCATCGTCTTTGCCTCAGAGACGTGCGCCTTTGATCTGATTGGCGCGACTTACGAGCGCGACGTGAAGCCCGGCGAGTTGATCGTGGTGGGGCCGGAAGGAATCATCTCGCGTTTCTATTCGACCGCCGTACCGCAGTCCAGCTGCATTTTCGAGCACGTCTACTTTTCGCGTCCAGACAGCATGGTGTTTGGCCGCGCGGTGCAGACCAGTCGCGAAGAGTTGGGACGGCAGTTGGCGCGTGAGGCGCCCGTAGAGGCCGATCTCGTGGTACCTGTGCCGGATTCGGGCGTGACCGCAGCCGTGGGATACGCGGCCGAGAGCGGGATTCCATTCCGCTTTGGTCTCATCCGCAATCACTATGTAGGCCGCACCTTCATCGAGCCGAGCCAGAGTGTGCGGGACTTTGGCGTGAAACTGAAGCTGAATCCGGTGCGGTCACTGCTGGAAGGGAAACGCGTGGTGCTGATCGACGATTCGATTGTGCGCGGCACTACCAGCCGTAAGATCGTTCGCATGATTCGCAGCGCCGGGGCAAAAGAAGTTCACATGCGCATTTCTTGTCCGCCCACAATTTCTCCTTGCTACTACGGCGTAGATACGCCTTCGAAAGATCAGCTAATCGCCGCCAATAAATCGATCGACGAAATTCGACAATACATTCGCGCGGATTCTCTCGCCTATCTGTCGCTCGAAGGCCTCAAGAAAGCTTGTGGCGATGGAGAGAAAACTTCCTATTGCTCCGCTTGCTACACCGGCAAGTATCCTACCAACATCGTGGACGTGGAAGAGATTCAGCCGGCAAGTGTGCCGCGGTAATAGCTATATAGCTTCATAGAAGTGCGGCCGGCTGCGTTTTCTCGACCGCTGGCGAAAGCAGCTAGTTAGGTTTTCTTTCGCGCTGCCACCACGCGGGGAATACCTTGAAGATCAGTGACGATTTGGATCTCCTCCCATCCAGTCAGCAGCTGCTTTGTGGCCTCCACGATTGTTCCGCTGATCTCCATCACCAGCCAGCCGCCAACGCGAAGTGCTGCGTGGGCTTGGGGAATCAGGCGAGCGATCACCTCGACTCCGGTGGGGCCGGCAAAGACCGCGTTGCGAGGTTCGAACTTGCGGACTTCTAGTTGGACTTGATCTTCTTCCGATTCGCCTACATAGGGAGGGTTGGAGACGATGAAGTCGAAAGAGTCATTGTCAACTCCAGTCAGCAGGTCAGCTTCGCGAAAATGAATGTGGGATTGGAGTTGATGACGAGCTGCGTTGGCGCGGGCGATTTCGAGTGCGGCGGAAGAGACATCGGTGGCGTGGATTTCGGCTTGCGGCAATTCCTTGGTGAGCGCTAACGCGATGCAGCCGGAGCCAGTGCCGACGTCGATGAGTCGGAGAGGGGTGGCGGACAAGAGTGTCCGCCCCACACAAGCCAAGACAGTTTCGATGACGTGCTCGGTCTCGGGGCGCGGGATCAGCACGGCAGGCGTGACAATCAAATCGATGCCCCAAAATTCCTGATGCCCAGTGATGTACTGCGCCGGAACCCCGCGGGCGCGTTCCGAGAGTATGTCCGCGTAGCGAGTGATTTCGTCGGAAGTGAGATCGCGCTCTGGATGTGCATATAAGTAAGCACGATCGCACTCAAGTGTGAACATCAGCAGAAGCTCAGCATTCATGCGAGCCGAGGGGACATTCTCCGCCGCAAGTGTTTTGATTGCTGAGATGAGCGCGGGTTTCAGTTGCACTTGATCATTTCAACGCACATCGTGGCGCGGTTATGCCTCACTCGACCTCTAGATCGGCTGCCAGCAAACTTTCAGGGCTGTTAAGAATGTCGTTAAGCCTCGCGCTGATTAAGTCTGCCGATTTCCGAATTGAGCAGTGCGGCGTAGGCGACCCAGGCTGCGTACGGAATAAAAGCACCGGCGGCCGCGCGATCAACTTTTCGGGCCGCTTTGATGTAGGAAAAAATCATACCCTCCAACGCAATGGCGTCAGCCAGGGCGAGCGTTGGACTTTGTTCCCCAAGAAAGAGCCCCGACCATTTCGCGTTGGTGGCAAGTTGCGAAATCCACAGACGCAACGCATGTGTGCGCTCGCGGGACGGCACGGCGCTCCAGATACGCCATCCCGACCACGCCATCATGGCGTAAAGCGCTGTCCAAACTACCGGACATACTTTCTTAGGCGGGGTAGGGCTCGGTTTGTCGAGGCGGCAGTGCCACGTTGCACGGCTTTCCTTGCGGCTGTAACGGGCCCCATACCATGCGGCCCCGGCGGTTGCCAGTCCGAAGCCAGTGAGCGCGAGCAGAGAGCGAGCATTGCCTTTAGACATAGTGCACCTTAGGTGCTGGATCAGTCCTGGCGGGTTGCTACAGCAGCTTCTGTTTGTGTGACGCTAACCCTAGAAACGACGAACGTAGCTTAGCACTTTTACATCACGGTGCCGCCCTCTTCCTTCAGTTTTTCGGCCTGGTAGTGGGTTGTGAGGGCTTCAATAAGCGGTTGCAGCTTGCCGTCCATTACGGCTTCGAGTTGGTGGATCGTGAAGCCGATGCGATGATCGGTAAGGCGATTTTGCGGGAAATTATAAGTGCGGATCTTCTCGCTCCGGTCTCCGGAACCCACCATGGCCTTGCGCTCTTTGGCCAGCGCCTGCTGCTGCTTCTCCATCTCGATTTCATACAGGCGGGAACGCAGCACGCGCATGCCCTTTTCACGATTCTTGATCTGTGATTTCTCGTCCTGGCAGCTCACCACCGTGTTGGTGGGAATGTGTGTAATGCGGACGGCGGAGTACGTGGTATTTACCGACTGGCCGCCCGGACCCGACGAGCAGAAAGTATCAATGCGCAGGTCCTTCGCTTCAATCTTGATGTCGACGTCTTCGGCTTCGGGCAGCACTGCGACCGTGACGGCCGAGGTGTGGACGCGTCCCTGCTGCTCGGTAGCGGGAACACGCTGCACGCGATGCACGCCGCTTTCGTACTTCAGTTGAGAAAAGACGCGATTGCCCTCAATGATGGCGATGACTTCTTTCAAGCCACCGGCCGACGATTCCGACGAAGACAGCACCTCCACTTTCCAACGCTGCGTTTCAGCATAGCGCGTGTACATCCGAAAGATCTCAGCAACGAAGAGCGTGGCTTCATCTCCTCCGGTTCCGGCCCGGATTTCAAGGATGACGTTCTTCTCGTCGTTCGGATCTTTGGGAAGGAGCAGGACTTTCAATTCTTCTTCGATGGCCGAAACACGGGGCTCGAGTTTGTTGAGCTCTTCCTGAGCGTAGGCTCGCATCTCTGGATCTTTTTCCTCGGCAAGCATGGCTTTACTCTCAGCTATGCCTCGCGTCAGGTCCTTGTACTCACGATACTTCTCGACCACCAGCGCAATGTCGCTGTGCGCCTTGGCAGTCTTCTGGTATCTCGCCGAATCGTTGACGATATCCGGCGAAGCGAGAGCTTGGGTCAGCTCTTCGTAACGCGCTTCGATTTGGTCAAGACGTTCAAACATATCAGCCTTCGTATCGACGTAGCTTGCTAGGTCGCGGGGTCGCTGTTGTTTTCTGAACCGAAGACACGCCGACTTACGTCTCCACGGCATTGTAGATGAGGAATGGGAAGAGAGAAATATTCGCGGCGGAGCCGCTAGGCGATTACCAACTCGCCGCCGTTATCTTTCTCCAGCGCCATAGCATGATCGAGGGCGACGATGGCGCATTGCGCTTGCTCGTCCGATGGAGGCTGCGTAGTGATGCGCTGCAGCCACAAGCCGGGAGCGGTCATCAGCGCGAAGAGCGAGCCGCGGTGCTTAGCGGCGAAGCGAATAATCTCGTAGGAGACGCCAGCGATTACCGGCAGGAGCGCGATACGCGACGCGAAGCGCGCCCAGAAGGTGGTGAACGGAATCAGCATGTAGAAGCCGATCGAGATCAGCATAACCGTCATGAGAAAGCTGGTGCCACAGCGGGGATGGAAAGTCGAATATTTCTGCACGGCTGCGGTTTCGAGCGGATCGCCATTCTCGAAAGCGAATACTGTCTTGTGCTCGGCGCCGTGATACTCGTAGACGCGTCGAATATCCGGGAACAGAGAAACTCCCCAGATGAACAGCAGGAAAAGGATCAAGCGTACCGCGCCATCGATCAGGTTAAACACAATCTGACCGCCAAAAGCGGGATTAAACTTCCTGAGTTCCGTGGCCGCCAGCAGCGGCAGGTACTTGTACATGAAGATGAAGAAGGCCAACGAGAGGATAACGTTGCCCGCGGCCAGCCATCCGCTGATGGTGGCGGCTTTCTCTCGCGTCTGCGATTGGGATGATTCCGGGGAAAGTTCCGCCTCGCTTCGCTTCGGCGGGACAGCCGAAGCGGCTGTCTCTACATGAGCCGTGGTGGAGTTCTCGCTTTGCATTACGTCTTCGATGGCTACATTCGCGGAAAAACGCAGCGCCCGATATCCCAGGGACATCGCATAACCGAGCGTCATCACCCCTCGCACGATGGGCCATGCCATCCACTTGTGTTTTTCCGAGGGACGTTCCAGCGGTTGGCTCAGGGTAACCACTTCGCCCGAGGGCTTGCGGCACGCGATCGCCCAGGCGTGAGGCGAACGCATCATCACGCCCTCGAGAACAGCCTGGCCGCCGACCAGCGTTTCTTCGCCACTTTCAAGGGAGGGCAGAAGCTGCACGGCTACCAGAAAACGCACGAGATTTCGCAGAGAACGCACTGTAATTAGATGCAACTGGCGCGGGAACGCACCTAACGATTAGATTACCACAGAGCAGCTCGTATTCTTATAGTTGTCTAGATCTGCTAAGTGATGTAAATGACGGCATTTAACGGCGTGGAGTCGGCAATCCGCCAGGGGTTGTCCATCCTCGGATCGCATCTTACCAACATGCGCAAGTTAGCTGAAAGCTGTGAGGCGATCGCAGCCACGACCAAGAAGCTGCAGAAGACGGCCATCGTGGCTGACTATCTGAAGTCGCGCACTACCGACGAAGCCGCAGTCTCGACGGTGTTTCTCTCCGGAAGACCATTTCCGGCATGGGAAGAGACAACGATGCAGGTGGGCGGTTCTCTGTTGTGGCGAGTAGTCGCCGGGCTTTCGGGAAAGGATGAGTCCACGCTCACGACTGCCTATCGCAAGCACGGTGATTTGGGCGCTGTGACCGCAGATGTTCTGCAGGAAAGATTCGGACAAGGCTTGCGAATTCTCGAAGTTGCCGATGCTTTCCGGCAAATCGCGGCCGCGCGCGGGCCGGCGGCGAAGACCGCGCTGGTTCGCGATCTATTATCGCGGGCGACGCCGCTTGAGGCCAAGTACATCGTAAAAATCATCACGGGTGATTTGCGAATTGGGGTGAAAGAGAGCCTGGTGGAAGAAGCGATTGCCAAAGCGTGCGGCGGCACGCTCGCTGACGTGCAGCGCGCGAACATGCTGCTTGGGGACATCGGCGAGTCGCTTCGACTGGCGGTGGAAGGGAAGCTGGCGACGGCGAAGACGCGCATGTTTCATCCCTTGGGATTTATGCTCGCCAGTCCGATTGAGTCGGCTGAAGAAGGGTTGAGTTATTTCGCTGAGGCTGCGGTAGAAGATAAGTATGACGGCATTCGAGCCCAGGCGCACCTTTCGGACGGCGAGGTAAGGTTTTTTTCGCGTACGCGGGATGAGATCACGTCATCGTTTCCTGATTTGCCCGATGCGCTCGCAGGATTGCCGCAGGATGCGATCTTCGATGGTGAGATCGTGGCGTGGGAGTATCCCCAGAATCTGGTGCAGACGCAGGAAGTGGTGGACGAATTCTTCACTGAAGCCGGGGAGTCCAGAGCCGGGAAATTGGGCCGGGCTCGGCCGTTCTCGGTGTTGCAGCAGCGGCTTGGTCGAAAAAAAGTGAGCGACAAAATCCTGCAGGAAATTCCTGTGGCATACCTCGTGTTCGATGTTCTTTACGCGGGCGGCGAGTTGCTGATTGATCGTCCGCTGCAGGAGCGGGCGCGGATTCTGTATGAGTTGCTGGCTACAGAAAGAAAAGTTATTCACCACAGAGACGCCCTTCGACTTCGCTCAGGGCAGGCTCCGGCACAAAGGAACATTGGAACGCAAAGGAAACTGACGTTCGGAAACGAGGAAGAAATATCGGCACACAGTATCATCCGCGCACCCATATTTCGAGCAGCTTCGCCTGAGGAACTTGAAGAACTTTTTACCGCTGCGCAGGCAAGGGGCAACGAAGGATTGATGATCAAAGACCTCTCCTCACCCTATACACCGGGAAAGCGCGGCAAGTCATGGCTGAAGATGAAGCGCGAACTCGCCACGCTCGATGTCGTCGTGACTGCCGTCGAGTTCGGTCACGGCAAGCGCGTGAGCGTGCTCAGCGACTACACTTTCGGCGTCTGGGATGGCGACCGCCTAGTGAATATCGGCAAGGCGTACTCAGGACTGACCGACGCAGAAATCGCCGAAATGACGCAGTGGTTCTTGCAACACACGATTGAAGATCAAGGCTTCCGGCGCACCGTTGAGCCGAAGATCGTGCTGGAAGTGGCCTTCAATAACATGATGCAATCTGACCGACACGACAGCGGATACGCACTGCGCTTTCCTCGAATCGTGCGACTGCGTCCGGATAAGTCGGCGGAAGACGCGGACACAATTGAGCGGGCGCGGGAGATTTTCGAAAAGCAAAATGGCAAAGCCTAGAAAAGCGATGGCAAGATATCCTTTCACCGCCAAGAATCGGCAAGTTAGGGATGAATCTTCTCTTTCCTTTCCAGCATTGCAATAAACTGTTCGATCTTTCGAGCGCGAGTCTCCGCCTTTTTCGCGGTCTGAATCCGCCAAAAGACCGCATATCGGTTCGCCCGATCAAGAGTCTCAAAAAATGCCGTGGCCCGCGGATTCGCGTCCAGCGCAGTCTGAAAATCAGTCGGTACGGTGGCTTGACGGGGAGAGTCATATGCTGCATCCCATTGTCCATACTTCTTGGCATTTTCGATTGCCTCGAACCCCATTGCTTTCATTTCTCCGCACGCAATCAGCGCCAGAGCTTTCTCCCGGTTAATCTTCGACCAGATGCTCTTGCTCGATCGAAGGACAAATCTCTGGAGCCATGCCTGTTCGCTTTCAGGCCTTTTCTGGCCATCGATCCATCCGTAGCAGAGCGCAACATCGAGCGCTTCCTTGTATGAAACCGACCGCAACTGCGAGCCTTTCTTCGCCAGTCGGAGCCACAATCCAGTGCTCTTGCGATGGTTTTTCTCCAACCAGGCATCCCAGTCCCTCTTGCACTTGAAAAGCCGCACCGGAGAACTATCTGGCGTATTCGTCTTCACGAGAGTCTAGTGCCCAGGGCTGTGATGATGATGCTCTACGCTCTCGCCCACCGGGATCACGCATCCGTGCGCCACTTCGCATTCCTCATGCTCAAACTGGATCGTGGTGTGATCGATGCGGAAGTGATGGTGCAGGCGGTCTTTTATGTCGCGGAGGATACGCTCGCTGACCGAGGGTGGAATGTCTGCAATCGAGATATGGCAGGAGAGTGCGTGGGTTTCTGAACCAATGCTCCAGACATGAAGATCGTGTACGTCGTTGACGCCCTCGATGGAGCGAATCGCGGTTTCGACCAGTTCGAGCTTCATCCCGCGAGGCGTGCCTTCGAGCAAAATATTTAGCGTCTCGCGCACAATTCCGAAACCTGACCACAGGATCAGCGCGCCAATCCCGAATGAGAGCGCGGAATCGATCCAGTAGTCCCCTGTAACTAGGATCGCCCAGCCACCAGCGATGACGGCGGCGGTCGAAAGGGTGTCGCCCACTTCATGCAGCAGCGCGCTGCGGATGTTGACGTCTCCACCGGATCGGTAGAGCAGCAGCGCAATCACTCCATTCATCACCACACCCGCGCCGGCGACCCACATCATCACCGAGGCCTGAACGTGCTCCGGATAGTGCAGACGCCTGAACGCCTCGTAAAAAATGAAGAATGAAACCGCAACCAGCGACACGGCATTGACCAGCGCGGCCAAAACTCCGGCGCGATGATAGCCATAGGTCTTGGTGGAACTGGCCGGGCGTGACTGCAAATAGACGGCAACCAGGGACAGCAGCAAAGCTAGAAAGTCGGAGAGATTGTGTCCGGCCTCGGACAGCAGCGCCAGCGAATGGGCACGAATGCCGGCCACCACCAGCAGCACGATGTAGGCGAGAGTCACGCCCAGCGAAATCTTCAGTACTCGCTTGGGACCGCCCCCGCCATGAACGTGGACGTGCATATCCTAAGTGTACGGACGGGGAAGGCGGGCTTCAAGGGTGATGGGAGCAAACGATCAGCGGTTGAATAGTTTCTGCAAGTAGCGATCGTTGTACATCGTGGTCGTGCTTTGAACGAACTCGAGAATCCGGTACATTTTTTCCCGCGACTCGCGGCTCATCTCCTTGAATTGCACCGCCACTCCCGAACCTGGATGGATTCTGGCGACGGTGCCTTCTGAGCTCAAATTCGCGTCATCCAAGGAGAACACCACTTTGACATTCGAGCCGGGCGTAAGGATGGCGCTGGTCTCCACATAACAGCCTCCCAGGCTGAGGTCGATGAGGTTGCCGAAAACTGGCCCGACGCCCGCCTGCGGATGTAACTCAATCGTGAGCCGGCACTTCATTCGCGTGTGCAGCCGCTGGTCTTTCCGGGTTGGTTGCTTTTGCTTCTCCAGATACATGCGGCGGTCGGCTTCGGTGAGCAGCTGTTCGGCGTCATTTCCATCATCGGGAGACACAGCCAGCCCTACACTCAACGAGAGCATGTCCTCTCCACAAACGTCGAACCCAGCCTGTTGTGCGAGGGGCCGAATCTGCTCCACCTTCTTGGCTGCAGCGTCGGAGGCCAGACCCGGAGCAATGACCACGAACTCGTCTCCGCCCATGCGGGCGACATAGTCATACTCGCGGCAGCTATCTTTCAACGCTTGTGCGAACAGACGCAAGACTCGATTTCCTTCCAAATGCCCGAAGCGATCGTTGATCTTCTTGAACCCGTTCATGTCACAGACCATCAAAGTGAGCGAAGCATTGTCGCGCTTGCAACGCGCCAGCTCGCGGTCGAGTTGTAAAAACAGCGACCGGGCGTTAGGCAGGCCGGTGAGATAGTCAGTGGTAGCGGAGCTCTCCGCCTGCTGGTACTTGAGAGCATTCTCAATGGAAAGAGCCATCTTGCCGCTCACCGCCAGCAGGATTCGCAGATGGTCGGTCGTGAACGCGTCGCGCTCCGAGCGGTAGAGTGCGAGAACACCGATCACGCCCGTCACTCCCTCAAGAGGCAAAGCCAGCGCTGAGCGCAACGTGCTGAACTTGGCGGGATCGTTCAGGTAGCCCGGTTCCACCGAAGGATTTCCGTTCACAATCGGTTTTTTGTTCTGTGCCACCCAGCCTGAAAGCCCATCGCCCACCGGAATCCGAAGAGAGGCAAACAAACGGTAGTTGTCCCCGTTTACATATTCCGGAATTAGCTCATCGCCCCGTCGGATATAAATGGCGATAGCATCATAGGGAACCATCGGTTTCAGTTTCACCGAGAAAACAGAGAGAGTTTCCCCCAGGCTCAATGACGCTCCCAGATCCTGGCTCAACTCAAACAAACTCTGCGCCTCCTGACGCGCCGCCGCAATCGACGATAGGAAGGTCGCTTCCCGCCCTGGCGCGTCCGATACACCCGCACTCTCGAACCCCGCAGCCGGCGCTGGCCCACGCGCAATCTTGATCCCGGCAGAGAGTGCTGCGTTGCCATCCTCCGCCGATTTCGCCAGCGCCAAATTCTCCAGAGACTTATAACGTCTCTTCAGGACGTCCACTACCTTCGGATCAAACGACTTCCCTGCCTCCGCCCCCAGGCGCTGCATTACATCATCCAATGGCATAGCGCGCCGATATTGCCGGTCGGACGCCAAGGCATCCAGATAATCGACTGCGGAAAGGATGCGCGCGCCAATCGGAATCTCTGTGCCCTTTAATCCGTATGGGTAACCGGACCCATCATATTTTTCATGGTGGGCTCGCACAATCGGCACCACCGGGTAAGGGAAGCGAACGCGCTCAAGAATTTCCGCGCCCACCACGGTATGGATCTTCATCTTCTCGAACTCTTCCGGAGTCAACCGTCCGGGCTTCGAAATGATGTGTTCCGGTACGGCCAACTTGCCGATATCATGCAACAGCGCCGCGGCGTGGAGCGCCTCGAGTTCGGCACCTTTTATGCCCAGTTCCTTGGCTACCTCAATGGCATAGACGCGAACCCTCTGCAGGTGATCGTGAGTAGTCTGGTCTTTGGCTTCGATGGCCAGGGCAAGGGCCTCAATCGTTCGAAGATGCAGGTTCGCCATCTCTTCAACGTGCCGCTTTTCATCTTCCAATTTACCCAGATAGAGGCGGTAGGACCGGTAGATGATATAGATGGCGGGGACAAACAGCAGCGAAGTCTCCCAATTGAAGGCGTGATTGATCCAGGAAATGGTGCCCGCAATGCCGGCCCCCACCAAGTAGTAAGGGAAGGACCAGAAATAACAATCAACCAGAATCTTCCGCAGCGGTTTGCCTTCGCTGAACGAAATTACGACCGCAATGCATCCGGCATTGACGATGAAGTAGATCGACGCTGTCAGGCACAAAAGCAGCGGCCGATTCCCAATGAGCTCATTGCACAAAGGGTTGTGATACACGACATAGGCCACTGCGGTGGAGAGAGCGCCCCCACAAACATTGAACGTCAACTGGATGGCGGTTGGCCGGCCCGGAAACAAACTCTGAGCCAACATGGCGACCCCACCCAGAGTGAGAGCCTCGGAGTAACCCAGTTCTGCTATCCCCACAAGAATGAACAGGAAATTCACCGAAAGAGTTCCGGTGATGCCGGGCAGTATGACGCGCAATCGAGACGCTAAAATTGCGATGCCCAGATAGCAGATGAATTCCGCGATGTTTTTGCTGCTCGGGTGGAGAGCGGCCTGCAGCAAACACGCAGTGCCGGCCGCAATCACCAGGCCGACGAAGACCTGCGCCCCTGCAGGCAGGCTTCTCCACGAGTTTGTGCTAGCAGACATTAACTGTACAGGTGATCGCGCCGCCTGTGGCGCCAGCGCGCGAGTTCCCGGTTTTAGGATAAATAGCCGACAGGCAGACTCACAATCATTTGAGTAATACTCCGGAAACTTCGGTAACGCATTCTATCTGGGGAACTTATTCAACTTTCGGAGAAGAGTGAACCAAAGCAGCCCGATGCGTCGCGGTACGGCTGAATCTGCCAGCGTACATTCTTGGAGGATGTGCGCGACCCGACACATGGGTGA
>PLHQ01000034.1 GCA_003138975.1 Acidobacteriaceae bacterium | reverse complement strand
CTGCCTTCGGCAGAACTGAAGCATGCCTTACGCTACTCGTGTGGGCCGCGCAGACGAAGTCTTCGCCGCCCTGTTCGCTGACTTCTAGATAGTCGGCGATCCCTTTGCAGTTCGAAGGATGACAAAGAATCAGTCGATCCGGTGGATGGTCGAGGCAAAAGTATTCCACGAAATCCTTCAGTGGTGTGAGGGCGTGAAGCTTAAACAGCCAGAGTGGGAGTCCTTGAGCGGACGCCAAGCTTACCAGAGCCGTGGGGCCACGATAGAGCACCACGCGCTTACTTGATGTCAGCTTCCCTGGTCTCACGTGCGGTTGGTATCTTCACTTCTGTGATGTGAATTAAATCCTTGTCCGGGTAGACGTAACCTTCCGCATGCACGTAGTGTCCTTCGTGACCCTTAAGGGTCTCCGGATTGTCCACCTTCCAGGCCCTCTGCTCGGTTACGAACCTTAATATCTCGCCATCCTCCTGAACTATACCCATGATGGTTGTCAGCCGAGCCCCTATATCCGCCGGGGTCTTCGGTGCCTGATTGGGCGCGTCCTGCGAGAGAGCGACGACGACGCTTAGGGCAAAGCACAGAGAGAAAATAGCAAACAAAAAAGTTTTCAAGGAAAGGAACCTCCGTTCCAAAGCGATTAGTACCTCGGCGCTTTGTTAGGCGGGAAGGCGGAGTTCTCCGCCTTCTCGTACGAACTTACCAACCTTTACGCTGCTACAGCAACTTTATGGAAGGTCGAGGTGACAGCCTCAAACGTCTGAACCTTCGGCGTCCCATCGATCATTCTTGCCAAGGTTTTCAACACTTCTGGGTAAGTATTGGTGTTGTAAGCTTCTGCATCGGCCCTGGTCTCCCACAGACTGATTGCGATCGCATCTAGGCTGCTGGGATTTGACAGTGTGATTTCGTCCCTAAAGCCCTTCTGTTTACGAAGTAAAGGAAGGATGTCGTTCTCAAAGCTCCGGGTGTAATCAGAAAGCATATTGGATTTCAGATGAATCGATACATTGCGTGCAAACATGGCAACCTCCTAGGGTTGGGGTTGCTAAGAAAGAAAACTTCAGATGGGCTGACTTAGTTCAGGGAACCTGAAAGAGTAAGAAGAGGTAGCTCGCTCACTTATAACGCTAAGCTTGTGCGCTACCGTTGTCAAGCTGCCGAATATAGCAAGCTGCTGCGTTACATTTCACAGGATAAAAGTTGTGTCGCTGGATGTGGTTGTAACACGCGTGCGGTATTTCCCCGCAAAAAAACCCCATGCCCCTCTGAGTATTGCTGAGGTACCCTTGCTATCCGATTGGGTTCTGCCCTGGCTCATTCCGGACTTGTCAACCAGACTTGCCGCGCGCCTGCTTCGACTCATGCCTAACAATTTCCTCAGCACGTTTTCTATGAAATTAGACAAACTCCTGTTTTCCGATTTCGCAAGCGCAACTAGCCTCGCTTTCAGTGATCGGTCCAGTTTGAACGATACAGTCGTGTCCTTCACTACCGGGATGATTCGGCAGGAACCTTTGTCAGTTGCCCATCTTCTTGATTGCTCCGAGGGGCGTCTGCAGCGTTCCGTCGTTGTTGATGTCGAAGTCGTAGGAAAAGGGCGTGAACGATCCGGCCTTGTAGAAAACGACCTTGCCGTCGCCCGTGAAGCAATCGAACGGCATCTCACCGCCCAATCCTTCGGTAATCGTTGCCTTGCCGGAACGGAAAACGACCTTCATGCCGCCCATGCCCGAGACGTGCTCCCACCGGCCTTCATACTGGCCGGCGCAGCTCGCGAGTCCAGGCTTGGGAGCTTGCCCGGCCGCCCGTTGCGCGGGAGGCGGAGGCGCCGGCTTGGTCGACATGCGGATATTCTCGGGGGTGGTATTCACAATGTCAGAGCCGAAGCCCGTATCTACTCCCGGCACCCTTATGTCGTACATGTTGAGATTCTGCCCACGGATCTCACCCTCCATCCACTTACCGTTCACCAGCACTTGCACGCGATCGTGGAGATCGTATTGCCCCGCCGCGTGATCCTCCGCCGTAAGTTTTCCGAGCCGACGCACTTCGAACGGCCAGAGTTTTGAAACGTCAATCCCATTCGGCAGATGGACCACGTAAGAACCGCCGTGCACCTGGATGATCTTGGCTTCCTGCCAGCCATCGATCAAAACGCGCACGGTGTCGCCGACCTTGAATCCGCCGGGCCCGCTGGTCTGCGAATTCACCGCTGCTGTAGACCCGGAACCGTTACTGCCAGCACTCGCACGCGCCTTAAACGGAGAAGGCGCTGGCGGAATCTCGCCGCGGTGAGGGTCAGCTTGCGCTTCGGCCGGCGTTTGCGCGTGGCATTTCGCCGGGAGCAAAGCAACCAGTTGTACGCGGAGCGCTTCGCCTCGCTGGTAGGCCTGCCCCTTCTTGTAGTTCTGATAGTCGCAGGCGCCCGTGGTGTTGTCGCACGAAAACACTTTGAAGCTCTGTCCGTCCGTGCACACGTAAACAATATTCATTTGCAGCGCCGGTGTCTGCGCGAACACGCTGGCCATCGGCACAGCCAAAAACAGACATCTCAAAGAGAATATGCGCATCTGAGCCACCTCCGCTCTGCACATGTCAGGGGCGCGCGGGAAGTAAGTTACCCCGCGGTCCAGGAAAACAGTTTGGGCGGAAGGATATCACCAAACGGGAACAAAACCCGGGGGGAATGCCCGCTGGCCCGCCTCGGGCCGCTGCGTACGGATCACGGGCGAACCTGAAATAATCCCAACGTAAGGGTTGCCGACCAGACGTCCGCGATGATGCCCTCGACTGACGGGGGGGTCCGCTGCGGGATACTGCGGGAGAGCCGGCCATCTGGTTGGATCGCCGCCGGCTTCAAGTCGTGTGCGGGTGCGCGAGGTAATGCTGCCGCAACAGATCCTTCCCATAGTCATTCCCGTTGGGCGTCCGCACGACACAATGAATGTGCTGCTGGGTCGGCTTTTTGGGATCAGTCGCAAACTTCGCCAGATTCGCTGGACGCTGGTGGTCGAATTCAATCAGAATTACGGGGCTCTGAACGCGATAATAAAAGGCGCTGTCGGCCTGCATGCCGCCGATCCAGGCGAACCATGAGTTGTCGATGTGCCTGTCAACTTCGTCCATCTTCACGCGGGTGTGTCCGTCGTCCATGTTACTGACGTAGAGGTGGACCAGATCGCGCAGGCGGCGACGTGCCGGATTCGCCAGATCGTTCGCGCGTAAGCCGGCATAGTCGAGAATGACGTTATCCTTGAAGGCCTCAGTCAAATTATTGTTGCCAGTCTTGGAGAAGCTGAGTATGGCCTGCTGGCGCTGAGCGTCGGAGAGCGCCTGCAGCATTTCCAAACCGTCGTTTTGCTCCTGTTGAAGGATGACCAGCCCCTTGTACTTGCCTGAGGTCGCGCGGACGGGCTCCGAACCCAGGAAGAGAGGCGTCATGACTACCTGATCGCCGAGGACGAAATAGTTGATGATGGCGTGATGGCCGCTGAGCTGCCAGCCCCACGGTTCGGTGGCGGAGGGCTTGCCCATGATGGTGATGAAGTACAGCCATTCGCCGAGGAATACATGTTCGTCGGCCAGCTCCGCGAGCGTCTCGTTCAGGCGCATGACGTTGCGCGTCAACTCGAAGCCTTTCGCGCTGAGCGATGTGTGCATCAGGCCGAACGCCGCATCCCGCTGTACATCCGTCATTTCCTGGAAGCTGATCCCCTGGCGTGCGTAAAAGTGCTGGTTCATCCACTTTCGCCATTGCAGGTCGTCGATTGGAAACATGGTCCTGGCGAGCTGCACGTTGGTCAGAGAATCGATGAACTTCTCCGCGGCGTTGCGAACCGGTTCCGTGGAAACCCCGGTCGGGTTGATCTCAAACAAGCCAGGAATCACCTTTCCATTCGTCGTGATTCCCTCGAAAGGCGCAGCCAGGCCTTCCTGCTCGTCCTGCTCGGACATTTGGCGAAAGCGCTCAGCCATATCCGTCGGAGTCTGTTTCTGGCCGAAGACCTTCGGAACGAAAACGGCCGCCGAGATCAGCGCTGAAAGAAATTCGCGACGAGTGGAGAACCGCGGCTCGGAGTGGACATGGGTGTGACCCGGTTGATGCAGTTTGTGTGCCACGTTCACCTCTGCTACGACAAGTCGCAGCAAGATAGCATGCGCGGCACAGCCCATGCAATCGCGGGGAGCCTATTCTCAGCCTCGTACCATTACGACCGGGTTCGATGTGTTCAGCCCGACGTTCGGATTGTTACCTCTGCAAGTAGCGTCTCTCATCCACGCGAAGACAGCGTTGCTTTCACGCGATCGGGCGTGAATGGCACTTCCCGAAGTCGCGCTCCTGTGGCATCGAAAATCGCGTTGCCGATTGCTGCGGCAACCAGTGTGATCGCCGTTTCTCCCGCGCCGGTCGCCTTCGCCTCTGGGCGGTCGATCAGAACGCTCTCGATGATCGGTACCTGGATTCCAAGCGGCAGCGTGTTGTAACTCTGCCAGTCGATCGAAGTCACCTTACGGTCGTCCCAGGTGATTTCCTCTCCGAGCGCGCGACTCATTCCCTGCAACACTCCGCCCTCGATCTGATTACGCAAGCCCTCAGGGTTGGAAATCGGTCCACAATCATGGGCGACCACAAATCGGCTGGCCTGCACCCGCCCGCTCGCCTGACCAACTTCCACTTCGGCGACAAGCGCAGCGTACCCGTTGTCGCCCTCGTACGCGACGCAAGCGATCCCGCGTCCGGTGACGGTACCGGTGCGCGCAGTGCCGGGTTTGGGCGAGGGACGGGCATCCCAGTTCGCTGTCTTCGCCGCGGCCTTCACGACGTCAATGATCCGAGTCTCCCTCAGATGTTGTAACCGATAGGCGACCGGGTCGGCCCTGGCGTACGCACTAATCTCGTCCATAAAGCATTCGTGCGCGAAAGTGTTTTGCAAGCGCAGTGGCGATCGCAACGGTCCGGTAAAGAAAGGCGATTTCACCGCATGAGTCAGTACTCGCTCACTGCGGATCGAACCAGCTCCGCCACACTTGCCGTTGACACATCCCACCACATACGACGGAACCGCATTGTTACCGTTGCGCAGTTCCCCGGTGGGCTCGACGGCTGTCCGCGGATTAATCGTCTCGGGATCGAAGCCGGCCAGCATTCCCGTGATTACATTTCCAGGTTGGTCATATCCTGGTCTCCCACCGAACGACGCCGTCCACGTCTCACAGTCCCAAGCGTCAATCGTGCCGCTCGCATCGAGTGCAGCCTGCTGCTCGACCACACACGCGGAGCCATAATTCTCGGAGAGGAACTCGTCCTGTCGCGTGAGTTGCACGCGAACGGGTCTGCGCACGGCCTGCGATAGCAGCGCCGCATCGTACGAGACCGTGTCCGCAGCATTCAGTCCGTAACAGCCGGCACCGCGCACAAAGATCACACGCACACTGTCGAGCGGCAAGGCCGTGAGCGCTGACACCCCGTGCTGCGTCGGATACACGGACTGTGTCGCCGACCAGACCGTCGCATGATCCGCCTGCACATCTGCCACTGCGCAGGATGAACCAATCGAACCGTGCGCCTGATAGGGATGCAAATAAGTGGCTTTCAAAACTCGCGAAGCCGACTTCAGTTTGTTATCCACATCCTTGGAATTAACGAGCATTAGGTCGCGCGACGGCTGCTTCCGCAGGTAGTCGTAGAAGTCCTTTTGCGCCGGCAGCCCGAGGCGTGGCTGCCAGGTGACCTTCAAATCCTTGGCCGCTTGCGCTGCCTGCCATTGCTTCTCCGCGACTACACCGATGAAGTTATTTCGCACGACCACCTTAATCAGCCCGGGAACGTGCTGCACCGATTTCTCGTCAACGTTCCCAACGGTTGCTCCGATCTCCGGCGGACGCACGACTCGCCCGTGAACCATTCCTAGGACCTGCACATTGTGAACGAATTCGAACGTGCCAGACATAAGCGCAACTCTGTCCAACGACGGAACAGGTTTGCCCAGGACCTTCCACTCGCTCGTTGACCTGCGTTTCGCTGTAGAGCTCACAGCAATATCAAAATGCTTGCCCCCAATCAGTCCGCCGTAGCTGACATGGCGACCGTCTTTCGCGCTGACGACACCATTCTCGATCGTAAGTTGATCAGCGGACACGCCTAGCCTCTGCGCTGCCATTCCGACTAGGGCCTCGCGCGCGGTTGCTGCGGCCTGAGCTAGATTCCGCGTATTGAAATTGGTGGGCGTGGACTGACTTCCGGACGTCGTTCCCTGATCCGGGGTCACGGATGTATCGCACTGAATCAGTTTCACCTTACTGATAGATACGCACAGTTCTTCGGCGACTAACTGCGTTTGCACGGTGTATATTCCTTGCCCAAAGTCGCATTTTCCAGTGTATGCGGTGACCGTGCCATCGGATGCGACCGCCAGCCATGAGTCCAGCTTCTCCGGATCAACATGCGAGGGATGCGTGTCGAAGGGCCCCTGTGCCATCGCGAGTGGCTCTACTAATGATGCCGTGCTGAAGCACACTATCAGCGCGCCAGAAGCCTTGACAAAGTCTCGACGTGAGATTTCCTTTTTCATGCGCGGCTCCTCTGGTAGCGCTTGATTGCGCGCATCATCCGCGTATGTGTAAAACACCGGCATAACACATTCGACAGTGCCTCCCGGATCTGCTCGTCTGAGGCCTTCGGATTTTCATCCAGCAGAGCCTTTGCCGTCAGTATCACGCCGCTGAGGCAGAATCCGCATTGGGCCGCCCCCTCATCGATAAACGCCTCCTGAATTGCGTGCGGTTTTTCCGGAGTGCCCAAGCCCTCCAGGGTCATGACCTCCTGCTGTTTCACGGCGCTGACTGGCATCACGCAGGAGCGCACCGCCTGCCCTCGAATGATGACGGTGCAGGCTCCACACTGCGCGAGGCCGCAGCCGAACTTGGGCCCACGCAATTGCAGGTCGTCGCTGAGCACATATAACAGAGGGGTTTCCGGGTCGACATCCACCGTGTGAGCGTGACCGTTTACCTTCAGAGAAATAGCAGCCATTAATCTCCTCCCATGTCGCAGATCACAAAAGCTTATAACGAATTCCTATCATGCAACTAAATATGGCTAGGTGGAGCTTGGCGTTCATCGCTTCGACGCCCGATCAAGAAACATCTGTTTTCGGGCAGCTGGGACACTAATCCAGTGACCTCGTAGATTCAGGTACTTCGAGAACTGAAGATCAAGTGGATTTTGGGCAGCAGCAGCCCATCGCTAGGTCGGAATCGTGCGGGCACTTTCACTGTCAAGCCTTGAGAGTTGGCCGTGGCCCAGTATGTGACTTTGGAGTTCTTCTATTCCCGAAAATCGTCCCGGTGAGGAGGGAAAAGCAGAGGTTATCGGAAGAGTTTAGGATAGGAAGCGGCCCGGTACCGGGAGGCTCCTCATGAAACACATACTGATTGCCTTCACGCTGTTTGCTGCAACCGCTGTTGTCGCGCAAGACAAGAATCCGGTCACGTCGGTGGTGAAGGAAATCCTGCCCCGCCAGCAGAAGAACCTAGTCGCTGCAGCAGAAGAGATGCCTGCCGACAAGTTCGGATTCCATCCGACGCCGCCGCAGATGACGTTTGGCCACCTCGTCTTGCACATCATCGAATCCAACAATTACCTCTGCGCCAAAATCAGCGATGTACCCGAATTGAAGCCGACGGGTCTGAAAGATACCGACGAAAAGGACAAACTCGTCGCCGCGCTCAAGGCCAGTTTCGATTTCTGCACGGCCGCCTTAGGCAAGGTGGACGACTCCAAGCTCGCAGACGAGGTCGAGTTGTTCGGTGGCCGCAAAGGCCCGCGCGCTTTTGCGCTCATTGCCCTGACCAACGATTGGGCCGATCACTACAGCTCCGCCGCGATTTATCTGCGGCTCAACGGACTGCTGCCGCCGACGGCGCAGCCGAAGAAATAGACCCGCCGAACCTCGTCGAAGCTCTCAGCTACCCGGCCCCTGACAGGATTTGCAGCTCGCGCAGCTACCAATTGCGCGACGGAGCGCTCGACGCTACCTGCGCGCAAGCGGCATATCTGGGGTTGCCGACAACCCAGTCCCAATGCGGTTTCTTATAGGGCTTCCTTCGGGAGAAGCAGCTTCGGGGTTTGCATGTTCGAGTTCACCAAACCAAGAACCCTAATCCCTAATCCGCCGCAGCAGGGGCTGAAGCCCGCTTTTCCATCGGCAAGAATTCGCGCACATCGTGTCCGGTGTAGATTTGCCGCGGACGTGCGATCTTCTGCTCTGAATCGGTCAGCATCTCCTGCCATTGCGCCAGCCAGCCGACTGTGCGAGGGATGGCAAACAGCACTGTGAACATCTCCGGTTTGAAGCTCATCGCCTGGTAGATGATCCCGGAGTAAAAATCCACATTGGGATACAGCTTGCGCTTGATGAAATAGTCGTCCTCCAGAGCAATCCGTTCCAACTCCAGGGCGACATCCAGCTTCGGATTTCGTCCCGTGACTTGGAACACCTGCTCGGCCGTCCACTTGATGATCTTGGCACGCGGATCGTAGTTCTTGTAAACCCGGTGCCCGAAGCCCATCAGCTTGCCATGCCCGTCCTTGACCTTCTTAACGTAAGCAGGCACGTTGTCCTTCGAGCCAATCTCGTCCAGCATTTTCAGGACTTCTTCGTTCGCCCCACCATGGAGTGGTCCCGAAAGGGCCGCGGCTGCTGCGGCGGTGGTCAGGTAAGGATCAGCATGCGCGCTCCCCACGGAGCGCGCCACGTTCGCGCTGCAGTTCTGCTCATGGTCGGCGTGCAAGATAAACAAAATGTCGAGCGCGCGTGCCAACACTGGATTGGCGACGTATTTCGGCTCGACCATCTTCCATAACATGTTCATGAAGTTCTCGGCGTAGTTCAAATCATTGTCTGGATAAACGTAGGGAAAACCTAGACTATGCCGGTAGGACATTGCTGCGATAGAAGGCATTTTCCCAATCAGCCGCTTGATCTGACGGAGGCGATTGTTGGTGTCATGAATGTCTCTGGCTTCCGGGTAGACGGTGGACAATGCCGCGACTGTGCTCACCAGCATAGCCATGGGGTGGGCATCATAGCGGAAGCCCTCCATGAATTTCTTGGTGGTTTCGTGCAACATGGTGTGGTGCGTGATCTCGTTTGTCCAGTTCTTTAGTTCAACCTCGTTGGGCAGGTCTCCGAAGACAATCAGGTAGGCCACCTCGAGGAAGCTGCAGTGCTCGGCCAGCACTTCAATAGGATAGCCGCGATAGCGCAAAATACCGCGTTCGCCATCAATGAAGGTGATGCTGCTGCGGCAGGATGCTGTGTTCATGAAAGCCGGATCGTAGGTCATGAGTCCGAAGTCTTCCGGGCCGGTCTTGATCTGACGGAAGTCCATAGCTCGGACTGTTTCTTTCTCGATAGGAAAGCTGTAAGTCAGGTTCGTGCGATTGTCAGTAATGGTGAGAGTGTCTTGTGCCATGGTAAATGTCTCCTACTGTGCACAGGGCCTGAGGCTGACAGCGGGTGCCAATGTGGCAAGCATTCAGAAAACCCGCTGGCACGCACCGGCCTGACTGCGCGCGCGTCAAAATGCCAGCAATATGTCTCAAGAGAGTCAAATCTCCCTGGGAAAGCAGTTTGTCCGGAATTTATTATCACTCGGTTCAACGAGCAGGATGTGCTTGGGAGCACTTGTGGATGTGAATGAGGTCACTAAGCAAGCTTCTCTGCGCGACAGGTTTCCGAGGTCGCGGTTTCACGAACACCTGCCGCCGCAGGCGAGACGGCAAATGAAGGAAGTGGGCTGGGCGAAAGGAGTGGAACTAGCCAAGCTGGCGAGGCGGGACAGGCAGCACTTCGATTGTGCAACCTGGTTGCATCGGGCACGGGAAATGCCCAAGGAGCAGTTCAAGCCGCCCCGTCAGTTCCTTCTCGACCTCCTGGGAACCGTGGGAGCGAGCAAGAAACAATCTGCCACGTCACGTAATTCCCTGCTAACAGGGAAAAATACGGAGGATTTCTACTTCCCGGGACCTAATAATGACGCACCTTATCTTGATATCACACTCATTCGAATAGATTTATTGTCTGGAGATGTTGAAGCAAACAGGGAGTTTTCAGCGAGAGATCAGGGAATCCAATTCCCTTATACGGTCGGAACGGCACTCGCCTCGGACCTTCATCTGGCCGTTTTGATGCGGGTTTGAAACTGCACCACGCGGCCGTTTTGCACAAGGGGTTCGAAACGCCACTGGCGAACCGCATGGCGGTGCGGCGGTTGCCAGGATTGAGTTGCCGTTAATCACGGTAAGTTGCCGCACCGCGCCATCCTTGCCTACCTTGCCTTCCGAGACAACCGGGCCTTGAATGTGTTGTTGCCTAGCCGCCTCTGGATACTCCGGTTCAACCCGCTTGAGTACTCGCACCTTTGCTCTTCCTAGGGGACCCTCTGCCGATCCGGGGCGGATGGCTCGCCGGGGGCCTGAGAGGGATCCGGAATGGTCTCTCCAGATTGCGGGCTGGATGGGCCCACCTTGTCCGATGCTTTCAGCCGGAAGATGACTTTTCCGTCTTGATAAACTATCAAACTGTCGGGCGCTTCGGGGCTTCTGGCCTTTGGGTGGATTGGAGGCGGAGGGCTCGGTTCGGCTTGCCTCGCCTCCGTGGGTTGCGCAGGAGCAGCATCCGGCTTCGCGGTGACCAGTGGCGTCGGACGTGCCTCCGCTTCGTGCGAGACAGAGCCAGCAACTGGCGGTACCTTTGTGTCCGCCGTTCCCCGCCACGTTACTCGGCCGAGCATCCAGCCCAGCAACAAAGCCAGAGCAATCACCAGAAGGAACAGCAACGGCGTCCACGGATCACGAAACCGGAATTCAGCCGTCTTCACCTCGGGCGGACGGACCTGGAATGCCGCAAAGCAATCCATGCTATCGGCAGCGGTTCGCGGCTCCTCCTCTGGCGGAGGACTTGAGAACTCGAGGGCACAGTCAACATTGATCAAGATTTGCCGAGAAAGAGCCTGCAGAGTTTGAATATCACGGTCCCCGAAGGCTTTGGGAAGTGGAGAGAAAATCTCAAAAAGTCCAACTAATTTCCCCTGTTTGAGCACAGGAGAAATGAGGAACGACCGAATGCCCAGACGCCGGGACGCGACGGCATCGACACGAGAGTCGGCTTCGGTGTCGTCGCAACACTGCGCTTTGCTGGTCTGCATGTAGTCACCGGACAGTTCGGAACGTTCATTCAAACGCACACCTAGCTCCGGAGCACTCGTTCCCGTGGTGGCGCGGCAGACCATTTCCTCTCCGCGCATCAGAGCGATCGCCGCCCCGCTCGCACGTGTCGCCAGGCGCGCTTGTTCGACAATATCCTTGAGTACAAGGTCGAGCGCCAAGTCCGCCGACACTGGCCCGGCGCCGTGCTCGGGTAGCGTCCTCGCGAAATACGACAGGAAGGCCCCGGAACTTCGATCGTCTTCTTCGATCCCCAGCGAGGGAACTTGGACGCCACTTGGCAGACCGATGGCGACCCCAGTAGCGTCGGCCACATTTCGCGCACGGTCGTTGATTAGATGGATAGCCTCATCCACGTCGAGCTCTCGCCTCGTGATCAACCGTCCGACTTCGACAATGGCAGAGAGCGACTGACCGTCCATCTCACTCTGCTGTATCGCAAACGCGCTCTCCAACACCTTCTGGAAAGATTCCCGATCAAGGGTGGAGGTACTCATAGGCGGATGCTACGATTCTGCGGCTGCAGAACTGGGTGGGCTTTGGCGGGCGAGCGGGCGAACCAGTTTCGCGGCCAGCAGTCGCAGTCTCTCACCGAGTGAATGCACTGTCAATAGGGCAGTATTTGATGGGTCCCCGCCCNNTAGGCAACAGGATGACGGCCAGGCCTTGACCACCAACGGCGAACGACCAACGACAGCTATTTCAGCAAGTACTCCTTCACGAACATCACCGTAGCGTCGAACTGGTAGTCCTGGTTCTTCTTCTTGGCGAAGCCATGGCCTTCGTCTTTGGCCATCAGCCACCACACTGGCGTGCCGTTCTGGCGGACGATGTTCACCATCTGCTGCGACTCGCTGACCGGAACCCTGGGATCGTTCTTGCCCGCGATCACAAACAAGGGTTTTGTAATGTTCTTGGCGTTGTTTGCCGGCGCGATGCGTTCCAGAAACTCGCGCATCTTTGGATCGCGTTCGTCGCCGTACTCCACCCGCCGCAGATCCTGGCGGTATCCGGAGGTGTGCTCGAGAAACGTGACAAGATTCGATGGGCCGACCACGTCCACCGAGCAGCAGATACGGTCGTTGTAGTTGGTCGCAACCGCCAGAGTCATGAATCCTCCGTAGCTGCCGCCGGTGATCAGCACGCGGTTGGAGTCGAGGTCGGGTTGCGTCTGGATCCAGTCGAGCAGCGTGTTGATGTCCTGATACGAGCCTTCGCGGAGAAAACCGTTGTCGAGCGCCAGAAAAGTCTTTCCGTAGCCGGACGATCCGCGCACATTCGGTGCGATCATGGCGATGCCGAGTTCGTCGAGATAGTAGTTCCAGCGTCCGGCAAAACTCGGCCGGAACTGTCCTTCAGGACCGCCGTGGATGTTGATGATCACCGGTCGCTTGCCCGTGTAATTCTTTGGCGGGCGATACAAGAACCCGCTGATGGCCCGCCCGTCCCATGATTTCCAGTGGATGAGCTCGGGTTCAGGGAAGCTCGCGGTGTTCAACCCACCGGTTTCGCTGAAGGTCCAACGCTCGACTTTGCCGCTCTGCAGATCCAGTGAGTAAGCATCGGAGCTAGAACGTGCTGAGGAGATGTTGAACCCCAAATCGCGATTGTTCTTGTGCCAGGACACGCCGGAGATCACTCCCTTCGGCACGTTGGGCACCGGCTTTTCTTTGCGCGTCCTGGTATCGAAAAGATGCAGCACTCCGAAGCCATCTTCGTTGGTCACGAAGGCGATGGTGCGGCCATCATAGGAAAGATCGAATTCATCAACATCCCAAGGAATGTTGCTAGTGAGATAGGTGTGCTGTTTGGTCGCCAGATCGATGTAGGCCAGGCGCTGAAATTCAGAATCCTTGTCGGTGGCAACGTAAATGCCCTTACCGTCTTTGCTGAACCGGCCACCACTGTAGGCGATCTTTACGTTGCCGCCTTTCGGGGTGAGCAGAGTCTTTTCACCGCTGCTGACATCGATAAGCCAGACATAGCTTTCGTTGACGGAGATTCCCTCCAGCGCCAGAATCTTCTGCCCGTCGGGGGACCAATCCAGAGGTGACCAGCCTCCCCCTTGCAACTGCACCAGCAAATGGTCGCTCTTGGGTTGGGTGGGATTGACGACGTAAAGATCAACGTCATTGCCGGTTCGGCGTGTGGATCCGTAAGCGATCTTGTCGCCTGTATACGACCACGCTGGATTCGTGTTACGCGACTTGCCGTCAGTCAGCAGGGTTACGTCGCCGGTGGCGACGTCATAACGGTAGAACTGGAAGAACTCGCCTCCGCCGATGTCTTTGGAGAGAACGAAGGAATCATCCTTGGTTGGAGAATATTGGGCACCAGCCACCCGATCTGCGTAGAAAGTCAGTTGGGTGCGCGCTCCGCCGGGCATTTTCACGAGATGGATCTGACTGGTATCCGCGAAGCGAGTAGAAATCAGCATTTCCCGCTTAACTGGGTCCCAGCTGTCGAGGGAAGCGCCGCGGAAATTGTTGTAGCGGTCCACGGTTTCCGCCAGGGATGACGGGATATTGGGGATCCCTTCAGTCACCAGGTTCTCGTTGGGAACAATCTCGTCGCTCTGGGAAAAAGCGACCGAACTGAGCAAGAAAACAGCAACTAGACGCAGAAAGACTTTCATGGGCAAGCTCCTCATATAACGGACCGCATAGCAGTTTGGCCGATCATCAGAGGATGTGTGGCTCTCGGGTCGCTTCATCTTACGGACGCGGCATCCGCTCGTCAACGAATGATGCTCTGGCCCGAGCGTGTCGAGCCCAGAACACCTGCTTTATAAAGGGATAACCGGAGGGCGGCGAAACAACTCCCGGTTTGTCGGCTACCCTTAGCTTGGGATTATTACCGGTTAGCCCTTCACTCGGGAGGAACGACGAGCCACTCGTCTTCTTTATTGATTACGGCGTCACATCCAGTCCATAAGATGGGTGGCTGAAGGTTCCGCCGATCTTGATGGGCACGATCTCTCCGGCATTTTTCTTCTTGAAAAACGGCTCCACAGATTTAAGCAGAACTGATTTCACTCCCTTCGATCCCCTGGAAAGCTTGTTATCGACTTGCAAGGTTCCGTGAAGGTTAACCTGCTCCGTCAGCAGGCCGTATGTGCCATGCACATGGGCAAGCGCTCCCGGAACGCTGAACGAGAGGTCTGAGAACGTCGCGATCGCGTGGTTCAGCACGACATGTCCCTTCAGATTTTCAACGACGCTCGCCGGATCGTCGTTCTTTTTCTCGCCCTGAGCCAACTGACTGAGATTGTCAACGTTTTCCTGTGTCGTCGAGCGGATGAAACTCGCCGCATCGATTCCAAAGTCTGCCAGCAGGTTCACCCTTTCAATGAAGCTTCGCTTCCCAGGGGGAACCAGGACTTGCGCTCTGAAGTTCATCGCTCCGGTAAAAGCAGGAGGATCCGCCTTGGAGAGGAGTCGTAACCAGTCCTGTATCCGGCCCTGCAGTTCCGTCGCGCCCAGCGAAATGGTCTTACCTTCCGAGGCCGCCTTCTTTGCCACTTCGACGTGCGATACGACCGACGTCTGCTCAAGTTGCGCGTGCACCGACTGCAGAGAGACATCTCCGTCCATCCCGTTCACACTCCCTTGGAATTGCGTTTTCAGGTGTACGGCATGATGGCTCCGCTTGACCTGGAAATCGGGCGTGTCGGTACTGCCTTCGACCTCGATGTGTTCGAGCACGCCATTGAATTTGCCGGCGGAGGACAGCGTTCCTCCTATGCCCGGAAAAACGCCCATGTCCGCGCGTTGAAACACATAGGAGCCAGAAAGAAGGGTTTGGCCGACGTTCTGCGGCTGCACGGGGCCAAAGTGCCCATCCGTGCGAATCTCTCCGGGAGGCTTCGGATTCAGCAGCGCGGCGCGGAACGACATGGATCGGTCATCGGCCACAGAGTTCAGCGTCAATTTGTGAATTTCGAATTTAAGGGGTTTTGTTCCAGGTTCGCTGGAAGCAAACTCCACCACGGCTCCGTCCGCGATGATCTGGTCGATAATCAATGCGGACTGTTCCGGGCTGCCAGCAGGTTGCGCTGCGTTCCCGATACGTTCACTGCCGGGTGACACGAATATACGCAAACCTTCGATCCTGACACGTCGAACACGCTTAGGAGTGCTGAAAAACTCCCAGTAAGCGCCCTGGATGGTGAGCTTTTCGATGGTGGCGATCGGCTGAGCGTCTCGATCACTGTTGCGGCGGAAAGTCACTCCTTCGGCGATGCACCCCGGCGTGAAATATGTCCCGTGAAACGTCTTGACTTCGACCGTGCTAGAGAACTTTTCCTGCAGCGCCCTGACGATGATATCGCGCGTGAACGGCCAGCGGCTTACCATAAGCACAGCGGCGCCGCCGATTGAAACTAGGGCCAACAATCCGCCAATCTTGATCCAGCGAGACAACACCTTAGACTCCCCTTTCAATCCATCGAAGTGGATAGAGATCCTTCCATCGGGAGCTCTCCATGGCCTATGCGAATCAGTGAAGGTTCCCGTTTTGAAGGCCTGAGTATTAAGAGAGTCTAACCAGACGGGGCTGAAGAATCTGTTCACAAAGGAACGCTTCAGTCACGGCCTGCCTCGACTTGGAGAGCGACGAAGAAACGACGGGAAGAGCTCAGTTCGGATGGACGCGCATTCTCTCTCGATAGGCCACGCAAGCCATCGATCTGGATCAGCTGGCGGCCGTCAACACGATTCCGGGCGGATTGTCAGCAAACCTTACCTTGGGATTACTTCACGTTTGCTCGTCAGAACGAAGCCGCTTACGC
>PLHQ01000132.1:8175-8927 GCA_003138975.1 Acidobacteriaceae bacterium | reverse complement strand
CCTGAAGTGGAAACCATCGCCCGCGGCCTGGCGCAGCGTGTCTCCGGCGATGTGATTGCATCCGTCTGGCTGGGCCAGAAGCCGGAGCCACTGAAATCTCCCGCGCAGGAAATCGCCGCCGTCCTTGAGTGCAGCCGCATCGTCGACGTCCGGCGCATCGGCAAACATATCGTCTTCGACCTAGACCGTATGGCGCGGGCGCCCTCGCCCGCNNTCATCGACGACGTACACAAAGGCGCACAAGGGCGCCAAGCCTACACAAACCACAGCGCAGTGGATCGTCCACCTTGGTATGACGGGCCGCTTGCAAGTCTGCGAACCGCAATCAGAAATTCTCAAGCACACTCACGCAATTCTGAAACTGGCCTCGGGCAAGGACCTGCGCTTTGTCGATCCCCGTCGCTTCGGTCGGCTGAGCGTCTCCGTGGCCGGTGACTTCGAGGCTGGCGGCATTGAGCCGCTGGAAGCCGATCTCGGCCGTTTTATCACTTTGTTTCACGGCCGCAAGACTCCGATTAAGAGCGCTCTGCTCAATCAGAAACTGTTGCGCGGTGTAGGAAACATTTATGCCGATGAATCTTTGTTCCGCGCCGGAATTCGCCCTCGCCGCCGCGCCTCCACCATCACACGCGACCAACTCGCCAAACTGCTCACGTCCCTGAAAGAGGTTCTTCGTGAGGCGATTGCCCTTGGCGGCTCGTCCATCTCAGACTATGTGGACGCCGACGGCGAGGAGGGCTTCTTTCAGTTGC
>PLHQ01000132.1:0-8158 GCA_003138975.1 Acidobacteriaceae bacterium | reverse complement strand
CGCCCTCGGCTGTCCGGTCGAGCCAAGCTCGGCGGCTTTTTCGCCAAGCCCGCCGCGCCGCACTTCTGATAACCTCCCACCATGTCCGATTTTTCCATCGGTGTCGATCTCGGTGGCACCAACCTTCGCATCGCCGCCGTCAGCAGCGACGGGCAACTCCTCGAGAAAATTACGCTCAGCACCAAAGTCGCTCTCGGCCCCAACCACGTCATCACCGAAATGTGCGACGCTATTCAACGTCTCTCCGGGAAATACGAGGAAACGGGGAAGTTCCTTGGCGCCGGCATCGGCGTTCCCGGCATCATCGACATGCAAACCGGAATGCTGCGGAAGTCCGCCAACCTCCCAGGCTTTGAAGATTATCCCGTGCGCGCGGAAATCGAGCGTCGCCTGCGCGCTCGCGTCGTCCTCGAAAACGACGCTAACGTCGCCGCACTCGGCGAGCAGTGGCTCGGTGCCGCACGCGGCATTGCGAACGTGGCAGTGGTCACGCTGGGTACCGGAATCGGTGGCGGGATCGTAATCGGCGGAAAAATCTGGCACGGCATGAATGGCATGGCAGGCGAGTTCGGCCACGTTACAGTCGAACCGGAAGGCCCTCCCTGTGGCTGTGGCAACCGCGGATGCGCGGAACGATACGCCTCCGCCAGTGCCATCGTACGCATGGCGCAAGAAGCGATCGCCAGCGGTGAAGCGCCGTCCTTTGCCCAGGCCGCGTCGTCCGATGCTGAGTTCGGCGCCAAGTCGATCTACAACTTGGCGATCCAGGGTGACGAGCCCGCCCGCCGCATCTTCCGCACTTTCGGACGCTACCTCGGCATCCTGCTCGCCGATCTGATCAATGTTTTGAATCTCGACATGTACGTACTCGGAGGAGGCGTTGCGAACGCCTGGGATGCTTACGCCCCCAACATGTTCGAAGAACTGCGCGCGCGATCGCTGGTCTACGCCGCAACCGCCCCACCGCAAGAGCCTGTGTGGGGACAGCCGCCCTCGGCTGTCCGGGCCGAGCGCAGCTCGGCAGCTGCCGGCAGCTCCACTAGCCCGTCGCTGCGAACCCAAACCGGCGCACGAAAAACCGTCATCACCCTTGCGTTGCTGGGAAGCGATGCCGGACTGTATGGAGCCGCGCGCGCGGCAGTAATGGTGAGCTAGGACCCAACAGAAAAGAAACACAATCACAATGAGTGGACACGTCAAGGAAATCACAAAGAGAGGCAGGTGGATGTACGGAGGAACTGCTCCGTCAGAAGTGTGGATTATCAAGCAAAGCTATATTGAGGGCCCACCCATCGATGAGGAACCAACGCCTGCGTATCCTCCATACGATTTGAACGGGATGTTCTACTACGCCGCCTATGTGCGGCAGGACGCAATCAGAGGCGTTTCGAATCTCTGCGGTTCTTCGGATGAAACTGTGCTTCTAGCGGAACGGACGATTCTGGGAACAATTGTCTGGGACTAATACTCCCTATCTTCCCGCGCTAATCCTGACATCTGAGTCCCGGTCCCGAAACCACGCGCCACCACTCTCTGCGCCGCTTGAAGAAACGCCTGGTTCTGCTCCGCCGTCCCAATTGTCACGCGAATGCAGTTCGGCGCTCCCCATGGCCCGAGCGGCCGCACGGCCACTCCTTCGTTTTGCAAGCGGTCAGCGTGGGCCGCGGCGTCTTCTCCCAGATCGCAGAACACAAAATTCGCCGAGGTCGGAACGGCGCGATATCCCAGCCCCGACAATCCCTGGCTGAGTACCCGCGACTGCAGCACATTGTTCTCCACCACGCGTTGAATGTGATTGTCGTCGTCGAGCGCAGCCAACGCCGCCGCTTGTCCCACCGACGACACCGAAAATGTGTTTCTCATGCGCGCGCAATACCCCAACAATTCCGCCGGACCCAAGCCGTACCCTACACGGAGACCGGCGAGCCCGTGTGCCTTCGAAAATGTTCGCAGCACCACCACACTCGCCTCTTGGCGAACATACTCCAGCGAGTTCGAGTAGGTAACTCCCCGTAGCGCCGCGAAGCGCAGCGCAAATTCGTAGTAAGCCTCATCCAGCACCACGACCACATGGCCAGGAATCTGCGCCAGAAAGCGTTCCACCACGGTCGCCTCCAGCATGGTGCCGGTAGGGTTGTTGGGGTTTGCCAGAAAAACGATGCGCGTCTTCGCGTCAATTGCCGAGAGAATTGCTTCCAGATCGAAGCTGTCGTCGCGCATTGGTGTTTCAATCAACTGCCCGCGCGCTGCCCTCACTGCCATCGAGTAGATAATGAACGAGCGCTCGCTGGTCACCGCATTCAGTCCCCGCGCGAGCAGCGTCTGGCAAAGCAGGCTGATCAATTCGGTCGAGCCCGCGCCCACTAATACCTGCTCCGGTCGCACTTCATGATGTGTGGCCAGTTTGCGGCGCAATTCGCCGCAACCGTCGTCAGGATAAGAATTCGCCGCGCTCAGGGCGCTCCTCATGGCCTCGACCGCACGCGCCGAAGGCCCAAAAGGATTTTCGTTGGAATCGAGTTTGATAAGCTGCGACCGGCGCTCTATCGCGGCGAGTGTTGTGCTGGGAGCATTCGTCGTCCCCATGTCACGGGCTGGCTTGGAGACTAGATCGAAAAAGCGGCTCATGTTTGCCGCTCATCATGCCACGGAGGGCTTCGTTCGCGCTATCGGTTTGTTGCAGGCCGTCCGCAAGCGATCGACTTCCTGCACGGTCAATGCGCGGAACTGCCCCGGTGGAACATCGAGCGTTAGCGGCCCATAGCGTACGCGCTTGATCTTCTCCACGTGGTGTCCAACCTTTTCAAACATGCGCCGGATCTCGCGGTTGCGCCCCTCAATCAACGTGACTTCATACCACGGATTGTTTGCTTCCTTAATTAGCCGAATGCCTGCCGGCGCGGTCCGCACCCGCCGCCCATCTTCGGTCGCGATCGAAACTCCACCGCGCAACTTTTCCAGCGATTCGGCACTCGGCACGCCGGCAACCTTCACGACATAAGTCTTCGGAACCTGCGACGCCGCTTTCATCAGCTTATTCGCCAGTGCGCCGTCGTTGGTCAGAAGCAGCAGGCCCTCGCTGGCATAGTCCAACCGCCCCACGGGATACACGCGCTTCTTCACACCGCGAATCAGTTGCATCACCGTCGGCCTATTTTCCGGATCGCTCACTGTCGTGACGTAGCCTTTGGGTTTGTTCAGTAGCAAGTAGACATGCAGTTGCGCGCCCTGGAGCAGCTTTCCATCGACGCGAATGTGATCGACATCCGGATCCGCCTTCGTTCCCAGTTCCGTCACCACGGTCCCATTCACCTTCACCTGGCCAGCACTGATCAGTTCTTCGGCCTTGCGTCGGGAAGCAATCCCGGCAGCGGCGATAATTTTTTGCAGGCGTTCAGCGGGCATGGATGTGAATCTTCCCAGCTTTCAAGGACGGTGGCTACTCTTTCTGCGCGGCGGGTTCGGAAACCGCTTCTGCGGATGGCTCGGTTTCAGCCGTTCCTTCGGGGCCCCGCTCCTGGGGATTGGAATCGTCTCGCGCCGCGTCTTCCGCCGGAATCAACTCCCCTTGGAACGACTCTGCCACCAGCTTCTCAAACTCCTCCATGCTGGGCAGTTCATTAACGTCCTTCAAGCCAAAGCGCATCAGGAATTCTTTCGTCGTCTTGTAAAGAATCGGCCGTCCGATCACCTGCTTCCGCCCAGCGGTTGTGATCAGCTTGCGATCCAGCAGCGTGGCAATCACGCCGCCAGAATCCACTCCGCGAATCTCGTTGATCTCCGGCACCGTGGCCGGCTGCTTGTATGCAATCACAGCCAGAGTTTCCAGCGCCGGCAGCGACAGCCGGATGGGTGGCTTCAGGCTCTTCGCGAAGCCGCGCACCATTTCATGCTGCTCCGGCTTGGTGGACATGCGGTACCCGCCGGCGACCTGTCGCACCTCGATCCCATGGTCGGGCGTACTGTAATCCGCAACCAGTTCTTCCAATGACGCCCGGACTCGCGATTTCACTTCAGCCTCATCCGCCGCGCCTCCGGCGATCACCGACTCTTTCACGAGTTGGACCACCTGTTCCGTGGTAATCGGCGTCTCCGCCGCATAAATAATGGCTTCGAGTTGAGCTTTTAAACTCATAAAATCAGTTGTTAGTTGCTGGTTGTTGGTTGCCAATAAGAACTCGTCAATCGGGGCTAGCATCTAGGTACTGGGCACTGGCAACTGCTCATTTCCAATCATCGCGCACGGCCGCATGCTCGGCCATCACCGCGTCGAACCCGGTATGCTTGCGCACCGCAATCTCGCCGAATAGTTGATCCTGCCGAACCTGAATCGCCTGCAGTCGCACCATCTCGAGCAACGCCAGAAACATGCACACCAGCGCCTGTCGCGACGGCACCCGCAACAGAAGCTGTTTTAGCCGAATTGGCCTTGACTCGAGCGCCAGCCGCCGCCGCAGATAGTCAATCATCTGTCCCACTGTAACTGTTTCTTCGTCAACATTGATCACCGGCCGGGTGCGCACGCGCTCCAGAATTTGCTGGAAGGTCTTTACCAGATCGATCACGTCCGCGGCCATCTCCGATTCGGTGCCTTCGGCGTCCATGAATTCCTTCAGCGCCGGATTCGTCAGCACCGCATCTTCAATCTGTTGCTTCTGCAAAAGCATCTGCGCCGCTGACTTGAACTTCTCGTGTTCCAGCAGCCGGTTCACCAACTCCGTTCGCGGATCTTCCAACTCCTCCGCCTTAGCCGACGGATCGCGCGGCAGCAGCATCTTCGACTTGATGTGAATTAACACCGCGGCCATGTAGATAAAGTCGGCCGCCACATTCACATCCAGCTCGCGAATCTTTTCCACGTAAGCCAGATACTGCGCCGTGATCCGCGCAATGGGAATGTCGTAGATGTCGATGTCTTGTTTGCGAATCAGATCGAGCAGTAAGTCGAGCGGCCCTTCATAAACATCAGTCACGGAAACCGCAAACGGTGAATCGCTCTCTTCTTTTTTCTCTGATTGCGGATCCGATCTCCCAATAGGCTTCGCATGCGCGGATTGATGCGTAACCAGTGCGGGCGACAAAGTCTCCGGCACGCTGTCCCTGGAAGCAACGATTCTATCCTCCATCCTACTTTCCATCTTTCTCCGCCGGCACTTCGTAGGCGAGCGACATCCCCATCGCGTCGCGCACGTCATTCATGGTCTTGGCCCCGGCCTTACTCGCCCGTTCTGTGCCAGCCTCAAGAATATCCCAAGCCAGCCGCGGATTCTCCTCGAATTTCTTTCGCCTCTCCTGCATCGGATTCAGCAATTGCACCAGAGCATCAGCCGCCCAACTCTTGCACTCGATGCACCCAATGCCTGCCGACCGGCAGCCTTCATACACTTTGTCCATGGTAGCGCGATCGCTGAAAATCTTGTGCAGATCGCCCACCGGGCACACATCCGGATTCCCGGGATCCGATCGCCGCACGCGCGCCGGGTCAGTAACCATCGTTTTCAGCTTCTGCCGCACCACTGGCTCCCGGTCGGTCAGCAGGATGGCGTTGCCGTACGACTTCGACATCTTGCGGCCATCGGTTCCCGGTAGCTTGGGCGCGCGTGTGAGCAGCACTTGCGGCTCGGGGAAGACATCTCCGCGCCGTCCGTAAAAACCGTTGAAGCGCCGCGCAATCTCCCGCGTGAGTTCCACATGTGCCACTTGGTCTTCGCCCACCGGAACCACGTCTGCCTTGTACATCAAAATGTCCGCCGCCTGCAGCACGGGATAGCCTAGAAACCCATACGTTCCCAGGTCTTTGTCCTTGATGTTCTCCCGCTGCTCCTTGTAGGTCGGAACCCGCTCCAGCCAGCCCAGCGGCGTAATCATAGAAAGCAGCAGATGCAGTTCGGCGTGCGCCGGTACGTGTGACTGGATGAAGATCACGGACTTCTCCGGATCAAGCCCCGCCGCCAGCCAGTCGAGCACAACTTCCACCGAATTCTGTTTCACGCGCGAAGTATCGGCGTAGTCCGTCGTGAGCGCGTGCCAGTCCACCACGCAGAAGAAGCATTGATACTCATCCTGCATGCGCACCCAGTTATCAAGCGCGCCCACGTAGTTTCCCAGGTGAAGTTTTCCGGTCGAGCGCATGCCGCTGAGCACGCGCTTACGCAAGTTGGTCGAAGTTGTCATCAGTTTTCAACGAGTCGTGACGAGACACAACGGCACCACAGCGCCCAAATTCACAGGTTGCAGCATCATGCAGATTATTGTCGATACTGTTCAGCGGTTGATAACAAAAGGGCTTACGCTGATTCTACGGGACTTAATAAAAGTTGGCATCTATTTTGTCTTCATTATTGGCATTATTTATACGCCCTCTGGGACGGAAATTGTGACCAAAAGTTGTGACCACTTTACGACAAAGAGTTCGGTTTCGTCCATTCGGCTTAACAATCGTAGAGACGTGAGCTTTGACTGCCAAGCAATCGGTTGCCGAGGAGAGGGTGGCAGGAATTTTTCCAGAACGCGACGGTGAAGTGTTTTCACGAAGACGGGCTTTCGGGTGAAGAGCGGGAAGTTCCGATTGTGCCGCTGGAAAAAGGTATTGGCTCCAAAGCTCAGGGCATGGCGAGTTAAGAATCCCGCAACCTATTTGGTGTTTGGAAGGGCGAACGACACACCGGAGGACAACTCCTCCGTAAGGGCAACAACTGTCACCACAGACACGCGGGAGATCGACACTTGCCGGACTAGCAGTACTCTTCTTCGGTTTCAGGTGGTGGTATCCCCATCACTATCAATTAGTATTCGCTGCTGTCGTTGCGCTCTACGTTCTGCTTTACATTGCTGGTGGTGGCAGGCTTCCTTGGAAAATCAAATTTCGTGATTACCTCGCATACGTTCTAATCTCGGTCGGGATCGTAGGACTCGTGCTGCTGATTGCGCTGTACGAGGCGCACAAGACACGATGAGATCGCGGTAGGGACGATCATCGCTGATCGCCCCCCTCCCCCGGACCCGGACGGGCGCTGATTAGCGCATCCGGTTCTTATCGGAGAAAGTCGCTTGTACGCGTCCCTAACGCGATTTTATTTTGCCGGATTTCGAGGGCAGGAGTTTTCCAACGGCCCCGCCTGATTTCGTCAGTTGACTTTGGTATGGATAAAATGTCGTGCGTATAGCAACATCAAATAGGTTTTAAGGTTGTGCCATGGCTCTATTGAAGATCGTCCGACCTAAAATGAACCGCATCCTAGCGTTAGGCGTTTTGGCCGGCTCTCTTATCCCTAGCATCGCTGCGCAGGATTCAGTCACGATTAAGAGCGATCCCAGTGATCTGTCCCGTCCTGTGTCCACGTTCCTCAATCAAATCCGACAGCACGACAAGATTGCGGTAACCTACGAAGACCCCCGCTACAGCAAGCGCGATGACATGCAGGGACCGAACACGACCTTTACATACTCGGTCCAAGGCTTGCAAGCGCAAGATGGCGTTGAAGTGACCATTGCGCGAATGTTGCGCGAATACGCAGCATCTGGTGGCCTGACGTTTAGCGTAGTAAGGGATGGAACCCGTCTGGATGTTGTCCCGAACGAAGTTTTGGATGCTACGGGGAAACGGATTCGACAAGGCTCGATCCTCGACACTGTAATCAGTGTCCCAGCGGGTCAGCGCGATGGCGTGCAACTTTTGCAGGCAATTTGCGACCAGATCAAGAAACAAGCTGGCTATGAAATTGACTTCGGCCCGAGTGCGCCCGTCAACGCCCTGCTACGTTATTCCACTACCGAAGGTATCGACAACCTGACCGCTCACGCCGCTCTTGCGCGGCTGCTGGATCGCGTTTCTGCTCCCGGAAACTTTGTCTGGGACCTATACTACGATCCCGCAGATGGAGGATACGGACTGAACCTACATGTCAATGCAGCGTCCCGCAGAAATCCGCTAAACGACGTGAATCTATAAGCCCTGCGCGTATGGCTTGAGTTGTCTATCGATGCAACAAATGTGATCCGCCAGCCAGTAATCGACGAACTCTACGAGGCGCTGAGCGTCCGCGCGTTGAAAGCCGACCATCGTGTAACGCTCCTCGAACTCCGAGAAGCCGTGAAGAAACTTTGAGTGCGCCTGAGTATTCTGTTGGGCCGCCGGACACTGACATCGTTCCATACA
>PLHQ01000100.1 GCA_003138975.1 Acidobacteriaceae bacterium | reverse complement strand
ACCCGCTCCCCTATGCCGATTGCCGCTGGTGCTCGAAGCCCCTGGGACGGATGGAAGGAGGAGTTTTCGATGGAGATCGACTTCGACAAAATGCAAGGCTTGGCGCCTGCAGTGATTCAGGATGCGGCCACGGGGGAGTTGCTGATGGTGGGCTTCATGAACCGTGAAGCACTGGAGATGACCTTGCGAACCGGCTTTGCCACGTTCTACAGCCGCACTCGACAAACCCTGTGGACCAAAGGAGAAACCTCTGGTAATCGCCTGGAGGTCGTGGCAGCGTGGACGGACTGCGACCGCGACACGGTGCTGCTACGGGTCCGGGTGTTGGGCACGGGCAAGGTTTGCCATACGGGCTCGAGATCCTGCTTCACGCAGGAACTGCCGCTGGCCGGGGCGGCGCTGCCCGGAAAAGAGGAGGTGCAGCGATGAAACTTCGTCTGGGCATTCCCAAGGGAAGTCTGCAGGAGGCGACGCTCAGCCTGTTCACGCGCGCCGGGCTGCGCGTCTACACCAGCGCGCGCTCTTACTTCGCCGCAACTGATGATCCTGAAATAGAATGCCTGCTCATTCGGGCGCAGGAAATGGCGCGTTACGTCGATCACGGCGCGTTGGATGCGGGCCTGACCGGCCTCGACTGGGTACTGGAAAGCGGCCTCGATGTGGTCAGCGTTACCGACCTGATCTATGCGAAGCAGAGCATGGGCAAAGTGAAGTGGGTGCTGGCCGTGCCAGAGGATTCCGAATTCCAGAAGCCCGAAGACCTCGAAGGGAGGATCGTAGCCACCGAGCTTGTGAATTTCACGCGGAACTACTTTGCCACCCGGAACGTGCCGGTGAGAGTTGAGTTTTCGTGGGGTGCCACTGAAGTGAAGCCGCCGTTGCTGGCCGATGCTATCGTCGAAGTTACCGAGACGGGGAGTTCGCTGCGCGCCAACCATCTCAGAATCATCGAAACGGTGTTGGAATCAAATACACAACTTGTCGCCAACAAGGCGGCATGGGCAGATCCCATACGGCGGCTTAAGATCGAAAACTTGTCTGTAATGCTCTGTGGAGCCATAGCCGCGCAGGGCCGGGTCGGCCTCATGCTCAACGTACGCAAACCAGATTTGGCCACCGTTCTTGGCCTGCTACCTGCGTTGAAAAATCCGACGGTTGCGCCCTTGGCCGATGGCGAGTGGGTTGCAGTCAATACCGTCATTGAAGAACACACCGCCTGGTCGTTGATTCCGAAGCTCAAGCAGGCGAACGCCCAAGGGATCGTTGAGTATCCACTGAACAAGGTGGTGATGTGATGCGTATTCTCGAGGGGCCTAAAAAGAATCGGTTCGTGCGCGCGCTGGAGCAGCGCGGCGCGAATGATCTCGCCGAGGTTGAACCCGCAGTTCGACGTATTGTGAACAACGTCCGGCGCAATGGTGATCGAGCGTTACGCCGTTACGCGGTGCGGTGGGATGGTTTGGGTAAGGACGAATCTGTGCGTGTGTCCGAGGCTGACCTGCATGAGGCTTGGAAGGGAACTCCTCCAGAATTGCAGGATGCCATCGCGCAAGCTGCAGGCAACATTCGCCGCTTTTGCGAATGGCAGAAACCGGAAGAGTGGCGGCGCGAAACTCTGCCGGGAGTTTGGGTGGGGCAGTTGGTGCGTCCCCTGGAATCGGTGGGCTGCTACGTGCCCGGAGGGCGATATCCGTTGCCTTCCACATTGCTTATGACTGTGATTCCGGCGCAGGTTGCGGGCGTGCCACAGATTCGCGTGGTGTCGCCGCACCCGGCGCAGGCGACTTTAGCGGCGGCCGCTTTTCTCGATGTGCGCGAGTTCTGCCGTGTTGGTGGGGCACAGGCCGTCGCTGCGCTTGCTTATGGAACGGAGAGCATCCCGCGCGTGCACAAAATCGTGGGTCCCGGCAACCGGTACGTCACCGCAGCCAAGAAGTTGGTGGCGTTCGATTGCGCCATTGAGTTCCTGGCTGGTCCCACAGAGGCTGTGTTCATAAGCCAGGAGGGCGATGCAGTTTTCGTCGCATGCGATCTAGTGGCGCAGGCGGAGCATGATCCCGACGCGCTTTGCATCCTGATTACGAGTTCGCGGGGATTAGCGAAAGCGGTGCAGTGGGAAGTGCAACGGCGCACGCGTGCAAATCCAATTGCTGCGAAATCACTTTCTCTACGCGGGGCCATCTTATTGGTTGATTCTCTCGATGAGGCGGTTGAGATCGCAAACCGCATCGCGCCGGAGCATCTCACGATACCGGCAGCCCTGGCACCGGCGGTTCAAAATGCAGGCTCAATTTTTCTGGACGAGTTCACGCCCCAGTCCGCGGGAGATTACATCTCGGGTCCGAATCACGTGCTCCCTACGGGGGCGATGGCGCGCTTGCGTGGCGGCCTGAGCGTGCTGGATTTCGTCCGACTCCTCTCTTGCCAGGAAGTTTCTGGCGAAGGGATTCGCGGCATTGCTCCACCGGCCATTGTGCTGGCGGAAGCCGAGGGCTTGCGCGGACATGCTGAATCGCTGCGGGTGAGGTGCGCTAATGCTTGAGGCCCGCACAGCCGTGAAAAATCTGCACGCCTATCGGCCGCCGCTGGCTGGCCGTCAAGGACTCCGTCTTGATTTCAATGAAAGCACGATCGGTTGCTCGCCGCGTTTGTTGGCACGGCTGCGCTCGCTCGATGCGGAAACGCTTGCACGTTATCCCGAGCGCGAGCCGGTGGAACGCGAGGTAGCCGATTTTCTCGGACTCGATGTGGCGCAGGTTCTACTGACGAACGGTGTGGACGAGGCGATTCATTTGCTGTGCTCGACCTATCTCGAGCCCGGAGACGAAGCGCTCATCGTCGTGCCCACCTTTGCTATGTATGCCATCTTCGCGCAAGCGGAAGGCGCTCGCGTGGTCCAGATTCTTGCAGGCGAGAACTTTGCTTGTCCCTGGGAAAGCGTGCTCGCTCGGATCAACCAACGAACACGGCTCATTGCGGTGGCGAATCCGAACAATCCGACGGGATCGGCGGTGGCATGCGAAGTCTTACTTCAAGTCGCTCTTGCGGCGCCTCAGGCGGCGGTGCTGGTGGATGAAGCTTATTTCGAGTTTCACGGAGAGACGATCTTGAACCATAGCGGCCGGCCGTCGAATCTTTTCGTGGCAAGGACATTCTCGAAAGCTTATGGATTAGCTGGTCTGCGCATCGGCATTCTCGTCGGAGATGCTGCACAGATGGCGATGGTGCGCCGTGTCGCTTCGCCCTACAACGTGAATGCGGTCGCGCTCGCAGCCTTGCCGGAGGCGCTTCGAGATCAGGAGTACGTGGAACACTATGTGGCCGAGGTGCGGAGTGGCCGCGAACTTCTCGAGCAGGAACTCAGAACTCTTGGCTTGCACTACTGGCCAAGCCGCGCCAACTTTGTGCTCGTGCGCGTCGGTCCCGACTACGGAGAGTTCATTCAGGCTTTGCGCTCGCGCGGAATCCTCGTGCGCGACAGGAATTCCGATCCGGGATGCGAAGGCTGCGTCCGTCTGACCGTGGGATCTCTCGAACACACTCGGACTTTGATTGGCGCTCTGCGCGAGGTGGTTGTGAAAGTCAGAGACCACCGCGAGGTGAAAGCGTGAGGAAAGCGAAACTACATCGCAAAACTGCGGAAACCGAGATTCGAATTGCGCTCACGATTGAAGGCCGAGGCAAGTACGAGGTGTCCACTGGAATTCGTTTTCTGGATCACATGCTGGAGCTCTTTACGCGGCACGGCGGATTCGATCTGAAACTTGCAGCAACGGGCGACCTGGACGTGGACCAGCACCACACCGTGGAAGACGTCGGAATTGCTTTGGGTGAAGTATTCGACCGCGCTTTGGGAGACCGCCGCGGAATCCTGCGGGCCGGTTATTTTGTCATGCCCATGGATGAAACTCTCGGGTTGTCGGCCGTAGATTTCGGTGGACGCGCGGCTGCGGTCGTCGATACGAAGGTCCGCGCTACCTTGGTGGGAGATCTTCATGTGGAACTGGTGCCCGATTTCTTCGAGGGCTTTGCGCGCGGCGCGCGCGCTAATGTTCATGCGCGCGTACTTTACGGACGCTCCAGCCACCACAAGATCGAAGCGCTCTTCAAAGCTTTCGCACGGGCCTTGCGCGTGGCGTGTTCCCGCGACCGCCGGCTGGGCCGCATGCTCCCAAGCACCAAAGGACTTCTATGATCGCCATCGTGGATTACGGTGCGGGCAACCTGAATTCGGTNNTGCGACCGTGGCATCGGCGGACAAGATCGTATTGCCTGGAGTGGGGCATTTTTCTTCTCTACAAGCGCTGAACCGCACAGGTTTGAGTGAAGTGTTGCTGGAAAGCGCTTTCGCCGGGAAGCCGTTTCTCGGGATATGCCTGGGAATGCAGTGGCTTTTCGAAGGAAGCGAGGAGTCCAGCGAACTCGGAGGAGCAGGAATCTTTCCCGGCAAATGCCGGCAGTTTCCGGCCTCCGTGAAATCGCCGCATGTTGGCTGGAATTCTCTGGCGGTTCAGGAAGGCTCACGGTTGCTGCGGGGTATCACGCAGGACTCATTTGTCTACTACACGCACTCTTTCCATGCGCCTCTGATTGCTGAAACGACGGCAGCCAGCGAGTACGGACTGCGGTTTGCCGGCGCCGTCGAGCGAGACAAGATCTTCGGAGTGCAGTTCCACCCAGAAAAATCAGGAGACGTGGGTCTCTCGATCCTGAAGAATTTCTGTGAGGTTTGAGATGTTGACCAAGCGCATCATCGCCTGCCTGGATATGGACGGGGGCCGTGTCGTGAAGGGCGTGCGGTTCAAGAATTTGCGCGACGCTGGCGATCCGGCGGAGTGTGCCACGGCTCACGCTCGCAACGGCGCGGACGAAATCGTACTGCTCGACATTACGGCAACGAGCGGGAACCGTCGCACCCTGCTGGATGCGGTCCGCGGTACGGCGCGCTCGCTGTTTGTTCCATTCACGGTGGGCGGAGGAATTCGCCAGCTCGAGGATGCAGCGGCGGTCTTCGATGCGGGCGCGGACAAGATCGCCATCAACTCGGCCGCCGTGCGCGACCCCGCATTGATCGGCAAGATCGCAGGGCGTTTCGGTTCGCAGGCAGTTGTGGTGGCCATCGATGCCAGAAAGGCCGACGGAAGCTTTGAAGTGTTCGTCGCCGGGGGACGAACGCCGACGGGCCGAGACGCCATTCAATGGGCGCGGGAAGCAGCTGCTTGCGGAGCAGGAGAGATCCTGCTGACCTCGATGGATCGTGATGGCACTCAATCTGGCTTTGACTGCGGGCTGGTGCGCGCCGTGGCAGAAGCGGTTTCGATTCCGGTCATCGCCTCAGGGGGCGCAGGATCAGCGCGCGACTTCATTGAAGTGTTTCGCGACGGCTGCGCTGACGCAGCTCTGGCTGCGTCGATCTTTCACTTCGGCATCGAAAATATCGCGCAACTAAAACGCGAACTACACGATGCCAGTGTACCGGTGAGGTGGCCATGCTGATCCCGTCGATCGACCTGATGGGCGGCAAGATTGTGCAGCTGGTGCAGGGCGAGAAGAAAGCGCTGGAGTTCGACAATCTCGACTATTGGATCGAGAGATTTTCCAAGTATCCACTCGTGCAGGTGATCGACCTGGACGCAGCTCGCGGCACAGGGGATAACCGGCAAATCGTGAATCAAATTGTGCAGCGGCTGAACTGCCAGGTGGGTGGCGGGATTCGCAGCCTCGAAACGGCACGTGAGGTATTACAAGCGGGCGCGCGCAGGGTTATCGTTGGTTCCGCATTGTTGAAGGATGGGAAAATCAACACACAATATGCTGCCACGCTGGCACAGGAATTTGGCACCGCAGCGCTGGTGTTTGCCATCGATTCCCGAGGTGGCCGGGTTGCGATCGACGGCTGGCGCAAAGACACTACCGTCACCGCGTTCGACCTGATTCGGGCGCTCGAACGGTTCTGCGGCACTTTTCTCTACACCCACATCGATACGGAAGGGCTGATGGTTGGAATCCCGATGGAGACGGTGAGTGCGATCCGGCAAGCCACTTCGCGGCGGCTGGTAGTTGCAGGTGGCATCAAGACGCACCAAGAAATAGACAGCCTCGACGCGCTGGGCATGGATGCTGTTGTCGGGATGGCCTTATATTCAGGCAGGATCTCGGCCTGAACGCAACACAATCCCCGCGTCATCGAAATCCAATGCCAGGTATTTGGCGTCGCGCAAGAAAGGCCGAACCCATGTGAGTCCAGCCTGAAACGTGCATGTCCTACAACAGTTAATTGACGCGACGCGAGGGTCCGAACGGCGCGTGCTTGCGCCACTAACCCATGGCCGCGTTTACAACTTACAACCTAGAACTACAATATTTACTGACCATCTTAATAACTGTTCAATATTGACCAGTTTTCGACTTCGGTATCAGAAGCGTGCATCGCGGTAGAAAATACAGTGGCTTTCCAAGTACCAGGACAAGATGAAGAGAACGAGCATGCCGCTGGACCCCCAGCAGAACACTTGAACGGGAAGTGTGGCTGTTAGCCGCGCCCTGCCGGCGGACGGCTCTTGCGTGGCATCGCGAAAAATCAATCCGCTGATCAGGGAGATTGCGGCTGCGACCGCCAACAGGCCGAGAGAATCGCAAATCCTTTGGTGCATGTCGCTTGCCGGAACGAGGAAACGGCATGGAATACGGCATACAGAGAGAGAATGCAGGAAATAAAGGTGACCGGCTTGGCGACCTCTAACAACATACTTCGACGTCGCAATTAGTTTACCGCCATTCCAGGTTTCGTACATTGGACGAGTGAGAAACTAAACCGCAGGACCGAACTGTCGGCGGCGAGTCGCATAAGGTCGAACCATTCCCGGGCTCATTGGGCATACAAGTTCCGATTCCGATCAGGCATATGCTTTTGGTCCGCAGATTATGTCCGAGGTCACATCTGCCGATGGCCGTCCCCTCCTATTCTGTTGGGTCAAATGGTTACTTGAGTGGAATAGAAACTAGCCTGGTGAAAGATCCCAATGAAACCGATTCACACGTTCAAGGTCCGCCCCTCCTTGCCGTCATCCTTATTGCCCCTATTGGGGATTGCTCTAGCCTTGCAGTCAACTCAGGAGTTGGCGCCGGGCGGCCCTGAACATGGAGAGGAACATCACATCACTGGTTGCAAACAAAGTACAGCAGTGACAGAACATTTGAAGCAGGTCACTCGGATGGTTCCACTCTATATTTATTGCTGCACCTTTTGAATGACCAATGCCGAACTCTCGGCGATGTTCGAGTCTCCGTAGTATGTTGCTGTCACCGTAGTTGACCCTACGGGCAGCGTGGAGGTTGTGAACTTTGCTCTCCCGTTGCTGAGTTGAGCTGTTCCCAGCACTGTTTTCCCCGCCGTGAACGTCACTGGCCCGGTGGGCCTGACCGTCGGCGATGTGATGGTAGCGGTGAAGGTCACTGCCTCGCCGCGAGTTGATGGGTTCGGCGATGAGATGAGGGTCGCCGAGCTAGTCGTCTCCTGTATCACCTGGCTCAAGATGGCGGAGGTGTTACGCTCGTTGTTCACGTCGCCCGAGTAAACCGCGGCTAGCGGGTAGAGGTCGGCGTTGAGGTTGGATCTGGTTAGCGTGGCTACACCGCTGCCGTTGAGGGTGGCAGTGCCGATGTTGTAGCCCCACGTGAAGTTCACCGTTCCCGTCGGCGCGATGGAACCCGAGGTCGTTACTGTCGCGCTCCAGGTTATGGCCTGGCCATAGATGGACGGGTTGAGGCTGGGAATAAGAGTTACCGCGGTCGCCGACTTGTTGGTGGCATTGACCACCTGCCGCAGCTCAGGTGAGGTGCTTACCCCGAAGTTGCCGTCTCCACCGTAGCTTGCAGTGATGGTATCGATGCCAGCCGCCAACGAAGAAGTCATCAGCGATGCAATCCCTCCGCTCAGCGGACCGGTACCAAGAACAGCTGAGCCGTTATGAAAGGTGATGGTCTCTCCGTTCGGTGGAGTACCGGCAATCGAACTCATACGGGCCGTGAAGGTAACTGCCTGACCCACGAGCGAAGGATTGAGCGAGGAGACCAGCACGATCGTGGTCGGGGTGAATTCGGTGTTGTTCAGCAGCACGCCCACCGAGCCATCGCCATTGTTTCCGCCGCCTTGGTTCCCCACCAGTATGTCGAGCTTGCCATCCCCGTTTACATCGGCAACGGCTACAGATATGTCGTTGAATGCTCCTGAGGAAAAGGCTACAGCGGGTTGGAAGGTACCGTCCCCGTGGCCCAGCAAAACGCTCACGACCCCGTCCGTCTCTCCGCAGCCGTAACTGTTTTGGCTGCTCCCACAATTGGCCGCCACTAGGTCGAGTTTGCCGTCTCCGTTCACATCCTTAGCCACTACTGAATCGGGACTGGAGCCGCCCGACGAATAGGTTGCTGCTGCCTGGAAGGTTCCATCGCCGTTGCCCAGTAGCACTCCCAGAGTCCCGGAATACCAGTTCGCCACAATCAGGTCTGGCTTTCCGTCCCCGTTAACATCTTCGACAGCTACCGAAACGGGTATCTCCCCGCCCGTACTGTAGACCACTGCTGCCTGGAAAGTTCCGTCGCCATTCCCTAGCAGCACGTTCACTGTGGCGTGGCCCGAGTTGGTTACCACCAAATCCTGCTTGCCGTTGCCCTTCAAATCTGCAACAGCTAGCGAACTCGTTACTGAGTCTCCAGCGTCATAGGTCACCGGCGGCCGGAAAGTTCCGTTGCCATTACCTAACAACACTCCCACCGAGCCGTCGCCATTGTTCTCACCACTTTGGTTCGCCACCAGCAGGTCGAGTTTGCCGTCCCCATTCACATCCGCAACCGCCACGGAAACAGCAGACTGCCCGCCTGAGCTATAGGTCACCGGCGGTCGGAAAGTACCATTGCCCTTGCCCAAGAAGACGGACACTGTACCGTTTGTGCAGTCGTTGCTGCTGACGCAGGTGTTTGCCACCAGCACGTCCGGCATCCCATCGCCATTTATATCCGCAACCACCACCGAACTGGCACCGTATCCACCAGATCCGAAGGTTAGCGCTGGCTTGAAAGTTCCGTCGCCGTTGCCCAGCAGCACTCCCAACACACCGTCGCCACTCTGGTTCGGACCAGCCAGGTTCGACACCACCAGGTCAGGTTTGCCGTCGCTGTTTAGATCTGCGACCGCTAAGCCCTGAAAGATACCTCCATTGGTTTGAAGAACATCGGTCCCGCCCGAGTCGTAAACTACTGCCGGCAAGAAAAGGATATTTCCAGAGTCTGGCTCGGCGGGGTCTGGTTCCTGGCCCGGCGATTTGGCCACAGAAACGCGCTCGCCAGCGTTCGCTTGCTGCGCTGGAGCGGCGAAGGAGATCAGAACTGTGGTGACTGCAATGAGCAGAACGAGTGCCCTGAGAACACAGATCTTGAGGGTACGCCTGCCGGTCATGAAGGACCTCCTCGGGTGCTCAACCGCAAGAGCCGCGACGTGCCAAACTCGTGCTTACGACATCTTCTTAGCTGATACCGTCCTGCGAGCCCAAGTGCCGGCAAGAAGAATAGTGTTTGCATTCTCATGAGTAGCTTGTTTGGCGCTAGTGTATTACGACTTTCTCACGACGAGGTTTTTGTTTAGTGGAAAAACTGTGGAATGCTCAAGTTTGACAACCGAGGGGCTTGATGAGCGAGGTGTTGTTAGAAAGGTCCCATATCCAAACCATTATTCCGCTAACGAAATCGTCCGGGTTCGGAGAGGCTTGGCATCGAACCTGAATCGCCTAGGCGTTGATGACTCGGTGATCCAGCGCATTCTGCCTCGACAGCCTCGCGGTGTTCCGAGAACGACTGCTGGGACTGTGGTGGCGCAGACTGCGTCGCCGGAGCCAAAGGGATCGCTTCTCTTGGAACCGTACGCTTGTACTGGGCCGCCGATGGCTACTTGAACCCCGAGTGCTCCATCCTTATCCCGCGGTTCGCTTTGCCGCCAGTCATCCGAGATAAGAACCGGATGCGCTAACGAGCGCCCGTCCGGGTCCGTCCGGGGGGGTACCACGCAGAGTGGTATCCCTACCGGGATCTACTAACCCCAAAGTTGCTCGTCCATGAGATGAGTTACGAGTTCCAGAACTCCTCGGCCCAACTCACTTTCCTTTCGCTCGCACCGCGTTAACTTTCGTGAGCAGATCTTGCGACATGGCCTGCACCGGACCAGGAATCTTCACGGCTTCCGTTAGGACTTCGCGCGCTTCGCTCACCTTGTTGAGCTTGGCGAAGGCGAAACCCAGACGATAAAGCGCGATGGAGTATTGCTGATCGTCCTGTCCTTTGAGCAGCTCCACCGCCGACTTCAACTCCGGAATCGCGGTTGCCGTCTTGTCCTGCTTGATGTAGGCGTATCCGAGAATCGAGTGCGCCATCCCCGCCGAGAGCTTGCGGGATCTGTCAGCATCCGGTTCATCAGCCTTGGCGACTGCAATCGCTTTCTGGGAATAAGTAATTGCTTTGTCAACGCTGCCGGGCTTGGCATCATCAACATAGGTCTCGGCCAGCAGCAGCAAGGCAGGCAGCGAGTTGGGATTCGCTGCCAGCGTTTTTTCTCCATAGGCAAACAGCCGCGCCTGATCGTTCAACTGCCCCGGCCCCAGCGTATACATGGCATAGCTTGAGACTTGATTCTGAAAAATCGAGTCCGGGAAGGCCGCTGAGTACTTCTCGATGTCGGCCATCCGCAGTTTCGCATCATTCTCGCTGGCGATCGCGTTGAAACCCGCCGACTCGAGAAAGTCGCACGAGTTCTTGGCCGCATTCTTGTCCTCCGCCACCTGCTGTTTGAAGGCTTCGTCGGTCATGCCTTCCGGCTTGGGTTGTTTGGTGATGGAGTGGCAAACTTCCCCTCCCTTGGCGACGTAGTCCACTAACTTCGTATTGTCCTTCGCCTGCTGTGCCATGCTGGTCTGCGATACGAGGATGTCGAGATTCCTCGGCGCCCCGGCCAGCGCCTTGTCTCCATACTCAAGCGCTTTGTTTAGGTCGCCCGTGGTCTGGTAGGCCTGCGAAATTTGCCAGTTTCCATAGGCCACGGCCGCCGGGTTCGACGAGTACTTCTGTACAAAATCCTGGTACATGGCGAGCTTTTTGGCTGCATCCTGCTCGTTCGAAATGGCCTGCAGGTCATGGTCTTCGGGCGTTCCTGCGGAAATCAGGATTTGGCCCGTCTGCGCGCCAGCTTGCGCGCAGAGGAAGAGAAGGTAGAGGAAAACGATAACCAGCACTAGCGACCGTGCATAGCGTTTCATAGATCACCTCCCGCTGTGAGTGAGAATGGGAGTTCCATCTCGAACAACAGGCGAATCCTAGCGCCGAATGCATCCTCGCGCAAGGACTGGCCTGCTCTCGGGGTGGACGCCATCACACTACCGCCCAGGTTGTGAGCGTAAGCGGCTGTTTTCATCAACGATCCAGCTTCTTCGCCTAAGGCCCCCAGCTGACTTCCTGAAGCCGACTTCAGCTTCGGAATAATTTCCGGCTAGTTCGTGACTCGGAACGATCCCCCCATTCCTCGCGCTTTCGTCTAGTGGTACGATATCCGCCTGCTTCAGATTAGTGAATGTCTTGGAATCACGCATGACGAGATCCTCCCGAACTGTGGCGTCGCCCCGGGTTGTCTGCATCGAGGACTTCCGACCCATCGCGCGCCAAAGAGTACCGAAATCTGTGTTTGATTACCTCGACGGCGGAGCCGAAGGCGAAGTTACGCTGCGGGAGAATTGCCGAATATTTAGCGACGTCACTTTTCGGCCGCGGTATGCGGTCGCGGTCCCGCAGTGCAATTTGTGCATGCGCGTGTTAGGTTTCGATCTTTCTCTTCCGTTCTTGCTCGCACCTGTCGGGTACAGCCGCCTTATGCATCCGGGAGGCGAAGTGGTGGCCGCGCGAGCCGCTGGCAGAGCAGGCACTGGCTACATTCTCTCGACGATTTCCGGACACAAGCTGGAAGATGTAAAGGCAGGTTCCAACGGCCCGGTTTTCTATCAGCTCTACCTGATGGGTGGCCGCGGGGCAGCAGAGGCCGCCATCGAAAGGGCGCGCGTCGCCGGATTCTCCGCCCTCGTCGTCACCATTGACACTCCGGTGTCCGGAATTCGCGAGCGCGACTCTCGCAACGGCATGAAGGAACTCATCAGTGGCGGACCGCTCGAGAAAGTCCCTTATCTTCCGCAAATACTCTCGCGTCCAGGGTGGCTCGTCAGTTTCCTCATGGACGGTGGCGTCCCCGCGCTTCCGAACGTTGTTGTGCCGGGCAGGGGTCCGATGCCGCTGATCGATGTCGCCGCCGCGCTGGCAGAATCCGCGGTGACCTGGGCTGACCTGCGTTGGATCAGGGAACTTTGGCGCGGTCCGATCGTCGTCAAGGGCGTGTTGACCGGCGACGATGCGCGGCACGCCATCGATGAAGGTGCCGCGGCGATTTCGGTTTCGAACCATGGTGGCCGGCAACTGGACGGAGTTCCTGCTTCTTTGCGGGCGTTGCCCGAGGTAGTGAAAGCCGTGAACGGCCGTATCGAAGTGCTGATGGATGGGGGCATTCGTCGCGGTACTGATATCGCCAAAGCTATCTGCATGGGAGCGCGTGCTGTGCTGTGCGGCCGCGCTTACGCCTACGGCTTGGCTGCCGCAGGTGAGGCTGGTGTCGACCGCGCGATCGAAATCCTGCGTACGGATCTGGAACGTACCCTTCGACTATTAGGATGCCCGTCGGTCGCAGAATTGGATCGTTCTTACGTGAATGTTCCGAAGAGTTGGGAATCGTGAAGAGTTGTATCGCTTGCATGCCGTGGCCTGTTCGATCTCTGTCGCGCAGCAGACTCCGTTCGCAGGGAGGGTGTAAATGCAGTGGACCCAGATCTACGACCCGTTCGGTCATTGGTGGCTATCCACGCTGGTTGCCGCTTTGCCCATCATCATTCTTTTCGGGTTGCTGGCCGGTCTGAAGGTCAAGCCTCACTGGTGCGCCATCGCCGGTGCGTCGACGGCCGTAGCCGTTGCAATCATCTTCTTCAAGATGCCGCCCACGTTGGCCGCACTCAGCTTTGGGTACGGTGTTGCCTTCGGAGTATTAAAAATAGCCTGGATCGTTCTGGCTGCGGTCTACCTCTACGACATTTCCGTCGAGACCGGGCAATTCGAAATCATGAAAGAGTCGGTCGCTGGTATCACTGCCGATCGCCGGCTGCAGGTGCTGCTAGTTGCCTTTTGTTTTGGCGCATTCATCGAGGGAGCGGCTGGCTTCGGAGCACCGGTAGCGATCGCGGGCGCATTCATGATCGGGCTTGGTTTCAAGCCCTTCCATGCGGCTGCACTGAATCTGATCGCCAACACCGCACCGGTGGCTTGGGGCGCCATCGGCACACCGGTTCACACGCTCGCGGCGGTAACTGCACTCCCGGAATCCGATCTAAACGCCATGATTGGCCGCATTCTGCCTTTCACCGCGGTCATCGTACCTTTCTGGCTCGTGAGGACGATGGTGAGTTGGAAGGAAACTTTCGAAGTGTTTCCCGCCATAGTGGTTGTTGGCGTTTCGTTCGCCCTCACCCAATTCTTTTGGTCGAATTATGTGGACAGCAATCTGGTGGACATCATGGGAGGCGTGGTTTCGATTATCGCGACATTGATTTTCTTGCGATTCTGGAAGCCGAAAAAAATATGGCGATTCGATTATGACGACCAGGCTCCGGTTCTTCCTCCTCCCACAGTGGCGATCACTGACGACATTGGCGGAGAATGGGCGGCGGAGAAGTTCGATGGATTTATCAAAGCGCGAACTTACACTGCTGCACAAGTCTTGAAGGCCTGGATGCCGTTCGCGATCCTGTCACTTTTTGTGCTCCTCTGGGGATTACCCTCGATAAAACTCGCTATGAACCAAGCCACTACTCCGGCCTTTCGGGTGGTGCTTCCGAATGGCAAGGTCCGTCCCGGGCCGGCGGGGTGGGATGTGCCTTACCTGCACAACGCCATCTCTCGTGCCACGCCGGTGGTTACCAAGCCGACTCCGGAAGCCGCGCGCTACGATTTCAACTGGCTCTCCGCCACTGGGACAGGCTGTTTCTTCGCGGCGATCGTCTCGGGATTGTTGCTTGGCCAGGGTCCGCTGCAATTGATGAAAATCTTCTGGAGAACGCTGGTGCGAATGCGATTGGCTATGGTTGCGATTTCATTTATGTTGGGCCTTGGCTACGTGACACGCTACTCGGGTCTGGACGCCGTGCTGGGTCTCGCGTTCACGCGCACCGGATGGTTGTATCCATTCTTCGGCACCTTCCTGGGATGGCTGGGAGTTGCGCTTACCGGCAGCGATACCTCCGCCAATGCCCTCTTTGGCAGTCTGCAGAGAATTACTTCTCAACAACTCGGCATCGACCCGGTTCTCATGTGCGCGGCCAACAGCGCCGGTGGAGTGATGGGGAAAATGGTGGACGCGCAGTCCATCACGATTGCCACCGCTGCCACCGAGCAGGTAGGCAACGAGGGAATCATTTTCCGCTTTGTGGCGTGGCACTCGGTTGCCCTCTGTTCCATCGTGGGAGTAATTGTATTGCTCTACGCTTATGTTTTCCGATCCGCGGTACCACATGGGTTGCTGTTCGTGAAATAGTAGGCCAATGAAGCGGGGTTCGAGGATGACTCTGTGCCCGAGTTCTTCGAGGCGTTTGACCAAGCGATGGGTGGCGCGAACGGGGTTGCGTTTGTCGAAGTAGTCCGGGCCGAGATCTGGGTAGGTGGTGGCCCGGTGGAGCAAGTAGTAGCCGGCGGTAAGGATGGAATTGGCGACCGCGATCAGCGCGCTCTTGGGACCGCGCAATGCCGCTAGTTAACAACAGTCATGCGGGGGCAGAACAAAATGGCGCAGAAGAGCGCCCCGGAACTCCGCCAAGTGATTCTACTTCGGGTTCTGTATCTCTGCCAAATGCCCCTTCAGAATATCTGAATCCTCTGAATCCGGTGCAAGTTCCAGATATTCGCGAAGGTGAGAAGCTGCATCAGTTGGGTTGTGCTTTGCTTCGTAAATCTGAGCAAGTAAGAACTGGACCATCGGTTCGCAGTGATTCCCGTCGATCTCTTCGGCTTTCAATGCCCTCTTTTCCGCTTCGGGCAACTGGTTCAGATTGAAATAGGCGATCGCACTGAAAAAATAAGCATAGGGGTCATGCAGCGGGTCGAGTTCGAGTGCCCGGGTTGTGTGGCGCAACACCTCACCCCATCTTTCCTCCCGTCCGGCGATTTCAGCCAAGCAGAGATATGACGGCGAGTAATTGGGATCGGCCTCAGATGCCTGCGAACAGGCCCTACGGGCTTGATCTGGTTGTTGCTGCGCTTCCAGGATTTGGCCGAGCATGACCCATCCCGCAACATATTTAGGGTAGATTTGGACAGCCTTGCGCAGATGCTGCTCCGACGCACCAAGGCGATGGCTCTTCAGAGCCGAACAGGCAGCGCCGTACTCCTTCTGCGCCTTAGGAGGAAGCTCCAGGCTGTCGACGCTCGTAAAACCGGCAAGTCCGGGAAAGGGCTGCATGGAACACAGCTTTTGAGCGTCGCTACGCTTCGTTGACAGCCCGTTGTCTGCAACAATGCGGTCGTCGGGAAACCTCGGCAAGGTCGCGTTTTGGGCCGAGTTCAGGGCCGGGCAACCATGGCAAGAGGCCGATTCTTGCGCTACCGCGAACACAGTGCAAAACAGGACTATCAATAGGGCGCCAAGCCCTACGCAATTCAAGTTCAGGATTACTCCCAACGGGGAGTTGTGCTGTGTGTGATGACTGGTTTCCATAGGCACACCCCGATCTCAAGCGATGGAAATAATTCTGTACCTGTGGCGGGCCAGACACAAGCACGTCACAATCGCTTCCTTATGCACGTCCATTCCGATATATTTGACGTCGTGACTCATTTGAGTTGCCTCCTTGGGGGAAAACTCATTCGTGTCAACGCTGGCTTTCCCTCAAGGTAAAGTGCCCTTCTCCAGCTGATTTGCCTATGCTCTCCTGGAGTCCTTTCCCCCGGACACACTACTGCAGTTACTCCCTAGCGCCGCCGCCGCGGAGCTAAGCCCCTGCACAGCGCAGCCCAGCGGAGGCGGCGCCACATCCAGCCTCGATCTTCTGAAGCGGGGCGCTCTTTCATAATGCATTGACCCCAGTCGACCTCTCAATGAATGTAAACGCTCGGGAACGGCGGCCTAAAAACTCAGATGAACAAGCTTTACTGGTTCGTCCCCGGCCCGCTTCTTGCTGGCTTGTAGCCGTCCGGAATCTCAAAGAAGGCAGAATCTGGCTCTGTGCGCGTGACTTGAGTTACGGTCATTGTTACTGTACCCGTGCGCGGGTCGCTGTGTCGGATCATTAGGTTAATGCGGAGATCCTCTGAGTACCAGTATTCATCCGCAACAACGATCTCCTTACCTGTGCCACTTTGTTCATCGGGAATAATCTGACTCTCGCGAATCCCATGTACCGGCAGGCCCTCCAATTCATGAATGCCCAGGTGTTCTTCCTTCGTGAACTCGTTCTGCGGGAGGCCGTCACCCGTAGGCGATCCATAGCGAACGGTGGGCGGCACAGTTGAGGGAGGGTGACTCACGGTCTCTGTCCAGAAGATTCGCGCTGGCGGATTTAGATAGGTCGAGATCCGGGTCTGTGGATCATACAGATGGATGCGCAGGAGCGGAGGAGCCTCAGTACTTGAAGCCGAGACCAGCGCCCTCGACTCGTTGTGGATCCGGCCCCGACTGTCCCTGCCGATGTCGCGGATTGTCTTGAAGTTGACGATGGAGCCGTCACGCTGAACGCGCGAGCGCTCCACATCGACTACACCGCTGAACGGCGCGTTGGGGACGGGCGTTACAAAGATGTCTTGGGCCGACGAGCTCGGAGTCGCGATAGTGACGGCCAACAGGACTAAGCAGAAGACAGCGGGCAGAGAGAATGGCAAGCGCATCTGAGCCCTCCGACGACTTTCTAAGCCGACAGAATAGCCCGGTCGCCACAACCTGGCAAGAAATAATGGGACTGCACGCGACGTAATCGTTGCTGGTAAAGTCTACGGTTGTGGGTGAAACAGCGCCATAGCAGGTTTGCAACAGGTACTTCCGAGCACAGTCGATCTCCTTGGTGGCCCAGGCCAGACTACATCGGCGGGAGCCAGTCTGTTCGCCCAACGGAACTCCCTTCACGCCGCCCGGAGGAAAATAAGAAAAAGCTTGACATGTGAGCTAGTGTTATAGTTAACTATATCACTAGCAATCGATCGAAGGTCATCGCTCCCACCGGATTATGTGAGTGAGAACCCCGACCCGAAAGTAAAGAAGCTTTAAGGAGAAGAAACATGAAATCCCTTCGTTTTATGCTGTCCGTTGTTCTGATGTCGCTCTCCACCGTGGCTTTTGCCCAGTCTGACATGGAAAGGTCCGACGCGCAAAAGGCCTCCATGGCTCCTGTGACGTCCGAGGCGCAGAAGTCCTTCGCAACCATGAAAAGCCTGGCTGGAGAGTGGGAGGGCCCCGTCACCGTCCCGGAGATGCCGGAGATGTCAGGCGGCAAGCCGATGCACCTCTCGCTGCGCGTGACCTCGCGGGGAAACGCCCTCGTGCACGAGTTCCAGGAAGCAGGAACGCCGTTGGATGCGACCAAGTATGACCATCCGGTTACGATGCTTTACGTGGACGGAGACCAGCTCACGCTGGTCCACTATTGCGACGCCGGGAACCGGCCGCGCATGACCGGCAAGATGTCGCCCGACGGCAAGACGGTCGAGTTCGAGCTCAAGGACATCAGCGGGACCACGGAGTACCACATGCACCATGGAGTGTTCACAATCATCGATGCCAACCACCACACCGAGGATTGGACGTTCATGATGAAGGACAAGCCGGTCCACGCGCACTTCGACTTGCAGCGGACAAAGTGACGCCGCTTCAGCGGCCATGTGTTGTGAGGAATCCGAGGAGGCGGCCGCGGTCGATCGAATTGATCGCCGGCGCCTCTCTCGAGTGGGCTATCTGGAAGACATGTTGCTGGAAACCATGATGGATCCTGAGTGGAACGACAGTCAACCGATTTACCGCCAGCTTCGCGACCGCGTCGTCGCCATGATACTCGACGGCGTGCTCAAAGAAGGCGATCCGCTGCCGTCCGTGCGCAATGTCGCGGCCGAATATCGGGTCAATCCGCTGACGGTTCTGAAGGGCTATCAACAACTCGTCGACGAGCAACTGGTCGAGAGCAAGCGAGGTCGCGGCATGTTCATCAATGCCGGCGCGCGCAATCTGCTGCTGCAGGGCGAACGCCAGAAGTTTCTTGCGGAAGAATGGCCCAGGGTCTACGCCACCATTCAGCGGCTCGGCCTGACGCGTGAAGAATTGCTGGACGCTGCCGCAACCCCTCGGTCGTCGAATGATGCAGAGGAGGAGCCGAAGTCATGACCGTCATAGAAGCACGCGGCCTTCGCAAGGCCTTCGGGACAACCATCGCGCTGGACGGCGTGAATCTGCGCGTGGAAGAGGGCCGCATCCTCGGACTCATCGGTCCCAACGGCGCAGGCAAGACCACCGCCCTCAACGCGATTCTCGGCCTTACGCCGTATCAGGGCGAACTGAGGGTGCTCGGACGCGATCCCTGGAACGAACGCGATCAACTCATGCGCGATGTCTGCTTCATTGCGGATGTCGCCGTGCTGCCGCGCTGGGTAAGGGTTTCGCAGGCGCTCGACTACGTGGCCGGCGTGCATCCACGATTTGATCGCGCGAAGGCGGAAGGTTTTCTTGCGAAGACCGACATTCGCCGCGCCAGCAAGGTCAGGGAATTATCGAAGGGCATGGTGACCCAACTGCACCTCGCTCTGGTCATGGCCATTGACGCGAAATTACTGGTGCTGGACGAGCCGACCCTTGGCCTTGACATCCTGTATCGCAAGCAGTTCTACGACTCACTGCTGAGCGACTACTTCGATCGCAGCCGCACCATCGTCGTGACCACCCATCAGGTGGAAGACGTGCAGCATGTCCTCACCGATCTCATGTTCATCAACCGCGGTCGCATCGTACTCGATTGCAGCATGGAGGACTTCGAATCGCGCTATCTGGAAGTGAAGGTGCATCCCGAACATGTCGCCGCAGCCCGGGCGCTCAGGCCGATTCACGAGCGCCAGGTGCTCGGTCGCAGCATCCTTCTATTCGATCGTGTCGATCGTCAGCAGCTCGCGGCGCTGGGCGACGTGCGAACACCCAGCATCGCCGACTTGTTCGTTGCCGTGATGGGAAATAAGCCGGGCAATCGGGCCGGCGAGGTACAAGGAGCAGCTCAATGAATACTCGATCGAATACCTTGCCAGAGTCCTTTGGCTCGCAGGGAACCGCGCCCGCGGCCTTGTCGGCGACTCGGCCCTTTTATTGGTCAGTGCGCCGCGAACTCTGGGAGTACCGTTCCATTTACCTCGCACCGCTCGCCATCGCGGGAGTCATTCTGCTCGGCTTCGTATTCGTCCTGATCCCCCTCCCGCAGACCATGCGCGCCGTGTCGTCGCTTGACGCGGCGCACCAGCGCGCAGCGCTCGCCCAGCCCTATGACTTTGCCGCGGGTCTAATCATGGGGGCCGCCTTCCTCGTCAGCATCTTCTACTCTCTCGATACGCTCTATGGCGAGCGCCGCGATCGCAGCATCTGGTTCTGGAAGTCGCTGCCGGTTTCCGATCTCACTACTGTGCTCGCGAAAGCGAGCATTCCGCTGCTGGTTCTGCCCATGGTCGCCTTTGTAATCACCGTTGTCATCCAGTCCATCATGCTGCTGCTAAGCAGCGTGGTCTTGCTGGCCAGCGGTCTGAGTGTCGCGACGCTGTGGACGCAGTTGGAGCTGTACCAGACATTGCTGGGGCTGCTCTACCACCTCGTGACCGTGCACATGCTCTGGTATGCGCCCATCTACGCCTGGCTGCTGCTGGTCTCAGCCTGGGCGCGCCGCACGCCATTTCTCTGGGCCGTCCTACCGCCGCTCGCGATCGGCATCTTCGAGAAAGTCGCTTTCCACTCTTCCCACTTCGTGGCGCTGCTGGAATACCGCTTCAGCGGCGGGTCTGAGGCTGTCGCCTCCATGCAGGGCGACTTCCCCATCCATCCAGGAATGCATCTCACTCCACTTAATTTCCTGAGCAGCCCGGGTCTGTGGATCGGCTTGGTAGTCTTCGCGGCATTCCTCGCCGCCGCGGTCCGGCTGCGCCGCTATCAAGGCCCCATCTGACTCGCATGCGACCTGATTCAATAACTCGCATAAGGAGGAAAGGTTATGAGCACAGCCGCAATGATGAAACGGATTGCAGAAGCGTCGCCGCGTCCCATGGCCAGGATTACCGGTGTCGTTTATTTGCTTTACTTTCTGACGGCAGTATTGGGCGAGTTCTTCCTTAGAGGGCTTGTTGTAGATGGCGACGCCGCAGCTACAGCAACCAACATCCTGGCGCACGAGTCTTTATTTCGGTTGGGTTTAGCAACCGGCCTCATCGCGACCGCTTGCTATATCGCTGTGACGGCTCTCTTCTATGACTTGTTTAAGTCTGTGAACAGGAGCCTCTCTTTACTCGCAGCGTTCTTCAGCCTTGTGGGATGCGCCATTCTGGTTTTCGGTAGCGTCTTTCAACTCGCCCCCTTGGTCGTCTTGGGAGGCAGCCAGTACTTGAACGTATTTAAGGTGGAACAGTTGCGGGCCCTGGCGCTGATGTTTCTCGAACTGAATACTCAGGCCGACAACATCTGCGTGATATTTTTCGGAGTCTATTGCCTCCTAATCGGGTACCTCATTTTCAGGTCGGCCTTCCTGCCTCGAATTCTGGGTGCGCTGATGGTGTTTGCTGGTTTAGGTTGGCTGACCTTTCTGTCGCCGCCGCTCGCAAACTATCTCTCTCCCTACAATGTGGTCCTCGGCTTCTTCGCGGAACTAGCGCTTTGCCTGTGGCTCCTCGTGATGGGCGTGACGTTCAACGATGGAAGGAGCAGGCCAGCGCAGCGGGGGGATGGCGATCGTAGCGCACCCATGCACTCTTGATTCAATCGCTCGCTAAGGAGGTAAAGAGTATGAGGGCAGCAGTAATGATGGAACGGATTGCAGAAGCGTCGCCACGTTTCAAGGCCAGGATTGCCGCTGCCCTTAATTTTTTCAGCCTGGTGACGGCAGCATTGACCGAGCTCTTTGTTCGCGGCAGGTTGAATTACGCAGGGGGCTACATCGCGATTGCGGGCATAGCCGCCGTAACGCTGCTCTTCTATGACATCTTTAAGCCGGTGAACCGGGGCCTCTCTTTGCTTGCGGCATCCCTCGCCTTCGTGGGACTCACCTTTGAGGCTCTTCGATTGCAGCCTCAAGGCGTGAACATCGCTATAGTAATTCACGGATTCTATTGCCTCCTGATCGGCTACCTGATTTTCAGGTCGGCCTTTTTGCCTCGAATTCTGGGTGCGCTGATGGCGTTTGCCGGTTTGGGTTGGTTGACCTATCTGTCAAACCCGCTCGTAAACTATCTGTCCCCCTACAATCTGGCCTCCGCCCTCCTCGCGGAAGTATCGGTGCTCCTGTGGCTCCTCGTGATGGGCGTGAACGTTCAACGATGGAAGGAGCAGGCCGGCGCAGCGGGGGAACGGCGATCGTGGCGCACCAATGCACACTTGATTCAATAACTCGCATAAGGAGGAAAGGGCATGAACATACCAATGGAACGGATTGCAGCAGCGTCGCCGCGTCCCAGGGCCAGGATTACCGCTGTCTTTTATTTGTTCACCATACTGATGGGAGGACTCGTCCTCTTCGTCCACGGCAGGTTGGCTTTGGTAGTCGACCTCATCGCGACCGCATGCTATCTCGCTGTGACGGCTCTCTTCTATGACTTGTCTAAGCCGGTGAACCGGAGCCTCTCTTTTGCTCGCAGCGTCCTTCAACCTCGTGCCCTCAACGATGGCAGGAACGGGCAAGCGCAGCGGGGGAATGACTAATAAAAGGAGCGGAAGAATGATTGCGCCCGGTGTATCTGCACGTTGTACGTGCACCTATCGCTGATCTTAAGGTTTTTGGCAGGAGGACGCAGCGATTCGAGAACGCGCGCTAAAGGTCGTGTTGGTGATCGTGGGGTTGCTCTTCGTCGCTACTGTTTACGGGGTGGTGCAACTGCGTGAGGAAGAAACCCTGCAGATGATTCTCAGTGTTTACGTCACCCTCGGAGTTTTCCTGCTGCTTGCGGCCCGTAACCCGTCCGCGAATCGCAGCCTGATCGCCTTCACCGCCTGGTCGAGTTTTGCTCATGCCGCCGTTATGGCCGTGCAGTCATTGCATGATGTTGGCGAACGCGGACATCTGCTGGGCGGCGGACTTGCCTTTGTTGTCATCGGTGTAGCAATGATCTTGCTCGCGCCAGCAAAGGTAAGGGTAGTTGGATCCTGACCGCCGGGCGGCCCGTTCCAAGCTCTGCCTGGGCGCTTACCGGTTACACACTTGGCCTTCGAGCTCACTTCCCCGCAAGACGAAGATGCGGACGGGAATGGGAGAACTCTGTATTCAGGAGGAGACGAAATGGCGATCTACACCATCAACGAATCTCAACGCAAAGCCGCAAAAGTCGTAGGGTTTACTTACCTATTCACGGTGGCGACAGGAAGGAGTTCGACAGCGTCCAGAATTCCCTGATGGAATCGCCCCTTCGTCCCGATACTTAGCCAGATCGGGCCAGTCGCGCAATCTCGACTCCATTGCCTGCCGGTCTTCCTTGAGAGATGCGCACGGATCTGACGGCTGCTGCGCCACTGCGGCGGACCACAGAATCAAGCCGGCGAACACAACCAGGATTGGTTTCATAAGGAAAACCTGCCTGCGATCTTAGTTAGCAGCTTGCTAACCTATTCTTTTTCTTTATCCGACGTCGATTCTCGGCTCTCGAATTCGGAAGAGTCAAGGTGCCTAACCGTGCGTAAGCGTAGGCTGGAAGATCGATCTACTCAGGCTTCACTATCTCATCGATCGTCACGATATCAGCGAGCCCAGAGCAGCCGTAGATTGCGGATAGAATGCGATCCGCTGGGTGGATACGTCGCAATTGCGCAACTCGATCCGTTCCTGTCCGATAGGCTGGAAGATACATTCGGCCCAGTAACGGATGTTGACCCCAGGCGCCAGAGAGCTTGTCCGCACGCTCCTCCGTGACGAGGAAATCCCGACGAAGACTGGCGGCCACTGTGTCGCGCTGGACTCCTTCTCCCCAAATCAAGTACGAAGATTGATTCTTGGCATCATCCTGCAGCAACGCCAGCAGCACGCCAATCTGCAAATCTTCATCGGGGAGTTGCTCGATCTCAGTAACGCCATGCGCGATGAGAATGGCATTATTCGCGATTCCTTCGAACAGCGTGGCGGCGCGTGTGTTCATGGTCAGTACCGTGGCTTCGAAGCCGACTTTCCCGCGGACATAGAGATCCTGCAAGTAGGCGAACGTTGTAACGTGTCCGGGCACGACTTCGTGGCTCACGAGCTGCTCGAACTCCGGTACGGAAATTTGCAACGAGGCGTTAATCTCGTAGGTGGCTTCGTACTGCGGACTGCCATCCGCTTTCCGCGCTCGCCCCAGGTAGTTCATCGAACCGGAAAACCATGCGTCCTTGATTGGCAAGAACTCAATGTTGGCCCGAGGTATGGACAAGAGATCCTTGGGAAGATAGGGCAGCAAGTTGGTCGCGGCCAGACGGTCAAAGTGGGCGATCACCGCTGCTCCCAGGGCGCGGACAGAAGCCATCGGAACGACTCGATCTCGTCGCCATGCATCGACGGCCCCGAGAAGGCCGGCAGCACCGGAGATGGAGTAACCCGCCCGGCCCAACAATTCGGCCACCCGCTCCCGCTTGGCCTCCGGCATAGAGGCTTCCGGCGGTCGACCCGTCGAGGATTCGACGCACCGCGCGTAGGGAACCGGCTTTCCCTTCCCGAGCACTTCCATGGCAAGGTCCCACATCGTGTCCAGGCAGAGCGACAAACCCTGCAAATACTGACCGCGCACACCACCGATATTCCGTGCCTCTTCGCGAATTCCAGCGATGGCTTGCGGCAGATCCACCTCACGCAGGTATTCCTCGACTGCTTGACGATCAAAGTTTTTGGCCGAAACGCCACCACTCGTGCGCACTCGTGCCGCTTCCGGAGCCGTGTAGGCCAGAGGCAATGGCTCATCCGAGAACCACGAGTCGGCGATGAATCGTCCAGTGCCAGAGGGACACATGACATCGCCACCCCAAAGCGTGTCAATCCCGAGAACTGCATCTGCGATCAATCGTCCTATCGCGTCCATGCGGCACTCCTCACTTTATCTTCGATCTTCTGCGGGAGCTTTCTTCAGAGATCCGAACCATACATACACGCACAGCGCGACAAACAGCAGCGCGGAAACTATTTGGGATACTGCATTGTTCGAGTAAAACGGCGTCTTGATCAGATCCTCGCGATAGCCGGGAAGCATTCGAAAGGCTGCGCCCAAAACACCGCCCAAAGCTCCACCAGCCATCAGCCCCGAAGCAATAATCACGCCGCGTTCCCGGATCGTTCTGCCAGCTTCTCCGCCGGTTTTTTCGGAGCGTCGGTTCAAGTAGTGGCAAAGAAATCCACCGACCAGACAGGGAGTGTTGAGTTCGAGCGGCAGGTACATTCCCAAAGCGAAGATAAGCGAGGGCTGGCCCAGCATCTCCAGAATCAACGCAATCATGGCGCCGGCGCCGAACAGTAAGTATGCGACCGGCTGATGACTCATGAATCCTTCCACCAGGGCTTTCATGATCGATGCCTGAGGCGAGGCCAAAACCGGCCGCAAATCGCCCGGCAAAGCTTCCCCGAACTGGAATGTGCGAGCCAGCATCACGACTGTGAGTCCAACCGCGATGGCGGCTGCTATGACACCGAGGAACTTCACTTTTTCCTGCGCGGACGGCGTTGAGCCTAGCCAGTATCCGGTCTTGAGGTCGGTGATGGCCTGCCCGGACACGGACAATGCGGTACACACCATTCCTGCGATCGCCATGACGAAAAACATACCGGTAGTACCGGACAATCCGAATCTCAGCAGAACAGCACAGGAAATAATGATCGTGAGCATCGTCATCCCGGAGACGGGATTGCGTGCCGTTGTGGCAATAGCATTTGCCGCCACGGCTGTAAAGAAGAATGAGAAGACGAGCGTAAGCGCCAGGCCAATGGCAATCACACTCCAGGAAGCGGCCAAATGGCCGAGGAGCATGGCGACTCCGATTGCTCCAATTACAACTCCGAGAAAAATGGCAATCATCGGTATGTCGCGATCGGTCCGTTCCTGCGTTGCGGCTGCGCTCTTGCGGAAGACCCGGAGGGCAATTGCAAACGAGCCGGCGACAATGCGCAGAGACCTGATGATGCCAAATATACCCGCGGTCGCGATCGCTCCGACGCCAACAAATCGAACGTAGCTGCGGTAGATCTGCACCGCAGTCATGTGCGAAATCGGAATCGTTGCCGGATATACAGCACTGTCAAGGTGACTGCCAATGAACCATATCAATGGGACCAGCACGAAATTGGAAAGAACACCACCGGCGCAAAGGATCATGGAGCCGCGCAAACCTATCACGTAGCCCAGTCCTAGGATGAAGCCGATGGCGTCGAAGCTGAAAACCATGCGCGCACGGTCGGACAACGTTCGGAACAAGGGGAGGAACTGAAAATCGATGTACTCTTTCCAAACCTGAAATGTTGTCACGAACACGTCGTAAATGCCCGCGATCACCGTCGCCTGCAACAGCAGCTTCGCTTGCGACCCACCTTTCTCGCCCGTCACCAGAACTTCCGCGATGGCAGTCGCTTCCGGGTAGGGAAGCATGCCGTGCATATCCCGCACGAAATAGCGCCTCAGGGGAATCAGGAAGAGAACACCAAGACATCCGCCTGCCAGGCAGATAAAAATGGTCTGCACGGGATGAGGCTCAAGCTTCAGGATGTATAACGCCGGAACCGTGAACACTGCGCCGGCTACCACCGATCCCGCAACCCCGCCGATGCCGGTGATGATCACGTTCTCCAGTAGACTTGACCGTCGCGGATAAAGACGGGCCAGACCAATCGCAAGAATCGAAATCGGGATTGCCGATTCCATCACCTGTCCGACCTTCAGTCCCGAATAAGCGGAAGCGACAGTGAAAATAACGCAGAGCAAAATGCCCCAGCCGATGGATCGTGTCGTAAGTTCTGGCACACGCTCTGCCGCCGCCACGATCGGCGGGTATAGTTCGCCGGATTTCAACGGTTGGTATGCGCTTTCGGGAAGGGACTTGGTTTCGACTTCGGCCATGAAGAGACTCCTGACCGGGGCAAACACTCGGCCGTTATCGTCGCCCCCATCGCGTTCCCCTCAGGAAAGAGGGGCGTCCTTATCAATGGGAAGTCAAACATCGGGTGCGAGACACCGCAAGGACGGAGGTCACCTTGTGAAGTGATCTTGGTGAGTCTTTTGACCTTTCGAATGATTTAGCTCGTTGGTAAGGATGTCACAATGATTCGTGTTTACCGTCACGGTTTTCTGGCAGGGGCCCGACCACAATCTACCTAAGAGGCCGACCTATGTTTGTCGTGTGTCTAATTACTGGGAGTACACGACACTCTTCTCCCTAGCTTCTGCCGTCCGAGAGCCACGATGTCCTGCGTAGGCGTCAATATCGGCGCACTGACGGTAAAGGTGGTAGCGGTTCCAGCCGACGCCAAGAAATCCAAAGTGATGGCCCATCATGGGCGCCCCTTGGAGGCGTTGGAGGAGCTGCTCGCGATGCCAGGGTTCGCCGCCGCCGAATATTTCGGNNTAGAAAACGATGCGGTCGGGTTGAACTTCATAGCCTTGGATCGAGCCCGTTTCTCTTGCAGTCTCCAGCGATTCCCGGTCTATCTCGAAACCGGGAGGCAATCCGATTTCGGCGAGCATCATCCCATAGCCGCGAAACCCAGCGGATCCCGGTTCGAATTCCGGTTCCGTCTGCGTTAGGATGCTGAGTTGCGCCTTTACCCCAATCTCATTGCACACGTTCTCGATGCAATGCACGGGATTGGGCAACGTCCCGCGGGGTGCGCTGAGCAGATTACCTCGGTGGCGTATATGAGCCTGATGGGACTGCAAGTTCTGGCGAAGGCAAACCGCAGCAACGATCCTTCCAATCCTCGCGCTCAGTTGGCCGCAAGCGCCAAGAAGGCGGTGCAGGATGGTTATGTTCAACTTGTGGATCTTCAGCAATCCGATGGAGGGTTTCCGTACTGGCAGAGTAAGGTTTCGGATCTGGCGCTCACAGCGTACGTCCTGCGATTCCTGGACTCGGTATGGACGCAATGACAGCGCCGTCTCTCCTCTACGATTATTACAATCCGGAGGCGAACGCTACGGTGGTTCCCGTACGCTTTGTCTCGCATTGAGTTCTCAATTATGCGGCGGGGTCGGCAATCGATGAGATTCCTCCCGAGCGACGGGCAATACAGAAGTTGGCCTTCTCGCGATTCGTAACTGCTAAACGCCCCAGCATCGACGAATCCTCAGCAGACACCGGCTTCCAAAATCCTGCCGCCATGCCGACTTCGCAGGACCACTCGACCTGGAAGCCGGATAGCTTCCGGTTAGCCGACGACACACCCAGAATCGGCGCACCCCGCGAGCCTCGGCTACTTCCGGATTGCTGACGATCAAGCAGAGTGTCTTCACTCATACGCGAGAAATCCGCGGCAAACACTCGCGACAGATATCCGGCACTCGCCTGAAACGTGTGTCAGATGCCGGCGTACCAGGCATAGCCTGCTTCTGGAGATGCGGAGCCCAGTCCCTTCCCGAAACCCTTCAGATTGTCGGTGACCGTCAGGTGGGTAAGGAATTTCACGTTCTTGTAGCCGAGCTGGCGAGGGAGCCGCAGGCGAAGCGGCCCGCCGTGGCCCACGGGAAGCTCGTCGCCATTCATCCCATAGGTCAGAAAAGTCTGCGGGTGCAATGCGTCGGCCATATCGATGCTTTCCCACGTGTCGGGTTCTATCGAGAAATAGACGACGTATCTGGCCTGCGGGAGGACTCCCACAACATCCAGAACGTGGGACAAAGGCACCCCGACCCATTCGGCGATATACGACCATCCCTCTTCACACTGCAGCATGGTGATCTGGGTGTGAGACGGGTAGCTCTTAAGCTGATCGAGCGAAAGCGAGGCGGGCCGGACGACCATGCCGTTGACCGAGAGCCGCCAGTCAGCGAACCCTCCGGCCTGAAGGCGCTTAAACTTGTCAGTCAGAGGCTCGATTTCGTTGGCGAATGGAGGCTTCGAAATCTGGCTCCTAGAGAATTCACGCGCTAAAGAGTGCCTGGTCAGCAGCCGCTGCGAAGCGTAGGTCAGAGTTTCGCCGAGGCCGTAGATGCCGCCGTGATCGGGCGGCACCAGTCCATACTTTTGCGCAATGCCGGCGGCCACGCCCATGGCTGAGACGCCTGCCGTGGCCGCGAGACCGGTTGTGATCAATTTTCGGCGTGACAGTTTGCGGCTTGAAAGATCGCTCATGTGCGCTCCAAGTGTATAGCGGCGCGGCCTGTGATCATCGCGCGCATGCGGCTTTTGAATCCTGCAAGACAAACCATCACGACATGGACGAGCAGGAAGAGCAGGAGAGCCAGGGAGACGAAGAAGTGAAGCGTGCGCGCGGATTGCTGGCCGCCTAGCACGTTGACGGTCGCCGGAAACGCGGAAACGAAGGCGGGGGACATCGCCAGGCCCGTCCAGATTACTAAGGGAAACAGAATGAAGATCACGAACAGATAGGTAATCCGCTGGAGCATGTTATACGACCAAGCCTCTGCCTCACCCGGCCGCTCGAAGCGCAAATGTTTAGTGATCGCGCTCGAGAATTCCCGCCATGAAAGATCGGCCCCTCGCGGAAGCAAGTTTTTCCGGAAATGCCGGGTAAATAGGCCCGAGATTAAGTACAGTAATCCGGTAAATACCACTACCCAAGCGGCTTGAAAGTGGAGATAGCGGCTCCAGCCGTTCTGGTCCGGCAGCACGTACGCGTAGCCGGTCGGCACCAACTTCCTCGAGGCAGGCATCGGAAGTTTGAACAACGGTCGGGTCAAATCGTTGCCAGTTTCGCCCCAATAGAAGCGTGGGTGAGAGATGACAATTTCACCTCCGCTGACGAGCAGGGCAAAAAAACACAAGGTGGTGATCCAGTGAGTAACGCGGACGAGGGCAGAGTGCCGCGAAGTAGCCGTGGTGGCGGAGACAGCCGAAGCAGAAACCGGAATGCAAGCGGAATCGCCCACCGGGGAATCGTATCATGTGCCGCGCACATTGCGAACGCTGGGCTAAACGCGCGGACGTCGGTTAGTACCGACAAACGCTAGTGAGGAACTCCGAAAACCGAAAGGTGGAGAAACAGATAGGCCGAGTCGGGAACGGGGATCGAAGGCCCGAACGAGAAGGAGCGGTGAGTAGGCCATGAATCTCAAAGACGATAAGCAGCAGAACATCCAGATAGAACTGGACTTCTCATCTGCGCTGACGGGTGCAGCCCGAGGTGTCAAAGGAGAAGAGACTGAATCGCCGATGGCGACGAATGAACCCGAAAACCCAGCTAGAACCAATCGATTGATGGAGGAAGTATGTGAGCGAGAGAACCTGAAGGAAGCACTGCGACAGGTCAAGGGTAATCGCGCGGCGCCACTCGGCGGAGTCAGTAGACCCCAGGCATGCATAGAAACTCCATGCGCGAGAACCGGGAGACCCCGCTGCCGCCTGCAGCGGAAACGTGGCAGGTCGATGGGAGAAAGCGATGAGCCATAAGAGCCATGTGCACGACAGCGGGGAGTCGTACAGCGGCAGAGTACCCGCGAGTCCGTCGAACAAAAGCGGGGGACCGCCAGCGGAGACGGAGGAGGGAAGGACGCTGACCAAGGAGAACGCGGGACAGCCTAACCCGAACTGGACACCGAGCCAGGGAAGCGGGCCAAGCAGGCTGGACCGCGTGCGTGAAGCAGCAAAGAGAGACGGGAAGTTACGGTTCACAGCACTGCTGCACCACGTCACAATCGAACTGCTCCGGGATAGTTACAGCAACCTGAAGAAAAAGGCTGCGCCGGGAGTGGACGGGGTGACCTGGGAAGAATATGGAAGAGACATGGAGGGGCGATTGAAAGATCTCCATGGACGAATCCATCGCGGAGCTTATCGAGCGCTACCGTCACGGAGAGTCTGGAACCCGAAAAGCGATGGAAGGCAACGACC
>PLHQ01000070.1 GCA_003138975.1 Acidobacteriaceae bacterium | reverse complement strand
CCGAACTTTCGCAGTTGGGCGTTCCTGATCCAGTTAAGTGCCTTGGAATCAGTCGAGGTTATTGAAAGGTCTCCACCACAAACGGCCGAGCTACCGGACGGTCTGTAGCTCGATTTCCGTGCTGTCTTTTTGCGCAGTGAGCCGCGGTGGCGGCTGGCTCGGCAACTCCAGTCTCAGCTTCTCGATGAGCAGCTTGGTGTCGGAGGAAGGTTGCGTATAGCGCGGTAGAATTAACCACCGTTGATCGACAGTAGGAATCCAGACGTCGATCATTTGGATTTCGGCCAACTTCTCCAGCACCGCCGTGGGCGTCAACCCTGGGGCGTGCAACAAGAGACGCTGCTTTAGCGTCACTTGCAAGCAGTAGGCGAGAAAGGCAATCAGAATGTGAGCGTCGGCCCGATGCTCCAGTTGATGGTAGATGGGGCGTATGCCGAGTTCACTCTTGAGAGATCGGAAGACCGATTCGATCTGCGTCAGCTGCACGTAGCGCGCCCACAGGACACTGGGATCTCCGGCGGTCAGGTTGGAGCGCAGTAAGTAGTGTCCGTCACGCCCTTCCGCCGCTTGGAGTTTTTTCTTGTCCACACGAAACTGGAACGTTTTCCGCGTTACCTCCTGGCCTTCGGCGGGCACTTGCAGGTGCACGAACTGGAAGGCGCGGCCCGCTGCCGATTTCGCGGCGCCCAAACGCATCAGCAACTGGACCAGGGAAGGAAGGCTTCGGCGCATGGCACGGAGCTTTTTGAGGAGGCGGGACAGACGCTGGCGGCGCATGGCCGTCTCTTTGGCTTGCATCTCCCGCAAAATCTCTTCGCTCGGAATGCCGCGATCCATCACTCCTCGACAATGACAGTAAAAACAGTCGGGCTCGGCCGCAACTGATTGGCACACAGAGCTGAAGCTCAATTAGCATGACAAGGACTCTTGAATGCAGAAGAATCATCCTACGTCCGACAATAACTCTTGGAGTTTGAGCCCGGAACGGCTCGAGCTCTCCGAAGACGAGATTCATGTCTGGCGTGCCTATCTCGACTGCGAAGAGACAGTGCTTCGTCAACTCGAAGCAGTACTCTCCATTGATGAGAAAGCGCGAGCGGACCGTTTCTTTTTGCAACGGGACCGGAATCGTTTTATTGCCACCCGGGGAATCCTGCGCGAACTGCTGGGTGGGTACGTGAACCGGGCGCCAGGGTACCTCGAATTCGATTACGGTCCTCAAGGCAAACCGACTTTACGCACGGAGTTACCACAGCAATCGGTTCAGTTCAACGTCTCGCATTCGCACGACGTGGCATTGCTTGCGTTCGCCATTGGACGGCATTTGGGAGTTGATGTGGAGCTAGTCCGGAAGTTCGCTGGCGAGGAGATTGCCGAACGTTACTTTTCTTCGCAAGAGGTGATGGAATTACGGAGCCTGTCGCCGTCTTTGCAAGACGAAGGCTTTTTTCTTTGCTGGACACGTAAGGAGGCATACGTCAAAGCAAGGGGCGAGGGATTGCATGTTCCTCTCAAGAGCTTTCACGTCACGCTCACACCCGGAAAGCCTGAGCGCTTGCATACAACGGACGGGCTCCATTGGAGTATACGTTCTCTTCGTCCGGACCCTCAGCACGTCGGAGCTCTGGTCGGGGAAGGCAGAGGTTGGAAGTTGCGTTGTTGGAACTGGAGCCCATCGGACGACCGCTGATCGGTTCGGTGCAGTGCACTTGCGAGAAAAGGTCGCCGTATCTAGCCTATCGCCACGTGTCATTCGCGTGTAGGAAAAGCAACTTGCGAAGTCCGCTTTCCAGCCACGAGCAGTTCCGGCTTTATTACTCGCAGAGCGCTTCTTTCGCATAGCGAGTAAGCACAGCGGCAAGACCTTCGAAGTGCGTTGTGACCATGTCCAAGTGAGTTCCTGGCACGGTCTCGACTTCGAAGCCGGCTGCCAAATTAGCCCAAACTGGAGCGGAAACTAAAGTACCCACGAGCAAACTTTGATTTCACCGTTGAGTGTGCAATCCTACATTCCTCAAGGCGAACCTGCCGGGCGGCAGCCCTAAACGGCCATGATTCAGTGCGAACAGAACTCTACCGCGACACCGCTGTTCAGCATTGTCATACCCGTTTACAACGATTGGCTACCGCTTGAGCAGTGTCTACAGTCCCTGGGGGGGCAAAAGAATGCGCCCACTTTCGAAGTCATCGTTGTGGACGACGGAAGCACGGAAATAGCCTCAGAAGAGATTCGCACCTCGGCTTATTGTTATCCGTTGACACTAATCCGACAACCCCACAGGGGCATTCCGAGTGCAAGAAATCGGGGAATTCGGACTTCCAAAGGGACAGTGCTGCTATTTGCTGATGCTGACTGCAGACTTGGCATAAACTGTCTAGCCGCGCTGAATTCAACAATCGCTCACTCACCCCAACATGATTGTTTTCAACTTCGGCTCGTGGGAAATTCCTCCAGCCTCGTTGGGAGGGCAGAAGATTTAAGGCTCACAACCTTTCAAAGCCTCATGCTCCAGCCAGATGCTCGCATTCGGTACTTGAACACGGCTGGATTCGCCATTCGACGCGCCCGGTTGGGCATCGAAACCGATGTGTTCGATCCAGTCGCGCTTAGAGCCGAAGACACTCTCTTGCTGGCCAATTTGATGCAGGTTGGGGAACTCCCCCTCTTCGTCCCCGATGCAGTTGTCGAACATGCCATCCCACTCTCTTTGATGGGATGCCTCCGGAAGGATATTCGGTCCGTCTATCTGGAGCGAAGGGCGTATGACATTATCGCGTCGAAGGGAGTGAAAATTCGAGTGACTCATCGGGAACGCCTGCGATTGCTTTGGTCCATGTGGAAGGCTGCTGGCCAGGATTCTATCGGAAGATCAGCTTGGTTCGTGCTGGTTGTGAGGCAGGCATTTCAGCGGGTGATATCCTTTGGTTACCAGTGTCTGCGGCTTGGGTTTGCCGGGAACGTTTAGGCGAACTCTAGCCGCCCTTGGACGGCTGTTCCGGCTGAGACCTCCCGTTGCCATGGTTAGTACGTTGTGGGGTCATCGTTGAAACGATATTGAGGAGCAATCCCAATGAAAGCTGGCGTGCGGAGAACAGCAGGCCTACTGGCGTGCCTCGTGGCCGGAGCGATGGTGGCTTGCTCGCACACCGCACCCAAGGTTTCCAACTCCTGGGATCCAAAAGCCGCAGCGACATACCTTGACTACAGGGCGGCCTGGTGGATGGAATGGACTGGATCCGCCCGTGATCACGGCACCTTCTGCATATCGTGTCACACAGCCTTGCCTTACGCTCTCGCGCGGCCTGCCCTACGCGCCGCACTCACCGAACAAGGTCCCTCAGTCAATGAACACAGACTGGTCGAAAATGTTGCCAAGCGCGTACGGCTTTGGAATGATGTTGGGCCGTATTACAGCGACCAGGGATATGACCACAAAACCGCCGAGTCTCGTGGAACCGAGGCTGTACTCAATGCGCTGATCCTTGCCAGCCACGACTCTCAGAACGATCGGCTCAGTGACGACGCGCGCGCAGCATTCGACAACATGTGGGCATTACAGCAGACCACGGGAGACAACCGGGGCTCATGGTTTTGGCTTCAGTTCGACCAGGAGCCTTGGGAAGCGAACGATTCCGCATACTATGGTGCGGCGCTGGCCGCCATCGCAGTGGGGACAGCCCCTGGGAATTACCGATCGACCCCCGAAATCCAGGACAATCTCAAGCGTTTGCGCGGATATCTGAATCGGGAAAGCGCAGCACAATCCACAATCAATCGTGTTTTCCTTCTCTGGGCTTCCACCAAATTGCCGGAACTCCTGGCGCGGGACCAGCAGGAAGCTATCATTAAGGAGATCTTGAGTAAGCAACAGGCAGATGGTGGTTGGAGATTGGCTTCAATCGCCTGGAGGTGGAATGGTTGGAGTCTTCGCTCGTTCGTGAACATGTGGCTCCGCGAAGATGGAACTCCCATGGACGGGAACAGTGACGGCGTCGCCACCGGCGTTATCACTTTCGCCCTGCAAGAGACAGGCGTGCCCCGCGACAATTCCCAACTTGAGCGTGGAATCTCCTGGCTGATGAGCAATCAGAATGCGGCGGAGGGTTTTTGGCCCGCCTCCTCTGTAAACAAGCGACGACACATGTCGTCGGACACCGGGCGCTTCATGAGCGACGCGGCGACGGCTTTTGCCGTGCTCGCCTTGACGGAACATCAGAGGCCAACGAATCCGGTAGCATCGGTGTCCAATCATTGAGCATCACGGTCCCCCAACCAAACAAGGACTCATGAAGGACTGTGGCCAATTCTACATAGATGGGAAATGGGTTGATCCGGCTGGGGTCAACGACCTCCTAGTCATCAATCCTGCCAACGAGGAACCTATAGCGAGCATAGCGCTCGGCAGCGCCGCAGATGTTGACCAGGCGGTGGCCGCAGCTAAACGCGCCTTTGAGTCGTATTCGGAAACAGGCGTCAATGAACGCTTAGTGCTTCTGCGCCGGATCATTGAAGTTTACCAATCGAAGATCGAGGAGATGGCCGAGACTATTTCGCTGGAGATGGGCGCCCCTATCTCACTATCGCGAAAGGCACAGGCGCCTGCTGGGCTCGCACATTTGTTGGAAATCGTGAAAGTGCTCGAGCGCTTTGATTTTGAAGAGCTCAAGGGTTCGACTCTCATGCGAAAGGAGCCGATTGGGGTGTGTGGACTCATCACCCCGTGGAACTGGCCCATGAACCAGATCGTCTGCAAGGTAGCGCCTGCACTCGCAGCGGGATGTACCATGGTTCTCAAGCCCAGTGAAATTGCACCCCTCTCTGCTTATCTATTTGCGCAAATCCTGCATGAGGCTGCTGTTCCACATGGCGTCTTCAACTTGGTGAATGGCGATGGGCCCACGGTTGGCGCTGCGATTGCGTCGCATCCTGATGTGGCTATGGTTTCCTTCACTGGGTCCACGCGAGCCGGCGTCGCGGTAGCCGTAGCCGCCGCCCCTACCGTAAAGCGGGTCACGCAGGAGCTCGGAGGCAAATCGGCCAACATCATTCTGGATGGCTCCGACTTCGAGAATGCAGTCAAGCAGGGCGTGCAGGAATGCTTCCGCAACTCCGGACAGTCCTGCAACGCACCGACTCGCATGCTTGTTCCTCGATCCAAAATGGCTGAGGCTTCGGTCGCGGCGAAGCGCACAGCCGGGGCCACCATAGTTGGGGATCCATTTGCAAAGGAGACTAGTATCGGCCCGCTTGCGAGCAAAGCTCAGTTCGATAAAGTAGAGCGCCTGATCCACCAAGGCATCGCGGAGGGTGCGAATTTGATCGCTGGTGGTCTCGGACGGCCCGAGGGCGTTCACAAGGGGTACTTCGTGAAACCCACTGTGTTCGCAGATGTCCGCAATGACATGACCATCGCCCGTGAGGAGATCTTCGGACCTGTCCTCTGCATTATCCCTTATGAAAACGAAAATGACGCCGTCCGAATAGCGAACGATACTCCCTATGGCTTATCGGCCTTTGTAACATCAGGAGACGCGCAGCGGGCGCGCCAAGTGGCGAAGCGCCTTCGATCGGGGAACGTCCACATCAATGGCGCTCGGGTTGACTTTGGAGGCTGTTTCGGAGGTTACAAACAGTCGGGAAATGGTAGAGAATGGGGCGAGGCAGGACTCGAAGAATTTCTGGAACTGAAAGCAATTCTCGGTTATGCCTCGGAGAAGTAAGAACCGCAGTGCGCCAAAAAAGTTTACCCCCATGCATGTCGGAGACTGGGAAGAACATTCCCCGGGGGTAACGGAAGGCAGCCAACGACGGCTCGCGGCGCTTGAAAGTAACAACGTGTTATGGTTACAAAAGATTCAGAGTGGTCTGTGAATTGCGAGTATAATAGCTGCGCAGGTTCCAAATTGCGCCCCCCGCAGCAATCGTCCCGCCTTGTGTCGGCAATCTGAGACGTCAGTGTGAGCCCCGATGATGAAGACCGAAGAAATCCACGGATCAAAAATGCTGCCCCAAGTGTCGCCGTCTCAAGTCACCGCCATGGAAGATGACACCGCGAGACGACTCTCGCGCATCTGGCAAGAGCAACTCGGTATTGACGTCGTAGATCTCGACCAGAATTTCTTCGACCTCGGCGGAGATTCGTCGCTGGCTGTTCGGATGTTCTCCCAAATTGAGCAGGTGTTCGGAGTCAAGCTACCGCTCGCTATGCTGTACGAGGCCCCGACGATCGAGGAACTGGCTCGGATTCTCCGAGCACAATTTACGTAAGGGGGATAAGGAAAGTGCAGTGCCATAGGCCGTTTTTGATCGCTGGTTATTGCACTGGTCGAGCCCTTCGTCGGGCACCTGGCAGCTGCGGTGCGGCGATCAATCGATTTCGCAATGGCCCGCAGTAACGCTGGTTCGCAAAGGAAATGGAAGTTAAGCTCCCAGCACGGAGGAGTCGATTGCCACTCGGAACCGCTTGGTCAAAGACGTGGACATTCTTCGAGGAGAATTGGCACGAAGGCAACATCGGCATCATGGGCCCACGCACCCATGCCGCGTGGCTCTGCTCGGTGGTGTTCGATGGCGCTAGGTCGTTCGAAGGGGTTACGCCGGATCTCGAACTTCACTGCGCGCGAGTCAATGACTCTGCCAAAAAACTGTTTCTGAAACCGACGGTCTCGCCCGAGGAATGGGTCAAGCTGGCACGGGAAGGCATAAAGCGGTTTGACAAAGATGCCGCGCTTTACATCAGGCCAATGTATTGGGCAGAGAATGAAGGGCCATGGGTTCAGGCGCACGATCCCGAATCTACCCGATGGTGCCTTTCCATTTACGAGGCGCCCATGCGCACACCCAAGGGCTTCTCCATCACTCTGTCTCCTTATCGCCGTCCAACTCTCGAAACCATGCCAGTCGATGCGAAAGCGGGATGCCTCTACCCCAACAATTCTCGCTCGCTTTTTGAAGCGCATGCGCGAGGCTTCGATAATGCCATCGTCTGTGACATGCTGGGCAACGTCGCCGAACTTGCCACTTCGAACATTTTCATGGCGAAGGACGGAATTGTGTTCACGCCAATTTCAAACGGAACCTTTCTAGCCGGCATCACCCGCCAAAGGGTGATAGGGCTAATCCGCCAAAGTGGCGTGACTGTGATCGAGAAAACTCTCGCTTATCAGGATTTCGAGAAGGCAGATGAGATTTTCGCGACCGGAAATTATTCCAAGGTGGTTCCGGTGACGCGCATCGGTGAGCGCTCTCTCCCCTTCGGCCCACTGTACACCAAGGCTCGAGAACTCTATTGGGCGTTCGCACATTCATGAACCCGGAACTCCAGACAGAAGATCTTCCGATGGAATGCAGTCAATCATCCAGCGGGTGGTCCCCTTTGGTCTCCGCCAATCAGGTGCGGCATGAAGCCTGAAGCCACATCGTCAACGACCGAGGTACTTACCTCGATTTGGCAGCGCCTGCTGCAACTGCCGTCCGTCCGTGTCAACGATAACTTTTTTGAGCTTGGGGGCGATTCTTCGTTAGCTCTTCAACTATTTAACGAAATTGCGCAGTTGTGCGATCGAGAGCTGCCCCCAGTCATGATCTACGAGGCGCCTACGATCGCAGCCTTGGCCGCCCTGCTGGAGCAAACCGCTACACCGCGGTTTCCAGCACTTGTACTGCTGAAGACCGGCGCTAGGAAGCCACCTGTTTTCCTCGCGCATGGTCTCGGTGGCAGCGTTATGGATTTCTTCCAACCCGTAAGGTACATCGAATCGGACCATCCGATATACGGGATGCAATCGAGGGGCATTGATGGGGTGGACGAACCGTTGGAGCGTATCGAAGATATGGCCCAGTTTTATCTCGACGCGGTCAGGGAATTGCAACCTCACGGTCCATACGTCCTGATGGGTTACTCGCTTGGCGGCCTCGTCGCGTTGGAAATGGCCCAACGCCTTTCCGCAAATGGGGAGAAAATTGCGCTCCTGGCCATGCTGGATGCATACCCGCACGTGCGTTATCTGTCGTTGGGACAGCGTATGCGCCTCGCGGCGCGGCAAGCGGGACGGGGACTGCACATTCTTGGAAATTCCGGTGGAAGCGCGCCTTATCAACCGCCGGCGGGGATATCGTTGACCCCGGCGATGCAGCGCGTGCGGGACGCCGCGTATCTAGCTCTAACTCGGTACCGGCCCCGGTTTTACCGTGGCAAAATAAAGTTCGTCCGGGCCGCGATCAGCTCGGGTTTTCCTAGTGATGCGGCGGCAGTCTGGGCACCCCTAGCCGAGGGGATCGAGGTCGAAACTGTGCCCGGAGATCACCTGGGGATGATCGCGACACACTACGAAGAGCTTGCTTCAGTCCTGTCTCGATATCTGGGAGAAGCGTTCGGCGATACTCGCCCGCGAGTGGAGTTTTGAGTTCCGGATGGACTGAAATGAATGACGTCACTGGTTGCCGGTACGAGAACCGAACTGCTTAAGATGGCTTTGGAACTTCTCCGAGCCCCCAGGCGTTACGCGCCGGTCATTCCGGGCCCTGCTGGCATTTGAAGTCCGTGAGAACTCATCATGACTGCATCAGCCGCTGCCGCTGCGCCTGCTTCTTGCACGAGTTTGGAAGTCGGATACGCCGGTTCGACTTCAAGGGATATAGATCCTCGAGCAAGCAAGAATTCGCCAACGGCAACTCCCAATAGCTCCCCCAGTTTTTGAAAGCGGTCGAGCCATTTTCCACTGAATTGGACATGTCGCTCACGCGAGATCACCAGGAGCAGTTCGTAATAAACGTTCTGGGCCTGCCAGAGGTCCAAGTGGAAGGGTGGAACTTGTACAAGCCGAGCCACTGCTTCCAGTTCCCCGAGCTTACTTAAGTCGAACGGATTTTTCGCCCAGCGATCCAGGACTATCTCCAGGCGGTGACGGAGCGCCGGTTCGAGCGAGCAGCCCGCAAGGCTGGTCGCATCCTGCTTTGCAGTATCGAGAAGCCTCCGAATGCGATCAATGTCCAGTTTTTCGTCGGCCAAGCAGCGCAGAATGGCATTGCCGAGCACGAAGTCCGCCGATACCCGGAGAATCGTGGGCATCGGTATCTGAAGTTCGGAGAGAAAACTGATGAGCGAAGCGTGCTGCTCATACACCTTAGCGTATATCTCGTCAATGTCAGCCAGGGTGGAATTGAGGATCTGCTTCACAATTCGTTGCCGCTCATCACGGAACAGCGACTTTAGCGAGTAAGTAGCGCCTCGAAACTGCTGGTCAATCAGGAGTGAGCACCCGGCAAGATCCCCAGCCGAAAATGCCACGCTGGCGTGTTCAACAAATGACCGAAATCCATCGCTGCCACAGCGCGTGCAAATGCCCGCAACAAGCTTGTGATCTCCCAAATACAGTACCGCAAAGTTGAACATCAGCTGGCCGCGAGTGGTGCGGGAGGTGATCTGGGCACATCCAATCGCCAGTTTGGCCTTGCCCTTCTCGAAAGAATGCACTTCCTGCAGGTGCGCATGATAGCAGTACATCGAATTCGAATCACGGTAACCATCGAAAAGCGAACTGATGGCGTAGTGCGCGCCCACGCCGCAAAGGTCCAACATCGCAGGTCTGACGAACTTCTCGTAGATACTACGGCCATTGCTGAACCCGGGAATGTTGCTCCAAACCTTCTCCAGCCGGATCAGAAACTGCTCTTCGCGCTCGCCACCGAATAACTGCTCGCTCAACTGCACGGCTCGGCCGGCATATTGAAGGACTTGGACCGTTTCTGGTCCTGTCGGCTCATCGAAGAACCATCCGCAACTGGTGTACATCAGCATGAGATGCCGCTGCATTTCGAGCAGCCTCAATGCCCGCACCCCCTCCTCAGCAGACAAATCTTGCACCGCATGCTCGCCAAGGAAACTGTCCACCGTGCCGGCTGAACGATCAATGACGGCCCTGACGTAGTCGTCGCGAGCAGTCCACGGTTTCCTTAGCAGTTTTTTCGCGCCATCTTCGTACATAGGGGCGAGTTCGTCCCGCAGCCAGTCCAACGCTTCCCGCAGCGGTCTTCGCCATTCCTGCTTCCACTGCCGATTCGCACCGGAGTTGCAGCCACAATCGCTCTCCCATCGGGCAATCCCGTGCATACAACTCCAGGATGTGCGTTCCAGGATTTCAACTTCTTGCGCAGGGGGATGCTGGGCAAAATACTCGCCGTAATTCGTGATTTGCGCCAGTTTGTTCTGTTCGATGTAGTCGAGCGCATACGCGAGCGCCATGTCGCCGTGCGTGTGATGGTGTCCGTACGTCTCGCCGTCGGTAGCGATGTGGATCAACTGCGCCGGAGCGCCTTCGGGATCAAATCGGCCGGTCAGCCGGCGTGCCAGGTTCTCGCCGCTGAAAAGTAATTTCTCAAAGGCGACCGCGCGCGAAACTACTCCGTCATAAAAGAAGAGCCCAATGCTGCGCCCGGAACGCAGGTTGCAAGCGTAAGCGCGCCGGGAGTCAATACCTTGGCCGTTAAGATTGCTCCACTCCGTCCCCTTATCCGCCCGCACTTTGCCGGCCTGGTGTGGAGCAAGAATCGTGAACTTGATGCCCAGCGAACTTAGGATTTCCAATGTCTCCAAGTCCACCGCAGTTTCTGGAAGCCACATGCCCTCTGGGTCTCGTCCGAAACGATGCTGGAAATCCCGGATACCCCACACGATCTGCGTCCGTTTATCGCGCGAGTTCGCCAAGGGAAGGATGAGGTGGTTGTACGCCTGCGCTATGGCGGAGCCGTGTCCTGAGAAGAGTTGCTTGCTTTCGCGGTCGGCCTTGAGAACCTGCTGGTAGGCCTGCGGAGCTCGTTCTTCCATCCACGACAGCAGGGTTGGTCCGAAATTGAAGCTGATGCGGGTGTAGTTGTTAACGATCTTCGCGATTCGTTTGTGGCCGTCGAGCATGCGCGACGCGCCGTTCGGCAGATAGCACTCCGCCGTGATCCGTTCATTCCAGTCGTGGTAGGGACTTGCCGAGTCCTGCAATTCGACCGCTTCCAACCATGCATTCTCCCGCGGTGGCTGGTAAAAATGACAATGAATACAGACGAAGCACCCCATTGGTACGTCTCCAGAGCGACCCTAAGAAACCCAAGCACGATTTCGTCTCGGAAACGCGACCCCTGGGCACTTATGACCGAACCTGCTCGCCTCCAGTCTCAAGGTAATGGCTGCCAATATATCCTACGCTCGCCGCCCTGGGGGAGAGGCAGATCTGATTCCTCTGCTGTGTAAAAACTCGATTGGGAAGTGGCATGATTGCAAAACCACGAGCATGCCCGTTCGGCGACGCGTTCGCTAAATGATATAAGAATAAATTAGCGGATTTTTTCTAGGTAAATACCGCCTCCGACCGTCAATGGCTTTTCGCCTGCTAACCGTTGAGCGATCTTGAGCCATTATTTATTGAACATCTAGTCAAGCTGCAACTGTATGTCTATCTGTTGCACGCGATCACCGCAGACTTCCACGATCTATCATCTACGGAGCACCCTGGATCCGCGAATAATTTTGCTCCGCCTCCATCGAGGTCGCTCGGGTGGGGCGCTTGCTGGCGGTTAAAAGGAAAACCGCCAAGCAAGTGGTAGGCCCTCGACAAGGTAAACCCTTCATCGCTGCGGGGATTCCCATTGGCCTGAGTCAGCGGAGTAAAGGATGGCTTCGATTACGGCCATGTTCTTGATGGCGTCCTCGATGGAGACAGGAACTTCAGTGTTTTCGAGAACGGCTTTGGAGAATGCATCACCCTGCAGGGTGTACTGATCGCAGACGGGGAAGATTTCCGTGGTGATGCTTCTGCCGAAGAGGTCACCTCCGTCGTCGATGAAGAGGCGAGTGGGGCGGTCAATCGGCGCGTTGAAGGGAATTTCGAGCTCAATGCGTCCGCGCGTACCGAGGAAGTGGATGCGCTGGTGGGGGACCAACTGCGTGCTGCAAGTGAAGATGGACTGGCCGGCGGGGAAGTCGAGAATCGCTGAGGTGAGGCGGTCGGTGTGCATCTGAGGATCGCGGTCGATCCGGGCGACGACGCGGGTAGGCTCCTGTGCGAATGCGTAGCGCGATGCGTGGACGAGGTAGCAGCCGATGTCCATGAGAGCGCCACCGCCGCATTCGACCCGGTTGCGGATGTTGGCTGGGTCGATGTTGAAGTAGCTGAAGAAGCCTAGGATGGAGCGGAGTTCTCCGACGCGGCCTTGGTTGAGAAGTTCGCGGAGGCGCAGCCATTGGGGAGAGCTGCGGATCATGAAGGCTTCGCCGATCTTGACCCCGGTACTGGAGCGGACGGCGAGGAGAGATTCGGCCTCCGCGACGGTGAGGCTGAGAGGCTTCTCGCAGAGAACATGCTTGCCGGCCTCGGCGGCTTTCATGGTCCAGGGGACATGGAACTGATTGGGAAGAGGATTGTAGACGGCGTCGATATTGGGGTCGGCGAGAAGTTCTTCGTACGAGCCGTAAGCCGTCGGAATGCCATGGGCAGTCGCTGCCTCCTGAGCCTTCGCGAGATCGCGGGATGCGATGGCGGCGACACTGGTGTATTGGCCCTGTTGCATGGCGGGGATGACTTTCTTGAGACCGATGGCGGCGGTGCTGAGAACTCCCCAGCGGAGCTTGTTGGACATGGTGGTAATGATAACGGCAGAAAGCGGAGAGAGGCGCAACGCAGAGCAAAGATTTTCCCTGCGTCCCCGTGACGCCAATGCCACTCAAGGCTGCGGCCCAACCGGTGGCTGCTCAATCCGAATGACAAGTCTATGACCGGCTACTATACCGCTATCTTGTGCACGGTAGCTCAGGAGTTGCTGCTTCACCGACGAGCGAGCGGAGAACTCCTGCATTTTCTGCCCCAACTGGCTGGCGCGGAACAATGAAGGTGATCTTCGGCACGATTCATGTGCCAATGAATTGATTGTCCTTTGGTGTTGGCTGGGATAGTCCAGCCATTTCTTAGCTAAACATCCTTCAGTTGGTTCTCATCCATCCCGAAATAATGGCCCAGTTCATGGATGACTGTAAGGCGGATTTGTTCGCGGACTTCGGCCTCGCTGGAGCAGACCGCTTCAATATTCTTCTGATAAAGCACGATGTAATCGGGCCCCGTCGGTAGATCAAATACGCTCTTCTTGGTCGTGGGCACGCCATGGAACAGACCCAGAAGCAGCCGCCTTTGCTGCCCCGCCCGCGGCGATGGCTGGTTCGGCGGCATGTCCTCTACCAGAACAGCAACGTTACGAATGTGACTGCGAAATTCCTGTGGGAGCGAGTCGAGTGCCTCCTCGACTACCTTGGCGAAATGTTCACGCTTCATCCTTCACCCACTGAATAAATCAGGGCACGCTCACTCCGAGTAGCCGTCGCCGTTTTCGTCGTCACCATCGTCCTCTTCTTTATCGTCGTCGTCTTCGTCTTCCTCTTCTTCCTCGTCTGGCTCTTGTCGAAGGAGGACATCGGCAGCTACCGACCGATCAGAAGGGTCCGAACCGGGGCATTCTGGATGTATTCTGCTCATGCCCGATGGTACGCCTCGTGCCCTTCGCAAACACAGGCATCCCCAACGGGAACGTTGATTCAGGGAACAACCACGGAGGCTCCTCAGCGGACACCGTGTATTTACATCGGGCTGGATGTTCACAAGGCGACGATCAGCTACAGCGTCAAGGATGCGAGCGGGCAGGGTTCATGGAGAAGGCAAGATTGGGGCGACGCGCTGGGAACTGGGCGGCTGGATGAAGACTCTTCCTCAACCCTGGACAGCACGGCGAGGGAAGCGACGATCTTCACCGGCTGGATCTACGATCATCTGCTGCCGCATACTCAGCAAGTGAAGGTGGGGCATCCTCTGTGGAATGCTCCAACACCCCTGATGCCAAGAGATTTGCTTCGATTCACGGTCGCCTTCTCTCTCATTCACTTTTCGCCGTCAAGTCGTTCGCCACAGCGCAGAATGCGGAAGGGTTGCCCCAAACGGCGGCAGGTATCGACGAACGCATCCGGAGCCGCCGTGTTGAACTCAAACATATCGAAATGGCAGGGAATCGTCAGCTTCGCGCCAATGTCGCTAGCTAACTGTGCGGCTTCGGGTCCGGACAGATTACCGGCCACGCGTCGTTCCGGAGCACGGCCGTTGATGGGAAGAAGCGCGACGTCGACTGCGAAAGGGCGCAGCTTCTCCGCCATCCCCTCGTATCGCAGCGTGTCGCCACTGTGGTAGAGGCTCCAGTCGCCGAATCGCAAAACGTAGCCCAGAGCTTTCACGCGTCCGTACTCGTCGCGCTCTACGCTTTCGTGCGCGGATGCAACGCCGGAAAATCGAATCCCCGAGAGCTCGATTGAACCCTCATCATCAAGTCCGATCGGCACAGCGGGTTCGATCTTCAGACGGTCCGCGACGAAAGCGCGGTTGGCTTCTGGGATAACAAGTTTCAGCGACGGGTTGCGCGCCAGGATCGGACCCAGAGTTTCGGCGTCGAGATGATCAGTGTGGTTGTGCGAGGAAGTCGCGAAATCAACGAACGACAGTTGAGCCGGATCAATGACCAGCTCGGTCATCCGCACGTGCGGCTTGTCGGTCTGGCGGTATTTTCGCGTGAGCGAGTCTGAAAGATAAGGATCGAGCAGGACATGGACGCCCTGCCACTGCAGCAGGAACCCGCTCTGTCCCAGCCACCAGAGCCGGAAGCCGCGATCGAACCGGTCGGCAGCGCGGATATCGGCGAGCAGCGCGGCGTAGGACTGCACGGGACGGATCACGCGAGTCCCAGTTCCTTCCGCACGATGGCCACACCCTGGACCATGTTGACGAGTTTCTGCCGGGCTGCCCACCGGGCGGTCTGACTCAGTCCGCAGTCGGGCGCGAAAGAAAGCTGGCTGGCGGGCGCGTACTTGAGGCAAAGACGCACACGCTCAGCCACGTCGAGTGGAGTTTCGACGTAGTAGTTCTTCACGTCGATGATTCCGACCGCTATATCGATGGCCCGCTTCGCGATTTCTCCGATCAGTTCGATCTCGGCGAATTCGCGGCTCGCCATCTCGAGGTAGATTTCATTCACGGGCAGTTCAAAGAATGCCGGGAACAGCGGGGCGTAGCGGCGCGGTGCGACCGCACGTCCCTTGTAGTTGCCGAAACACAGATGAGTGGAGAGCCGGCATCGGCCGACGATGGGTTTGACGGTGTCGGCAAAGATCTTGACGAAGTGGTGCGGATCTTCACGATACGCATAACAGCTCATGGAAGGCTCGTCGAGGGTAATCTCCTGGCAACCAGCGTCCACCAGTTGTTCCAGCTCGCGGCGGACAATCGGGATCAACGCGTCAGTGACCTCCCAGCGACTGGGGTAAGCTCCTCCGGGTTCGACTCGGCCGCTGAGGGTGTAAGGCCCGGGCACGCTGGCCTTGAGAACAGGTCCTCCGGGCGGCGCGACCTTCTGCAAGATTTTGAATTCGGCGACTGCGCCCAGCCCATGCCGGGAAACAATGGTTCCGGTAACGGGATACTTTCCGCGCTGATCGTGGGCCGGCGGCCCGAAGCGACGCGGGGAAAACGGCGTCGCGCGAATGCCCTCAAGCCGTCCGTAGAACGACAGGTTAAAATCGTACCGGCTCTGCTCTCCGTCGGTGATTACGTCCAGGCCCGCGCGGAGCTGGTCGTGGACGGCAGCGATCACCGCGTCGGTCCGCATCTCTTCGATGTCGGCCTCGCCAAATTCGTCCAGGTGCGCTGAGGCAAACTCAAGCCATCCCGGAAACGGGTAGCTGCCGATCACGCTCGTTCGCAAAGGCCGGCGTTCTTTGCCCGGGCGCCGCTCGTCGATGGCGGGCTTGACTGTGGATGCGGTCAGTCTTCTTGCTTGAGTCATGCGCTCACCGCCCACCCTCCGTCCGCGGTTATCACCTGGCCGGTGATGGGGTTCGAGTCCTCTTTCAGAAGAAAGCACGCGGTCTTTGCGATGTCCTCTGGCGCGATCAGACCCTGCGTCAAAGGCTGCTTGCGGGCCACGTATTCCAAGACGCGGGCATCGCTCTGTGCGCGCGCGCTCATTGGCGTCAGAACCAGTCCGGGTGCGATAACGTTGATCCGGATGCCGGCAGGCGCATAATAAGCGGCGGCGGAAAGCGTCATCGCCTCGATGGCTCCCTTGCTTGCGGCATAACCCGCGGTGGCAAAGTGCTCCCGCTGCGGGCGCTGCGCCAGAACACTTCCGCAGTTGAGAATGACACCCTTCTGCGAATGCCGCATCCAGTTACGCAGCACTTCCCGGCACATCAGGAAGGTCCCCTTGGCGTTCACGTCCATGACGGTATCCCAGGCCTCAGTCGAGCATTCGTGGAGCGGGCCATCACCCAGCGAGCGGGCGCTGATCCCGGCCACATTGAAGAGCGCGTCGATTTTCCCGAATCGCTCGAGGCAGGCCGCAACGCTCTTCCGTACACCTTCCTCATCCCGCACATCCGCCGCATTGAAACCCGCCCGGGGCAACTCCGCCGCTAGCGAACGGCACTCTTCCTCTTTCACGCCAACGATGAACACGCTGTCCTGCGCGCCCCACAAACGTGCCGTTGCCGCCGCAATACCCGACGATCCAGTCACCAGGAGAACTTCGCTCACGTGGCCCCTATTCAAAAAGGTGTTTGAGGCTCTTGCGATAGGCCTCGTAGAACGCTTCCAGCTGCTCGGCGGCGCTGGCATTTCCCACGAATTGGTGGCTGGGCAATAACACTGGCTTGACGCCTCGCGCCAGCAGCGCTTCGGCAGTGGCGCAGCGAATCATGTTGATGATGGTGGCGCCGGTGATTGTGGAAACCGGCCCCGTCCGCCACTCCAAACCGTCCAACTCGATGATGCAGTCACCCGGCGGGCACTGGTTGTCGATGATCAAATCGGCGCAGTCGATAAGCTTCTTACCTGAGGAATGAGCAGGCTTCGCCTGCTCGCAATGCGCCTGGGATACGATGGCGATCACGGGCAGTCCTCGCTGTTGCGCGCCGGCCGCCATTTCGACGACCACGGGGCGGATCCCGCTGGTGGAAATTACGATGAAGGCGTCGTGCGGTCCGAAATGGAAGCTCCGCAGGATTTGCTCCGCGTACCCTTCGTAGTTCTCAAGGTACAGCGGGGCGCGCAGGCCGTTTGTACCGACGATCGACGCATGGTTCGACAGCGCCAGCTCGACGAGGGCTACGAAACCGGCATAGCAACCCTGCCGGGGTGTCATTTCCTCGCACATCATGCGGGAGTGGCCGTTGCCAAAGAGAAAAACCAGGCCGCCGCGCGAGATTCGCTCCGCGCACAGCTCGGCCGCTTTCTGAATGATGCCGGCTTGCGTGCGCCGCAGCTCTTCCAGCAGAACCATCGCCTGGTCGAAGAAAGCCAGGCCGGCCTGCTTCGAACCCACAACGTGATCGAGGACCTTGTTTGGCACGGATGAGGTTGACTCCTGTCGCCTCGCGAGAGTCTGCTGAGGATCGACGTGAGTATAATTCAGAACCATTGTGAGCGAAACTCAATCACCCCAAGCCGAAGCAGTGGCAATCGGTGTCGATATCGGTGCCACCACGATCAAGGCCGCCCTGGTGGGATTGCGCGGAGATCTGCTGGCGAGCTTTCGCGAGGATTCGCCGCGCACCACTTCGTCGCTCCGGGATTTTGTTCACTCCGTGCGCAAGCGCGCCACGGTTCCAGTGCTGGGAATCGGGATCGGCTGCAAGGGAGTCATCGATGCCGCCACTACGCGCGTGAACCGCCTACCCGGCGACCTGAATTTTCTGGAAGGGTATGTGCTGCGGGAACTGGCCGGTGTGGATGGCCTGCCACTCTGTGCCGACAATGACGCGCGCACGGCCCTGGTCGGCGAGGTGCTGTGGGGGGCTGCTCGGGGGCGGCGCAACGTGGTTCTGCTCACACTAGGTACCGGAGTGGGGGCCGCAGCGCTGGTCGATGGCGTGATCGTGCGCGGCGCCTCGGGAGCGGCGTGCCACCTGGGACACGTCACCCTCGACATCCGCGGCGGACTCTGCATTTGCGGCAATTACGGATGTCTGGAAACTTGCTTCTCTTCGCGCGCGATCGAGTCCGCTTACTTTGCCCACATCCATCGGGCGTCCCCAACCCGTTTATCACTCGACGATGCCGGCGGGGTTCCCAGTACCGAGGCTATCTTTCAGGCAGCTACGGAGGGCGACCCCAGTGCGCGTCGCGTGTTGGACTTGGCTTTCGAGTCTCTCACCGCCGCGCTGGTAAGCTTTCTCCACGTATTCGATCCCGAACTGCTCATTCTGGGGGGCAACATCGCCGCAGCCGGACCACAACTGCTTGCCCCGTTGCATGAAGAGGTCGCGCGCCGCACCAGTGTTCTGCTGGGGAGGAAGGTGCCGATCGTTCTTCAAAATACAGGCGGGTACGGGGGAGTGGCCGGCGCCGCGGGGCTGGTCTTCCTGCAACAGCGATTGCTGACAATCTAAAACCGGATACATCAGTTCGACAGGGAACATGCGAAAACCGAGATGAACCCGACCAATACACAGGAATCCGTGCGCGCACAGGGGGGATTGGTACGTTACTTGTATCTGCCCGCTGCAGTTGCCGCGATCGGCGGTTTGTTGTTCGGTTTCGATACGGCCGTCATCAACGGCGCCATTGTTTTCCTGAAGCGCCAGTTTGCGCTGAGCGATTCACAAACCGAGTTCGGTGCCAGCAGTCTGCTTCTGGGATGCGTTTTCGGGGCGAGCCTGGCGGCCTTCACCAGCGACCGCTTCGGCAGGAAGAAGTCGCTACTGGCGGCAGCGGCGCTGTTTACAGTTTCGTCGATCGGAGCGGCGCTACCCCGCAATATCACAGAGTTCGTGGTCGCGCGCATGGTTGGCGGCCTCGCGATCGGGCTGGCTTCCACGCTTTCGCCGCTCTATATCGCAGAGATTTCTCCGGCCCGCATCCGGGGACTGCTGGTGAGCGTCAACCAGTTGGCGATCGTCACAGGCATTCTGCTGTCCTATAGCGTGAACTACGGTCTCACCGGAGCGGGCCCGGCGAACTGGCGGTGGATGTTTGCCTCGGCAGCCGTGCCGTCGGCATTTTTCCTGTTGACGTTGCTCTCCGTTCCTGAAAGCCCGCGTTGGCTCGTGCAAATGGGCCGAGAAACCGAGGCCGAACATATCCTGTCCCGCATCAAAGGCCGGGATACCGCTCGGGTCGAAATTCTCGCCATCCATTCCGCGGTCGCAGAGGAGAGCGGGAACGTGCTCGATCCGGCCTTTCGAAAGCCGCTTGTAGTCGCCGTGCTGATCGCGCTGTTTAGTCAGTTCACCGGTATCAACACAATTATTTATTACGGCTCCCTGGTTTTCCTGGAGCATGTGCCGAACCAGACTGCCAGCACGGCGCTGTGGGCCAACGTCATGATCGGGGTCATCAACTTCGTGGCCACAATCCTCGGGATGTACCTGATCGACCGCGTTGGCCGCAAGCCATTGATGACGTCTGCATTCGCCGGCATGGCGGGTTCCCTGGTGGGGATAGCTGCATCGATTCATTTCCAGGCCCCAGCCCTCGCGGTTTTGCTCTTGGTCTTGGGCTATGTCGCTTGCTTCGCCATTGGCATCGGCACGGGAACGTGGGTGTTGATGTCGGAAATCTGCCCGAACCGGGTGCGGGGACGCGCCATGTCGATCGCAACCCTGTTTCTCTGGTGCGGGACCCTCCTCGTTACGCTCACTTTTCTCTCGTTGGTGCGAGTGTTGACCGCGCCCGGTGCCTTCCTGCTTTACGCGGCAATCTGTATTGCGGCGGTCCTGTTTGTGAGGCTGGCAGTTCCGGAAACTAAAGGACGCAGCCTTGAGGAAATCGAAAGTTGGTGGCTGGCCGGCGGAGCAGAAGCCAAACACCGCGACACGTGACAACCGAAAGCCTCCGCAAGTCGATCTCGGGATTCGTGCCCTGGATACGCGGCTCGACAGAATCGTGGCCGTCAAGGTTCGGCCCACCTACCCTGCCAATCAGAGGAAAACGGGCCCAAATTTGTGGGCAAGATTCGTCGCTCGAGATGGCCGCGGCCTAACTAATGGAATAGACACAACTTCGGTTTTCTCGCCCGCAACCCGGGACGCTGTGCTTTGAATCCCTTGCTCCACCCGTCTCTTTAACCGTCGCAATGGTTCCCGACGACGGTTGCGCTATATCATGGCAGTGTTCATAGCGGTAATTCGTTGAGGTTGCGGATATGGAGCGCTCGTTGTTCCGGGTCGAGGGCGACGCAAAAGGATGGGCCTGCTCGAATTGTCGATGGAGATTTCCCGTTCCAACGCTGCTTAGTGGAGAAGAGGCTATGGCTGCTTACGACCGCCTAGCCGCCGTGAAGTTCCGCGAGCACAAGTGTGAGGCCGAAGGCGGCTTTTCTGACGCCAAGGAAGTAACAAAACGGGATGCAGGCACCCTCTTCGCAGAGCGTGCCCGAGTGCTCATAAAGCGTGGATACAAACCAAAGGTCGCAGTGGAACTTGTGCTTCATGAGATGGCAATCGAACAGGGCAACAACCCGAGGACCATGGAGAAGGCGCGTGCTGATGCTGAGGATTTCCTTCTGAGAGTCCGCAAGGGCCTCATCTGAAAGCTATCCCGGAGGCTGCCAAGGCAATGTGGTTCGTCGCAGCGCAGAAGTGAGCCTTCTTAATTGTTGACGAAAAATCGCCATACGCTCATTGACTGGGTTGTGAGCGCTATCGTCCTGATCTCGCCAACCATCCGTAGACAGTTAGACAGTGAAGGACCAGGCAGGAAGTATGTCGTCTCTCGAAGTGGGGTGACGTCAGACGAGTCCCTCACCCCGTCAACATCGGCGAGTACAATCGGACATAGAGGACGACCTTTATGAGGGACCTGGCAGACGTCCTTAGCGGTTTTGGCATCCGCATAAATGATCTCTTGCGGGATACTTGGAAGTTCACTCTTTCGCTCAATAACATCATTACGTACAGCCCGGTGGCCTGGAACCACAAAGGGCTTGACCCGATGCCGTTCTCGAGGGCGATGTTGCGGCTCGAGGACGAACTTAAATCTCTGTCGAGAAGCATCAGAGATGCTCAGGATAATGGTAGCGTGGAGGCACTGGAGAGGCTGTACGAGAAGGTTGAGCCCGCGTTCAGAGTCGTATTTGGCGAAGGGGAACGTGAGTCTCAGCTAGCGGCGGATGCAATTAGCCTGTATCTCGAACAGCAGCAGGTCCTGATTTTCACCTACACCGGGAAGACGCCGCTGGTCCTGCGGTCTTCATATCAAGATATCTTTCTCCGTCAACTGGCCAGCCAGACGCTTGTGAAGCATCCATTTCTCTCGAAAGAGTCACTGGATCGCGCCGGGGTGGAGTTAAAGGCGTATGCAGAAGATTTTTTGCGGTCGCTCCAGCGGATATACCAGACGGATATCGAAGGGATCTTCAGGAATTATCAGACCTTGCTGGTCGATATACACGAGGTACTCTCCAGGCATCCTATCCGGGTACCTACTTATTGCGGGATCCCGCCTCGGCGGATTGCCTGCACCGACGCCGGCGTCGTATCGGATTTCATCAGCGAGATGCGAGAGATGGCCGATCTCGAAGACTCGCAACGAGAACAGATCCTGACGCTCCGCTACGCTGACGGAAGCGCCGAAACTAAGCTGTACCAGAGACTGGCTGTCTCGCCCGACTGGGGCGCTGAACTCGGTCATGTAGTAGTGTTCATGCATCAGTTGAACCAAGACCCGCTTACCAAGTACGAGGTTTTTGAAGCCGGAGCACAGGGCGAACTTGAGCCCGTCGAGATTGAGGAAGCGAAGAGCGATCAAGTCATCGATCAGGAGAAGAATGTGGCTCGACTTCGGACGCTGCTCACCGCGTTCGTTAAGGGGGGTCATATGCCATTCACTCTCCTCGAAGGTGAGGGCGGTGTGGGCAAGACACTCTCACTGCAGGCACTCGTTCGTGAGATCGATGGTTTGAAGCTCGTCCTGATCTCTTCGGACTACCTCGGTCAGATCAGGGAGTATGCACAACGCATGGCCGAGGGACCATGGAGGACCGTGCTCTACATCGATGACATGACCTTTGACCCGCGTCACTATGAGAATTTCAAGATTGGGACGCAAGGCATGAAGCGATTCTATGACAATGTCACGGTTATGGCGGCTGCAAATCCGTCGTCACTGGCGCATCTCCCACCAGAGGTGTTGCGACGATGGCCGATTCGGATCAAGTATGGGCGACCAAACCTGGCAAATGGCGCGACGTTGCGCAAAGTGTTCAAGGCAAATTGCGACCGTGTCGGAATGGAGTATGCCTCCAGTCTTGTGACCAGGTTCCGGAAACTGCATAGAAGCGCGCTCAAGACTCTGCCGCCGTCCGCGGTCTATGATTTCTTGCGGGAAGTGAAGCTGACGCGAGGATTATAGTTGGGGCGCACCATCCACTAAGATTAAGAGCCGGTTGCGTCATTGCCAAGCCGACACAACGCACCTCATTCTGACTGCGGCTGGCCAGCCATGGCTCCGCGCACTGACTGTGCCACATCCTTGACCAAATGCACAGCAGAGTGGCATGCTCCAACCAAACCCTAAACAAAGGTCGGTTCATTTCCCCGTTCGGAGCACACTTAAGTCGGATAACTGTTGAAAGATCGCGATTTTACTCATTGGCCGGGTCGTGGGCTACGCCCGACACTCCATGTTGCAAGAGGGACCTTCCCCCTCGGGCTAGAATGGCCCCCACCCGCGCTTCAATGCCAGCTTGCCTGAAGCTGGACCGTGGCTAGGCAGGGCCACCGAGAGGGGCATTGAGAGAATGCGCCAAACGGTGAGAGAATAGGAACAGACAGGTCGCTCCGTTGACACGAGGCGCGTGCAAAGGAGGCCACATGCTCGGCGGACATCGTCTAAACCGGAATCCGTATTTCCATTTTCACCCTCTCCACACCCTGGTTACTCTGTTGGCGGCTATGATCCTTTTTGGACTGATGGTGTGGATGCTGGCCATACCTGCGCGATGATGAAGCGCTCTTCTGGGAAACAGGTCCTACCGTTACAAGCGCTCCAGTCGGTCGATTGCGTGATTGAGGTGCCTCTCGGTCGCAGCCTCCACGCGAAGGACTCTGTCCAGAGCTTGGGCCCGTGGTATCGCCTCTTCGTGCTGGCGACCGCCGAGTGACTTCGGTAACTTTACTGAGCGGACCTACGCGATACAGAATTGGGAATCATCAGTGGAAGGTCAATCCCCTCCGCGAAGTCCCTGCCGGAACCAGTTCCTAAAAGGCTTGGATGGTGAATCCTAAGCTACTAGAAACGGCAGGCGATCTTCATGAAGTGCCGCATTATCGCGGTCCTCGGCACGAGGCCAGAAGCAATTAAATTAGCGCTCGTGATTCACGCATTGCGCCAGCGGCCAGAAGAATTCGAAACCGCGGTGGTTCATACCGGTCAGCATCGGACGATGCTCGACAGTGCCCTGCAATTTTTCAAGATCAAGCCCGACTTCGATCTGGCGGTAATGCGTCCGAATCAGACGCTCAACTCCCTGACGGGGCGCGTATTGGACACAGTAGAGAACGCGTGTCAGCGCTTTGAACCCAACATGGTGCTGGTGCAGGGCGATACCACCACCGCTTTTGCCTCGGCGCTCGCGGCTTACTACTGCAAGATTCCCGTGGGTCACATTGAAGCAGGCCTGCGCAGTCACAACCTTTACGACCCATTCCCGGAAGAAGCCAACAGGCGGCTGGCTTCGGTGCTGGCAGAGATTCATTTTGCGCCCACTGCTTTGGCACGAGAGAACCTGTTGGTCGAAGGCGTATCCGCAGAGAAAATTGTAGTCACAGGCAATACCGTGATTGATACCCTGCGCGCACTCAGCGTGCTGCCGTATTCTTGGGAAAACACTCCTCTCGCTAACATCCCGGACGACAACTGCCGCCTGGTTCTGGTCACTTCTCACCGGCGGGAATCCTGGGGAGCGGACCAGGAACATATGTGCATGGCGCTTAAGGATCTGGTCAAGCAGCATCCCGACATTCGGATCATCTATCCCGTGCACATGAATCCCAATGTGCGTAGCACCGTGAATTCACTGCTGCAGAACACAGATCGAATCCATCTGACCGAACCGCTCGACTACATCACGTTCGTTAGCCTGTTGCGACGTTGTTTTCTGGTGTTAACTGATTCGGGTGGCATTCAGGAGGAAGCGCCCACTTTTGGCAAGCCGGTTCTGGTACTCCGTAAGCTTACGGAGCGTCCGGAAGCCGCGCAGTTTGGCATGGCCAAAATCATCGGCATGTCACGCGACGCAATCGTCAACGAGACCAGTCATCTGCTCAACGATGCACTTGCGTATCAGGACATGTCCGAGGGCGAGAATCCTTACGGAGACGGTCACAGTTCGGAAAGGATTGTGGAGGCCGTCGCCCGCTGGCATGAGAAGAAGAGTCCACTCTTAGCGGCCGACAAGCAATTCAAGCTGGCTCCCAGGCCAGTTCCTCGTCGCCGGAAGAGCGACTCTCAAGAAGGTGCAAACAAAGCAGCAGCAGGTAAGGCGTGACCATGCCGAACCCACGTTCCGGTTTTGGTTGTGCGAAATGATTTATGTTCTCTACGCCATTGTTTTCGTCATCTGCATCTATACCGGCCGCCACTACTTTTTCACGCTGAACCGCCTTTTTGGTTTCCAAAGACATCCTTATATCGACATTGACACGGCCGACTGGCCGCCCGTCACCGTGCTCGTGGCGGCCCACAACGAGGAGAAGGTCATCGCCAACGTTCTCAGCGCCTTGATGACGGTGAAATATCCGGAAGACAAGATGCTGGTGGTTCCAGTCAATGACCGTTCCACAGACCGTACCCGCGAGATTATCGACCAGTTTGTGGAAGAGTTTCCCGGTCGCATTCGTCCGTTCCATCGCACCGCAGGCAAGGGCGGGAAGGCGGCAGCACTAAAAGATGCAATGGAATTGGTGGACACCGAAGTCATCCTTATTTTCGATGCGGACTATATCCCGGGTGCGGGACTCATTAAGCAGCTCGTGGCGCCATTCTTTGATCTGGAAGTTGGTGGCGTCATGGGCCGGGTGGTGCCGCTGAATGCCGGCACGAATCTGCTGACGCGTCTGTTAGATCTGGAACGCTCGGGGGGATACCAGGTAGATCAGCAGGCGCGGATGAACCTCCGCCTCGTACCTCAACATGGGGGCACCGTTGCGGGAGTGAGGTTGAGCGCCCTGCGGGAGATTGGGGGCTGGAACGAGAATTCGCTGACCGAAGACACCGACTTGACCTATCGCCTCTTGCTGAACGGTTGGAAAACGGCCTATCAGAATCGCTCCGAGTGCTACGAGGAAGTCCCCGAAAATTGGCCGGTTCGCATCAAGCAAATCATGCGCTGGGCGAAAGGCCATAACCAAGCCATGGTGACCTACAGTCTGCGCTTGTTGCTGGGGAAACATCGTGCCACGCTGCGGGAGCGCATTGACGGGACACTTTTGCTAGGGGTGTATGTGATGGCGCCCGTCACGCTGGTCGGCTGGGCGCTGGCGCTCGGAGTGTTCTACCAAGGTGTCGCTCCACTGCATGGCGTCATAGCACTGCTCTCCCTAACGGCTTATGCCGCTCTAGGCAATCTGGCCGCATTCTTCGAAATCGCTGCGGCCTCTCGACTGGACGGGACGTGCAAACGAATCTGCCTGCTGCCATTCCTCATTCTGGGATTTGCGGTGAGTATCTTCTCGGCCTCTCGCGCCGCTGTGTCGCAAGTCAGTGATCTTGTGACCGGGGCTGAATTCCACTGGGATAAAACCGAGCGTTTTCGAAAGGTCCTGTGAATCCCTATCTCGCGGTGGCCGCTCTGGTCTTTGTGGTCGGCCTGATGTTGATGCTGCCTCTGGTCCCAGCATTGGTGGAATTACGCTGCAAGTCGGACGCGCTGCCGCTCAGCGTTGTCCAACAAAACGCCGGCGAAATTCGTCATTTTGCCAACAGCTTTCGGACCTATCTCAAAGGTCTTGCTCCAATCATGCAGCGCTGCGTGGACTCTGGAACTACGGACACCGGCACTCTTCCCGACGGTGAGGAATATGTAGTACTGGGCCGGGCCGACGAACTGCTTGTGCGGGCATTCGCGGAGCAAAATGCAGTCCGCCCAGTCTTAATAATGGCGGGCGTTGACCTTGTCGTGCCACCGGAAGCTACGTTCTCGAAAGACATCTTCGCGGGCGGCCAATTCGAGAGTGGAGAGAAGAGCAACTACCGGGCGATCCTGGGAGAACAAGATGTTCACCTGGGCGAGGCGAACCGCGTGCTGCGTTGGGTTCATGCCGTGGGGGAGTTCACCGCCGATGTCGGCTGCGGCCTCTACGGACGTATTTCTTCGGACTTACTTGTACGCCTCCACGCCGATTGCAGCTTTCTGCGGATGAATGCTCCTCGTATTGAGATCGGGTGCGCCGCCAGCCATGCAGAGGCAGGGCCGGCGGGCGTGAGCATACCTCCAAACCCAGGCTCACGAAACTCCTCGCGCTTCTTACATGACGGCGACTTCGAGGTTCACACCGGTCAGGTTATCAGCAGCAACCTCGTAATCCGAGGCAAGCTCCACATTCACTCCGGTGCACGGGTTTGCGGCAGCGTGAAGAGCGCGAAGGACATGGTGATCGAAGATGGCGTCTCGGTGGAAGGAAGCCTGATCAGCGCGAGGAAAATGCGCATCGGTCCGCACTGCGTGATTCACGGACCGGTGATCGCCGAGCGCGAACTCGCCATCGCAATCGGAACTCGATGCGGCACGCTGGAATATCCCACGACGGTCAGCGCTCCACAAATCGAGGTAGAGGAGGGTGTCGTGGTGTTTGGCACCTTGTGGGCCCGCGAACGTGGTCATGTGGTGGCTAGCCAATGAAGCAACGCCGAACGATCATCGCAGCGAGTTGCGCCATTATCGTGGTCCTGGCCGCATGGACGCTCGTGTCTTGGGCGACCCATGATCGGTTTCGCTCAACCGCCGACCGCCTACTCCTGCTGGTGCCGGACGGTACCAGTTTCTCCAACCCCAAAGTAGCTATGTGGCTGGATGCAGGCAGCGAAGAGGGTCTTCATGTGGTCCCGGTTCATGATTCTGATTTTCTCCGCCCCTTGTGGGGCGAGTCCAAGTGTGCGGGAGTGATCTTGCCGGATTCCATCCACCAGCAGGCAAGTGACCTTTTTATCGCAACTTTGCACCGTTTTGTGGCCGACGGTGGAAAGCTCATGCTGGTCTACGATGCTGGCACGTTCTCATTGAACGGCACTTTTGCGGCCGGTCGTTCCCGGCTGTCGGACTTGGTGGGCGTGGATTACGCTCTCTACAACAAGCTTGGGGATAAGACGATTCAATGGAACAAGGTCACCAGTACCAATGCAATTGTGAGTCAGATGGAAATACCGCCCGGAAAATACTATCCCTTTCATGCAGAAACCAATACCTCCACAGCGAAGGATGGTTTCATTAATTCTCCGGGCGGCACGTTCGAGACTGAACTCAGACGCTATAAATATGGCGACCTGCAGTATCCCAGCTTCGTAACTTCAGGCAACTACACCGGCGAAGTTTTATTTCACTCCAGCAACGGACTCGTGGCCGGTGAACATTCTTATCAAAAAGGCTCAGTGTTATTTGTAAACCTGCCATTGGGATATCTGAAAGGCAGCACAGACGGGCTGCTGCTGCACGCCTTTCTGAAATACTTCGCGGGACATGCGCTGTCGTTGCCCTATCTAATGCCTGTTCCGGACGGAGTCGGAGGGCTGGTCCTGAACTGGCACATTGACTCCAACGCCGCAATCAAGCCACTTCAAGAGATGAGTTCGTGGAAACTCATGCAACAGGGGCCGTATTCGATTCACATCACAGCGGGGCCCGACGCCGGGCAAGAGGGCGACAAGAAGGGCTTTGACGTTGACCACAATCCCGTCAGTCAGGGTCTGATTCGCAAATTCATGGGGCTGGGCTATGACGTTGGCAGCCATGGCGGATGGATTCACGACTACTTTTCTGCCCACGTCGAAACCGACAATCCGAAAGACCTGGAAAAGTTTCTGGCACTAAACAAGAACGCGCTGGAAAGGGTTACGGGAAAACCTGTTGTCGAATATTCCGCTCCAAATGGTAATCAGCCACCCTGGGTCACGCACTGGCTGGAGTCCCACGGTTTCGTCGCCTATTACTTCACCGGCGATACGGGGATGGGCCCCACACAGGGTTATCGCAACGGCGACCGCGAAGCCCATAACGTCTGGGCTTTTCCAATTCTGCATCTGGACCGGGCTGCGGGCTTCGAGGAAATGAGCACGGAAGGGTATTCCGCCCCCGAGATCGAAAGCTGGCTTACGGCTATCACCGACTTTGCGGCGGAGCAACGGTCGGTCAGGCTGGTCTATTTCCATCCTCCCGGAATTCTGCAGTACCACGCTCTCGTTGATCGGTGGCTGGAAAAAACAGGTCGCTTGAAAGCCGACGGACAATTCCGCTGGTACACCATGACCGAAATCGCCAACTTCTTGAATTCCCGCAAACAGGTGAAATGGAAAGTTTCGAATAACGGCGGCCTAGTCACCGTCGAAGCGACCCATCCGCAGACCTTGGATCACGAGACGTGGCGGCTTCCAGCGAGCCGTTTTGCTGAACCGAAAATCGTGCAAGGGGCCGCCAAGGTGGTCCGAGACAACCAGGCCTGGATGATCATAGCCGGAGACGGGAAAGACCTCCGATTCGAAACCGAGATCCTGACCAAATGACCGCCACTCTCCATCGGCGGCTCCGATCGGCGGCGGTCCTTTTGCTCTTGGGCTGCGCCATTGTGCCGCGCTCGCAGGCGCAGGGGCTTGGTGCTTTATCCGGTGCTGCTTCATCCAACTCAGTTTTACCCAACCCTGAGCAAGCTTCTCCCCAGCAGCCAGGCGCTGATGTCCCTCCGCAACCGGGATCGAAACCGTTGACGAACTATGTTGAAGCGGGTGGCGATTATCTGGATCTGACCAACGGCTTCGGCTATTGGGCAGGTGGTTACGCTCGCGGTTCCGTCACAAAGGACAACAATGTCTTGAATGCAGAGGTCAACGGTCAGCACGAATTCGGCGACGCCGGCGTGTACTTGGCCGCCGGAGATACCTATAACTTCAATTCTGACTGGTACGGTTCGATGACGGCGGGTTCAAGTGTCGGAGGCTTTTTCTGGCCCCGCTTCCGCGGCGATGGATTCATCAACAAGAAGTGGATGGGCCGCAAACAGCTGATCACCACTTTCGGTTTTGGTTACTACGCTGCCAAGGACGTCCACCGCGATCACAGTTTCTTCGGAGGAAGCACTTATTACTTCGCGAAGCCTTGGATCGTTGAAGAAGGAATCCGGTTCAACGTCAGCAATCCGGGATCGGTCTTCTCGCCGGCAGCTTTTGTGGCCGTGACCCAGGGACGAAACAAGCAGCACTACATTACGCTTCGCGCGGGTTTTGGCGAAGAGGCGTTTCAGCTCATCGGGCCCACCTTGGCTCTTAGCGATTTTCAGAGTCAAACCTTTACCGTTACCTGGCGCCAGTGGATTGGTACAAACTGGGGCGTTAATCTCGTCGGGGACTACTACCACAACCCTTATTACCAGAGAGGTGGGACGACCCTTGGATTCTTCCGGGAGTTTTGAGCTCCGCGAGAGATCGTCCAGCGGACCGGATGTCTCGAAGGTGGCCGATCCTGTCCGACCCCGCGGACACCGTGGTGGGGTCATCCTCATGCACCGGGCGCTCGCCCACTTCCGCCTAGGTCCCATGAACTTGGTTACTGCGATCTTTCTTTTTATATTCTTTTTGTCGGTCTGGTTATTATTTCTGCCCGAGGTTTGCCATTTTTGGAATCGTGTTCTGGTGGTTGGCGTTCGGGTCTTACCTTTGCGCGCAGAACTCGGCGTGGCAAAACATCATCTGACGCGTTTCATCAGCTTCGATATTCCTTACCTCCGCATGGAGCCTGTGCTGCCAAGCCCGCTGGCTTGGTGGCTAACCTGCGCTGTTACGTCGCTGCTCTTCGCAGGCAGCTTCCTTCTGTCAGGCAAGCTCATCCCGGTCATGTATCTACTGCGCGGAATGTTGTTGGTCCCGACGACGGCCTTATTGTATTTCGTGTTCCTGCCGGCACGGTTTCCCCACACTCCCGACAGTTATATGGAAGGATTGGTCACCGCTGGAATAGGATTGATCTCTACCGTTCCGCTGTTATTCGGACTAACTTACTACATTTTCGATTTCGGATTGTTAAAAAAGGTCTTTTTAACAGCCATCACCATGACTCACCTTACCCTGTTCCTGCCCCTCCAAGTCCTTCTGCAAGCTCTGGTTCTGCAAAAAACCGTTCTGTTCATGCCCGTGCTCTACATTATCTTCGGTATGCCCGTAAACATTCTCATGATCGTCGCCTTTTACTCGTGGGGCATGACATGGTCCTTCCGATCAGCCAAGAAACTTTGATGGACCTCGCAGCCGACACCTAACAACCCAGAATAAGTACGACTCCTAGCGGTTCCTGGAAGATACGAATGTCAGATTCACTTATACGCCAACGCTCCGCGCCCTTGTTGCTTTGAACCCGCAGCGAGCCGTCAAACGCTATCGAAATCCTTCAAGCCGCGATTCCTTATGAGGACGGGATGCTGTCTTCTGGCAGTTCTAAATGCTGCGCGGTGTCCGACAACTGGCGCTCGGTTGGCGCCGTCCGCCGAATGCGCGAAGTCCTCGACCAGCCAACGGGCGTTAACCGCTCCGTCGCTTGAGTCCAAAGCACCAGGCATGCATCTACGCAAGCATGGCAAGCTTGACGCAATTCACTTTGGCCGAGGCCACCGCAGTTCTTACCCGCACTCCTGCAACCCTGAATGCACTATTGCGCGGGCTGCCCAACATCTGGGCACACCGCAACGAAGGAAAAGGTACCTGGAGTGCGTTCGACATCGTGGGCCACATGATCTACGGGGAGCTCACCGACTGGATGCCGCGGGCGCGGATCATACTGGAGAACGGCGAAGCGCGGCCATTTGATCCCTTTGACCGCTTCGCGCAGTTGAAAGGGAGTCAAGACAAGTCGCTGGAGCAGCTCTTGGACGATTTCGCCCGTCTGCGAAGGGAGAATCTAGCTGCGCTGCACGCACTGAATTTACAGCCGGAAGACCTGAAGCGGCGGGGGAAGCATCCAGCGCTCGGAGTGGTGACGCTATCGGAACTTCTGGCGACATGGGCCGTTCACGACCTCACTCATGTGCATCAACTATCCCGCGTGATGGCCCACCAGTATCGCGACGCAGTCGGTCCGTGGAGCGCCTATCTGGGCGTGCTGCAGTGTACTGGTCACAGCGCTCCGTAGGCAATCGTAGTCAGCGAACGCTTCCGCCCAGGCGAGAGGTCTTCGACGGCCAGGAGGTCAGGCCAAATTGGTCCCGTTGAACCGCATCAACCTGATCCCTCCTTGCGGAAAATAGACAGCAGGTTCGGGCATGCTTCTGGATGGTAGGGGAGATTTCAGAAATGTACGGAAACGGACAAACGTAAGCAGCCCTGTCGGCGAGTCCTGTGCTTTGGCGGAACCCGCCTTCTTCGCGATGATTCCGGAGTGGATGTGGGGTAGTCAGGTAGTTATGGCACGGACGTGGCCGCCCCCACACGCAGGGGCCATTTACCGATGCTTGCCGATAAATCTAGTCTGCTGTTGAACAGCACCGCTAACAAAAGAGGGCTGTTCGGGCTGTTCAAATTAGCTTCAAACTCGCGTCCCACGACTGAACTTGAGTCTGGGACGCTTTTTTCTTAAAGCAGAGAAGCTACTGCAGTCTTAGGGTCATCTCGCCGTTCTTGCTGAATTGAATGCGGAGCATCTTTTCTGTTCCCGTGGCAAAGTCGCCCGTCACTGTGTCGGACTGTTCGGACGTGCCGGCACCAGTGGTCACCTGGACTCGGAGGACATGTTTTCCAGGCGAGATCTGCACGGCATGGAATTCATGACCCTGGACATGGTGGAACACGACCAGATGTTTCTTGTCCGTTCCCTCCAACGAGTGCGTATAAGTCAGGCGATCGTCCACCCAGATAGACAGATGGGCCTCCGCGAATTTGTGGTCCACCTCGATTTCCAGCATTGCTGAAGAGGTTGGTGAGTTCGCGCGGGCCGCTTTGCTAGCGGGCGGATTGGTTCTACCCGTCGGAACCGTCTTCCCATACTTATTCGCGAGAGGTTCGATCCCCGTTTTCACCGGGACAAGGTCCGGTGCGGGTGGCATGGTAGCTTTGATTCCGTCCGAATTTCGGGGAGCTGTTCCTTGGGGCCAAACGAAGTGCCCGAGCCGGAGTCCAAAGATCAAAAGTCCAGCCAAAAGCAAGGCGCCGGCGAAGGACGTTTTCCGTAATCTCTGCAGCAGGTTTTGCGCTNNCCAGTTGGCCGAGACGTGACGCCCAGGCTCGTTCATTCGCCGTTTGATCTGCTCCTCCAACCGAAGCGGGCTGCTTTGCTTTGCTCCAGGGCTCTCGTCCTGCCCGCAATTCCTGAATATCCAGCACCATTTCCATGCCGCGCTGATAGCGCTGGGAGGGATCTTTCGACATAGCTCGCGCAATGATGTAGTCCAGCCCCGGCGGCAATTCAGTATCGAGGACGGTCGCTGGTACGGGATCGCGGTTGATCACCTTGAACGCGACCGTCAAAGCGCTGTTGCCTTGAAACGGCCTGTATCCAGTGAGGATCGTGTACAGGATCACACCTAGAGAAAATAAATCCGACCGCCCATCCACCGCTTCGCCATTTAATTGTTCGGGCGACATGTAAGCAGGTGTGCCGAGCGTGCGTCCTGCCAGAGTCGCATTGGCCAGGCTCAGTTTAGCCACCCCGAAGTCGGCGATTTTGGCATGACCCTCTTCGGTCAGCAGAATGTTCGCAGGCTTCAGATCGCGGTGAACCACTCCTTGTCCATGCGCGGTATCCAGAGCTTCCGCCAGTTCGAGGGTCAGCTGCAGTGCTTCCTCCGGCGGCAACTTATGGTCTTCGCGCGAGAGCAGAAGTTTGTCGAGGGACTGTCCTGCAACAAATTCCATCACTAGGTAAGGAGCGCGCGTCTCGGGTTCCTCGCCCACATCGAAGACGGTTACGATTCCAGGATGCGACAGGCGGCCCGCAGCTTCCGCTTCTCGGATGAAACGCTCGCGATATTCGCGTTCTTCTTCGGGCGGTTGGTCAGCCAGAGAGATCGTCTTCACCGCAACTAGGCGGTTGATCTTAGGATCACGCGCCTTGTAGACAATACCCATCGCCCCCCGTCCTAGCTTGGTCAGGATCTCGTATCGTCCAAAGCGTTCGTTTCTGCGATCATCCATAGGCAGCCATTTCCCGCTGGGTGAACTTGGGTGTGTCAGAACGTACCTTACAAGCACGATCCCGAGAAAAAAGGGGATAGGGCAGCGTCTGTCAATTGTCACTCGGAAGCCAAATCGTTCCAAGTTACCGACGTGTCGGCGTGAGCAGATCGGGTCCGCCGACAAAAGATCCTGACCTAGCGCCGCCGCAAGCTGCGAACCCTAGGAGAAAAATTCACTTCTAGACATTTCGGGCACGGGCACCTAAAAGCCGTGTCGTTCGGGAAAACGATGTGGCCGCAGTTTTCACAAATCTGTCGCCCGTTCGGGAGAATCTTCATCGCCCTGAATCCCGCGCCCAAAATACAGTAGGGGCAGCGGGCTATTTTGTTCGCCGCTTTCACCGTCAAAGCCAGACACTCCCGCACTTGTTTGTGCCGTAAGTGAGGAGACTATAGACTCTCCACGCTCAGTGGGACTGTTCGATAACGAACGATCCGTTTCCGTGGCGGGCAGACTCCGAATGCTAGTGAGTTTTGAACGTAGCGTGTACGGAAACGGACAAATTGAGTTTGTGAACCATCCTGGCCCTTCTTCAAATTGAGGACATCAAGACAGAAAGCAGTCAGTACAGATCTGTACAAACGGAGGAAAACATGGGTGCAATCACTTTCTTGCTGGTCGTTATCATCGTGCTTATTTACCCGCCAAGGAGGGGTGAGAGACCAACTTCTGCACTGTTCCGTCCTGGGCCCGAAAACCGGACGGGCGAATCCAGAACGGCCGCGCGGTGATGTTCAATTTTGAACATCTAGACGAGGTTGGCTCTTGGTGGGTACGATTGCCGTGGCCCGAATGGCAAATAAACGTACTCTCGGTTTCAGTGCCACAGTTCTGCGTAAGAAGTTCCGTTCTGGGATGACTGTTCGAGACTACCGCGACCAGGAGGTCGTCTTTTCGCAAGGGGATACAGCCGATGCTGTTTTCTACATTCAGAGCGGTACCGTGAAGCTCACGGCGGTCTCCTCGCGTCGCAAGAAAGCTATAATCGCCTTTCTGCAGCGAGGTAGCTTTTTTGGCGAAGGCTGCCTGGCGGGGCGATCTCTGAGGATTTACACGGCGAGAGCCATTGGGCCGTCCAATATCGCTCGATTGCGAAAGGAGAGCACGATTCACACGCTCAAGCGAGACCCGCAGTTTGCAGCGCTATTTGCTGAATATCTGCTTTCCAGGATTATTCGAATCGAGGAAGACCTGGTAGATCAGTTCTTCAATTTCAGCGAAAGGCGACTGGCGCGAGTTCTTTTGCTGTTTGGGCAAATAACCAAGGAATCAAATCCGGAGCACCCCCTGAAGGTGAGCCAATCAACCCTGGCGGAGATGGTTGGTACCACCCGCGCAAGGATAAGTAAATTTATGAGTGGGTTCAGGAAGAAGGGCTTTGTCAGCTACAACGGTGGCTTGCAAATAAATGGCGCACTGATCACCAGCTTCCTGGAAGGTCGACCCTTGTCCGTTAACAAGCGAGCGTAGACCCGCCCCGATGGCTCCCGCTTTCGGGAAGGAAACTCGTCAGCGGCTGCACTCGGGCTTTTGGAAGGTTACGTCTTCCGCGAACTCCAGGTATGGGTGCCCCTCGATGGGCTTGAGACGACCGTCCCGAATTAACTGGTCCCGCAACGGTCCGTACTCATTGTGAGCGAATTATTTGTTTGCCACTGCCCGAAACCCCTTCAGGACCGTTATTTCTCCATCCATCTCGATTGCATTCGCACTCGGAATTATCTACGGGTGGTAACCGAGTTCGCCGAGTATTTCGGCAAGTCTCCCGACAAACTCGGCCCCAACGAACTTCGCACCTATCAAGCCTATCTGCTGACAAAACGCAAACTGATGCCCGGCACCGAGGTCAACTGTGTAGCGCGCTACGATTCTTTTTCGTCAAGACGCTCTAGCGCCACCAGTTTCGCGATTTCTTGCCCTACCCCCAGGACCTGCGCCGCCGGTTATTTTGCGATAATCGGCGGGCTCAAGAGATAACATACGGCCTGGGAGGGGCGATATGGGTGACGTGAGGATCCCCGTGGGTTCCGACGAACTGCCGGTATTCGTTACGGTTCCCGAGGAGGGCGCGCCATGGCCCGGTGTAGTGGTATTACACGATGTCGCCGGCATGTCAGAAGATCTGCGCAACCAGACACGGTGGCTGGCAAAGGCGGGATTCCTGGCAGCCGCGCCGAACTTGCTTTTTCGCGGCGTAAAGATGAAATGTCTTTTCGCCGTCGCGCGAGACCTCAAGGCGAGGCAAGGTCCGACGTACGACGACGTGGAAGCTGTCCGCACATGGCTGATTAAGCACCCGGAATGCACCGGCAAGATTGGCGTGATCGGGTTTTGCATGGGAGGTGGGTTCGCGCTACTGCTCGCGCCGGATCATGGATTCGGAGCCGCGAGCGTGAATTATGGCGGGAAGTTGCCGCCGGATGCCGAGGCCTTTCTTGCGAAGGCATGCCCGATCGTCGCGAGCTATGGAGCCAAGGACTGCTGGACCCGCGGCGTGGCGCAGCAGCTTGAGCATGCGCTCATGGCGGCAGATATCGCGCACGACGTGAAAGAGTATCCTGAAGCGGGGCACTCGTTTCTCAACAATCCCGGCACTTGGTGGTTCAACGCGCTGCAAGTGATTCAGATTGGGTACCACGAACAGTCGGCGGAAGATGCGCGGAGAAGGATCGCCCGTTTCTTTCAGCAGCACTTGAGCAGTTAGGAACGGGCAGGATTCACCTCCTAGCGAGACGTTCGGTTTCAAAGAGGTGTCGATAACCAGTTGTGGTCCACATGACGCGGTTCTGAACGGCAGATGGAGAGATTGCTCGCGGTTCAGGAGTAGCCATCGATGACAAATACCAAGGAGATCCTTCTGAATTCGAAGGAAGTAGCGCAGCTTCTCCATAATACGGCGCTGGTAACGCTCGCCTCTTAGCGCCAGCTTGCGCTCAACCACGGCTTTCCCTCCGTGTTATCGTGGGCTTGCTGCATATCAGGGGGAAATCCACCGCCCGATGCGGTTGCGCCGACCTAGAATCACTCGACGAGTTAGTAGCGATGCCAGAAGAGACTGTTAAAGCATCGTCCTCGCGTTGATTTCTGATCCAGTCTTTCACCGAATCTGCGGCAAACACAAAATGGGCTTCAAATACGTCTCTTCTGGCGAGACCAGTTACCGAGCCGTGCATCGAGGATCGCAGGTTCGTTAAGGAGACATAAACATAGGCACAGTAATTTCCACGGATCGAGAGCAGTCGTATGACGTTGTTGGAGCTGTCTCTGTATATCGCACCTTCTTGTAAGTGCGTTCTTGAGTTGTCGCTCTGACTTGACATTAATGCCATATTTATTCTGGCCTCCTCTTCAAGGCGATTCTGCAGATGCTAAATTGGAGGAAGCGTAGCCACCGGCTCATGCCCGTATTCCCCCGGCCGTGCCGTGCGCGGACAGGTTTTCGAGCACCGCCTCTTCTCTAATGTGATAATCGTGCCGGGGCTATCGCAGAGACCCTCTCAGGCTGCTCTGCCGAGCGCAATGCGACGTGCAGTTGACGCATTTACTTCAAAAACCTCCAACGTTGCAGGAGACTCTAAGAGTGGCCTCAACGTGTCGTTAATCGAGTAATAGTGCTGGCGGTCATATTGCTCGGTGCCTTCTGGCAACGTCCAGAAACTGATGCACACCAGCTTTTCGGGGTCATTCTTGTCGGAAAGGGTAAGAAAGTCGACAAAGCCGAGCTGTTTTTGCAGAATCGGGAGTACGTCATTCTCTAGCTTATTGCCGACTTGTTCACTTCGACCAGCTTTCGATTGGCATTTCACAATACGAGCAAACATGGTGACTCCTTGTTCCCATAGTTTTTCGAGATATGACGTAACGTCTGCGTACTGCTTCGTCGAAGCCTCGTCTAACGTCTGGTGATCTGCATTGCAAAGAAAATTCCGCAGACCACCAGACACTTGAAGCACCCCAGGGGGAGGGCCAACGTGTGCGACGGTGCTTCTCGAACGCGAGTGGCTGACGTCGCCCAAAATCCACTGACCCTCTTGCGACGAGTTCGCGCTGAGAAATGTCACGAGTCCACGGTTGCCCCCTCCGCGCTTGTTGCTGTCAGGTATTGCATGTGCCGGTCCATCGACGAGTAATAGCTAAGTTATAGAAAACACGCCCCGCCGATTTCTGTGGCAGGGTGTCTACACTGTCGAGACAGACGATTCGACACATCCGCCTTCGCTAAGTTGAGATCCTACTTAACCTTCGGTGCTTTAAGCCAAGACTTGTCACTTCCCGGGCAAAGCGGATTCTTAGAATCCCAAGCGGATCACAAGGCTGGGGAGATTGGCAGATAGTGACCTCCCCGTCCCTCGTTCGCGTCAAGTGCATGGCCGGGGCGCATTCCCCGCACAATCAAAAGTACTCGATTCTCCGATTTGGAGGATCGGTTCTCGATTTAAGGTCCACATCGTTTGCCTCAAGCATGAAGATCTTTCCACTGCCAGAATAGCGGAAAGGTACGTTGCAGGCCGGGTCAGCACACGTCGCTATCATGGTCCTCCCGGAGACACGGTTGCCGCTGCAGGCCCGTAGAACTCGGATTCTTCAAGGCGTAGGACGAACCACGCCGGTCGCGGAGGGATCACTCTGACCGATCAGCGAAACGGGGACTGGTGAAAATGAGTCAAGCCGATCTGTCGGCATCAAAGTATCGCTTCGCGAATAAGGTCTTCTCCGGCGCGGCTGATTCCGCATCCCTTGCCTCGGGCGATATCTGCAAATGGTCTTCCATTTGATGGCAACCTGCAAACTACAGACATTACGAGTCTAGCCTGGGTCGGTGAATCACCGAGTAGCCTCGGATGACTGTCGACCAAGTTCCAGGGACTCGACACTGCGACAGGTTTCGTACCTTTTTCGATGTCCAACATGGGTACGCACAGCGGCAATTAATCCAGGAACTCAATGGGACTTAATGTTAAGCTTTTTCATTTTCGAGTAGAGGGTGGTGCGCTTCATTCCCAGTCTATTGGCTGCACCCGATGCGCCACCTATGACTCCGCCCGCGTCTCTCAGGGCTTGAACGATGAGCTCGCGCTCCACCTCTGGGGACAACTTGCCAGTAGAGGGCCTTGCGTTACTTCTCAGTTCGCCAACCGGAACCTTCAGGATTGATGAAGTCGTCAAGATCACGCATCGCTGTATCAGATTTTGCAATTCTCTGATGTTTCCCGGCCAGTCCCAATTCACAAGAGCATCCATTGCTTCGGCAGGAATAGTCGCAATCGACTTTTTCGCTTCACTTGCGTATTTGGATACGAAATAACCCACAAGGGCAGGAATGTCACTTTTTCTCTCCCGGAGAGGGGGAATGTAAATCGGAAAGACCTTGAGCCTATAAAAGAGATCCTCGCGGAAGCGACCGTCGGCAATACTCCGGTGCAAGTCCTGATTTGTCGCGGCGATCAGACGAACGTCGACTTTTACAGTATGGTTACTGCCGAGCCTTTCGAATTCCTTGTCCTGCAGCACTCGCAAGAGCTTCGGCTGAATTACAATCGGCAGATCCCCTACCTCGTCCAATAGCAGAGTTCCTCTGTCAGCCAGTTCCAATCGACCGATGCGCCTGTTGATCGCCCCGGTGAACGCCCCTTTTTCGTGTCCGAATAGCTCGCTTTCCAACAAGTCTGCCGGAATCGCAGTACAGTTGATGCTAACAAACTTGCTGTCGGCCCGTGGGCTCAGTCGATGAACTGCGCGTGCTACTAACTCCTTACCGGTACCGGTTTCGCCCAGCAGCAGCACCGTCGCGTCAGTTGCAGCTACCGTCCTCACCTGTCGTAGCACTTCTTGTAGAGGACCGCTATTCCCTACCATTTCCTCGAAAGCTTCGTCCCGACTCGCGTAACCCTGGAGGTCAAAATCCTCGGGTTCCGGTTCGAGCCTCGGTGGTGCGGTCGAGGGGGGTTCGGAATACTCCATCGGCGCTGTGAGCTCATCGGATGAAAGCGTAGTGTCCTGAAGTTGAGCAATAATCGCAGCCGCACGGCGCAGGAACTCAAGGGTCGCATTTGTCTTGGGAATGACATGCAAACTGCCAAACCCTATTGCCCCCAGCTTGTGACGGCTCGTGGTCAAGGGAAAGACATAGTAAGTACGAACGCCAAGTTTGCGAAGCGACTCTAGGAAAACGGGCGACTTGGGTTCGGCGTCCAAATCTTGGACAAGTACGGAGTGTTGATTCTTCCAGACCCATCCGCTTACACAAGTGTGCACGGGAAGGCATTCGCATGTCGTTTCCGCCTCCCCTGCCTTGCAAATGTTCAGGCGGATGCTTTCCGTACTTGAGTCGTAAAAGCCCAATGTGACAATGTCAAAACTCAAGGCATCCCGCAGGCGGAGTGCCAGTCTGGGGACAAAAGCTTCTCTTGTGGTCTGACTAAGTGCAAGCTGTGCTAGATCGAGTAAATTGAGATACTGGCGGGCGGTCAAATCAGAGGAAGGAAGGGAATCAAACGCAAGTCCTTGATCCGGCACACTCTGTCTCACCCTATGGTTTAACTCTTCGGATTGGACCACGGTTCACAGTGTCCCCTTCCAGGACTGCGACAAAAACAAAACACTTTGCTAGAGAACTCTTCTCATTGCATTTTATATCATTCGTGACAATTGTCCTTGACAACAGCCGCGTTAGTACCAATACCAAGCTAACCATCTCGGTTATGACAGTCCAGTCACTAAGTGGGAACATCAACGACACAATCTGTTGCAGTATTGCTTAGTAACAGCAGTGGGCGGGTGCAGTCGCGATCTGCCACTTGTAGAGTCTGCCTATAGCCTCGCTTCACAATGGTCGGTCACTCTCGTGGCTTGCTGGCGTTCGTAACCTACGCCGCCCTCGTTCGTCGACCCAAAACGAATGTAGACCATCGCATCACTCCACTTAAAGCGACGAACGACATCTTATCGCCCAAAGGCCGGAACAATCTATTCACTAAAAACGACATACCCGCGCCGATACTGGCTAGCTCAAGAACCAAATGTGACAACTCTCTTTTTGTCTAAAAGTGTGCATTTTTGAACAGACAGAGGCAAGAGTCGCTGGCAGACTCCTGAGAAGGGTGACCCGGCTGTCCATGTGTTCTTGGCGCTGGGCTGTGAAGGCTCGGTAGTTGGGCCGAACTTCTTGCACCAGTAAAGACAACAGATTGCACCAGTATAGATAACAGAATTTGCCAGGGCCACCGTATCCTTCGTATCTACTTTACCGGGCCAGGCAAAGAGATCGGGAATAGTCCAATTGTGGAGAGACGTCATTAGTCTTACAGCGAGGCGAGGGAGATCGCTTTGACGAGTACGGCTCGTTAGGAGTATCCGTGAGTACGCCTCTACCAGAAAACGAAGATCACCGTCTCGAAATTCTTCGGGGCCTTGGGGTTTTGGGAACGCCTTCTGAGCAGGTGTTCGATGATTTTGTTCGCTTGGCCGCTATTGCTTGCGACACTCCTACCGCAGTTATAGCGTTTGTCGACGAGCAAAGAGTCTGGTATAAAGCGAAAATCGGCGTTGAGTTGGATGAGATTCCACGAGAGGGCTCTTTTTGTTCCCACGCAATCTTGCAATCCGACGTGCTGACTGTCATTGACCCATTCTCTGATGAGAAGTTCGCGAGGAACTTCCAAGTTGCGGATCTCGGAGTTCGATTCTACGCAGGGATACCGCTAACTATAAACCACCAGGCCGTGGGTGCGTTAGCCGTGATGGACCGAGTGCCACACCTCATGACAGCGGAGCAGAGCGACTCCTTACGCATACTGTCTCGACGTATGGTGCGTGAGCTGGAACTACGACGCTCAAGAGAGACTCAATTGCCGAATCCGCGACTTCAGCTGGTGCTTCCCCCTCAGCGTCCCGTCACCATCTTGATAGTCGAAGACAACGAGAACCTTCGAAACCTTCTGCAACGGACGCTCGAAGGGGTTGGGTTCTCAGTCCTTTCTGCCGCCGATGGCGCAGTCGCACTCGACTTGTGCCAGCAACACGATGGCGCAATAGACGTCATGGTGAGTGATATTGTCATGCCCCGCCTCAACGGCCTTCAGCTCGCGGAGCAAGTTCGTGCGGCTCGGCCCGAAATGAAGTTCTTGTTTATCACTGGCTTTGCTGACGAATTTCCCGAATTGCGTGGACTGATCAAGGGCGGCGCAACCATTCTGGAAAAGCCCTTCCTTCCTTCGGAACTTCTGCTTGGAGTGGAAGATATGCTCAATGATGGGAAGGCAGCCGCGGGTATCGCGCGATTGATTAGCTTGCCCACCGACCAAGGTTTCCAAAGCCCGATCGCCTTGTAAATGCAATTCTGAACAGACGCGGTAGTGCTAGGATGTCGCATAAGCGACAGATTTGGACTGCTGCAACTTCCTTCTGTTCAACCAAGAAGTCGCATCACCGACCCTCATTGCTGAGTTCCGGGCGCCAGACGCGCCGGTAGGTAAGCTCGAAAAGCGCCGCCGCGCGAGATCCGCAGGGCGACTGGATGCTCATAATTGTGTAGTACGCTTCAAGTGTCATAC
>PLHQ01000126.1 GCA_003138975.1 Acidobacteriaceae bacterium | reverse complement strand
CACATTTCGCCGGAGGCGGCGGAATTTCAGGTGCCTCGAATCGCGAAAGAACGTGGGCTGAGCGAGGACGTAGTGCGCGAAGCGGTGCGCCAGCATACGGAGTCGCGGCAGTTCGGATTTCTGGGCGAGCCGCGGGTGAACGTCCTGGAATTGAATCTTACCTTGGATGAAATCTCGCCGAAGCCAGTGAACCGCTGAGGTTTACTCACTAAACAAAGCCGTGGACTGCCTGATGATGTGATGACGGCCAGTCTTGGCTGAAAACAACCAAGTCAGCGATCCCTTACGGCTTCTCTCCGGCAGTGGCCTCCGGATACTGGACGCAATCCTCGCTGGCGAACGAGATCCCGTGACCTTAGCTCAGCTCTGTCATGGTGGCGTAAAGAGCAGTGAGGACACGATCGCGAAATCGCTTGAGGGTGACTATCGCCCAGAGCACTTGTTCGCGCTCCGACAGTCACTGGCTGCGTTCCACTACTACCACTAGGGAAGCCTATAACGAGAGTGTCTTTCACCGCTGCGACGAAGAAGCTCTAAAACGCGCGCAATTTCGGCTCCGCAGACAAGCCGCTCAACTCGGGTTTCAGTTGATCCCCGTACAGAACGGATGATGTTCCTTGGGAATCGGCTTGTAGGAAGTGATCACTCCACTTGCCCGCTTTACCCTCGACACTCACTTTCCAATCCGTTCTTCAATCCGTTGGAACTTCGCCTTACGCGTATTTGCAAGGGTTTGGGCGGTCCCTAGCAGTGATAGAAGTTGTTGAATGGATTGAATAGATTAGCTTTGACACGGTAGAGGTCAGGAGTTCGAGTCTCCTCGTGCCTACCATTTCTTTCAAACAGTTCCACAGGTACCGTTTCTCTCGCATTGCCGTTTGTGTCGTGACTTGTGTCGTAACCCGCCTGTCCGGCTGCCGAATTGCGCGCTTCAGCCTGCGAGGAATGTCGATTGGGATCGAGTCGAGAGAGCGCGTCTAGCGCATTCTTCTTTGCCTCCAGTCGAACGTGGGAGTAGCGGGCAAGCATCCGGGGCGAAACGTGGCCAGCAATAGCCATGATTGTCTGGTCGCTTGCTTGGGACTCGGCCAGTTCAGTGATGGCATGATGGCGCAGGTCATGAAAGCGCAGTCCAGCAGTCGGACTCTTTAGTTCGCGGATGTCGGCCTTGCATTCTTCGTCTCGACATTCGTTAGCGGGAGCTTGAATCCTTCCGCACTTGGGGCACTCAATCGCACTTGTGAGGTGACGCCATGAGGTGCGCCAACTCTTCTGGGCCTTCGTGGGGTCAATGATTGAGTTCTCACAGGCTGAAAATACGAAATGACCTGATTCAAGCCCGCCGAAACCCTTGGCCCTCTCGCGCAGTTCGAGAATGGCAGCAAAGGCAATGCTGTTCAGCGGAATTACACGCTCACCCGCCTCCGTCTTGCTCTTGCGGATCGTCAGCATTTTTCCCATCAGGTCAACGTCACGCCAGCGCAGCGATTTCAACTCGCATCCTCTCATCGTTGTATTCAGTGCGAGCGTCATGGCCAGCCGTGCTGTTTGCCAATCGGGATTGCTTGCTGCCAAACGCAGCAGCTTGAGCTTCTCATCAAGTGCCATTGCGCGGCCCACAGTACGGCGTTCCTTCAGCGGCTTCACGTCCCCACCGACCAAATGCCATCGTTTCGCCCGCTTGAGAATCCTGCGGATGACTCCCATTTCCATGTTGGTGATTGCGGGGCCAACTTTCTGCCCGACACGCCACTCCCTAAAAGCGAGCAGTCGCTCTGCGCTGATACGGGCTAATAGCTCAGACTTAAAGAAAATGCATGGCTGGACGAGTAATTGGCGCTCCTTCTTGATGCTGGCTTCTGACAACTCCAGCTTCCGGCTTTCGATGTAACGCTCAGCAGCGTCCGCGAAACCAAGTTTGGCAAACTGGTGTCGCGCAGGTGCGAGTTTGCCTTGCTCAGCCTGGCTGATAAGTTTCTTTTGTTCCTTCTGAGCCTCTCGCCAGTCAGAAGTGTGCAGCGATTGTCGGTATCGCTGGCCATCAACGAAAAAATCGGTGTGCCAAGTCTTGCCGCGTTTGTAGAGCGCCATACCTTCAAGACCTCCCCTTGGAGCTGAATCGTTGGATTTTCTTGTTAACCTCGTCAAAAATCATATCCACCGGAATGACAAGCTCACTTGCAAGATCCGACCTGGGCTCCGCATAGTCCCTGGTTTCCAGCGACACGCGCAAATCCCCGCCCTTCCTACGACTTCGGCCCAACCAGCGGCTGATTACCAGCACGTGCGGACCTTCCCCTCTGGCAACTAAATGAGCTTTGGACAATGGACAAACATCGAGCGATCCCTGTTAATGGGAACTCGTTCAATATCCGCTTTCCCTTCGCCGGTTGGGAGAGGTACCTGCGGCATTTCGAAAATGGAGTTGAAGTGCATTTCCCGCTGGTCGATGCCTACCAGCATCCGGTGGGCCTCGAACCAGAAATCACCGTGGACGTATTTTTTGGCGAATACATGGGAGCATTCGAGATTTCTATGGACCGACTTAAGGAAATAAACCGCTTCGTCAGATACGATGTACTTCCAGCATTCACGGGCTTCTTCGCGTAGGCGCAACAATTCCCGCGTTTATCGTTTGCAGCCGGAATCCCGTCATCCTTAGAAGAGTGGAAGCACGACCGGGCGAACCCTCTGTGTACCGATCATCATGGACAGCAAGTTCAGCTTGGGGTGTGTGTGGTCGACGGTCCACGGAGGGTAAATTCATGAGCGAGAGGTAGAATTCTCTAAATCGGGGGAACCGTGGATACTCTCTTGATCGGTACCATTCATCCTTATCAGTTTGACAACCCGCCAGAAGCAGGGGCTCTCGGAATTTGTCCAACAAATAAATGGGGTGAAGCTCAAAAGCTTTTGCATCATCTATGGGTTCGTAAGTTGCTTAAGGATTTCAAACCTGACATAGTTTTCGACGAAAGTCACTGTGCCCTCGTCGGGCTAGGTCTGGAACATCAGGGCTTTGAATTCCTTAGATCAACAAACTATGTCCCCTTTGACATTCCGTGGGTATACATGGATGTGCCTGTTAATCCTAGGACAGTGGAGAAGTTGAGGAACGCTCTCTTCGCAGAGGACATGGGCTATCAGTTTCTGATGCGAGAGCAGTATTGGCTTCAGACAATTAGCTGGATTGCAGATGCTATGGGTGCTCAGCGCATCGCTGTTATTTGTGGTTCTCTTCATGTACAGCGGGGATGGCTAGAGCAACAGCTGTCGGCATTCGGAACCGTAGAGACGCATAACGTCCTTGATCAGCACTGGTGCAACGATAAATGGCAGAAAAACCCCCATGATCAATCAATTGTCGATGGCTGGGTGGAAGAGCACGCTAAGAAGAACGTTAGGCTGGGAAAGACGTGCATGTATTGCGAAGCGATCAAACGCACCAGCTACGGAACTACTATGCCGTAAAAGAAAGCCCAAGAAACCGATGCTAAAACGGACGGTCAAACCGCCAAAACCCTTAACTTCGACCACATAGACCTGTCGAGAACGAATCCCCACTCCAATTTCAAATTTCCAAAATTTTTTCACGCGCGGGTCCCATCCCATCCTAAATTAGATGGCCACCCGGCTTGACGATAGCTTAAAGTCGGGCGAGCGAATTTGAGCGAGGGTTTCGGTGCGAGGGGATGACCCCGTTTTACGGGAGGAGAGGAACGGGCTGGGCTCCCAGCGTCCTGGGCGAAGGCGATTCGACCAAGTGGCACCGCTTCCCACGGTGCTCCTGAAAAGCAGAGTGTTGCTGATTGGCCTGGGCAACGAGTCATATCGCGGCCAACAATCCTTTCGAGGCGCTGCAACTCCACGGCTTTCATTGACTTGGCTGTTTCACAGACTTAAGATTCTGCTCCAGTGATCGGCCAAACCATCTCGCACTACCGGATCGTCGAGAAGCTCGGCGGAGGAGGGATGGGTGTGGTCTACAAGGCTGAGGACACCGAACTTGGGCGCTTCGTCGCGCTGAAGTTCCTGCCAGAGGATGTTGCTCATGACCCGCAGGCGCTTGAACGCTTTCGCCGCGAGGCACGTGCTGCGTCCGCACTGAACCATCCCAATATCTGCACGATCTATGAAATCGGCAAACACGATGGTCGTTCTTTCATCGCCATGGAGTTTCTGGATGGGCTGACGCTGAAGCATCGCATCGCAGGGCGACCGATGGAGACGGAGTTGATTCTGTCTCTCGCCATCGAGATTGCGGATGCACTGGATGCTGCTCACTCCGAGGGGATTGTCCACCGCGACATGAAGCCCGCAAACATCTTCGTAACCAAGCGCGGGCACGCCAAGATTCTCGACTTTGGCTTGGCGAAGGTTGCCCTTCCCGCCAGTTCTGCCAGCCAGATAGCCGCACAGAATACTCAGACAGCTACAACTCTCGCCGAAGAACATCTCACCAGTCCGGGAATGACACTGGGGACGGTCGCCTATATGTCACCAGAGCAAGTCCGTGCCAAGGAGTTGGACGCCCGAACGGATTTGTTCTCCTTTGGCGCAGTGCTGTACGAGATAGCTACAGGCACGTTGCCCTTCCGTGGGGAAAGCTCAGGAGTCATCTTCAAAGCCATTCTGGACGCGGCTCCTACGCCCGCCGTCCGGCTCAATCCAGACCTCTCCGCCGAACTGGAAAGGATCATCAACAAGTGTCTAGAGAAAGATCGAAACCTTCGATACCAGCACGCTTCGGAGATGCGAGCCGACCTGCAACGGCTGAAGCGGGACACGGACACCCATAAATCGGCGGCTGTGACTGAGTCGGCACTCGGTTCTCGTAAAAGACTGCTCCAATGGGTCGCTGCTGCGGTGGCTGTTGGCGTTATCGCCGTAATCGTGATGGCCCTCTTCCTCTGGCAGTCTCGGCATTCCGCCGTCAGCCCGGTTGATTCTGTAAACCCAAGGGTGATCGCGGTGTTGCCGTTCCAGAATGCGGGCTCCGACAAGGAAACTGATTTTCTACGGCTTGCCTTGCCAGATGAAATTGCAAATACGCTGAGCTATGTGCCGTCGTTCTCGATCCGTCCATTTGCTGAAACGAGCAAATACAACGGGCCGAACTTGGACTTGCGGCAAGCTGGTCGGGAGATGGGGGCGACCTCCATTGTAACCGGACACTACCACACGGAAGGTAACCAGCTGGAGGTCACGCTAGAAGCAGTGGATGTTGCTAATGACCGCAGTGTTTGGCGAGACACCATCAGTGTTGCGGCATCGGACAGAATTGCGATGCGGGAGCAGATTACGTCGAGGGTACGACAGGGATTGGTTCCCATACTTGGAGGACTATCGGCCTCTGGAGAGGCGGAGACCCGTCCCAAGAACGAGGAGGCATACGACTTGTATTTGCGTAGCATTGCCGTTCCGCATGATCCCGCTCCTAACAGGGATGCGATTGCGCTGCTAGAGAAGGCCGTCGGGATTGATCAGGGCTACGCGCCGGTGTGGGAAGAGCTGGGACTCAGGTACTACTATGATTCGATTTACGGCTCGGGTGGCGAGGCCATGTTCCAGCGATCGAATGCAGCCTATGAGCGCGCGCTTGCGCTGGATCCGAACCGCGTGGCGGCAGCGAGCCTTTTGATCACGAACCGCGTGGAACGGGGCGAACTGCGCCGGGCTTATGATGCAGCTAAGGATCTGGTGCGCCGTCGACCCCAGAGCGCCGAGGCACATTTCGCGCTCAGCTATGTGCTCCGCTATGCGGGTATGCTGGACCAGTCAACGCAGGAGTGCGACTCGGCGCGGAAACTCGATCCGGGGAACTTCCATTTCCGTTCGTGCGCGTGGGCGTTTCTGGAAATGGGCAAGACGGGCCGGGCAATGGACTTTGTGCACCCAGATTCAGGATCGGAGTGGGCGGCGTGGGTGACTCCTTACGTTCACTTGGCGGAAGGAAACATTGCCGAGGCGCGAGAAGGAGCGAAGCACATCTCGAAGAATCCCTACTACCACCGCGAGCTAATGGTGGCATGCACCCAAGCACAGAGACCTTCTGACATGGACAAAATTGCCCGGGAGGCCGAATTGTCGGTCATGACGGAACTCGATCCGGAGGTGTGGTTTCACTTGGCGGAGCCGATGATGTATTGCGGGCAGAAGGATGCCGCCATACGCTTGCTGACAGCAGCCATTGAACAGAACTATTGTGCCTACGAGGCTTTGCAAACCGACCCGCTACTCGTGAAGCTCCGTGGAACTCCTGAGTTCAGCAAATTGCTATCGGCAGCGAAAGAGTGCCAGAACAAGGTTCTTGGCGCAGCGAGACCAGATTCCACAATGAAAGACGCCAACGCCGACCCCGACATTCCCATCCTCAAGGAAGCCAAAGCCGAGTACGCGAAGTTGCAATAGCCTGAGAAAGTCCTGCCCTCGTGGATTTCTTTGTTTGCCGATAGTTTACGTAGGCGGTAGACCACGAGACAGTGACTGGCCGAGTCTTTATCCACTTTCAGCCCGAACACATAATCATACTTGAGGGCGAGGTAGCAAAGCAGTTCAAGGACGTGCTCGGCGGCCTGAGGTCCGAGGCCAAAGCTTTAGCGGGCGTGGCTGCGCTGAGCGTCCCAAGCGTGCCACCATCGCCGCAGCCAATCGCTGCTCCTCCCAGTTCAGGGAGGTTGTATGCGAGCATGCGTATCGCAATAAAGAGCAAGACGCATGGGCGGAGCCTCACAGCTCCGCCCGATCTTCCTTGGTACAATCGCAAGCGTATTTTTAGGGGGCAACATGAACCCGGCTAAAGCATGGCGATTTTTGCATCTAGGCGCGTTCATCCTCATCTTCATTCTGTTATGCACAGCCAAAACCGTTCCTTATACGGCCTGGACACTGATCTGCCTTGGCGCAGTTTGCAATGTGCTGACAATGATCGCAAACCACGGGCAAATGCCGGTGAAAGGAAACTTTACGGACTTCATGGATGATGGCAGGCATGTCGCCTTTTCTCCAGACACCAGACTGCGCTTTTTGTGTGATCGATACAGAATGATAGGGCGACGCTGGTCTCCTGTATTCAGTATTGGAGACGTGATCTTATTTCTTGGCTTAGTGATCGGACTCCTTGGCGAAATCCGTCATGTAATCCTTTCGCTAGTTGCATGCCTTTGACATGAACCCTCAAATCCAAAGTCGAAGCCTTCAGCCATCATTTGGCAAATTGATGCAGAATGGGAAAGGCACGCCACGTCCCGGCAATTACTCCATCCGGCTCACATCAAAACTCTCCGCGGCCTGCCATCAGAATCGCTGCAACGTCTGCTCCAGCTTGAATTGTCAGCACGAGTGTCATAACAGGCAAATCCGATGAATGAATCCAACTGGCGAACCATGAGCGACGGTCAAAGCTCCAAAGGCAGCCTTGCCGCTCTGGGAGCCTGTCTCTTGGTTTTGCCTTGGATCCTGATGGGTGCTCTCGGTATCTGGGGTTTCTATCTTTATCTCTTGCTTGGGTTCGCCTTCACGGTCATCATGGTCTGCTTGAATTACCGAGAACTACGAGGCCGACCGCAGCACTCCGCAGCATGGCATTCCGCATGTGGGCTGAGCGCGCAGGAGTTAGAAATTGTCTCCGCGGCAACGGCCAAGCACGCGAATGAAGAGACCGCAGAGGAGAGTTTTAGATTGACCGCAGAGGAGAGTTTTAGATTGACCTATCGAGAGCTCGAAATTGTAGGCGCCATTGTGGCGGGATACTCAGATAAGGAGATTGCGCGGTATTTCAAAATCGGGGAACAAACGGTAAAGCATTGTGTGAACGGTATTTTCAGAAAGCTGCGCGTTTCTACTCGGCTGGATTTAGCGCTTTTTGCCGTGAAGCATTCACTTCCTTTGCGAAAGGGTTCAGTCGCTGCACGCATTTAAGGGAGCCAATGGCATGTACAGCTACCTAGTAGGACGCGTGCTCTACAACGGCGTGGTGGCGTATCTTTTGTTTTTCATGTTTAGTGATCGCGCTGCCCGTATTGCTATATCGATCATGCTGGCAGGGAGTGCCGGTAACCTGTTCGTTATGGCCGCGAATGGTGGAAGAATGCCATTGCGGGGGAACTTCAAGCCCGACGATACTCACTGCGCCGTCTGTCCTGATACGAAATTTCAGTATCTTTGCGATAGACATCGAATCCGACTACGCCGATGGGCCGCGACTATAAGTATCGGAGATATTTTCATCTATGGGGGTAAGCTGCTCTTTTTCGCGAGAATTCTGACGCTTGTGACGGGCGGGATTACGCGGTGACCGAAGGAAGATTAAACCCCAAACAGTGCTCACTCTGCGGTGCAGGTGGGCGGATACCGATGTACAGTACAGCCCTGGCTTCGATTTGCCTAAGCTGCGTCTCCGAATTTTCACGGCGCTATATGGCGTCGATTAAAGATAGGCGAGCCCTAGAACAGGCACGCGTGCTGGGTTATCCACCGTCACGATGGGCTAGAATTCTGACGCTGTGAAATCGACATGATTCCTCTAATCCAAAGTCGAGGCCTTCAGCCATCGTTTGGAAAATTGACGCGGAATGGAAAAGGCAGTCCGCGACCAGGAAAGTACTCCATCCGTCTAATGTCAAAACTCTCTGCGGTTTGCCATCAGAACCGCTGCAACGTCTGCTCCAGCTTGAATTGTCAGCACGAGTGTCATAACAGGCAAATCCGATGAATGAATCCAACTGGCGAACCATGAGCGACGAAGAGTTTGCGGAGTGGCTTCGCAACCTCAAACTGAAAGCCCTCGACGCGACAGAGAGTGAGCGCACGCGCCAAGCCCGCGCAAGCCATGAACGCCAAGCGGCAAAAGATGCCGAATTTAGAGCCTCTCCACTGGGCAGATTCTGTGGATTACAGCCGCGCCGATTCGACAGGAAAAAACGCTAAGGGAGGAAACGGAATGTGACAGCCACATATATCCGTGGGGGCCAACCAGATTTACAGGTGAGAAAAGATGAAAGCGATCAAGGCGGCTGTTACGCGGTGCAGTTCGTCCGCAAGTCGTTTGCGTTCCTTGCTCAACTGCTGGACCACTCCAGACAGGTTTCCCATTGATTCCCCCCTCACGGCTTGGAATCATAGCAGGGGTGCGACACGGTAAGGACGCTTGGGCCTACCCTCGGGTTCAGAGATGTCAATGCATTATGAAGCGCGCCCCATCCAAGCTTCTAAAATTTTCGTTCGGGCGGGTCCCATGTCTCAAGCCTAGGCCACCCCCTTGACGATAGCTTTAACCGAGCATGAGAAATTTAAGGATGCTTCCGATGGTTGGGGATGACCCCGTTTTGCGGCGAGGAAAGAACCGGGGCGAAGGCGATTTTGAGTGTAATGGGGATATTACGCCAACTGTGTTCGGGCCAGGGAGATTGCGGGGTGTTAGAACGACGCATACAATTTTCGGCGTGAGCCACCTGAGCCGAGGACACGCGTGCGAGTTCCGTGTGGCGGCTGTCCCTGAGAAAGCCCGACGCCACCGAACGGGTGCCCTGATCATCTATAGTTGTATCTCCGATTTTTCCAAGGGGGCACTCATGCTCCTCGCCAAGCGCGCAACGATCGTTGTTCTCGCCTCCACAGCACTGCTCGCCTCGGGACAGGAACCGACCCCGAAAACGGGTCACCGTGCCTCGGGCGGCAAACCTCCGGCCTCATGCCACGTCACCCTGCCGGACGGAAAATTCGCTCCAAAGCTTTCGACATCGGGTCACGGCGAGTTGTCTTCGGGTGGGGCCTGGTATGGCACGGAGAAGCTGTGGACGGTGTTGCCCCGTGACGGAATATGGAGAGGATCAGGTCCGGCAGGGCCGCACGATTTCGCCTATGGCAACAAGCTTCCGTGGGGCCGTACGAATCCACCGTTTCGCCGAAGAGACGATCCGCTCACCGTTACGGGCAAACGACTCGACGGCCTTGCGCCCGTGTTCACCGAGACATTCGAGAGCAGCGGGTTCGGGCCGGATTATTCCGGCGAAGGGATCATGGGCGGCATCGAGATTCCGGTATTCGGCTGTTGGCAGATCACCGGCCGCTACAAGGACGCGGATGTGACTTTCACGGTGTGGGTTGCGCCCGACGTCGAAAAGGAGACCGTGGACGCGTCGTTGCCAGAAAATCAGGAACAGCCCCGCTCTTCAGAGGCCGCTCCTCTCCGCGTTTTTGTCGATGGTGAGGCCCAGGCAAAGTCGTTGGTCTATCGAGTGGCTCCGGAGCTTCCTCCGGACGCGGATGCAGCGAATGTACGCGGCACGGTCCTGCTCCACGCAATCATCGATACCAGCGGCCGTCCGCGGGAACTCGAGTACATATCCGGGCCGCCGCAGCTGGTGCAGGCGGCGATGGATGCCGTCCGGTGGTGGCAATACCGCGTTGAGATGGTGAACGACGAACAAGCCGCCGAGGTCGAGACCACCATTAAAGTTGACTTTCCCGGTTCCAGAAACTGAGCGCAGACCCTAGAGACCGATCCCAGACGCAGACATCTTGACGTTCGGCTTAGGGTCAGTCAGTTGACGAAAACAGGCGTGTCTGTTGAAAAACTCCTGTTTTGTCAAAATAGCCGGAATTCGGGAGACAGAAAATGTCTACCAAAACGGAGATCGTCGTTTGTAGGGCTTCCTATTGCAAAGTTTTGTCGACCATTTTCCGGTGAGTGAGTTTTTCAACAGACACAGGCGTTAGCGCTCATTGAGGGGTTTTGAGCGTAATCGGGATTTATCGTCAACCATCGGTCAAAGGTTCCGCATCTTGGGAGTTGACTACCCGACGTGCGTGGCTGACCATGAGTACGTTCATCTGAGCTTCAGCGGGCCGAAGCGAATAGCCCGAGGTAGAATCTCAAAGCGTGATTCCAACTCGTCGATTCGAAGCAGGAGCGTATATGCATCGAATTCAAATCGCGGCGGCGCTGTGGCTGTTCTCGACTGCAACAGTGTTGGGCTTCTCTGCGGGCAGGTCGAAAGACAACTGTGTCGAAGCTCCACCGCCATTCGAGAGTCAATATCAGGAGGCGTTCCGCGCTTATAAAACCGGCGATGATCAGGCGGTGAAGGCGGCGTTGGAAAGCTTCCGAATCCCCGCGAGCTGGTTTGCTGAAATGTTTGGCGCGGACAAAGCGCCAGAAGTGGAAGCGCAGTATGCAGATGAGTTCGAGTATTTCGAGTGGAATACTTTGAGGCAGTTTCACTCGATTGATAAGGCGGAAAAGACAACGATTAAAACCGTCACTTGCGGTGGGTCTTCACCGAACCCTCCTCCAAAGCCCGCACCTGCTTCGCTAAGGCCCCTTCCCGAGGCGAAAATGTTCCGTACGTCGTACAGCAAGAAGCATCAACGATTCGAAGGATTCGAATCCGAGATGTGGACAAGCCTCTACGCTGAAGTGGACGGTCACGTTTGGTTCTTCGGCAGCGGAGGATATCCCTTCTGGGACCCTGTTGGTCACGCGGATATGTGCGCCAAACCGGGTGAACAGACGACGCACGGCAAACTGATTACACGGGTCGAGCCCGAGTATCCGGAGAACGCAAAGGGTAAGCATGTTGGGGGCGTGGTGCGCGCGCGACTTACCGTGGCGAAAGATGGCACAATCTCGGAGGCCGAGATCATGACGGGCGATCCGCTTTTAGCCGATGCAGCCAAGAAAGCGTTCTTGCAGTGGCGCTACACCCCATTCATGAATTGCGGGCAGCCGACGGAAAAGAGGATCGTGGGGCAGGTAACGTTCACTCCGCCATCCTAGGGACGGAGACTCTGAGATAGCAACTTCGCTGCGCGGTTGACGCAAACAGGCGTTAGCACTCAGAACCATTCGGTTATGAGCGTAATCGGGGTTTTTCGCCAGTTGAGCGACCTAACAAGACAAACAGATTGGCCTTAATATTTGTATCGGCGCTTGCAGTAGTAGAGCACTACAACTACGATCGCCAGCACAGTGACTTCTCGCCAAGTGACCGGGCCATTGATATGTCCCGTGATCGAGCTGGAGACAACCATGCTTTCCTCCTGCACCTCCGAGGGATTATCTCTCACATTGATGCACCTCTTGCAATGACTGTCGTAACCAGCCGATTTCACAAGCTTGCGGCGCCGTCAGTTCGCCCGTCAGCTCGGGTGTTGAGCGTAATGGGGATGTTTCACCAGCCAACGCCAGCGAGCGCAAGAATGCTCTGCGTTCATTGATTGGAGCACCTCCTAGAAGGGTTCTGGATCGATCTTTTGATCGAGATAAATCCAAAGCACACGTGAAAGAAACGTCAGCATGGGGGCGAAGGGCAGGAACAACAAGACCGCCCAGATTGCAATCCTGTCCAAACGCCAACCGGTCAGGGCCCAGAGGGCGGCGCCAAGAACAAAGGTGAAGGCGAGGGCCAAGCCGTAACTGATGTACATCGCACCGAGAAAATATCCCGGCTCGCGATTGAAGTGGAGACCGCACGTCGGACAGCAATCATGCATTTTGGGGAAGCCCCAATAAATGGAAGAACGGAAAATTCTCGCAGATCGGCATCGAGGACAAAGCTGGCCGAAGATGCTGCGCAAGGCGGATGGACGAGAATGGGACAAGAACGAATGATAGTGGATACGAACAATTGCGGTTGACCAACGTTGGGGGTCAACGCGAATCCGCTCAGCAACCCATCAATGAGCGTAATCGGGATTTTGCAAGAGCGACGACAACGCGGACTGTCTAATTTGCTTCAAGTGCAGTGAGAATTTCTTGGTTGCTCATAATGGCGGCGATTTTGTCTTTCATGTACTTCATCGAAATGTCATGGTGTTCTCGGTCGTAGGAACCGACGCAGTCCGCCGCCACAATAGTTTCCCAGTCTCTCTGATATGCATCAATCGCCGTCACCCGGATGCAAGCGTGCGTATTAATTCCGGCAAGAATAATTGCGTCAGGCCGTAGTCGTCGGAGCAACTGATCAAGCTCGGTCTGATAGAAGGCGCTGTACCGTTTCTTTATCAGCACGGGGTCTGATGAAGCAACCGCCAGATCAGCGGCAATCTGGCATCCGCTCGTCCCTTTGATGGTGATCCGAATACCCTTAGTTCTCATTTCTGGAAAGGCATCGCTGAGATCAGACTCGAACTCCTGGCGAACCCAAATGATTGGGTGCCCATGTTGACGCATAAGGCCAACGAGGTCGTTGATCGACCGGACCAGCTGCTGCTTCGGGGCCGGTAACCATTTCTCAAGAAAATCATTCACCATGTCAATGACGATTAGGACTGGTCGTCGCATGGTTAGAAAAGTTAGCACACCTGCGCTTTTGAATCGCGGCGAATTCAGACGGGTCAGTTGGCGAAACGAGGCGATTATACGCATTGATCTCTCCCGCCCCGCTAGCGTCGCGCTCCCGCCTCTGTTGTGCGTCATTTGGTGGGTGCAGACACGGACGGCTACGGGAGCGAATAATCGAAGGTCCAAGTGTGTTTACCCTGAGCGTCGATATGGACCATGAGCGAGCCAGTGAGTCCGGCCAGTTCTCCAGTGCCGGAATTGGGTACAACCGTCACGCTCAGCTCTCCCGCAGAGGGGGCATCGCCTTTCATCATGCTGGCGCGGTGCACGAAGGTGAAGCTGCCCTGTCGGCCGTTAAGCTTGCCTGTCATGCGCTCAATAGCAACGTAGGCCAAGGAGCCGGTGCTCGCGGTCGAGCCAGTGATCATTTCTCCATGGCTGACGCCTTCGAAGTCACCGTGCCAAGTCTTGTCGGATGTGAACCGAGTAATGTCGTTCGCCTTCTCGAAGTCGGTTGGTTCGGCCGGAGTCATTTTGATGTCGAAAGAACCTTTGGCATGGACCATGTGCATCTCCTTCTGGGCTGCGACACTCAGCGCGAGACTCATCACCGCCGCTGCCATTGCGAATCTCATTCTCGTATCCCCCCGAAATGCAACTTACTGAATTCTTGATCCCAGCTCGAACTCTCCCGATGAGTGTTCGCTTTCACGACAGCAATTTACTCCGAAGTACAACTATTTTCCAAATTGGTTGACGCTATCAGGCGATTACACTCAAAACCCACGGGCCGGGGCATGATGAGTGTAATGGGGATGTTACGACGGTTACGGCCCGCAGTGACTGTCGGTGATAGCGTTGCTACGGTCTACTTCACCCCAACAATCCTGGAGTTGACTTTGAATTCGTGATAATTGCGGAAATCGATGGTGTTGTGGCTGCACCCTGGGCTGCCCCGCTCACAGCCCAAGCTCTCGGCGTGGGCGGGAAGCAGAACTGAGGCCCCGGCAATGGTCACGTAGGAATAATCCACCGCGGATTCGACCCTATCCATCGGGAACTCCGACGGGATGTTGACGGCCTGCATCTCGATGCGCAAGACGCGCGCGGTTTCCGGATCCACCCATACGGAGCCTTGGTAAGCCGGATGCAGAGTCTGCGACTCGGCCTGCACCCTCCAATGCGAATTTTCACTCCGCACTCGAAAGTCGTAAATCTTGGCATATTGACCCGCAATGCGAGACACACCGCCGGGCTGGAACTGCGCGTCCGTATAAGGAGAAAAAAGATCGAGCAGTGTGGAGGCAAATTCTCCCACGGACCAGGAGCCATTTAGTTGCTCGATGCCCTTATCCGTGGGGTGCTGATCGAGCTTGACGTTGCGATAACTTTCTTGTCCCTTGTTGTACGTGACTTCAGCCGAAACCAGGTCCAGGAGCCTTTTGTCTTCGCCCTGCTGGGCATACCGCGCCATGTACTCCTCGCAAATAAAATTGGGAAGCTTTTGTGAAAACTGAAGCGCCGCGTCTCTGGCCCTTTCGATCAAGGGTGCGGCGGGATTCGGCAAACCTGAGCGTACGGTGTCCGCAGGGGGCGAAGCGTCCGGCGGCGGGTCGGGACAGGGAGGCAGATCCGGCTGCGAGCCTCGTTTCAAGATGGGGGGAGCGTTGGAGCAAGGAGGCGCGCTCTGCCCTTGCGATTGCGATTGTGTTGCGGGCGGCTGCGCGGACGATCCACTTTGCGCAGTCAGGGAAATCGAAGCAATCAGAAACAGGGAGAAGAGCGCGCCGAGACAAGCGAATCTCCGACCCCAGTAAAAACTTCGATGATCATTCCTTGGATTGGGCCCAGGATTCAGGATGCCCATTTTGCCTTCCCATCTGGCATACAGCATACACCCCTGTGTTGGATACAGTGCGAGCGGGGGTTATCTAATCCATGAATCGCAGAGAGTTTCTGCATTACACGGCCATAACGGCCGCGCTGGTCGGTATGCCGAGAGTCAAGGTGGCGGTAATCTAACGTGGCGTGAAGTGAATGCGCGCATTCTGGCCGCGCTCGCCAGCAACAACAAATTTTCGGGAAGAACGTCGAAAGGACGATTCTGCCGTGCCGCGATAAGCAGCAGAACACACGTCAACTGTTTCTATCAGGCGTTAACGCTCATTGACCCGACTGCGGCCCCGGCCAAATTTCTAAAATTTTCTCGCCCGCGGGTCCCATCCCTCATTCGATGGCCACCCCCCGAGCGATAAGCCTAAACCTAGCGAGAAAAATCTCACGTTATCTCCGTTCGAAGGGCTCTCCCGCTGTATTCATTGGCAAAAACAAACTGGCCACTCGGTTGCCATCCCGAATCGCGGGAGGGCAACATGGAAAACAAAGCAACGGAATTAAACTCTGGCATTCGACGCACAATAGAACAACTTGCGCAAGAGACCGACGCAGCAAGGCAGTCTCAGCAATTCCGCGATTACCTGAAAACGTCTGCCGCGTTCTGGGATTACTCCTGGCATAACCAGATGCTCATCTGGCGTCAGAAACCAGACGCGAGTTTCGTGGGTGGATTCCATACCTGGTTGAAGTGTGGACGCTATGTCCGGAAGGGAGAGAAAGGGATTGCCATTCTCGCACCGATGTTCTTCAAGGACAACAGCCAGATGGCAGATGGAAACGACGCTGAAACCACTCGCATTTGGTTCAAAGTGGTATACGTCTTCGACATTTCGCAAACGGATGGTACTCCATTGCCAGAGCTGCCAACGAAGTCTGTAGGCGAACGCGGAGAATACATGCTCAATCGACTGTTGGGCTTTGCGGAGTCTCGCGGCATCTCAGTTCAGTTCGTCGAAAAGTGCAAGCTGAATGGCGCGGCTGGCACGTCTAGGGGGACGGAAATCGAGATTAGAACGAGCGAGACGGATGTAACGACGCAAGCTGCAACGCTAGCCCATGAAATCGCGCATTCGCTGTTGCACTGGTCAGATGACGGCAAGAAGATTACTACCCGCGACGGGAAGGAAATCGACAAGAAACAGCGAGAACTGGAGGCTGAGGCTACGGCCTACGTCGTTTGCTCGTATTTCGGAATTAAGTCGCCATCAGATTTTTACCTAGCGACCTACAGCGTTACTCCTGCCATGCTGCTTCAGGCAGTCGAGACGATTGCGACCACGGTAAAGATAATTCTCAGTGGATGCCAGCGCGAGCAGGAGCTAGGCCTACCTTGCGCTGCCTAGAACTTATGCCTGATGGTTGGAAATTGTGACGTGACTTGTGACATAACCCTCGCATCCATGCCCCTGCAAGTGGTTGCAAATGGCTGCTACGAGAACCAAGTCGATTGCGGCTGAAATAGACATAGAACTTTGCACCTCTACGACTTGCGCCTACTCCTTCTCATTCTCTCCATCATCGATCGGAGAATTGACACGGTAGAGGTCAGGAGTTCGAGTCTCCTCGTGCCTACCATTTCTTTTCAATCATTTGCAGCGGTTGCGGTTTTGCTCACCGATTCCAACTCCCGATTCGACTCCCGAACAAGCTTTTCCAGCACAGCACCCTGAGCCTCAAGCTTGTCTGACTTAAAACCGTGCGTGTAATGGCTGAGCATGTTGAGGTTCGTCCACCGGAGCATCGCACGAACGATCTGCGGATTCTCGTCGTTAGCCATGAGCCACGACGTGAGCGAATGCCTGAACGTGTGGAACCCGAATCGCTTGACCAGTTCCCCACCGATGTACGTCTTTCCGTCCTTGACCTCGATCACTCCGGCTCTGACCGCAGCGGGCTTGAGATGATCCGCTACAACCATAGACCCGCGACGCGGTTTGCGTCCCTTGAGCTTCCGAGATGCAAAAACGAAGTCATCGTCCGAGGCATAGGCGGATTCGGCTCGCCATTCCTTTAATAGCTGCCCAAGCACATGGTGCATGGCTACCACGGACTTTGACAGCCTTGTTTTCGCGCCCGTCTCCAGTTCGCCGTACACATACGTCCTGCGGATACGAATCTCCCCACGCTCCCCAGATATGTCCGACCATCTCAGGCCGAGCATCTCGCTCATGCGCATTCCGGTGGCAGCGACCAACACGAGCATGGTGTACTCGGGCTGTTGTAGCTGTTGCAGAACCTTGAGCGTCTGTTCCGGCGTGAGAACCGCAGCCTCGTATTCAGACGTGGACTCGATACCTTTGACGTAGTGAACCGGGTTGTATTGCTCGCCGAGTGGCAGAAGCCCTTCGGACTGCGCGAACGTGTACAGGGTAGCTGTTGCTCGGCGAACTCTCACATGTACGATTCCTGAAATCGGCTGAGGTTACATTCTATCGAGCAGCGTGACCTCATCCGTCTGTAACGAATTCTGGACCCCTGAACCGGTGCTGGTGAGTGCTTCCTCTGGGTTGGCTGAACTCAGAGTTCGGAGGTGGTTCAAAAGGGGTCTCGCCAGTGCCCCCGCAAGTCGTTGAGCAATAAACGACAGGACTAGCGGTGTGAGGTGGTCAGGAGGGTAAAGGTTCTGACCAGCAAAGGTCATGCATCTCTGCCGTTCGTACGCTCGGAGATCACGGACGCGGCCAGCATGCTGGTATTAGTATGGGAATTGTCGCGGCGTTGGGGGCTGATGGGTGACGGAAGCTCCTGACGCAGGCAAACTTGTTCAAAGCGTGAGGTTAAGGTGCGAACCCGCTTTGCTGGAATTCTCAGTACTCTTTTGTTGCAGACTGCGATTGGTCTGTGGGCTCAAGTAAGCGATTCCACGGGCAAGCCCGCTGACTCCCCCGTGCTGCACACAGGCGTAACAGGTCGCATCAGTGCTTCCGGCCTAAACGACCCTCAGTACGTGCTTTCGTTTCCTCCTGTCCAGCGATTGCTGCTTCGTGCGACTCAACATTGCCTTATGCAAAACGAGATACAGAAGGAACTGCTGGATCAAGATCAGCGTGATCGGCAGGAAAGTCGGGGCGGACGATCTCGATTCGCATTAGGACTGTCACTTGCTTTTGCTATCTATTTCCTATGCTGATCACGGAAGAAACCTTCGAAGCATTTCTCAAATGCGAGACCAAGTCTCACCTGTACTTCCAACGCGCTGTCGGCGTTCAGTCTGAATTCAGTGAGTGGCAACGGAACCTGCGGCAGAACTTCAAGGAGACGGGCTGGGAGCGACTCCGTTCTACTGTTCGAGAAGACCAGTGGTGTGTCGGAACACCAGCCCTGCAATCGCTCGAAGACCGCCGCTACCGCTTCATTATCGACTACACGGTGGCTCTGCCGGAAATTCACTCTCGCATCCATGCGCTAGAGCTAATTCGTTCTGCGAGCAAGACGCGTGACCATCTCTATATTCCGCTCCGCTTCGTTCCGAGCGAAAAGCTCTCAATCTATGACAGGCTGCTACTGGCGTTCGATGCTTTCGCCTTGTCGCAGACATGTGGCAAGACACCGCACGTCGGCAGAATTATTCATGCCTCCCAATACGCAACGGTAACAGTCCCCTTGGCGGGGTTGCTTGAGAAGGTTCGGCTTGTACTTGGCAATATGGCTCAACAAGCCAGCACCACGGCTCCCCCACTGGTCCTCAACAAGCATTGTGCGGAGTGCGAATTCCGATCACGTTGTCGCCAGACCGCCATTGAGAAGGACGACCTCAGCCTGCTTCCGAATATCGGCGAGAAGGAGCGTAAGAAGCAGAATGACAAAGGAATTTTCACGGTGCTGCAACTGTCCTACACATTCCGCCCGAGGAGGCGTCCTGCCCATGGGTTGCTGAAGCATCAGCCTGCGCTGAAAGCCCTTGCCCTTCGGAAGAATCGGATTCACATTCTCGGCACGCCTGCCGTCAGCCAATCTGGAACTCCCGTGTATATCGATGTCGAAGGCGATCCTGATCGCGATTTCTACTATTTGGTCGGGCTAAGGATTGGCTCCGGTGGCTCAGCCGTCCGTTACTCCTTCTGGGCAAATGACCTAGCGGACGAGCGGACGGTGTGGGAAGGCTGCCTCGGTGTTCTCAGCAAGATCGACAACCCACGACTGATACATTACGGAAGCTATGAGACCCAATTCTTGAAGCGGATGAGAACCAGATACCCAGACGTTGAGAGCCCGTCTTTTCTCGGTCACCTTATTTCGTCCGCTCTGAATCTGCTGTCGGTGATCTACGCACACGTGTATTTTCCCACTTATTCCAACGGTCTCAAAGAGGTAGCCAGCTATCTAGGGTTCCGTTGGTCTGATGGCGCTGCTTCCGGATTGACGGCACTCGTCTGGCGGTCTCAGTGGGAATCCTCCCATGACCCCAGTCTGAAAGAGAAGCTGCTCACCTACAACGCCGAGGACTGCGAGGCAGCCGAGAAGGTTACCGAGGCAATCTGCGCGGCCTGCCGCCCACTGTCTTCGGAGAAAGCACCCAAGCTTGCCGCCGTAAATGTGGACTCGTTGAAACGTGAGTATCCGCAACGCTTTGGAGAAGTGGAATTCGCTTTACCTGAGTTTCAACAGATCAATGAGGCTGCCTACTGGGATTATCAGAGAAATAAGGTGTACATAAGATCGAACCGGAGGTTGAAGCGACTCACTCGCCAGACTGCCATGGAGCACCCTCTAGCAGGGGTTCCCGTCAACAAGGTCATCACCGTTGAAGAGCAACGGCCCGCTTCTTGCCGCTGCTGTAATTCCACGTTGATTTACAAATTCGGGAAGATGAGTCAGATTGTCTATGACCTGATGTTCTCGACTGCCGGTGTGAAGCGTTGGGTAACCCGGTACTCGTTTTCTCGGTACATCTGTTGGCACTGCAAAGCAACCCTTCAGCTATATGTTCACAAGCACAAATACGGCATTGGTCTCCGCTCGTACCTGCTATACCAAATCATTGAACTCCAAATTCCCCAAAACTCCATATCAAAAGTCGTCAGACAACTCTTCAGCCTGCCTCTGTCCCGTGGAGCGGTCAATTGGGTGAAAGCCACGGAAGCTGATCGGTATGAAGGGACCTACAGGGCAATCCTTGATCGTGTCGCCGCTGGCAATCTGGTGCATGCGGATGAGACTAAGGTCGCAATCAACGGGAAGGATGGGTACGTTTGGGTGTTCACCAACTTGGAGGACGTGGCGTTCTTATACAGCGAAACACGCGAGGCCAGCACAGCCCAAGATGTGCTGTTGAGTTTCCGTGGCGTACTCGTCTCCGACTTCTATGCTGGGTATGATTCAATCGAGTGCCCTCAGCAGAAGTGCTTGATCCATCTGATAAGAGATATGAACGACGATCTCTGCAAGCAGCCGTACAATGAAGAGATCAGGAACATGGCGCAGGCATTCAGCGATTTGGTTAAACCGATGATCGAGTCCGTGGATCGCTTCGGTCTGAAGGCGCACCATTTGCGAAAACACAGGCGTTCGGTGAATCAATTTTACGACGCACTATCCAAGCACGACTACCAGACCGACGTGGCGGCTAGCTACAGGAAACGGTTCGAGAAGAACAGGAACAAGCTGTTCACATTTCTTGATCATGATGGGGTCCCGTGGAACAACAATAACGCCGAGCACGCTATTAAGGCGTTCGTGAGACTCCGCAGGAGTATCGGCGGGAAGAGTTCCGCAAAGGGCATTCGGGATTACCTTGTGCTGCTAAGCATTTCTGAGACTTGCAAGTACAAAGGAGTGAATTTCTTGCGCTTCCTCCGATCTGGGCAAGTTGATATCGATTCTTTTGCTGGCGGTTCATCGAAACCAGCGCATCCGTCGCGAACTGTTCGAGTTGAACAATCCGAGTGAAGGGAATCGGCGTTGTGTGGTCAACAAGGTATACGTCTGAGACGACGACCAACCGGGAGAAACATGGGGCGAAAGGTCGCGAAAAACGAACACCCAGAATGACGCCTTCTTGACCACCAGCTTGCAAGCCCCAGAAAACAATCGAACGCGACACTTTTTGGCAGCTTTCCCCGCGCCTCCCCCGTCGTTGACTTCGCTTTCCAGTAATCCGTACCATTCCACGTGAGTTCCGCACCCATGATCGGTCAGACCATCTCGCACTACCGCATCGTCGAGAAGTTGGGCGGCGGCGGGATGGGTATTGTCTACAAAGCCGAGGACACCGAGCTTGGGCGATTCGTCGCTCTGAAATTCCTGCCCGAAGACCTAGCTCAAGACCCGCAAGCACTCGAACGATTCCGTCGCGAGGCACGTGCCGCTTCCGCATTGAATCACCCGAACATCTGCACCATCTACGAAATCGGCAAGCACGAAGGTCGGTCGTTCATCGTCATGGAGTTTATGGACGGATTGACGCTGAAACACCGGATCGGCGGCAAGCCGATGGAGATTGAGGAGGTGCTGTCAGTTGGGATCGAGATCGCCGATGCTCTCGACGCTGCTCATTCTGCTGGCATCGTTCACCGCGACATCAAACCTGCCAATATCTTCGTCACGAAGCGTGGGCACGCCAAGATTCTCGATTTTGGGTTGGCGAAGGTCACACCCGTCCTCGGCAACGTGGGGCAGCCGAGTTTGACGGCAGAATCAACAGTGACGCTGGAAGAGCACCTGACCAGCCCCGGCACGGCGGTCGGCACTGTCGCCTACATGTCGCCCGAACAGGTGCGAGCCAAAGAATTGGATGCCCGCACCGATTTATTTTCGTTCGGCACTGTTCTGTATGAGATGACGACCGGAATGTTGCCCTTCCGAGGCGAAAGCACGGGCGTCATTTTCAAAGCCATTTTGGATGGGACGCCAACGCCAGCCGTGCGCTTGAATCCCGACCTGTCGCCCAAGCTAGAAGAAATCATCAAGAAGTGCTTGGAGAAAGATAGGAATCTGCGTTACCAGCACGCCTCTGAGATTCGCACTGACCTGCAACGGCTGAAGCGGGATACGGAGTCGGCGCGGACACCCGCAGCGTCAAGACTTGCAGCCAGCACTCACCTACGAATGCACTGGAGGGTCACGCTCTCAGTTGCATTAGCTGTGGCGGCACTCGCAGTCGGCGGTTACTTCTACCTTCACCGCCCGCCCAAACTCACCGACAAGGACACCATCGTTCTCGCCGATTTTGCCAACGGCACGGGCGATGCAGTGTTCGACGATACGCTGAAGACCGCGCTCAACCTATCCCTGCGGCAATCGCCTTTCCTCAATGTGCTATCCGACAGCGCGGTTGCGAAGACCTTGCAGGAGATGACCCGTCCCGCAAGCACGAAACTCACATCCGAGGTTACTCGCGAGGTTTGCCAGCGTGCCCAAAGCAAAGCGTATATCACTGGCTCGATTGCAACTCTAGGGAGTGAGTACGTACTAGGGCTTAAGGCGGTGAATTGCCAGAGCGGAGACACGCTGGCGCAGGAGCAGGTGACGGCGGCGTCGAAGGAGAAGGTGCTGGATGCGCTGGGTGAAGCGGCATCCAAGCTGCGTGGTGAACTGGGCGAGTCTCTCGCTACGGTGCAGAAGTTCGATGTTCCGCTATCCGAGGCTACCACTTCTTCGCTTGAAGCGTTGAAAGCGTACACCCTTGGCGAAAACGCCCATCGCGAGAAAAGCATATCCGCCGCGCTGCCTTACCACCAACGAGCCGTCGAACTCGATCCAAACTTTGCCATGGGCTATGAGGAAATGGGCAAGGATTACTTAACTTTGGGTGAGGCAGGACGCGCCAGCGAATATTTCACGAAGGCGTTTCAGTTGCGCGAACATGCCAGCGAGCGGGAAAAGCTAGACATCATCGCTGGATACTACGCGAACGTGACTGGGGAACTGAATAAAGCGGTACAGACCTATCAGGAGGAAATCGAAGCCTACCCGCGAGATTACAGAGCACATCTCGATCTGGGTAATCAGTACTTGTCGTTAGGTCAGTATGAGAAGGCGAGGGACACCTATAGCCAAAGCCTGCGCCTCGCCCCGGACAACGTCGCCCCATACGTTAATCTCGCCATCAGCCTGCTCGCCTTGCAGCGGTTTGACGAAGCGCAGCAGCCAGTTCAGCAGGCGCAAGCGCGAAAGCTGGATAATTACCTAATACACCAAGACCTCTACGCGCTGGCATTTCTTCGGACAGATTCGCAAGCGATGGCAGAACAGCAACGGTGGTTCATGGGCAAGCCGGAAGAGAACGACGGGCTTGCGCTCGCATCTGACACAGAAGCCTATGCAGGTCACCTGCACAAGGCACGAGAACTTACCAAGCAGTCGATAGATTCTGCTATCCGCGCTGACAGCAAGGAGACTGGAGCAATATGGGAGGAAATTGCCGCCCAGCGGGAAGCCGCGTTCGGCAACGCAACAGATGCGAAGCAGGAAGCAGCACAGGGCTTGAAACTTTATCCAGTAAGCCAAGGGGTTGAGGTGGAAGCGGCTCTGGCGTTTGCGATGGCGGGTGACACGACACGAGCCGAATCGCTGGCGCAAGACCTCAACCAACGCTTCCCGCTGGATACGCAGATGCAGTCGCTCTGGCTGCCTTCGATTCGTGCGCAGTTGGCACTGAACAAGAAGAACCCGGCTCCCGTTCTGTATACTCTGCAACCTGCTTCGCCCATTGAGTTGGGCAGCATCGCGTTCGGCAACAACACTTCCTGCCTCTATCCGACCTACATTCACGGGCAGGCATATCTCGCGGCTGGACAGGGCAGTGGTGCCGCCGACGAGTTTCAGAAGATTCTCGACCACAGCGGGATTGTCTGGAACTGCTGGACGGGAGCATTGGCACGTCTCGGAGTGGCTCGCGCAAACGCTTTGCAGTCGAGAACCTCTCTAGCGGATGCCGATGCCGCCCGGACTCGTGCGCTCGCAGCTTACAAAGATTTCCTCACCCTCTGGAAAGACGCTGACCCCGACATCCCCATCCTGAAGCAAGCCAAAGCCGAGTACGCGAAGCTGCAATAGCTGTTCGGGCTATTATGTTCTTGCGGATAATCGGACTCGCCCATGCCAAAGAGCACAATCAACTTCGACACCGTGCGAAAGATCGGCTTGGCATTGCCCGGCGTGGAAGAGAGCACAGCCTACGGGTCACCCGCGCTTCAGGTAGTGGGTCAGTTTGAATTACAGAGTGAGAAAAGGGAAGCACCATATTTGACGATGGATGCTAACTACATCCGAAGGGGCCACACATTGCCCCTAGTGTCATCAGAGAGCAGAGGAACGCACCCCCATTGACCAAGAGTCCGCTCCAGCGACTCCACCCAAGCCCAGACAGGGAGGCCATAAAGAGAAGTGGCGATCCGTAGAAACTGATGCTCCAGATCAGCCCCAACGCTCGCGCATGCCGAAGTCTTTCTTCCACATGCAAGCTCGAAGGATTTGATGCGTACCTCACGTACACGAAGCAGGCGGCCGCGAACAATAGGAAACCGGCTCTGCGCAAGAATCTGGAA
>PLHQ01000127.1 GCA_003138975.1 Acidobacteriaceae bacterium | reverse complement strand
AAAGGAAGCATCTTCGGCGGGTCCGCCTTTATGTCCTACGGTGCTTTTTGGTGGTCACTATTCGTGCTGCTATACGTACAGCCGAAGACGGGCATTCCTGCGGGTCATCCCGAGGAACTTGGTTTCTTCCTCATGTGGACACTGTTCACATTCGCTTTTTGCGTTGCGGTTCAAGGCGTCGGAAAGTTTCTGGCGGTCCTATTCTGGCTGCTCTTGCTGGCCTTCCTTTTGCTGGACGGCGTGGTTCTCGGTAAGGTGCCGGCGTCGGTGGCGGGGTGGGAGATCTTCATTGTCGGCCTGATCGCCTGGTATATCGCCATGGCGACGTTGGCGAATACAGTTTACAAAAGGAAGGTTCTACCGCTTTCCTAGAGTTGCGGATTCGCGTACGAGAAACCACATTTATCTTCTGCGCATGCAAGGCTTGGTATCTCACGGCCGCGATTGTGATTAATGACTCCTCGCATCGACGAAAATCTATGCCGCGCCTGAATGCAATGGATGCGCTTCTGCGACGCAACCGGAAATCACGGCAGTGAACAAGAGCGCGCTGTATGAGCGGCCGAAGAGGCGCAAGAGCAATCGTGGGCAAGGATAGCAAAACAGAATTCCGGAACAACGCGCCGGTTATCAACCGGCCGGACCGCAACGATGAGTTGGGAGATTTCACCACGACCTGGCGAGTCGTTCCCATCTCCCTATTGGCCACGGTGATTGGTGTGGTCTGCGCATTTGTCGCACTAGCGCTGCTCCGTTTAATCGGGCTGTTCACCAACCTCTTCTATTTTGGCCGGTGGAACACAGCGATGGTTTCGCCGGTCGGCAACCATCTCGGTGTATACAGCGTTTTCGTTCCCATCGCTGGCGCACTGATCGTCGGCGTCATGGCACGGTACGGTTCCGAGCGCATCCGAGGCCATGGCATACCCGAGGCGATTGAGTCCATTCTGCTGAACGGCAGCCGAATTGAACCCAAAGTCGCGATTCTCAAACCACTCTCCTCGGCAATCTCGATCGGCTCGGGCGGCCCGTTCGGCGCAGAAGGCCCGATTATCATGACGGGCGGAGCGGTGGGCTCGATGATCGCCCAGTTGTTTCACCTGACGAGCGCGGAGCGCAAAACGCTTCTTGTGGCGGGCGCTGCCGGAGGAATGTCGGCAACCTTTGCTTCGCCGGTGGCGGCGGTACTATTGGCTGTCGAGCTGCTGCTTTTCGAATGGAAACCGCGCAGCCTGATTCCGGTGGCATTGGCCAGTGCAATGGCTGCGGTCGTACGAAGGTATATCCTGGGCTTCGGCCCGCTCTTTCCCGTGCCCGTCCACCCATTGTTCATTGGGCCAAAGGGACTGCTCGGATGCGCCCTCGTTGGCCTTCTCGCTGGAGCCTTGTCGGCCCTGCTGACACTATCGGTGTACGCCGCGGAGGACGCTTTCCAGCGGCTGAAGATCCACTGGATGTGGTGGCCGGCGATTGGCGGGTTGGCCATCGGCTTGGGAGGGCTCGTTTTCCCGCAAGCGCTGGGCGTCGGTTACGATACGATTGGTGCATTGCTTCAGGGGAACGTCACTACACGTGTCATTCTCGGTGTCTTGCTGGTCAAGTGGTTCATCTGGGCGGTATCGCTCGGCTCCGGCACATCGGGCGGCGTTCTAGCCCCGCTGCTGATGATGGGAGGCGCACTTGGCGGCCTCGAAGCAATGTTTCTTCCCAATGAAGGCGCCGGCTTCTGGCCACTGATCAGCATGGGTGCCATTCTTGGCGGCACGATGCGTGCTCCGTTCACAAGCATTGTTTTTGCCTTTGAGCTGACGCACGACGCCAACGTGTTCTTGCCTTTGCTGGTCGGGAGTGTCATCGCCCACGGTTTCACGGTCTTGACGCTGCGGCGGTCCATCTTAACCGAGAAAGTTGCCCGCCGCGGCTACCACCTCAGCCGCGAGTATGCGGTCGATCCGCTCGAAATTCTTTTTGTACGCGAGGTCATGCGAACCAAGGTTGCGGTATTGCCAGCCGCGAGTACGCTAGGTGAGATATGGCACTCGTTGCGGGTGGATCACCGCCAGAAGCAGCGCTTGCTGCCGGTCGTGAATGCGGAAGGACAGCTTGTCGGTGTAGTGACACGCGGGGATCTAACTGAGCGGATGGAGCGGAATGGGGATGCAGCCCTAGGGTCGCCGATCGGTGATCTGGTGCGAACAAGCGCGGTCGAGGCCTATCCGGACGAGCCGCTGCGGGTGGTCGTATATCGCATGGTGGAAAAGGGGTGCACGCGTATGCCGGTCCTGGAGCGTAGCACGAGAAAATTTCTAGGTTTGGTATCGCTCAATGATTTGCTGAAGGCACGTTCGCTGCACTTGGAGGAAGAGAGCCGCCGCGAACGAAGTTTCAAATTTAGATAAGTGGCTGGGCACGAATTTCTATACCCCAAGAAATGAGGAAAAGGAACTTTCCATCACGCGAATGCCCTGCGATCACAGCTGAAGAGCCCGATGATATTCCCGGGCGGGGCGCACATGCCCGGCTCCCTTCTTACAAATTCACATTTTTCATCAAGTGCTAGGCATTGACGATGACTTTTGTCACGCATGGCTTTTGACTTTGACCTGTATTTATATCGTATTACGATTTACTATGTAAATCGTTCTTTGGCTCAACTTTTGGGAACATCCAATCGGGTGCCGGCATCGTTTTAGACAGAAATTACGGAGCACGAGAACGAAGGAACCAAAACGCGGGCGAAAATGTTTTCCAGAAGGCTCGAGTCCAACCGTCACAGCGTCAATGGCTTCAGACGATATACTTTGCCGTATGGAAAGGTCGCTTACCTTGGCTGACTACGCATCGCTGGCGGAATTGCGTTATCAGATCCGCCGTTTTCTCCACTTCAGTGAGCAAGCTTCCCGCACGGCTGGTCTCGAACCTAGCCAGCATCAGCTCATGCTTGCCTTGAAAGGGCTGCCCACAGGTGTGCGCCCACGGATCGGTGAACTGGCCGAGCGGCTACAGGTTCGACATCACAGTGCGGTTGAGCTGGTAAACCGGCTCTCTGCCGGCGGCTATGTCCGGCGACGCCGCGGTGGTGAAGACGGCCGCGAAGTATTGCTTTCCTTGACGCCAAAGGGTGAAAAGGTGCTGCGCGGGCTTTCCTTACACCATCGAGCAGAACTCCGCATGCGCGGACCTGCTCTCATCGCGGCGCTGAGGGGTGTGATTCCCACGAGCAAGAGGGGCAAAGACGTCCCGGCCAGGGCAACTTCGCGAGCCAGGAGACAAGCCTAGGGCCTGTCGATGCCAGGAAGCATAAAGACCAGTGAGGACTCTCGGCGTCGCGATTCGCACCAATGCCGGTTCTCCGCATTATTCCCAGGCTCATTCTGCCGGCCCTGTACTTCCTCCCGATCCAACGGCGGCTGGCGGCACTTTGAGGGAAGCTCGTCACTGCCAAATCATGCCTGAAGAATCCTCCGATCGTGAGCTGAGAAAAGCCCCACTTCCCGCAACTTAGGGCTTCCTCCGCTAAGTGTGTCTGTCGCCGCAACTGACGCTGATCGCTGTTGTGTCACGCTGGTTCACCGGCCCTCCGGTGCCACTGGCGTTGACTGGAACGCGACTTCTCTCCAGTCGCCTCCCTGCTTCACATACACGAACGTTGCGTGATAATCGCCCCCGATCGGCTTGCCATTGGCGATCAGTTTGACCGAAGCCATGGAGTTCACGACAGCGGTGTTCCCGTACGTGTTTACTTTCACGTCGCGTTCGTCGATGGATTCGTACTTGATGTCGCCCGACTTGAAGTCCTGAATCGACTCCGCCTTCGTCCTCAACTTTCCATCGCCGCCAATTCCGAAGTAGCCAGCGGCCAGGTGCTTCTCAAAAAAGCCGGCATCGCCCTTTAATGCCGCGTGCCGGCCTCGATCGTGCAGAGTCCTGATCTGTTGTTCGACATCTCCCGAGATCTGTTCCACGGCAGTGTAGCCGTGGCCCGAAGTCTCCCCGCTTTCCTTGGTGCTGGCTGGCGGATTCCCGCCTTGGCCCCAAGCCGGCAGCAACCCCACACCTGGAACCAAAGTCGCGATGAAGATGGAAATCGCAAAAGCGTTTGAGTTTTTCATGGGTGTCCTCCTTCTGTGGAAACAACTATATCGTTGCACGATATAGTTGTCAATCTAGCTGGTTGACGGGCGCGTTCGATTCGTTTCTGCTGAACCGGCGCGCTCGTCCGCGCTCCACTGGGCAAGGACGTCCGCCTCCGTAAGCCCCGGCACGGGCCGCGGCTGGCCCACCTCACATCATCGCGGGAAATGGTCACTAAGGCCGATGCTCGCCGAGGAGATCGGCGAGTATCCATGCTGCTCCGGCAATCGCGAAGGTCTCGGCGTTTTCGCTCCAATTCGTATGATTGCGGGGATCCGAAAGAACCAACGGTACCCACACGAGTAGCCCAAAGCTCGCGACCATCACGGTCAGTAGGCGAGCCGCGAGAAGCGCCATTCGATTTGCAAGAAGAGCCACCGCCGCGAGTGCGAACAAAACAGTCGTCGTTACCGCCCAAAACATCTGGCTTGGCGGAACCCACTTCGGAACAAGATTGGCGGTAGCGCCAAGATAAATCGCCTGTTCGAGGGTAAAGGAAGCGACACAGATGCCCAAAAGAATGCGGCCGATCCGAGGAAGCGTTTCCGGCGACCATGCAGACGACAAGCGCGCATAAACCATCGCCGCTCCGGTCACGAGAGAGAACTGCTCGAAGAAGTTACCCCAGCTATTGTAGATCTGCGGTGCAGCGACGATTTGTGGCACGCACAGTAAGGCGAAGACAAGATAAGCCGCACCCAGCACGGATGCGCCCGTTTTCGCGATCCGACGGACCTGAATCACAGCGCCGCCGAAGATCTGGGCAGCGGCGGCGGCGTACACGATGTAACGCAGTTGATGCCAGTCGTTGTAGTCGTGCCAGGCCAGCGTGATGAGGCCAAAGGCCAAAGCCGCCACTCCAAACACATGTCGGCCGAGGTTCGAACTAGGCGTTGATACGGTCATTTGTTTTCAGCGTTTTGCCACTATACGCTTTGATCCATCCCTCGAGCTTACAGGAAAGATTTCGGTTGACACTGCTCTGGATGGTTTATAATCATTCTCATCCGATAATCATGCGCCTCACCCATGAACAGTTCCGTGAGCTGGCCGCGGAGCACGGTTTGGCGGTCACGCACCAGCGTCAGGTGGTCTTTGAGGCCGTCATCGCTTCCCACGGACACTATTCCCCGGAAGACATTTACGCCACGGTCCGGCGCCGCATTCCATCCATTTCTCTCGCCACGGTCTACAACAATCTGCGGCTTTTCATCGAGTGTGGGTTGCTGCGAGAGGTTACTCCTCATGCGTCCACCTTGCGCGTGGACGGCAATCTCAAACCTCATCATCACCTGGTCTGCTCGCGCTGCAAATCGGTGCGGGACATCGAAGGAGAGTTCATCGATTTCAAACGGCTATCCCGGCATCTGCCGGATGGCTTTGATCTGACGCAGCCGTTGGTCGAGGTCTTTGGCCTCTGCCGCCGCTGCGCCGCCAAAAAGTAATTTTTTTTACGCAGTACCTAGTCAAAATTCAAAGGAAGAAAATATATGGAAAATACACTCGCGACTTCATCGGGGAGTGTTGTCCCCGAAGCTAAGCAAAAAAACACCGCAACCGAATCGAAGTGCCCAGTAGCGCACGGCGTTCGCAAATCTCACGCGAATGTTGATTGGTGGCCGAATCAGGTGAATCTGAAGGTCCTGCACCAGCATTCCCCAAAGTCCGATCCGATGGGCAAGGAATTTAATTACGCGAAAGAGTTCAAGAGCCTCGACCTGCATGCCGTGATCAAGGACCTGAATACCTTGATGACGGACTCGCAGGATTGGTGGCCGGCCGACTTTGGGCACTATGGGCCGCTTTTCATTCGTATGGCGTGGCACAGCGCGGGCACGTACCGCATCGGCGACGGCCGCGGCGGGGCCGGGGCCGGTCAGCAGCGCTTCGCGCCGCTCAACAGCTGGCCGGACAACGTGAACCTCGACAAGGCGCGCCGACTGTTGTTGCCGATCAAGCAGAAGTATGGGCGGAAAATCTCCTGGGCCGACCTCATGATTCTCGCCGGTAACGTCGCCTTGGATTCGATGGGCTTTGAGACGTTCGGTTTTGGCGGGGGGCGCGAGGACGTCTGGGAGCCCGAAGAGGACATTTTCTGGGGTCCTGAGGGCAAGTGGCTGGCAGACGAGCGCTACAGCGGCGACCGTGACCTTCAGAATCCGCTCGCGGCTGTGCAAATGGGTCTGATCTATGTGAATCCAGAAGGGCCAAATGGAAAGCCGGATCCGGTTGCCGCGGCACGGGATATCCGAGAGACTTTCGCCCGCATGGCGATGAATGACGAGGAGACTGTTGCGCTCATTGCCGGCGGTCACACCTTCGGCAAAACCCACGGCGCTGGCGATGTGGCACTGGTGGGCCCAGAGCCGGAAGCCGCCAGCATCGAGGAGCAGGGCCTCGGCTGGAGGAGCAAATTTGGCACGGGCAAAGGCGGTGACGCGATCGGCAGCGGCCTGGAAGTCATTTGGACCACGACGCCTACGAAGTGGAGCAACAACTTCTTCACGAACCTGTTCAGCTACGAATGGGAACTGACCAAGAGCCCGGCCGGTGCGCATCAGTGGAGACCGAAAAATGGCGCAGGCAACGGTACGGTGCCGGATGCGCACGATCCGTCGAAGCGTCATGCGCCATCCATGCTGACCACTGACCTCGCCTTGCGGCTCGACCCGGCTTACGAAAAGATTTCACGGCGCTTCTACGAGCATCCGGATCAGTTCGCGGACGCGTTTGCGCGGGCGTGGTTCAAGCTGACCCACCGCGACATGGGGCCCATCTCGCGGTACCTTGGCCCGCTTGTTCCGAAGGAGTCTCTGGTTTGGCAAGACCCTGTTCCCGCCGTGGATCATAAATTGGTCGGGGAGAAGGACATTGCTGCTCTGAAGGCGAAGATCCTCGCATCCGGACTGTCGATCTCCCAACTGGTCACCACGGCTTGGGCATCGGCGGCGTCGTTCCGTGGCTCCGACAAGCGGGGTGGGGCGAACGGGGCGCGCATTCGTCTCGCGCCGCAAAAGGATTGGGAAGTGAACCAGCCGGCCGCACTGGCGAAGGTTCTCAAGAAGCTGGAGGCGATCCAAAAGGAGTTCAACAGCTCGCAGTCCAACGGGAACAAAGGGAAGAAGGTCTCGCTCGCCGACGTGATAGTGTTGGGCGGCTGCGCAGCCGTCGAGGAAGCTGCGAAAAGGGCCGGGCACAAAGTAAAGCTTCCCTTCTCGCCGGGGCGCACGGACGCTTCGCAGAAGCAGACCGACGTGCACTCATTCGCCGTAATGGAGCCGGTCGCTGACGGATTCCGCAACTATCTCCGAAGCGGACAGGTCCTGTCGGCTGAGGAGTTGCTGGTGGATCGGGCGCAGTTGCTGACACTGACTGGCCCCGAGATGACGGTTCTCGTCGGCGGCATGCGCGCCCTGAATGCGAACGTCGGGCAAGCCGAACACGGCGTCCTCACCAACCGGCCCGAGACCCTGACGAATGATTTCTTCGTCAACCTGCTCGACATGAATACGAAGTGGCAAGCCTCCTCTACATCCGATGGCGTGTTTGAGGGGCGCGATCGGGCGACGGACAAAATCAAGTGGACCGGCACGCGCGTCGATCTCCTCTTCGGTTCGAACTCCCAGCTCCGAGCAATCGCAGAAGTCTATGCGTGTGACGACTCGAAGGAGGCGTTTGTGAAGGACTTCGCGGCTGCGTGGAACAAGGTAATGAACCTTGATCGCTACGACCTTGCCTGAGCTCGGCGAAAAAGAAAGCTTTCAACTTCGTGCCGTTTGCTGTTGTTTGGATCGGCTAAACCGAAGTCGTCGCTTTTCCTGGCTCGCGGGGGCGCATCGCGCGCCCCCATGCCGCCTTTACCAATAGGCGCAACAGTTTCACATGGACCGAGTTTGTCGCCGCCGGTAGAACTTGGAGCGCCAAGGCAATCTATGTCTACAAGCCGGAAGATCTGCCAGCCAAAGTCTATCGACTGGATTTGTCGACCGGCCACAAGATTCTGTGGAAAGATCTCATGCCCTCCGACTCAGCGGGCGTAAGCCGCATTGGTCCCATCCTTCTCACGACGGACGGTAAGTCATGCCTGTATGGCTATCACCGTATCCTGTCAGACCTCTATCTCGTGGAAGGATTGAAGTAAAGGAACTCTTTATCTTAGCCTCCACCATTCTTGCGGCGAGCGACCTTTGCCGAAGCGAGAGACGGCAGAGTACGCACAACTACAATAGCGAAGGGTCGCAGAAAAAAGTCGCTCACCGTTCACCGTTGATCGTCGCAAGCGGCAGTTTCACGAGATGCTTGCCGAGAATTATGGGCGGATGACGGGCATTCGGAAGTAACTGTTGAGAACAGGCGTTCAAGTGAGTGCGATGGCGTTATTTCGCCCACCACATCACCTGGGAACTCCTGCCGATGAGTGGATGTGAACTCTCTCCATATATGACCTGGCGAGTCCGCGTGCTATCTTGACCAGCGGTGTCCGAGCTCGCACCAGTCCGGCTCTCGCTCATCTTTTCCTCTTTGAAAATTTCCTATTTCGTGACAAGATTTCGTCCTCGTCTAAATGAAGATCTTCCCTCTCACACCCAACTGGAGGCAGGTTAGTTTTCGCCGCGAGCGCAAGCCCAAGCCTGGCTCTACGCGAGGAGTTGTAATGCGTGCATTGCTCGCCGCGAGCGTTTCCGCAGTTTTCTTCTCCCCCGCTGCGCGCGCACAGCAGGCTGATCCGGCGAAGCCTGTGGTGGTGCAACCGGGTGCGCCGGGCGCGCCGAGCAAAACGCTACCGTCTTCGACGCGGGCAATCCTGCCGCCACGGTCGGCAGCGGACGTGGGGTTCATGCAGGGCATGATCCTGCATCATGCACAAGCGGTAGAGATGACGGCGATGATTCCGTCGCATACGCAGAACAAAGACGTGCGTTCATTGGGGGCACGTATCAGTAGCTCGCAGTCGGACGAAATCAAGTTCATGAAGCGCTGGCTGGCGTCCAGGGGCGAATCAGTTCCGAAGGCGATGCCTAAAATGCCGGGCATGGATATGTCGCACGAGCCGATGGCACGGATGCCCGGAATGCTTACGCCCCAGCAGATGGAGGCGCTGCGGAAGGCGAATGGCATCGAGTTTGACCACTTATTTTTGGTGGGGATGATTCAACATCACAACGGCGCGTTGACCATGGTGAAAGATCTATTCGACACCGCAGGAGCCGGACAGGACGCCGAGTTGTTCAACTTCGCGACCGATGCGGACAATACGCAACGAGCCGAGATACGAATCATGGAGACCATGTTGAAGAAAGAGACACTAGAGGAGAAACGATGAACCGATTGCCCAGCCTTGCCCTGTGTGTGGGGGGGATCGCTCTTATCTTTGGTTTCGCTGTAAACCGAACGCAGGCACAAGCGGCGCCGCCCGCGGCCCCGCCACAGGAACAGGCGCAAAAGCCCGCGAGCCCGCCGTCCGACTCCGAGAAGGACGCTGAGGACGAAGAGGAGAATCCATTCGCTCCAGAGCCTGCCCCAACGCTGCCACCGGGGATGGCGGGGTCGGATGCGAACGATCCGCGCGCCCAGCTGGCACCAGGACTGTATAACGCGGGTGAAACTTCGATGGGCATCGAGCACCTCCTGCTGCTCAAGAAGCCGGACGCGTTTCAACTCGGAGCCACGGATCCCGATGATCCGAAGGTGGAGACGATGGTCGGGCGGCTCGGCATGGGGAACAACAAAAAGATCCCAAAGCCAGCGCATTTGCTGATCGCGCAACTTGCTTTTGCCAACTCGGACCTTGCCTTCCAAGGCAACCACCTGTTCCAGGGAAATTTTTATGGCATGAGCATCTACGACATCTCCAATCCGGCGAACACGAAATTGCTGACGTCGATGGTCTGCCCGGGCGGACAGGGTGATGTGTCGGTATACAAAAATCTGATGTTTATGTCCGTAGAGATGCCGAATGGACGTCTGGATTGTGGCGTTGAGGGATTTCCGCCGGAACCTCCCCCACCCGCAGGCGAGGACAAAGACAAAGAAAAAAAGCGCCACATCCCGGTAGCGCAAAAGGACCGTTTCCGCGGCGTACGAATCTTCGACATTTCCGACATCAAGAATCCAAAGCAGGTCGCAGCGGTGCAGACGTGCCGCGGATCCCACACGCATACCCTCGTGTTCGATCCGAACGACAAGGAGAATGTCTACATCTACGTGTCGGGGACCTCGTTTGTGCGTCAGCCGGAAGAACTGGCCGGATGCTCCGGGGAAAAACCGGACAAAGATCCGAATACGGCGCTGTTTCGCATCGATGTGATCAAAGTTCCAGTGGCTGCGCCGCAGGACGCGAAGGTCGTATCGAGTCCGCGGGTATTTATCGATGCGCGCACGGGCGCGATCAACGGCCTGAATAACGGCGGCACCCATGGCAAGAAGGGCTCGGAGAAGCCGGCAGACACCAACCAGTGCCACGACATCACCGTGTACTCAGCGATCGGGTTAGCAGCGGGCGCGTGCTCCGGGAACGGAATTTTGCTTGACATCAAGGACCCGGTACATCCGAAGCGTGTGGATGCCGTGAATGATCCGAACTACTCCTACTGGCATTCGGCTTCGTTCTCGAACGATGGCAGCAAAGTCGTGTTCACCGACGAGTGGGGCGGTGGCCTAGGGGCGCGCTGCCGTCCGAACGACCCGAACAAGTGGGGTGCCGATGCGATCTTCCGTCTAAAGGACGACAAGCTGAGTTTCGCGAACTACTACAAGCTGCCAGCCGCGCAGGGCGACACCGAGAACTGCGTGGCCCACAACGGCTCTCTGATTCCGGTTCCCGGCCGAGATATTCTAGTGCAGGCATGGTACCAGGGCGGGATCTCAGTGATGGACTTCACCGATCCCGCGAACCCCTTCGAGATTGCCTACTTCGATCGCGGCCCCATTGATCCGAAAATGTTGGTGCTCGGAGGCGATTGGTCCGCGTATTGGTACAACGGCTACATATACGGCTCGGAGATTGCGCGCGGATTGGACGTGTTTCAACTGATGCCGACCAGATTTCTGACGCAGAACGAAATCGACGCAGCCAAGACGGTTCTGCTGGCTGACCTGAATGTACAGAACCAACAAAAGATCGAGTGGCCTGCAAAGTTGGTCGTGGCGAAAGCGTACGTGGACCAGTTGTCGAGGTCGCAGGCTCTGCCTGCAAGCCGAATCGCAGAGCTGCAGAAGGCGATCAAAAGCGCAGAGAGGTCGCACATGAGCAAGAGCAACATGGCGAAATTGAAGGGCATGGTGCCTTCGTTGGAAAAGAGCGCAGCAACCGCGAAGACCCCGGCCGACTCAATGCGGATACATGCACTGGCAGACGTTCTGAAGCATCCGTCCGCTTGAGCCGAGATCGGAAATCTATATCGCCAACTTTCCTAACCGGCAAAACCGATACCGGGAGCATCCTTCATCCAGATGCCTACGAGCTTTGGCTCGATCCCGGCATGAAGGATGTGAGCGCGGCGTCCGATCTGTTGAAGCCCTGCGACGCCCAGTTGATGCGGTGCTATCCCGTCAGCACTCGGATCAATCACGTGGCGAACGATGACGAGGAATGCTCGCGTCCCGTGGAACTCGCCCAGATTCAGGACGATCCTTTCTCATAGTTGGAAGTGCGCAGCCCCGAACATTCGATAGCACGTCGGAGCCATTCCACTCGGCAAGCCAGACTAGCCTGTGATTTGAGTAGACTTCGAGGAAGGACTGTTCGACGGGCGTCTTTGACTCTATGAGTCTGAGGCACTTTCGTTTGTATGGTTGTAGTGTTTTTGCAATAGATCAGTACCGACCGGGTTCTCAGGCTGCATTTTCTGCCGCTTTTTTACTCGTTTGACTGTCTTCTTCGCCTTGCTGGTTTTGGTCGTTTTTCGCACCCGCACCAGTGTCGTCTGCGACAGGCTTGCTGCTGGCAGCAGTCTTTGGTATGTCGAGAGTATCTTCGTGAGTTTCCCTTTCCCGAGATGTTTCTGCTATCGGGTTTCCCGTGGTCTTCGGCGACTCTTTCTTAACATCCTGTTCAGCGGTCTTCATGGCGGACGAGAGTAGGTAATCGATCCTTACCCGAACGGCAAGCCATCTGACGCTGCTCGCTTTTCCCGCCTGCTCGAAATGGGCAGCAAGTTCTTCCTCATTGGC